>JBFWXO010000031.1:0-74404 GCA_050187355.1 Vicinamibacterales bacterium
CTGAACGTCGAATGTGACCACCAATTGCTCTGCATTGTCGTAGACGACGACCCTCGAATCATCGAGATGGAATGCCAGACCACCGCCAGTTCGCACCTTCCCTAGCGTTCGGCGGATGGGTGGCCACTGAGCAAGCTCCCACACGGACACGGCACCGTTACCGTCGACTGTCGATAGCAAGCTCCCGCCATGTGAGAAGCACGCCTCGACGAGTGCAACGTCGTCGATCCGCAACGAGACGATCCGTGGCCCGCCCTGCTCAGGCCACACCGCCAGATCGTCGTCTTCGCTAATAGTTGCCGGCTGCGTGCTCGCGAACCCCACACGCGCCGCCGCGCGCGGCGGATCGGGAAGGGTCGCGATGCGATGGCCGCGGGTGATGTCCCAGAGCGCGACCTCGTCGGTCGAGGCGCTCACGAGACGCTGTCCGGCGGCGTCGACCGCGACCAGGTGGAGCGAAGGACCGCGCGAAGCCAGGAAGCGCACGGGCGCCGATGACGACAGCATCTGCCACAACGCACTTCGTGCTTCGTCCGTCGGTGACACGCTGAATGCCTCCACAGCCAGCAGGAGCGCCAGGTCGAGCTGGCTGGCGGTCAGCTTCATCGCGCTGACCACGAGTTCACGAGACCGGCCGATGGTGGCTTCCTCCTGCGCCTGACGTCGTTGCCGTGCGCCGTCCCAGATCAGTGCCGCGACTATTGCGGTGATCACGGTGGTGGCCGCCGCAGCCAGTAGCGCCCTCCGACGGCGCCGTTCGCGATCGCGCTGGCGCAGCTCATCAAATCGCACACCCAGTATGGCGGCGGCAATCTTCAAGAAGGCCTGCCGCTTACCGTCACGACCGGGGCGCGCGTCGGCCGCAATCGGCTCGGCACGCTCGGAATCGAGTTCCCTCTGGGGGTTGACGCGGTGCCGAAGGGCGATTGGGAAGCACTCGATGTTTCGAGGGTCGTCGTTGCTCGAGCTGTGTGGCTCTCCATCGACGATCAGCGCGAGTACGCGGTCGTCGCGGCCCATCGCTTTGAACGTGCGAATCTCCTGATCGACCCACCGCGAGGCAGCGGCCTGCGGTGAGCAGATGACGATCAGATAGCGAGACCGCACGAGGGCCTCGCTGATACGTTCTGGAAGGTCCGGAGCGCCTTCGAGTTCGTCGCGATCGCGAAACACCGGGAAGATGCGCGCCGGCACGACTTCACCCCGGCGGTTAGTGGTGCCTACCAGCCGCTTGTGGTCGCGATAGGTTTCGAGCCGCTTGTGCAGCCAGACGGCCCAGGCCATGTCGCGATGGCTGTAGCTGATGAACGCCCAGTACGAGTGCTCGGACGCGGGTGGCGACGCTGTGACCGGCATGTGCGCCTGCGGAAGGATATTCCGAAGCTCGACAGGGGCGCCAGTTCCCGTGGACGATGCCGCTCTCTGCGAATTCGAAGGCGAGGTCGTGCGAGCGCCCTACGTCGCGATCCGGACAGGTCGCGCCACCTCGCGAGCTTCCTGGGCGGGTAGGGACGTTCTGTCATGCCCGTGGACGCACGTCACGTATCCGGAGGCCGTTGACTCTCTGACTATCCGGCGAACGAAAGAGCCGGCTTCGTTCCGAGAGGACACCGGCACATGCCGCGGCGCTAGACTTTCCGACTCTCCTACTGCCGCGTGGCCAGGTGGCTCACCCAGCCTGCCGGGCCTTAGGGGTCGAGCGAAGCGGGCCAGTCTGCCAGCCCTTGTGCCTTCCGTTCTGCCGCAGTGATCCTGCTCTCAGCGGCGCCGATCTCGCCTTCACGTCTTAGAGCGGCCGGCGCGACCTTGACGAACGTCCCGACGGCATCTGCAATGCCGTCGCCCTTCAGTCTGTCGCATCACGAACGAGACACGATGCTCGAGCAACATCACGAGAGGGTGTGTCCCGTCGTGGAACGACGACCAACGTTGCACACTCGGCACACGAGCATCTCGTCGACTCCGATCTCCACTGAGAACCGGATCACCCGCTGATGTTCGGACGTCGCTGAGTCAGGCTGACGTAGGAGTAAGCCGGGCCTGTTCCCGAGCACCGCGGCTTTTCAGCCACTCTTGGTTCGCCTGGCTAGTCAGGCAAGACCAACGGTGTACTGCTGCCACAGGGTCTGCGCTGACCGACACTAGCGCCGCCTGGCCCACAGAGGCATAGCCGACCCGCCGATGCCAATGGCGTCGTCTCGTCCGAGTCAGCCACGCCTGCAACGGAGGCAGGTTCATCCATGGCGTGGCCGTCCAGCCACGCAGTAGATGGCGCGCCGCCATTTTGGGGCAGGGCGCCGAAGGAGGTGGGCCGGAACCAGACCAGGGCGAGAAGCAGTGCCGTAGCGAAGAATGGCCACGACTCGCGCTTCTCGCGCATGCCACTGAATCGCGTATTCCAGGAGGCCTGGGACACGGCGCCAAGCGCCCGCTGCGACTCGCGGCGAACTACGGCCGAAGGCGGCTGCGAGCCATCCCACAGGAAGGCCTGCGCGGGCGGCGCAGAAGGACGGTCGCCCCGCGGCGCGCCTTCCGTGATCGAATACCGTACGAAGCCCCGAGCCCCCGAGCCGGAACCGCAGAAGCCGACAGCGATGCGAGTCTCCGGCATGATCCCCCAGCCCGGGACCACGGATATGGGTCGTCGATCTGCGGCACACCATCCGGCTGGAATCACGCCAGGGTTCCTGTACGACGACTTCTACGCCGGCATCCTGGCGGGCGACGAGAGCCGTTGGGCACCTGGCGCGGCACGTCCGTGTGCCTGGTGTCTCGCTCGTCGTGGCGCGACGAGAGCATTGCCACCGGATCACGCGAGCTGCCCAGCCCGACGGCGCGATGGCCAGCGGTCACCCACGCAGCGGCACGATGGCACGAGACGCTGGCAGGCCGCTCCCGCGGCGGATGCGCAAGACGCCGAACACCACTCCGCTCACGACGGCCGCCAGCAGGAACCACAGCAGGAACGGAGCGCGCACCGCGGCGAGTGCGGCAAGGATGGTGATGCCGAGGCCGCCGACGTGACCGGCAGGGTTGGCGCTGAGGTCGATGTCGACACGCCGCCGCAGCAGCACGTTCGCGCGCGCGTAGGCGTCGTCGGGTTGGGCCTCGACGAGGGTGAGCGGACGGATTTCGACGGGCGCCGCCGGCCAGATCACGGCACGGAGCGCACCGAGTGCCTGCCACCACACCCACGCGACCGAGCGGCCGCGATGCCGTTCTTCCAGCAGGTCGCCAGCCAGCACCTCGCCGTCGGCAGCGACACGTTCGACGAGATGAACGGCGGCACGGACCAGGAACTCGCGGCTCGTCATGATGGTCGCTCCTTCAATTCGGGAAGCCCACGCCACAACGCGATCAAGGCACGCTGGGTGCTCCTCGCGGCCTGGAGACCGCGAGGCGTCACGCGAAAATAGCGCTTCGCGCGCCCGCCCCGTTCACCGGTGGGCTCGCCGGTCCACGACTCCATCAGGCGCTGTTCCTCGAGGCGGTTCAGCGCGGTGTAGACGGCGCCCAATTGCACCAGCCGGCCGGCGGTGGCCTCGATCTCGCGAGCGATCTGGACGGCGTAGGCCTCGTCGCCGCCCCGGAGGGCCGCCAGCACGATCATCAGCTCGAAGTCGGTGAGGAAGTTGCGCGCCGCCATATCTTCGCACATTGTTATGTTATCGGCGGCCGTTGTCAATCAGCGGAGGCTCGCGCCCCGGAACCGTTCGGCCGGGCCGGCGCGTCTTCGTGCAGAACCGCGACACCGGGCTGCGCGGTGTCCGAGCAGGCGTCGCGCCTCGGGGCGCAAGGGGTCTGGATCTCTGGGCGCTGCCCCTGGCCGATCCGGAGCGCCGCCTTCCGCTCGTTCAACGCGGGTTCGACCGGTGGCAGCGATCCCGGCGTCCGTCACAGCCGACTCACCGAGCCGCCCGCCCGCGCGTCCGCGTCGAAGCACGCCTGGCACACGCGGCCGAGCGCGCGGAAGCCGACGATCTCGACGTCCGTCGACAGGTAGCCCTCGCGGACCGGCTCGTCGCGGAGCAGATCGGTGCTCAAGTACTTCTTGTTGCTGTCGCAGAAGATCGTGGCGACGACGGCGTCGGCGCCCATCGCGTTCTGCACCTGCAGCGCGCCGAGGAAGTTCGCGCCCGACGAGATGCCGACGGCCAGTCCCGAGTGCGCCAGCTTCTGCGCCATGAGAATCGCGTCGCCGTCGTGGGCGCTCACGACCGGGTCGAGTTCGTCGAGCCTCACGATGGCCGGGATGAACTCGTCCGAGATGCCCTGGATGCGATGACGGCCGACCTTGTGCCCCGTGGACAGCGTGGGGGACTCGGCCGGCTCGAGCGGATGCACGCGCGCAGCGGGCCGGCGCTCCTTCAGGACGCGGCCCACGCCCATCACCGTGCCACCGGTGCCGACGCCGGCCACGAACGCGTCAGGCGACAGGCCCGCGCCCGCGAGCTGCGAGAGGATCTCCGGGCCGGTCGTGCGCCGGTGCCCTTCCACGTTGGCGGGATTGGCGAACTGGCAGGGCAGGAACACGTCCGGGTCCTGCGCGGCGAGCTCCTCCGCGAGGCGGATGCTGCCCAGGAAGCCGCCTTGGGCAGCGCTCACCGGGACGATCTCGGCGCCGAAGCTGGCGATGATGCTCATGCGTTCGGCGCTCATCCAGTCGGGCATGAAGATCGTGACCGGATGACCCAGCGCGCGGCCGACGGCCGAGAACGAAATGCCCGTGTTGCCGCTCGTGGCCTCGGCGATGCGCATGCCGGGCCGGAGGGCGCCGCTGCGGTAGGCCTCTTCCACGATGAAGAGCGCCATGCGGTCCTTGATGCTCCCGGTGAGGTTCAGCGACTCCTGCTTGGCGAAGATCACGCGGGGCTCGCCGCGGTAGCAGATGTCCACCGCCAGCAGCGGCGTGTTGCCGATCAGGCGATGCAGTGCGGCGAAGCGTTCGGCGAGCATCGACGACCGCGGTGCGATGGATGAAGCCATGGCGCGACCTCTCGGTCGATTCTACGCCCGGGGCCCGGGCCGGGGCGCGCGTCGGGCACCCGACGTGGCGGCTTTCGGCCGCCGATCTCGATATCCCCGGTGTGGGGTACCCCACGCCGCTCCGCGGCCGCGGAGCGCGCTCACCGATGGGAAGGAGTGCGAACGTGAACCGAGGATCAACGACCGATCGCCGCCAGTTTCTGGGCCACATGGCCGGCGCCACGACCATGGCGGGCCTGTCCCTTTCGGCGTCCCCCGCTGCCGCCGGCGTCTCGCCCGGACGGGACTGGATCGACAGCGTGAAGGGCACCAACCGGGCCCTGTTCGACTTTCCGCAGCACAAGAACGGATTCCCGCTGCTCCACATCCTGAACTACCTGAACACGTATGCCGAGGCGTTCAAGGCGGCCACCGGCACGGTCGGCGCCGTGGGCACCTTCTATTCCGCGGGCAACCAGGCCAGCATTCCGCTCGGGTTCAACGACACGATCTGGGCGAAGTACGAGCTGGGCGCCTACATGGGACTGAAGGACGCCTCGGGGAAGTCGTACACGCGCAACGTCTTCCATCGCCCGACGTCCGCCGACGTGCACCTGCTGTACCAGGCGCTGGGGACGCCTGCCATCGCCGCCCTCGAAGGGGCGATGCCGGCGCTCGGGATCGAGAGCCTGCAGCGGATGGGGACGACGTTCATCATGTGCAACAACGCGCTGGGGCTGTGGACGCTCGAGCTCGAGGCGCGCGGCAAGGGCAAGGCGGCCGACATCGACCGCGAGCTGCGTGCGAACCTGCTCCCCGGGGTCACGATCGTCCCCGCGATGGTGATTGCCATCGACCAGGCGCAGAAAGCCGGCATCACCTACAACCGCCAGTAGGGCGGTGTTGCGGACCCACCGAGGCGGCGTGGGCCTGGTCGTCTTACACAATTGGCTCTTGTAGTCGCCCCGGCCCGCGCAGACAATCGCTCCTCCCGCACGCCACGCGGCGCGGTGGCGATGCAACCCGCACCGGTAGTCCCCCTGCGCGTCAAGGAGCAATACCGATGCGATCGACATCCCCCGTCATCCTCGGGCTCGCCGTGTGTGTCACGCTGTGCATCGCGTCGTCCGGCGCGGCACAGCCCCTCGAGCGTCCGGCGATCCACCGCGTGACCGTCCGGTCCGACACCGGCGTGCTCACCATCACCGGGTCGGGGCTGGGGCCGGACCTGCAGGTGATGGTGGATGGCATGCCGGTGCCACAGCTTCCCGGCGCAACCGCCACGCAGGTCGAGGCCCTGGCGCCGGCCACGGTGCTCACCCTGCCCGGCACCTACCGGCTCACCGTGCTGGATCCGGTCCACCACGTGGGCGATGGGTTCGTGGTGACGGGCCCGTCAGCGAGCGTCATCGCCAGGTCAGACGTGGTACGCGCGGCGTCCGCAGCGGCCACCGCAGGGATGCCCACGGCGGGCGGGGCGCTCCACCGGGGGGGGGCTCCTCCCGTCACCTGAAGTCAGCGTGTCGCCGAACCTGGTGGAGGATGGCGTGCTCGAGAACACGGCTCTCGGCGTGAGTGCGCTGTCCGCCAACACCACGGGCTTCTCGAACGCGGCCGTCGGCTATGGGGCGCTGAAGGCGAACACCTCGGCCTTCCAGAACACGGCTGTCGGCGCGTGGGCCCTCAACTCCACCACCACGGGGAGTGCCAACACGGCCCTCGGCGTTGGGGCGCTGCAGACGAACACCACGGGCCACCACAATACCGCCCTGGGGCTGGGGGCGCTGTCATCGAACCTCGCTGGGTTCAGCAACGTCGCCAGCGGCTACGGCGCGCTCAGCCACAACAGCGGCAGCGAGAACACGGCTGCCGGCTACGAGGCGCTCAGGTTCAACACGACGGGCTTCTGGAACACGGCGGACGGCTTCAAGGCGTTGTTCTTGAACACCACCGGCACTCGCAACACGGCCAGCGGCGTACTGGCACTCGGAGCCAACACCACAGGCCAGTTCAATACCGCGGCCGGGGCCTACGCGATTCAGGCCAACACCGCCGGCAACTACAACACCGGCAGCGGCTATCTCGCGCTCTTTGCCAGCACCACGGGCAACAACAACACGGCGACGGGCGCACAGGCCCTCACCGCCAATACGACCGGCAGCAACAACACGGCGCTCGGCTTGAACGCCCTGCTGGCCAACACCACCGGCACGAACAACACGGCCAGCGGCCTGGGCGCCCTGGGCGCGAACACCACGGGCGACTGGAACGTGGCGGCGGGCTCGAGCGCCGGGGCCAACGCCACGGCCGGGTCCTACAACGTCTTCCTCGGCGCCAACGTCACGGGCAGCGCCGCCGACACGAACACGATCCGCATCGGGACGCCGTACGACGCCGCCGGCGCCGGCGGGCCGACCGGCCAGAGCCAGACCTTCATCGCGGGCATCCACGGCGCGCAACTGAGCGGACCCGCCGTGCTGGTCTTCGTGGACGCGAACGGACAGCTCGGCACGGTGACCGCTCCGCCGATCACCGGGAGCGGGACCGTGGACCCGGCCGCTGGCGCTCCCTCGCCCGACGACATCCCGCTCGGGCGCCTCGTCGAGGCGCAGGCCGCGCGCATCGCCGAACTGGAGACACGCCTGAAGCGCCTCGAAGGGCTGATGGACCAGACGCGGCCGCGCCGCTAGCCGGCGGCGGGCCCTGCGCCCGACGCGTCCGGTGACGGGAGCGCCCGGTCGTCGCTATGATGGCCGCGCCATGACCATGAACCGCCGCCGCTTCCTGAACTCCGCCGCTTCTGCCGGGACGCTGGCCGCCGTCGGGGCGGCCGGCTGCTCGACGCCCGGCGCCCCGGCGCCCGCCGCGCCCGTCCGCACCCTCGGCACCGGGCTCGCCAGGGGGCTCACGCTCCTGACCTTCCGCGACCAGGGCCAGGACCGCCTCGGCGCGAAGACCGATCGCGGCATCCTCGACGTCGCGCACGCCGCGTCGCTCCTGCACATGTACGCGCCGGCGACGCTCGACGACCTGCTGCAGCAGGAAGACGGGCCGAGCGCGCAGGCCGTCGTGGAAGCCGCGCTGGCCGGCGACGCGGCGGCGGCGTTCCGGCCGGAGGCCGGGATCGAGTACGGCCCCCTCGTGCGCCGTCCCGAGAAGATCGTCTGCGTCGGCCTCAACTATCGCCAGCACGCGCAGGAGATTGGCTCGCCGATCCCCGAGTATCCCGTGCTCTTCAACAAGTTCAATCCTTCGCTCAACCGCCACCAGGGCACGGTGAAGCTGCCCACCGACCTGGCGACGAACTTCGACTACGAGGTGGAGCTGGTCATCGTGATCGGCCGCACGGCGTCGCGGGTGCCGGAGGCCGACGCCCTGAACTACGTGGCCGGCTACGCCACGGGCAACGACTTCACCGCCCGCGACCTGCAGATGGGGCGCGGGGGGCAGTGGATGACGGGCAAGGCCATCGACGGCTTCGCGCCCATCGGCCCGTACCTGGTGACGGCCGAGCAGATCGATCCAGACAGGCTGGGCCTCGAGTGCCGGGTGAACGGCGAGACGCGCCAGTCCTCGAACACCTCGGACCTGATCTTCGGTTCCCGCGCCATGATCAGCTACATCTCGAACTACACCACCCTGAAGCCCGGGGACATCATCTTCACGGGCACGCCGCAGGGCGTCATCCAGGGCAAGCCCAGGGACCAGCAGGTGTGGCTGAAGCCGGGTGACAGGCTGGCGTGCAGCGTCGAGAAGCTGGGCGAGCTGACCTTCGACCTGGTGTGAACGTCGAGTCGATGAGGAACATGGAACCAACGTGCCGCAGCGTCGTGCTCCCGGGCGACGCTACGTCCCGTCGCGCGACGCGGGCGAGGACAGCCGGTAGCCGACGGCGAGCAGTGCCAGCCACGGGCCTCCGGCAATCAGCGTGGACTCGAGTCCCGGCGCCTTCCAGGTGGTGAGCAGGATCGCGGCGATGGCGACGGCGCCGGCCCACGACGCGATCGGTGTCCGGGTGCCGCCGTCCTGCCCACGCCTGGCGCGGCAGAACGCGATGTGGGTGACGAAGATCATCAGCCACACGAACAGGGCGCCGAACAGCGCCACGCCGAAGAACCAGACGTAGGCCGTGTCCGGCCAGAGCCCGCGCACGAGCACGGCGGCGCCCAGGCCCAGGGCCGACACCGCCAGCGCCTTCACGGGCGCGCCGGCCGGCGACAGGTCGCCAAGCGCCGCGGGCACGAAGCCGGCGCGCGCCAGCGAGAACAGCGTCCGCGTGATCAGGTACAGGTTCGCGTTCGAGCTCGAGAGGGCCGCGCTCAGGACGACGGCGTTCATCAGGCCCGCGGCGCCCGGAATTCCGAGGCCGCCCAGCACCTGGACGAACGGGCTCTCCCCGACGCCCAGCGTGTACCAGGGCGACAGCGCGACGAGCAGCGTGATCGTCACCACGTAGATCGCCGACAGGCCGACGGCCATGCGCCGCATGGCCACGGGAATCGTGCGGCTGGGATCGGCGGCCTCGCCCGAGGTCACGGCGACGATCTCTACGCCGATGAACGAGTAGATCACGAAGCAGCAGCCCAGCCACACGCCCCACGGGCCGAACGGCATGAAGCCACCGTGGGCGGTGAGGTGGTCGAGCCCCGGCGCCGGCCCCCCGCCGACGCCCGCCAGCACCGCGACGCCCAGCAGCACGAACACGCCGACGGCCGCGATCTTGACCGTGACGAGCCACGACTCGACGGCGCCGAGACGGCCGATGGCGCGGGAGTTCAGGTAGAGCAGGAGGGCGGCGAAGATCAGCACCCACACGGCGCCCGGCACGCCGGGGAACCAGTAGGCCATGTAGATGGACGACGCCACGAGCTGGCCGCCGGTGGCGATCACCTGCATCAGCCAGTAGCTGACGCGCACGGCGTAGCCGGCGAACGGCGACACGTACAGCCCCGCGTACACACCGAACGCGCCGGCCGTCGGATGGGCGACCGCCATGTCCGTGAGCGCGCGCGTCAGGAGCAGCGAGACGCCGGCCACGACCACGTACGACAGGACGATGGCGGGCCCGGCCACGTTGACCGACAGCCCGCTGGCCAGGAACAGGCCAGTGCCGATGGCGCCGCCGAGCGCCATCATGGCCTGCTGCGACGCCGACAGCTGTCGCGCGAGGCCGCCCTCGTTGTGCGGATCGCTGGGGGCGGCTGGCGTCACGGCGGCCGCGAGTGTACCTCGCTTGACGGGTCCAGGCCGCGCCGGCGCTTGACATGAAGCGGGCGCGCAGGCCATACCTGCGCGCGTGCCCCCGACGATGACCCTCGAGACCTTCCGCGCCCGCTTTCCCCTGCTCGGCCGGCGCACCTACGTGAACAGCTGCTCGCAGGGCGCGCTCTCCCTGGACGTGGAGCGGGCCCTGGCCGCGTTCACCGAGTCGTGGCACACGGGCGGCTCGCCCTGGGACCGCTGGGTGGCCGAGGTGGAGCGGCTGCGCCTGGCCGCTGCCGCGCTGCTCGGGGCCAGCCCCGACGAGGTGGCGATCATGCCCAACGCCTCCACGGCCATCGCGGCCATCGCCACGGGCCTGCCCTTCGACGGCCCCAGGCGCGAGGTGGTCCTGGGCGGGTTCGAGTTCCCGACCGTCGCCCACGTCTGGCTGGCGCAGGCGCGCCGCGGGGCGGTCGTCCGCTGGGCGGGCACGCCGGACGACGCGTCGCTGCCGGTCGAGCGCTACGAGCCCTGCCTGAGCGAGCGGACGGCGATCGTCCCCGTGACGCACGTCTGCTTCAGGAACGGGTACCGGCTCGACGTTCCCCGGATCGCGGCGCGCGCCCACGAGGCCGGCGCGCTCGTCCTCCTCGACGACTACCAGCACACGGGCACCTCGCCCCTCGACGTCCACGCGCTGGGCGTGGACGTCCTGGTCACGGGCACGCTGAAATACCTGATGGGTCCGCCCGGCATCGCGATCCTGTACGTGCGCCGGGGGCTGCTGGACACGCTCGAGCCGCTGGTGACGGGCTGGTTCGGCCGCCAGGACCCGTTTGCATTCCGGCTGGGTCCCCTCGACTGGTCGGCCACGGCACGCCGGTTCGAGACCGGCTCGCCGCCCGTGCCCAACGCCTACGCGGCCGTCGCGGCGCTCGACCTCCTCCAGGCCGTCGGCGTGGATGCCGCGGCTCGGCGCATCGCCCACCTGGTGGATCGGTTCGTGACGGGGGCCCGCGATCAAGGGTTCCAGGTGGCGACGCCGAGCGACCCCGAACGCCGCGGCGCCCTCGTGGTGCTGCGCTCGTCCGATGCCCCGGCCCTCGTCGAGCGCCTGGCGGCGCGCGGCATCATCGCCTCGGCGCGCGGCACGGGCCTGCGCGTGTCGTTCCACGCCTACAACGACGACGGGGACGTGGACGCCGTGCTGGCGGCCCTCGACACGGAGCGGGCGCTGCTAGTCGGCGTCTGAGGGCACGAGCGCGAGCACGCGCAGCGGGCTCCCGCTCCCGCCGACGATCTTGAGCGGCGCCGCGATGACGATCGCGCCGGTCGGCGGGAGGCGGTCGAGATTGCAGAGGCTCGCCAGCCCGAACTTCCCGGCGCCGTGCATGATGGTGTGGTTCGGGAACGGCGGATCGAAGCCGCCGGCCTGGCCCGCGTCGGTGCCGATCGTCTCCACGCCGACGCCCGCCACGTCGCGCTCGACCGCCAGGAACCGCGACGCGCTCGCGTGGAACCCCGGGCTGTGCGGGCCGGTCGCATCGGCGTTGATGAAGGCGTCCTTGCCGGTGCGCCGGCTCCAGCCGGTGCGAAGCAGCACCCACGCGCCCGCAGGGATCCGGCCGTGCTCCCCTTCCCAGGCCTGGATGCGCTCGGGCGTCAGCAGGAAGTCCGGATCTGCGGCGACGTCGGCGGTGACATCGATGACGGCGGCCGGACCGACGAAGCGCGCGGCCGGGATCGTGTCGGTGGTGTTGTCGGGCAGATCCTTGCCCGTGACCCAGTGGACGGGCGCGTCGAAGTGGGTGCCCGTGTGCTCGCCGAAGGTCAGCGTGTTCCAGTACCACCCGGGCCCGCGTTCGTCGTAGCGCGAGATGGTCTCGACCGACATCCCGGGCGAGGCCGCGAAGATCGGCGGGAGATCGATCACGGGCGAGTCGGGGCCGAGCGGCTGCGTCAGGTCCACGACCTGGACGCGGCCGGCGCGGAGTTCGTCAACGAGCTGGCTGAGGATCGACGCCACGGGTGAGATACCTCTGGAACTGGAAGCGGTTTTCGAGCAGCGACAGGTCGGTGACGAACCGGGACGGCCCCACCGCGTCCACCTTGGCGACGAGGGTCGTCAGCGTGCGCGACGCCAACGCCTCGTCCACGGCGGTCGTGAAGGCATCGAGCGTGCCGACGGTGGCTGCCCGCGGCACGCCGGCCGCCGTCGCCATGGCCGCCAGGTCGCTGCCCGTGGAGGTGGCCGTGGGGAACCCGCCGACCGAGAGCAGGCTCTCGTTGTCGAAGACGACGTGGAGCAGGTTCGGGGGCCGGTAGCGGGCGAGTGTCGTGAGGCCTCCCAGGTTCATCAGGAGCGACCCGTCGCCGTCGAACACGATCACCTGGCGTTCGGGCTGCGCCAGCGCGATGCCGAGCCCCAGCGACGAGGCCAGGCCCATGGCGTGCTGCAGGTAGAAGAAGTTCGGCCGGTGCCCGATCGCCTGCAGTTCGGCCGCCACGGCGCCCATGATGGTGACGACCGCAGCGAACTCGAGGCGCGGGTACACGGCACGCAGCGCGTCGAGCCGCGTCATCTCCGGCCCTCTCGCCGCGCGGTCATGCCGTCTCCTCCCACATGAGGTCGCGGCACAGCAGCAGCGCCACGGGCTTGTTGGAGGCCGACGCCAGGGTCTGGGCGTCGGCGATCCGCCGCGGGACGGCGGCGGGATCGTCCAGGCGCTCGAACGGGATGCGCAGCGCCCGGAGCGTGTCCTCGGTGACGCCGCCGCCCTCGGTCTGCCACGGGTCGCGCTCGCCGAACGTGCCGCGGTGGCTGATGAGCATCAGGAGCGGGATCCGATAGAGCTGCGCGCCCGACACGATGCCGTTCACGGCCGCGAGGAACCCGTGGTTCTGCATGAGCATCGCGGACTTCACGCCAGCCAGGTGCGCGCCCATCGAGACGCCGACCCCTTCCTCCTCCTTGGCAAGCCGGACCAGCGTCATCCCCGGATCGTCCTCGGCGAGGCGGATGAGGTGCACCAGCCACGTCTCCGGCAGGGCGGACATGATCCGCACGCCGCACGCCTTGAGCGCGTCGTAGACGACCTGCGAGTGCGATGCCGAGACCGGGGACACGGGGTGCCGCTGGAGGAACGGGCCGCCGCCTACCAGCCCACGGCCTGGCCGTCCTTGCGATGGTCGGAGCCGGCGCGGTAGACGCCGTTGACGGGCAGGTCCTCGGTGATGCTCCGCCGATCGAAGGTGGGCGCCGCCATGCGCGGGTCGCGCGTGAACAGGATGCCCTGGTAGCCGCCCACGGCGCCGCCGTCCACGCTCCGCACCTTGTGGCCCTTCGCTTCCAGGGCCTTGCCGACGAGCGAGAAGAGGTTGGCTTCGAGCGACAGCGTGTCGTTGTTCTGGTTGTGCGTGAAGCGCGCCGCGTCGGTCGTCATCTGCACGTTCATCCCGTGGTCGATGAGGTTGACCATGTGCTGCGCGTGCGTCTCGGGCTGGACGCTCCCGCCCATGTTGCCGAACGCCATCAGCGGCTGGCCGTCCTTGGTCACGAAGCCGGCGATGATCGAATGGAACGGCTGCTTGCCGGGGCCGACCACGTTGGGGCTCCGGGGATCGAGCGAGAACGCCGAGCCGCGGTTGTGCAGCACGAACCCGTACGGCCCCACGGCGGCGCGGCTGCCGTACACGCTGAACACGCTGTGGACGAGGGACACCATGTTGCCCCACCGGTCCGCGGCCGCCATGTAGATCGTCCCGCCGCTCAGGCCGCCCGTCGTGGACGGCGCGCTGGCCTTGTTCGGGTCGATCCTGCCGCAGAGCGTCTCGGCATACTTCTTCGAGATGAGCTGATGGACGGGCACCGGCGAGAACTTCGGGTCGCCGTTGCGCGCGAGCAGGTCCGAGTAGGCGAGCTTCTTGGCCTCGACGAGCAGGTGCCACTTCATCGGGTCGGAGGGGCCGAGCGTGGTCAGGTTGAACCCGAGCTTCGGTGTGCAGACCTCGAGGATGTTCAGCATCTCGAGCGCCGCGAAGCCCTGGCCGGGCGGCGGCAGCTGGTGGATGTCGAAGCCGTGGTAGTTCGTGGAGATGGGCTCGACCCACTCGGGCTCGTAGCGGGCCAGGTCGTCCATCGTCATCACGCCGCCGTCGCCCTGCACCTTCTTCACGATCGCGGCCGCGATGTCGCCCTTGTAGAACGCGTCCTTGCCCTGGGCCTGGATGAGCCGCAGCGCCTTGGCGAGGTTCGGGTTGCGGATGATGCTGTACAGCGCCGGCGCCTTGTCGCCGTCGAGGAACACCTGGCGCGCGTCGGCGTCCTTCGCAAGGCCGCTGACCGCGCCGAGCAGGTCGTCGTGGCGGCGCTCGGCCTGGCCCCAGCCCTCTTCGGCGATCCGGGCCGCGCGCTCGAAGGTCTCCTTGAAGCCCATGGTGCCGAAGCGCTTCAGGAGCGCGTCGTAGCCGGCGACCGCGCCGGGCACCGTGGCCGCGTTCACGCCGCTGCCCGGCATCCGCGACAGCTTCAGCTTCTCGGTGAAGAACTCCGGCGTCCAGCCGGCGGGTGCGCGGCCCGCGGCATTGATGGCGTAGAGCTTCTGCTCCTTGGCCACCCACAGGATCGCGAAGAGATCCCCGCCGATCCCGGTGTCGTTCTGCGAGGTGACGTCGAGCACGGCCGCCGCGGCCACGGCCGCGTCGATCGCGTTGCCGCCCTGCCTGAGGATGTCGAGGCCGGCTTGCGAAGCCAGCGGGTCGCTCGTCGCCAGGATGCCGTGCCGCGCCAGCACCTCGGACCGGCCCTGGCTCTGCCAGCCCTGGGCGCGGGACCCCGGCACCGCCGCGATGTCCTTGGTCGGCTGCGGCGTCTCGGCCGTCGGGATGGCGAACGGCGTCTTCGACTGGGCACCGCCCGCAGCCGTCCAGGCGGTGACCACCAGGGCGCCGAGGAGCGCGCCCAGGTGCGAACGGGATACGCGAGCGTGGCGCCGTGGCGGACGGAGCGTGGTCATGACAGGCCCTCCGGCTGGTCGGGAACGCGGCCGAATTCTACTCCCGGAACGCGAGGCGGGCGGCGCGCTACTGCGACGCGCCGCGGACGGTCGGATAGGTGATGCCGAACTCCGCCTTCATCTGGTCCATGTAGGTCTTGTACTTCGTGGCGTCGAAGTAGTACTTCCGCATCTCGGGGCGGAAGCGCTCCATCGTCGCCTTGTTCATCCAGGTGGCCGGCTGGTCGCTCGGGCGGATGAACGGCGTGTACTTGCGCTGCTTCAACTGGACGTTCTCGAAGTAGTCCTTGGCCTGGGCGACCAGCTCGGGCCGCAGCACGAGATCCAGTGCGGTCAGCGCCGTCACGCGCGCGCCGGCGTTGACGCCCTTGTGGGCGATGGGCGTGGCCATCGGGATCGCGTTGGCCCAGTTGTGGCCGGGACCGGCCTGGAAGTTGGCCGGGTAGCCGAGCACCACCGTCGGCACGTTCCAGGTGATGTCGCCGACGTCGTCCGACGGCCCGCCGAACTTCTCGCTGTCCGGGATCAGCTCCTGGCCGCGCAGCGGCCGGATCGGACCGGTCGCCAGGCCGATCTCGGGCACCTTCATCTCGCGCTGGGTCGCCTTCGCGAGCTGGATGTCGGCGTCGCTCCACTGCGGCAGGCCGACGTGCTCGATGTTGGCGTGCATGGTCTCGGCGAGCGTGCGGTTCGTGTGGCGGGGCCACGCCGAGCCCAGGATGCGCGACGTCCACGTGGTGTTGGTCATCAGCGCGGCGCCCTGGGCCATCTTGTCGCCGATGTCCCACATGTTCTTGATGGCGTCGTAGTCGGTCTCCCGGAAGTAGTACCAGATGCTGGCGAAGCGCGGCACGACGTTGGGCTGGTCGCCGCCGTTGGTGATGACCGAGTGGGTGCGCTGCGACAGGCGCAGGTGCTCGCGGCGGTACTGCCAGCCGACGTTCATCAGCTCCACCGCGTCGGCGGCCGAGCGGCCGCGCCAGGGGGCGCCGGCGCTGTGCGCGGTCTCGCCCTCGAACATGTACTCCACCGACACCAGGCCGCTGCCGCCGCTGTCGCCCCAGCTCGTGCCGAGGTTGGCGCCGACGTGGTTGTAGAGCACGACGTCGACGTCCTTGAACAGGCCGGCGCGCACGAAGTAGGCCTTGGTGCCGAGGAGTTCCTCGGCGATCCCGGGCCAGACGACGAGCGTGCCCGGCAGCTTCTCGCGCTCCATCATGCGCTTCACGGCAACGGCCGCGACGATGTTGAGGGGCGTGCCCGAGTTGTGGCCCTCACCGTGTCCGGGCGCGCCTTCCACCATCGGGTCGTGATACGCCACGCCGGGCTTCTGGTTGCCCTGGGGGATGCCGTCCACGTCGGAGCCGAAGGCGATGACGGGGCTGCCGCTGCCCCAGCGCGCCACCCAGGCGCTCGGGATGCCGGCCACGCCCTCTTCCACGGTGAAGCCGTTCTCGCGCAGGACCTTGCCGAGGTACTTCTGCGTCTCGAACTCCTGGAAGCCGATCTCGCCGAAGCTGAAGACCATGTCGTTCATCTGCTGGCCGAAATCGAACATGGCCGGCGAGGAGACATCGGCGTCGAGGGCAGCCTTCAGCGCCGCGACCCGCGGCGGAACCTGCGCGGCGGGCGGCGCGGGCGACGGCGACGGCCGGCGCTGCGCGTGCGGCAGCGCGGCCAGCCCCATCGCCACGAGGGCGACGGCCAGGGGGACGAAACGTGAGTGGGTCATCGCGGGGCCTCCAACCTCCGGGCCCGCCGTGCGAGCCCGGCGCGATTATCGCCCGGGACGCTGGCGTTCGGACGGGCATTGCCGCAATCAGCCCCGGCCGGGCCTGACGCCCACGAGCAGCCGGTACTCCACGGCGCCGCGCTGGTAGAGGCGCTCGAGCGCCAGCCCCCCGTGCAGCGACTCGACGAGCACCGCCACCGGCGCCGGAAGGCCGAGCCGGCGGCCGAGGCCGCTGAGCCGGAGCCGCCACGCCAGCGACCTCGGCCCGCGCCGGGGCACCAGGGCCGTCAGGTCGACGTCGGCGGCGACCGGGGCGCCTGCTGCGGACAGAGCCCGGCGGAGCGCGGACGCGGGTGCCACGGCCGGGCACAGCCAGCCACGCCGGAAGGCGGTGAGGTCGGGGTCGTCGAGCGGCAGGCCGTCGGCCGGCATGTCGTCCACCACGGCAAGGCGCCCGCCGGGGCGGAGGCGTGCCGCCAGCCGGCCGATCGTGGCGGCGGGGTCCGGCGCGTGCGCCAGCGACTCGATGGCCACGATCAGGTCGGCGCCGTCCGGCAGGAGATCGTCCAGCGGCTCGTCGTAGCTGCGAACGACGAAGCGGCAGCCGACCGCGCCGCGCTTCCGGGCCTCCTGCTCGGCACGGTCGCGCTGGACGGGGCTGAGCGTGATGCCGCAGATGTCTCCGCCGACCGCGCGCGCGAGGAAGAAGGTCGTCCCCCCGAGCCCGCACCCGGCGTCGAGGATGCGCGGCGCGGCTGGCAGCGGGCTGCCCGCGGCGAGCGCGGCGAGCGCGGCGAGCAGGCGCTCGTGGACCACCGTGCCCGACGGACGGCCGTCCGGCGCCAGGAGCCGCCGGTGCACGGTCATCTCGCGCTGGCCCGTGTCGTGCCCGACACGCCGGGCCAGGTCCTGGAACCGCGACAGCGAGGCGTAGTAGCGCTCGAGACTCATGGGCGGCGCCCGTCCGCGCCCCTAGAAGCTGAAGAGATGCGTCACCTTCAGGACCAGGGCGCGCGACGGCCGCTGGCCCGCCGACGGCCGGTCGAGGTCCACGAACCGCGAGTCGTTGTACACGAGGAAGACGTCGCTCAACGGGTGATGGATGAAGTTGTACCGGATGTTCGACGCGAGCTGCCGGGTGACGCTGTTGTACTGGATGAAGGCGTTCAGGAACATCCGCGTCGAGAACGAGGCGTCCACGCGCACCGAGGCGAGGCCCGTGTCGAAGGACGTCCGGTCGGCCAGCGTGATGCGATCGCGCGACCAGGTCAGGGTCGTGGCCAGGTACTCGTTGATCCGGAGGCGCCCGGCCGCCGACACGCCGGTACGGTCGCCGTCGTAGTAACCGCCCGTGCGGTACTCGACGCCCGGAGAGAACTTCCGCGCGGCGAAGACCTCGAACGCCGCGGCCTGGTTCTGGAAGCGGTAGCGCCCCGGGGCGATGGCCTTGCCGGCCGGGATGCCCTGCGGGCGGAAGGGCGCGGCGAGATACTCCTCGTCCGACGTGTAGGTGTAGCTCACGGTGGAGGCGTCGAAGAGCTCGACGGTGACGTACGGCGCGAGGAGGGCCGTCTCGACGCCGATGCGGGATCCGGACGCCGGATCGGTGCGGGCGGTCGTGTACCGCTGGTAAGGCACCTGCGGCCGGATCTCGCGCACCCACCGGGCCAGGGCGCGCGGCCGGATCCGCCGCATCAGGCTGGCCGACGTGATGTCCACTCCCCTCCGCGGCACGAAACCCAGCTCGTCGCGGAAGCGCTCGCCGAGCGACGTGAAGCTGTACACCGCCTGCGTCCGGCCCGAGTCGTACTGGATGCCGCCGCGCCACGCCTCGCCGCCGCCGACGCCCGACGTCTCCGAGTGCATGGCCATCCCGTCCACGTAGACCTCGCGGGTCGGGTAATAGCGGACGTCCGCGCCGAACAGCCGGTTCGAGCGGTCGCCCCGCTCCTTGCCCAGGTAGAAGACACCGGCCAGGGAGTTGGAGAGGAACTCGCGGCCGTAGCGGAGCACCGTGACGTTGGCCGCCGGCAGCGGGGACCCGCCGGCCACGTCTTCCTCCTCGGTCTGCATGTTCAGCAGCGCGATGGTGTTCCGGCCCTCTTTCCCGGTCAGCCGCGCGCCACCCACGATCGGAATGGGCGTGCCGGTATCGCTCAGGCCGATGGTGCGGCTGAAGAACGGCACCAGGTTGCTCGATCCGGACGCCGGAGGGCCGATCTGGAAGGCGCCCTGGTTCTCGAGGAAGAACTCGCGCTTCTCGGGGAAGAACAGATTGAATCGCGTGAGGTTGATCTGCTGCGCGTCGGTCTCGACCTGCGAGAAGTCGGTCCGGACCGTGCCATCGAGGACCAGGTTGGTGCCCAGGCCGATCTTCACGTCGAGGCCGCCGTCGGCGCTCGTGCCGGTCGAGCCGTTGGCGTGCCGCGCCTCGGCCGTCACGAAGGGCTTGACGCGGATGTTGCGGCCCGGCTTCACGCCCTGGATGCCTTCGAGCAGGCCCGCGTACGACGTCTTGAACTGGTTGAACTGGCGCGGCGTGGGGTTCCAGATCGTCTGCTCGTTGGTGTGGCGGACGAGCCGGAAGAGCTGCAGGCCCCAGAGCTGCTGCTCCTTGCGCGGGAAGCGGAGCTGCTTGAAGGGCACGGCTTCCTCGACGTACCAGGCCTCGCCGTCGAACGAGGAACGGCACGTCCAGACGCCGTCCCAGTTGGCGTTGATCGTGCGGCCGTCGTCGTAGGACTGCGAGTCGCGGATGGCGCAGCGGGGATTGGTCTGGAAGTTGTACGCGTTCAGGCGGTCGAGGAAGGTGTCGAGGATGACGACGAAGAGATCGCCGGCCCTGGCGTTGAAGTCCCGCCGGAGCTCGTTCACGACCAGCTTCCCCGTCTCGTCCTCGTGGAAGGTGGCGCCGATGTAGAGGTAGTCCTCGTCGTAGAGGAAGCGCACCTCGGACCGGTGCTCGGGCGTGACCGGCGCGCCCTCCCGGGGCTGCTGCTGCACGAAGTCGGCCGCCGGCGGCGCCGCGCGCCACTCGGGCTCGTCGAGACGGCCGTCGACGGCGATCCGGTCGTCCGGGATCCGCACCGCCGTGGCGCGCTTCTGGACGCCGGCGTCTGGCGTGCGCGGCTGCGCCGCCGCGCGCGTGGGCGCCAGGGCGCACGCGACGACGCCGCCCGCCGCCATCCACCTGGCCCACGCCCGTGCCCGCACGGCCCGAGATCATATCGTCGAACCGGGCGCCTCCAGCCGGCGCCGGCGGTACGATGGCGGGGCGGACCGCTCATGCCGTCAGACCACCGGAAGCGAGGGCCGGCGATCCTGTTCGACGGCGGCTGCGCGCTGTGCCACGGCGCGATGCGCTGGGTGATCGCCCGCGATCCCGCCGGCGTCTTCCGCTTCGCCCCGCTCGACTCGGCCGCCGCTCGGCGCCTCATGGCGCCGGCCGCGGGGCCGCTGCCCGATTCGATCGTGCTCGTGGACGCCGATGGCGTGCACGTCGAGTCGGAGGCGGTGCTGCGGATCGTCAGGCGGCTGCCGGGACCGTGGCGCTTCGCCGCCGTCGGGGTGGTGGTGCCTCGCCCGGTGCGCGACGCGGCGTACCGCTGGGTGGCGCGGCGGCGCCGGCGCTGGTTCGGCCACAGGGATGCGTGCCTGGCGCCAACGCCGGACGTGGCCGCCAGATTGCTCGACGATTCCCACTCGTGCGGCCCGGCGGCCCCGGAGACGTCTGAGATAATCTCAACGGTCCCGCCGTGATCGCCGCCGCTCCGGTTCCGTCCCCCGCTCCAGGCGGCCGTCCCGCCGCCCGCCGTGCGTTCCCGCGCCGGCGGCCGTGCGGACGCCCGCGGTGCCCGGCGGCGCCCGCCCGGATCGGCGAGGCATGGGCCTGCTGACGGCCGCCGGCCGGTGGATCCCGGCCTCCTTCAAGCAGCGGTCCCTTCGGCGCAACGTGGCGCTGAACTGGGCCGCGGCGTTCCTGGCGGCGGCGGTTGCGCTCGGCACGACGCCGCTGGTCGTGCGCGCCCTCGACACCGAGAACTACGGCGTCTGGACGTTCCTCAACGGTCTGACGCTCTACTCGAACCTGCTCTACGTCGGTCTGGGCGCCGCGTTCATGACGCGCCTGTCGGATGCGGTCGGCCGCGGGGACGTCGCCGTCCAGACCCGGCTGCTCGGCGTGGCGCTCACGCTCTACGCGGGGCTGGGCACGGTGTGCTTCCTGGCAGCCGAGCTGCTGAGCCCGGTCGTGCCGCACCTCTTCGCCACGCCGCTCACGCCGGAGGCGCAGTCGGCGGCCACGCTCACGCTCGGCCTCCTGGGCGTGCGGCTGCTCCTCATGTTCCTGAACTCGGCCTTCTCGGCGCTCCTGGCCTCGCACGGCCGGTGGGACCTGGTGTCGGGCATCATCGTCATCACCACCCTGGCCAGGACCGTGGGCGTCGTGTGGGCCACCTATCAGCCGGCGCCCATCGTGAAGCTGGCCGCCGTGGTGGTGCTCGACGCCGCGATGCAGCTGCCGCTCCTGATGGTGGCCTGCCGTGCCGTAGCGCCGTCGGTGGCCATGCGCCCGGTGGTGCCGGCCCGCGACGAACTGCGAGGCCTCTACGGCTTCGGCGTGCAGGCGTTCGTCCTGCAGGTGGCGGTCCTGGTGATCGCCTACACGGACACCGCGCTCATCGGCGTCCTGCTCGGCGCCTCCGCCGTCACGCTGTACGCGCTGCCGCTGCAGCTCGTCGAGCACTCGCGGGTCGTGATCAACGGGATCACCCAGAGCCTGCTGCCGGAGCTGGCCGCGTTCCGGGCCCGGGGAGACATGGCAAGCCTGAAGGCGCTGTACCTCGACGCGTCGAGGGCCTGCGGCGCCCTGTCCGCCTTCGTCAACGTGCACCTGGTGATGCTCGGCCCCGCCTTCCTGCGCCTGTGGGTGGGGCCCGAGATCGCGTCGGGGTCCGCGAACATCCTGCTGTTCCTGGCCATCGGCGCCACGGCCAGCGCGCTCTCGACGCAGATCCTCACGCCCTTCTACCAGGCGTTCGATCGGCAGCGCCATCTCCTGGGCGTGGTGGTCGCCGAGGCGCTGGTGAACTTCGGCCTGAGCGTGTGGCTCTCCCGCGCCCTCGGCGTGTGGGGCGTGGCGCTCGCCACCGCCGTGCCGGCCGCCGGCATCACGCTCGTCCTCGCGCCGCGCTTCATCCTTCCGCGGATCGGCGTCAGCCTCGCCGACTTCGTGCGGCGTGTGGCGCTGCCGTCGGCCACGCTCGGCGCCGCCTGTGCCCTGACTCAGGAGCTGCTCGCCCTCTGGGTGGCCCCGACGTCGTACGCGCACCTCGCCCTGCGCGTGGCCGTCGCGGGCGCGGTGGCCGTGCCCGTGATCCTCGCGGTCTTTCCGCGCGAGACATGGATGCCGCTGGTGGGCCGACTGCTGCCGTCGCTCGCGCGCCGCCTCGACCGTCAGCACGCGCGGCCGGACTGAGCCGTGCGCGGCACGGCTCCGGCGGCGCCGGATTGTCTTGCGCCCGTTCGGGCTTCGGCACATGCTGGCCCGGTGCTCCACGTGACGGAGCACGGAAACGAGAACCGCCATGGCCGAGCCTGCATCGGGTCACACTCAGAAATGCGCCCACCCGAGTTGCGACTGCACCGTGCCAGCGGGCGCGAAGTACTGCAGCGACTACTGCAAGCGGGCGCCGGAGACGGAGCTGCACTGCAACTGCATGCATCCGACCTGCCACCGCTGACGCCTGTCCGAAGGCACCGCCCGGCGGCCGCTACGGCGCCGGGCGCTTGAACGCCGCAGCCAGGGCCGCGCGATCCAGCCTGGCGCCGTCGAGGTACACGTCGGCAATCCGGCGCGTATTCCGGATGTCCTCGAGCGGATTGGCGTCGAGGACGATGAAGCTCGCCCGCTTGCCTGCGGCCAGCGCGCCGAGGTCGTCCTGGCCCATCAGCCCGGCAGGCCGGCTGGTGGCCGCGACGATGGCCTCGGCCGGCGACATGCCGAGCTGCACCCACCGCGCCATCTCCACGTGCTCGCCGGAGCCGAAGGTGTGCCCCGGCTGGATGCCCGTGTCGGTGGCCAGCACGACGCGGGCGCCGGCGGCCAGCATCTTCGGGAAGTTCACGGCCATCTGGCGTTCGCGCTCGGCGGCGTTCGCCGGAGGCGGCCCGCAGCTCGGGGCCAGGGGACGACGCTCGGTCGTCGCCCGGATGCGGGCGATGACGACATCCGGCAGCGCCTGCTCGAAGAACGGGTCCGCGTTGCAGACCTCGGTCGGGTCGCCGAGTCCGATCACGGTTGCCCAGTAGGGCTTCCTGTCGCGCACGAGGGCCAGGTACTCGTCGTCCAGCGCCTCGCGCTGCACCATGTGGACGAGGACATCGGTGCCGGCCTTCACGGCCGTCTTCTGATCGGCCAGTTCGATGGCGTGCGTGTGCAGGGTCATCTTCAGGCGATGGGCCTCGTCCACGATCGCGAGATAGGCGTCGAGCGACAGCTTGGGATACGAGCCGCGCCGGTCGTCGTACCAGGCCTTGACGTGGCGAATGCCGCGCGCGGCCATGCGGCGCAGGGCCGCCCTCGCCTCCTCCGCGGACGTGACTTCGTTGACGACCTTCAGTTCGTTCGTCGCGACCCGCAGCACGGCGTCGGGACCGCCGTTGGGCGGCGCGAAGCCCGGCATGAAGAGCAGGCGTGCGGCCTGGGGCAGCCGGCCGGCACGCTGGTCGGCCTGCACGGCGAGCATCTGCTCGAGGGGGCTCGTGCCGACCGACGTCGTCGCCGCCGTGCCGTAGAAGGCCGAGCGCTGGAGGTGGTCCAGGACGTTGGCGGGCGTGTGGTTGGACGCCTGCCACGTCGTGTACTTCTCGTAGCCGATGTGGACGTGGACGTTGACCATCGCCGGCATGACGGTCTTCCCGGTGAGGTCCACTCGTGCCGCGCCAGACGGCGCGGCCACCGAGCCGGCGGGCCCGACCGCCCGTATGCGCCCGTCCTCCACCAGGAAGGCGCCGCGCTCGATGGGCGGGCCCGGCACCCCGAGGATCAGGCGTGCGCCTTCGTACACCGTGGCCCGCGCGGGGCCCTGCGCCGACAGTCCGAGGACGGCGCCCGCCGCCACCACGACCGCCGGCCACGCGTGTGACATCGTCATGCTCGTCGCCTCCGCGGCGTCGCGTCTGCCGCGTCCCGGATCATACGGGCTCGGGCCATCCAGTCATGACGGTATTTCTCGTCAATGAATCTGGTATCAATCCACCTCGTCTACAGGGATTGAATCGGCGTCGACGCGGCGGCTACAACCTCTCGGCTGAATGCCGAGCCGCAGTCGCGCCTCGATGCGCTCCGAGGCTCGCGCGCTCATTGTCGAGCTCCGTGTTCCGGCAGGCCTTGGAGGAGAGTGGAGATGAACACACGACTGCGATCGTGGATGGTGGGCGTCGCGCTCGCGATGTGCGCACCAGGTGTGGCACTGGCGCAGAGTTCTTTCACTGGCACCGTGAGGGACACCAGTGGAGCGGTGCTGCCGGGCGTGACGGTCGAGGCGTCGAGCCCGGCGCTCATCGAGGGCACGAAGGCCGACATCACCGACGCGAACGGTCAGTATCGCATCGTGGACCTGCGGCCTGGCGTCTACACGCTGAGCTTCTCGCTGGCGGGCTTCAGGCAGGTGCGGCAGGAGAAGGTCGAACTCCGCGCCGATTTCGTGGGCACGATGAACGCGACGCTCGAAGTGGGCGCGATCGAGGAGGCCATCACGGTCACGGGCGCCTCGCCCACCGTCGACGTCTCGAGCAACGCCAAGGTCGAGGTGATGACCTCGGAGATCCTCGAACAGGTGCCCACGGGCCGCACCATCCAGGCCCTCGCCCAGCTCGTGAGCGGCGTCTCGCTGAACGTCCCCGACGTGGGCGGCTCGCGCGCCATGCAGCAGAGCTACATGTCCACCCGCGGCCTCAGCTCCGCCAACAACATCGTGACGGTGGACGGCCTGATGGTGAACGGCCTCGACGGTGACGGCGCGGTCCAGCAGTACTTCAACGCCGCGATGATGGAGGAGATGACCTACCAGACGAGCGGCGCCGGCGCCGACGTCTCGCAGGGCGGCGTCCGCATGAACATCGTCCCGAAGGACGGCGGCAACCGCTTCAGCGGCTCGTTCTTCGGGTCGTTCAACCACAAGAACCTGCAGAGCAAGAACCTGACCCAGGACATCATCGACCGCGGCCTCCGGACCGGCGGCGGAGTGGACCGGATCTACGACCTGAACCTGGCGTTGGGCGGCCCCATCAGGCGGGACCGGCTGTGGTTCTTCGGCTCGGCCCGTGCCTGGTCCGTCAACGCCCCCGTGCAGGACGTGCTCGTGGTCCCCGCGGGCACGCCGTATCGCACGGGCATCGCGCAGTGCCGGAGCGGGGCGATCTCCTGCGAGACCGGCATCGACGACCAGAGCATCGAGAGCGGCATGCTGCGCCTCACCTGGCAGGCGACCTCGAAGCACAAGTTCTCGGTGTACTACGACGAGATCAACAAGTACCGCGGCCACGGCATGAACGCCGGCGACGACTACAACACGGCCTCGCAGATCTGGACGTCGCCGCGCTACAACTCCGCGGCCGCCAAGTACACGGGCACCCTCAGTAACAAGCTGCTGGCCGAGGCCGGCTACTCGTTCAACTACGAGGAATACGTCATCACCAACCAGGACGGCGTCAACAAGGTGCCGTTCTCGCCCGAGTGGTTCGCCGGCGCCAGCCGCCGCGACCAGAACCTGGTCACGCTCACCAACGGCCTCGCGAACTGGGGGGGACGCTATCCGGACCGCTGGAACATGATGGGCGCCCTCAGCTACATCACCGGCGCCCACAACGTCAGGGCGGGGTTCCAGTACACCTGGGGGACCTACGTCAACACCCGTGAGACGAACGCCGACCTGCAGCAGGTGTACTCGAACGGGAACCCGATCAGCGTGACGGTCTACAACACGCCGCTCCGCTACCAGGAGAACCTGAACGGCGATCTGGGCCTCTACCTCCAGGATTCCTGGGCGCTCAACCGCCTGACCATCAACACGGGCCTGCGGTGGGAGCGCTTCGCCCACGAGGTGGCGGATCAGAAGTCGGGCGCGGGCCGGTTCATCGGCGAGCGCAGCTTCTCCGCCATCCCGATGCCGACGTGGAAGGACTTCGCGCCGCGGGTCGGCATCGTCTACGACGTGTTCGGCAACGGCCGGACCGCGCTGAAGGCCGGCTTCAACCGCTACAACGAGTCCCGCACCACCCAGTTCGCCACCCGCTACAACCCGCTGGCGCTCACGAGCGCGAGCCTCAGCTGGACCGACCTCAACGGGAACGACATCGCCGAGGGCGACAAGGGCTGCGCGTACCTCTCGCCCGGCTGCGAGATCAACTACGGCCAGCTGCCGGCGAACTTCGGCAGCCGCTCGCTGGCCACCGTGGACCCCGACTTCCAGCGCACCTACAACCTGGAGTACACCGGCGGCATCCAGCACGAGCTCTTCCCGCGCGTGTCCGTCTCGGCCACCTACTATCGCCGCAAGTTCTACGACCTGGCGGTGCGGGACAACCTGCTGCGGGAATTCGGCGACTACCGCGCCGTGGACGTCGTGAGCCCGCTCGACGGCAGCGTGTTCCAGGTGTACACGGTGGCCACCGCAGCCAAGCTGCGGGAGGTGCAGGACTTCGACACGAACAGCTCGGACCGGTCGCAGGTCTACAACGGCGCCGACCTGACCTTCAATGCGCGGCTGCCCAGGGGCGGCACGCTCTTCGGCGGGTTCACGATGGAACGCACCATGCGGAACGTCTGCGACGAGCCCGACAACCCGAACAACCTCCGTTTCTGCAACGACTCGGACAACGGGATCCCGTGGCTGAAGCAGTTCAAGTTCGCCGGCACCTATCCGGTGGGTTTCGGGATTCAGGCCAGCCTGTCGTTCCAGAGCATCGCCGGCCGCGCCCTCGGCGGCTACACGACGGCCAACAACAGGATCTCGGGTCCCGGCTACGGCGACACCGGGAGCCCGGTCGCCACCCAGTGGCTCATCACGCGGGCCACCCGCTACGCCGCCACCTGCACGGGCCCGTGCACGCCTGGCGCGCTCGTGGTCCCGGGCATGACCGAGGCCTCCATCACGGTGCCGCTCGTCCCGGGCGGGACCGAGTTCCTGGACCGGATCAACCAGCTCGACCTGAGCCTCGCCAAGTGGTTCGACGTCGGCGGCGGCCGCCGGGCCCAGTTCCAGGTGGACCTCTTCAACATCGCCAACGCCAACCCGGTGCTGGGCGTGCGGTCCGTCAACTTCGGGACCGCGGCGTACAACACGCCGAGCAGCATCCTCAACCCGCGCGTCATCCGGCTGGGCGTCCAGTTCAAGTGGTAGCGCCCCGCGCCTGACGGGGACCGGCCCGGCCACGACGGCCGGGCCGGCCTCGCCGTCGGCTCTCCACGGGGCGCCCCGCTTGTCAGGCGCTTCCCGTCGTCCTCCGGCGCTTCGCCCCGCTCACTGGTCCGTCCCCGTCTCACACCTCCCGGCCACCTGACTTGCCGGCCCGTCCGCTACCGCCGCACGCGGGACTCATGTAAAGCATCTCTCGTAGACATACACTGGCGTTCGGAGATGTTTCGTGATAAATCCTCGCAACCCTCTATGGCCCTAGAAAGCTGTATTTGGGTTGGCAGACATGGGGGATGCGCCCCCCTCGCGGTGCCGTACGTCTGTGGCGACAAAGGTGGGACGAGGCCGGGGGTTCGGAGCCCGGAGTTGCGTCTCCGCCCAGTTCAACCAGGGAGATGAGGGCCATGTCGATTCGTTTGAAAGCGTGGATCGCATCGTCGATGCTGGCACTGTGCCTGCCGGCGGTCGCTGCCGCGCAGAGTTCGTTCACAGGGGTGGTCCGGGATACGAGCGGCGCGGTAATGCCCGGCGTGACGGTCGAGGCATCGAGCCCGGTGCTCATCGAGGGCACCAAGACCGACGTCACCAACGAGAACGGCCAGTACCGCATCGTGGACCTGCGGCCCGGCACCTACACCATCACCTTCTCGCTGGCTGGCTTCAAGCAGGTGCGGCAGGAAAAGGTCGAGCTGCGGGTCGACTTCGTGGCCACGATGAACGCCACGCTCGAGGTGGGCGCCCTCGAGGAAGCCATCACGGTCACGGGCGCCTCGCCCACCGTCGACGTCTCGAGCAACGCCAAGGTCGAGGTGATGACCGCGGAGATCCTCGAACAGGTGCCCACGGGCCGCACCATCCAGGCCCTCGCCCAGCTCGTGAGCGGCGTCTCGCTGAACGTCCCCGACGTGGGCGGCTCGCGCGCCATGCAGCAGAGCTACATGTCCACCCGCGGCCTCACCTCCGCCAACAATATCGTGACGGTGGACGGCCTCATGGTGAACGGCCTCGACGGCGACGGCGCCGTCCAGCAGTACTTCAACGCCAACATGATGGAGGAGATGAGCTACCAGACGAGCGGCGCCAACGCCGACGTCTCGCAGGGCGGCGTCCGCATGAACATCGTCCCGCGGGACGGCGGCAACCGTTTCAGCGGCTCGTTCTTCGGATCCTGGACCGACAAGGCCTGGCAGGGCGACAACCTCTCCCAGGAGATCCGCGATCGCGGCCTCCGCAACGGCCCCGGCGTGGACCGGATCTACGACTTCAACGTGGCGCTCGGCGGTCCCATCAAGCGCGATCGCCTCTGGTTCTTCACGTCCGCCCGCGCCTGGTCGGTGAACGCCCCGGTGGCCGACACCTTCGTGGCGCCGTCGGGCACCCCCTATCGCAGCGCGGTCGCCGGCTGCCGCAGCGGCGCCCTCAACTGCGAGACGGGCATCGACGACCAGAAGATCAAGAGCCTGCTGCTGCGCCTCACCTGGCAGGCGACCTCGAAGCACAAGTTCTCGGTGTACTACGACGAGATCGACAAGTATCGCGGCCACGGCATGAACGCCGGCGACGACCCCGACACGTCGTCGCAGATCTGGACCTCGCCCCGCTACAACTCGGCGGCCGCGAAGTACACGGGCACCATCAGCAACCAGCTCCTCGCCGAGGCGGGCTACTCGTTCAACTACGAGGAATACGTCATCACCAACCAGCCCGGGGTCAACCGAGTGCCGTTCTCCCCCGAGTGGTTCGCCAACGCGAGCCGCCGCGATCAGAACTTCACCGCGTTGACCAGCGGCCTGGCCAACTGGGGCGGCCGCTACCCGGACCGCTGGAGCATGATGGGCGCCCTCAGCTACATCACAGGCGCGCACAACATCAAGGCCGGCGTGCAGTACACCTGGGGTTCCTACGTGAACACGCGTGAGGCCAACGGGGACCTCCAGCAGGTCTACGCCGGCACCACCACGCCCTTCACGAACCCGCTCTCGGTGACGGTCTACAACACGCCGCTCCGCTACCAGGAGAAGCTGAAGGCCGACGTCGGCCTCTTCGTCCAGGATTCGTGGGCCCTCAACCGCCTCACGGTCAACGCCGGCCTGCGCTACGAGATCCTGTCCCACGAGGTCGCGGACCAGGAGTCCGGCAACGGCCGCTTCGTGCCGGCGCGCCAGTTCGCGGCCATCGCGATGCCGACGTGGAAGGACTTCGCGCCGCGCCTCGGCCTCGTGTACGACCTGTTCGGCAACGGCAAGACAGCGCTCAAGGCCGGCTTCAACCGCTACAACGAGTCCCGGACCACGCAGTTCGCGACCAAGTACAACCCGCTCGCCCTGACGAGCGCCAGCCTGAGCTGGACCGACCTGAACGGCAACGACATCGCCGAAGGCGACAAGGGCTGCACGTACCTCTCGCCCGGCTGCGAGATCAACTACGCGCAGCTGCCGAACAACTTCGGCGTCCGCTCGCTCGCCACGGTGGATCCCGACTTCCAGCGCACCTACAACCTCGAGTTCACGGGCGGCATCCAGCACGAGCTGTTCCCGCGCGTCTCGGTGGCCGCCACCTACTACCGCCGGCAGTTCTACGACCTGCCGGTGACCGACAACCTGCTGCGCGAAATGAGCGACTACCGCGCGGTGGACGTCGTGAGCCCGCTCGACGGCAGCGTGTTCCAGGTCTACACGGTCTCGACGGCCGCCAAGCTGGCCCAGGTACAGGACTTCGACACCAACGCCGGGTCCGACCGGAAGCAGGTCTACAACGGCGGCGACCTCACCTTCAACGCGCGACTGCCGAGAGGCGGCACGGTCTTCGGCGGCTTCACGATGGAGCGCACGCTCCGCACGACCTGCGACGAGCCGGACGACCCGAACTTCCTCCGCTTCTGCGACGACGGCGACAACGGCCTGCCGTGGCTGAAGCAGTTCAAGCTCGCCGGCACCTACCCGGTGGGCTTCGGCATCCAGGCCAGCCTCTCGTTCCAGAGCATCAACGGCCGCGCCCTCGGCGGTTACACGGGCACCGCGGCCGCCGATCGCAACAAGATCGCCGGTCCGGGCTACGGCGACGTGGGCAGCCCCATCGCCACGCGCTGGCTCATCACCCGCACCACCCGCTACCCGAACACCGCGTGCAGCGCGCCGTGCGTGCCGGGCGGCCTCGTGGTCCCGGGCTTGACCGAGGCCTCCATCACCGTGCCGCTCGTCCCGGGTGGGACGGAGCTTCTCGACCGCATCAACCAGCTGGACCTCAGCCTGGCGAAGTGGTTCGACGTGGGCGCCGGCCGCCGCGCCCAACTCCAGGTGGACGTCTTCAACATCACCAACGCCAACCCGGTGCTGGGCGTGCGGTCCGTCAACTTCGGCACCGCGGCCTACAACCAGCCGAGCGGCATCCTGAACCCGCGCGTCCTCCGGCTGGGCGTGCAGTTCAAGTGGTAGACGCCGCGATCTAGCGCCGGGCCTCCATCCGGGCGCCGTGCGGCAGGTGCCGTGCGGCGCCCGAACTCCGTACGGCCGATCCTGCCGGAGACGTGCGGCGCGGCTATGCGTCCACCGGGTCGCCGCGCCTGACCTTCCCGACGAGATCGGTGCCGAGCACGGCCTGCAGCCGGCTCCAGAGGCCCGGCTCGCCGCTCTCGAGGTCGCGCAGCAGCGACACGCCCCAGGACCGGAGGGTGGCCCCGCCCTGCACCACGACCGTCGCGTTGGCGGGGCGTCCGGTGACCAGGCTCATCTCGCCCGCGAACTGGCCGTCGGTCAGCTGGGCGATCGTCCTGGCGCCGCGGCGCACGGCGGCGCGGCCACTCACGACGATCCACAGCGCGTCGGGATAGTCGCCCTCCGTGGTCAGCACGGCGTCCCGCGCCTCGACGGGCGTGCCGAGGTCCCAGAACCGCAGGAACTCCGACGGACTCATCGCCCGGAAGGTATCCTCGTGCAGCGGCTTCAACGCGTCGGGCACGGTCACGGCGCGCCGCTCCCTGAGGATGCGCGCGGTCCAGTACGCGTTGATGGCGACGAAGAGCAGGTTCCAGCGCCAGATGGCGGGCACGCCGATCGAGAAGGCGTAGACGGCGAGCACCGTCTGTGCGGCGACCAGCAGGATCCGGAGCCACAGGACGTCGCGGGCGACGAGCGCGGCCAGCATCAGCCCGTACCCGACGTGCACGAGATACGCGGACACGGCCGCTATTCAATCACACGGTTGAGCCGGGCCAGGCCCGGAGACGGCGGGCGCTCAGCCGCCGCCGTCGCGCGCGGCGGCGTCGTAGTCGGCAGGGGTGTCGATGTCCTTGAGCACGCCCTGGTCCGCGACGGGCACGTTCACCACCTGGGACTGCCACGCCGCGATGACGGCCTTGGCGCCCTCGGCCAGGGGCGCCGCGCGGAGGGCCTCGAACGTGGCGCGGCCGAAGATCACGGGATGCCCGTGCCGGTCGCCGATGGCCGGGCGCACGATCGGCGCGCCGGTCTCGCGCCAGCGGCCGACGAGCGTGCGCACCGTGTCGGGCCGCACGTACGGGCTGTCCACGAGGGCCACGAGGATCGCCTGGAGGGCCGGGCCATCCCGAGCCTCCAGCGAGTCCAGCGCCGTCCGGAGCGACGACAACTGTCCAGCTGGCCAGCCGGGATTGTCGATGACGCGCACGGCGGAGAGCCCGGTCAGGGACGCCCGTACCGCCTCAGGATGCGCCCCGGCCACGACGGTGACGTCCGGGAGGCCCGCGTCGATCAGGGTCTGGGCGAGCGCCCGGGCGAACGTGGTTCCGCCAGGGCGCACCAGCAGGCCGGCTTTCGGGCGGCCCATGCGCCGGGACTCCCCGGCGGCAAGGACGACGGCGCGAATCATCACCGCCTATCGTCCCACGAGGCCGCCGCGGGGCGCGGGTACGGCTTGACTTGCTGGGTAGTCCTGCGCCTACACTGCCCGAACCTCACGGACCTACGCCAGGTCCGACAGGCCGCGGATGCGAGCTCGACCGGTTCGCCGGGTGCGCCATGAGGATTCCGCCCGTCGGCGCGCGGGCTCGCTTTCGCTTCGGAGGGCACGGACATGCAGCAGGGGACCATCGCACGCCTCTTGATCGACAAGGGCTTCGGTTTCATTCGCGACGAGTCGGGTCTCGAGCACTTCTTCCATCGAAGTGCCGTGCGCGGCGTCGTCTTCGAACTGCTCCGTGAAGGCCAGCGGGTGGAGTTCGTGACCGAGGAATCCCAAAAAGGCCCCCGCGCGGCCGACGTCCGCCTGATCGAGAACTGACCAGCTCCCATCGCCCGGCCTCCGTCAGTCGAGGCCGGCGCCTTGTCCTTCCACGGCCGGTCCCATCGCCTTCCGCCGCAGTCGCGCGTCTGGTGCCCGGAGCGCGCACGGTATGATCCTGGCGGAAGCGAACGGGGCCCGGTGGCCCTCCCGGTCTTCAAAACCGGTCGCTGCGCTCTCCGAGGGCAGGCTGGGTTCGACTCCCAGGCGCTTCCGCCACCTCGACGCCGCATGATCCGGACTCGACGTGTCGTCGTGCCCGCGACGCGCGTGGGGATCAGTCGCGGGCGATGAACTGCACGAGCGCGTCCACCGCCCGCAGGTCTTCGAGGGCGAGATCCGGACCGCACGCACGCAGGTCCTCCAGGGAGTGACTGCCGGTGGCCACGGCCACCACGCGGGCGCCGGCCGCGCGCGCACAGGCGACGTCGAACGGCGTATCGCCGATGACGACGGCGTGCCTGGCGTCGTCGAGCCGCAGCCCGCGATCGCGTGCGAGGGCCAGGGCCGATACCGCCAGCGCATCCCGTTCGGCGTGCTCGTCGCCGTAGGCCCCCCACGCGAAGCGCGACCACAGCCCGAAATGCTGCAGCTTGATCCGGGCGCCGTGCTCGTAGTTCCCGGTGAGCAGGGCCATCTGCACGCCGTCGAGCGCCGCGACGCGATCGAGCGCGGCCGCCACGCCCGGCAGGACGCCGCGTCGCCCCACGCCCGGCTCGAGGATCGACGCTTCGAGCTCCTCGACGTAGCGGCGCCGGAAGCGCCCGAGGTGCTCGCCCGACGCCGGCAGCCCGTGCCGTTCCAGTGCGGACTCGACCAGCCACCGATCGGTGCGGCCGGCCATCGCAACCCCGGTGAAGGCATCGGGCACGCCGAACTCGGCCTCGAAGGCGCGGTCCATCGCCCGCTTGCCCGCGCCGCCGGTGAGGACCAGCGTGCCGTCCACGTCGAACAGCAGGACCCGAGTCAATCGGTGGCCTCGGGATGAATGTCGGCCGCGCGCGGTCCCGCGGGCGTCGCCTCGCAGGTGAAGCCGACCCGCTCGCCGACCCACAGGCTCGGGAGGCCGCCGGCGCGCACGCCGGCGTCCACGAAGAACCAGTCGCCGTGGGAGTCGTCGCGGATGAAGCCGAAGCCGTGCGCGGGCTCGAGCCTGACGACGTGACCGTAGATGATCATGCGGGCATTATCGCAGCCCGAGCCGCGCCAGCAGGCCGCCGCGCGACACGTCACCCGTCGCCGGGTTGACCCGCAAGGCGGTGCCGCCGAGCGCCGCGGTGAACTCCCGGTCCACGCTCACCGCCAGCAGCGCCGCGCCGCGCGCCGTGACGAGGCGGGCGAGGTCTCGCGCGAACGCCGCCACCTCCTCGCGGGGCAGGGTCGCGGAGGGGTGTTCGGCCACGACGAGGGACGGGTCGAGCGCCACCGCGCGCCCAAGGCGTACGCGCTGCACGAGGCCTGGCGCCGCCGCCCCCACGGGCGTGTCGAGCGCGTCGGCCGGGATGCCCACGTCCGCCGCGAGCGTCTCGACACGGCGGCGCACGTCGGGGGCGAGCGGGTCGATCTGGATCGTGAGCGGCAGCGCCAGGTTCTGGGCGACCGTGCACTGCGCCAGCAGCACGGCGCGCTCGGTGACCAGTCCGAGACGGTCGAGCATCGCCAGCCACGAGGCCTCGTCGTCGATCTCGGCGGTCGACCGGCCGAAGAGCCGTACGTCGCCCTCGTCGGGACGGCTGGCGGCCGTCAGCAGGTTGACGAGCACTTCCGCCGCCAGCGCGTCGAGGCCGCTCAGCGAGATGACGGCGCCGGCGGGGACGTGGAGGCGGGCGAGGCGGAGCGGGCGCAGCGCCTGATGGTGCTTCACGACGCCGTCGAACGCGACGAGCGGATCGCGTCCGCTCACGGACGGCGCGTCCATCGGCGCGGCGCGGGGGCGGGCGGGGCGCACGTCCCGCGAGGGACGGCATTCGCCGGGCCGCGATGGCCGGGCCGGCTCACGCCGACGGCCGACGCGAACGCGGCGTGCGCTTCGGCCGGGCGGCGGCCTTCACGGGGCGGCCGTGCTTCCGATCGGGGGTGCGGGCGATGAGCGCGCGGTATTCGCGGATGAGCAGCTCCAGATGCTGGCGCTCCTCCTCGGCGAACTCAAGGAACACCTGCTTGCCCTCGGAGTCCTCGAACCGCTCGCCGTACTTCTTGAAGAAGCGATGCGACCCGCGCTCGCAGCGGATGCCGATCCGCAGGGCTTCCGCCTCGTCCACTCCGGGACGCCGCAGGTCCTCGGCCCCCTGCGCGAACAGGCCGTTGGCCGCCCCCTTGAAGAACAGGAAGGTCGGGCGCGACTCGAGCTGCGGGTCGCGGTCGAGCAGCCCGCGGTACCGCTGCTCCAGCGTCGACAGGTGCTCCTTCTCCTCCTCGGCCAGCTTCTCGAACACGTGGCGCCCGCGGACGTTCCGCGTGATCTTCGAGGCCCGCGTGTAGAACTCGAGGCCGGAGCGTTCGGTGGCGATCGCGATGCGCAGCGCATCGCGGGCGAAGAGCAGTTCGGAGCTGCCGGGATCGGACGAGGCCGCCCGGCCGGCCTGGCAGGCTTCGCACGTCCCGTAGATCTGGACCACGCTCTGGCGCGCCGTGAACCGGCGCGCGGCCGCCACTTCCTCGACGAGCGATTCGATGTCGGAGCTGAGGAACTCGAACGACCGGTTGCAGGTCTTGCAGATCAGGTGGAAGTGCCGCGGATGCCGGTAGGAGTGTTCGAAGCGGAACCGGCCCTCGCCGAAGTCCACCTTGCGCGCGATGCCGGCGGTCACCATCCACTGGAGCGTGCGGTAGACCGTGGCGCGGCTGATGCGCTGGTCCTCACGCTTGATGATGTCCACCAGGTCGTCGGCGCTGAGGTGCCCCTCCTGCCGGAGGAACGTGTTGACGATCAGGTCGCGCTTGCTCGAGCGCTTCGTCCCGGCGGGCCTCAGGCGATCGAGATCGGGCAGGGCGGTCATCGTCATGGCGTGTGGCGGGACGGGACGATGGACGGGCGGCGGGCGCGGCAGACGCCGCGCCGGCGCCCTGGCGACGGGGTGCGCGTGACTACGCGCTGAACGAGGAACCGCACCCGCAGGTGGACGTGGCGTTGGGGTTCTTGATGGTGAACCCGCCGCCGGTGATCGTGTCCACGAAGTCCACCTCGGCGCCCTTCAGGTAGCTGAGGCTGACCGGATCCACGAGCAGGCGGACGCCGTTCGACTCGAAGAGCTGGTCGCCGACGCCGGCTCCGGATTCCTCGATCATCAGGCCGTACTGGAAGCCCGAACAGCCGCCGCCCTGCACGAAGACGCGCAGGCCGCTGTCGGCCTTGCCCTCCTCGACGAGCAGCTCCTTGATCTTGGCCGCTGCCGCCTCGGTCACGAGGATGACGCTGGGCGTCGCGACGGGGACGGTGGCATCGAGCGGATGCGGGAGGGCGGTATCGGTGTGCATGACTGCATCTTAACACGGACGCATTCGGTCGGGATTAGCCGCTAAAATGAAGACCGATAAAGACTTAGCTGCCAGAGCTCGAGACGGCCAACCCGGCCAGCTCGGCGGCCGAGGCCTGCTCCACGTCCTTGTGGAGGCTGTTCCCATGGGCGTCCATCGTGACAACGGCCGGAAAGTCCTTGAGCTGCAGGTGCCACATCGCCTCGGGCGTGCCGAACTCAGACAGCGACACGCCATCCACGCGCTCGATGCACCGTGCGTAGAACTGGGCGGCGCCGCCCACGGCGTTGAGGTACACCGCGCCGTGCGTCCGCAGGCCTTCAAGGGTCCGGGGGCCCATGCCGCCCTTCCCCATCACCGCGCGGATGCCGTAGCGTCCGATGATGTCCGCCTGATAGGGCTCCTCGCGGATGCTCGTCGTGGGCCCGGCCGCCGTGATGGTCCACGACCCGTCGTCGAGTTTCTTCACGACCGGCCCGCAGTGGTAGATGAGGCTGCCGCGAAGGTCCACCGGCGGTTCGTGGGACATGAGGTGGTGGTGCACCGCGTCGCGGCCCGTGTAGCTCCGGCCGCTCAGGAGCACCACGTCGCCCACCTTCAGCGACCGCACGGTGGCCTCGTCGAGGGGCGTCGTGAGCGCCACCTCGCGGCCCGTGCGCTGGTACCCGGCCTGGTCCATCATCGCCAGCGCGGGCACGGCCGGATCCCGGTAGAGCCACTGGCGGATCTCGCCGGTGACCGGATCGATCGCGACGCCGAGCCGGCGGAACGCCCAGCAGTCATAGGCCACCGACACGAAGAAGCTCGCGGGCAGGCGGTTCATCACGCCGACCTTGCAGCCGATGAGCGACACCCGGCCCCCGAAGCCCATGGCGCCGACGCCCAGGCGATTCACCGTGGCCATGATTTCGGCCTCGAGCGCCGCCAGGCGTTCGTCGGGGTTGACGTCGTCGAGCGTGCGGAACAGCTGCTCCTTGGCGAGCACGTAGCCCGACGTGCGATCGCCGCCGATGGCGACGCCGATGGCACCGGGCGCGCAGCCCTTGCCCTGGGCGTTCCACACGGCGTGGAGGATGCACTTCCTGACGCCCTCGAGCGTGCGATCGGCGCGGCCCAGGTGTGGGAGCTCGGTGGGCAGCGAGTACTGGATGTTCATGTTCTCGCAGCCGCCGCCCTTCAGGATGAGCTTCACCTCGATGTCGTCGCGTTCCCACTGCTCGAAGTGCACGATGGGCGTGCCCGGCCCGAGGTTGTTTCCCGAGTTCTCGCCCGTGAGCGAGTCCACCGAGTTGGGCCGCAGCTTGCCGCGCCTGGTCGCCTCGGCGACGGCGTCGCGGATCGCCTTCTTCAGCGCGACCTGGTTCACGCCCACCGGCGTCTTCACCTCGAAGGTCGGCATGCCCGTGTCCTGGCAGATGGCGCCCTCGCCGGCGGCCGCCAGGTCGATGTTCTGACCGATGATGGCCAGCGCCTGCGACGCACGAGGCTGCTCCTCGCGATCCATGGCGACCCGCATGGCCGCCCGGACGTCCGGGGGCAGATCGGTCGAGGTCCGGACGATGAGGGACACCATCGAATCGAAGAACGCCTGAAGCATGCGGAAATTATAAGGTCCCGGGCGACAATGGGACATGCTGCCGCGCTGCGTTCTCGCGCTCGCCGCCGTGCTCGTGGCGGGCCCGCTCCGGGCACAGGCGCCGCAGGGCCAGCACGGGGGCCTCTTCCCCCCGCAGGACCTGGGCCTGCTCGAGGCGCCGGACAGGGACGAGTGGCAGAAGCCCCACCAGATTCTCGATGCCCTGGGCATCGCCGACGCGTCGGTGGTCGCCGACGTCGGCGCCGGGAGCGGCTGGTTCACGGTCCGCCTGGCGCGCCGGGTCGGGCCCAACGGGAAGGTCTACGCGCAGGACGTCCAGCCGGAGACGCTCGCGGCCATCTCGCGGCGCGTGCAGCGCGAGGGCCTGTCGAACGTGATCCGGGTGCTCGGGCGCGGCAGCGATCCCAGGCTCCCGGACGGCGTGCTCGACGCCGCCCTGCTCGTCGACGTGCTGCACGAGATCGACGACCGGGTGACGCTGATGGCCAATCTCGCGCGCGCGCTGAAACCGGGCGGCCGGATCGGCGTGGTGGAGTTCAGGCCCGGCGGCGGAGGTCCGGGCCCCGCGGCCGAGGAGCGGGTGGCTGCCGAGCGCATCGAGGAGGAAGCCGCGAAGGCAGGTCTCGTGCTGGAACGCCGGGAGACCTTCCTGCCGTTCCAGTACTTCTTGATCTTCGGACGGGCCGACTCCGAGCGCAGCGGTCCGGCGGCGCGCCGCAAGCCGTAGCGTCGTACCGACCCACCTGAGGGCGGAGGGGAACTAGGAGCGTGCCAGCAGCCGGCGGGCCGCCGGCACGAGCGGCGCGACGCACGCCAGCTTGACCAGGTCGGCGGCCGCATACGGCGCCATCAGGGCCGGCCCCGGCCCGAGACCAAGCACGAGGGACGCCCACGCGATTCCGCCGGTGTAGAGGACCGCAGCACCGCCCAGCATCGACAGCAGCGCGCCGGACGCGCGACGCGCGTAGCCCCGATCCGCGCAGACCCCGACGACCCAGGCAGCCGCGGGAAATGCCAGCAGGAACCCGCCGGTCGGCCCCGCCAGCCGGGCCACGCCCGGGAGCAGCACCGGAGACCACGCGAACGCCGACGCGCCGGCGATCCCCATCGCCAGATACGCGACCTGGCTGAGCGCGCCCAGCCGGGCGCCGAGGACCGCGCCCGTCAGCAGGACGGCCACGGGCTGCAGCGTGAACGGGATCGGCGAGGCCGGCACGGTCACGCTGACCTGAGCCGAGACGGCCGTGACCACGGCAGCGCCGAACACCAGGCCGATCGACTCGGCCGAGCGGAGGGCGCCCGCGGTCCGGCCCGCGGGCAGCCGGCGGAGGGTGGCGCGATAATGCGTCATAGGCGCGGGATGTTACCAACATGCGAACGGCCCTGACAATCGCGGGCAGCGACTCCGGCGGAGGCGCCGGCATCCAGGCCGACCTCAAGACCTTCGCCGCCCACGGCGTGTTCGGCACGTCCGCCATCACGGCGCTGACGGCGCAGAACACCGTCGGCGTCCTGGGCGTCCACGTGGTCCCGCCCGACTTCGTCGCGCGCCAGATCGAGGCGGTCGTGTCGGACATCGGCTGCGACGCGGTCAAGACGGGCATGCTGGCGACAGCCGCGACCGTCGAGGCCGTGGCCGGCGTCATCACGAGGCTGGCGCTGCCCAATCTCGTGGTGGATCCGGTGATGGTGGCCAAGAGCGGCGATCACCTGCTGGCGCCCGAGGCCGTCGACGCGATGCGGCGGACGCTCCTGCCGCTCGCCCGCGTCGTCACCCCCAACGTGCCCGAGGCGGAGGTGCTGAGCGGGGTGTCGATCCGGACGCTGGACGACGCCGTCGCGGCGGGCAGGGCGATTCAGGCGCTGGGCGCCCGCGCGGTCATCGTGAAAGGCGGACATCTCCTGACGGACGACATCGTCGACGTGCTCGTCGAGGGCCCCCGGGTGGCGCGAATGACCGGTCCCCGGGTGGCTGGCGCGCACACGCACGGCACGGGCTGCACGTTCGCCGCGGCGACGGCCGCGCGACTGGCCCTGGGCGACGATCTCGCACAGGCCGCGCGTGCGGCCCAGGCCTACGTGCGCGAGGCCATGCGCGCCGGCGTGCCGCTCGGCGCCGGGCATCGGCCGCTCGACCACCAGTGGGCCAGCCGCCGGACCTGACGGGCCCTGGCGCCCCCAAGGCCTATAATTCCTGCTGCGGCATGCCTCCGACCGCCATTACCAGCACGCCACTCGCCGTCGAACGCGTTCTGCGGGAAGTCGACGGGCCGGGCGCCGGCGCCGTCACGACGTTCGTGGGTCTCGTTCGCGACCACAATCAGGGCCGGCGCGTGCTCTGGCTGGACTACGAGGCCTATGCTCCGCTGGCCGAGAAAGCGCTGGACCTGATCGTCCAGGAGGCGGTGGCGCGATGGCCGGGCGTGCGGGTGGCCATCCACCACCGAACGGGCCGGCTCGAGATCGGCGAGGCCAGCGTCGTCATCGCCGTCGCGACGCCGCACCGGGCCGATGCCTTTGCTGCCTGCCGCTACGCCATCGAGCGGATCAAGCAGGTGGTGCCCATCTGGAAGCACGAGCACTTCGAGGGCGGCGAGGTGTGGATCGAGGGCGCCACGGCCGATGCGCATGACGAGGAGGCGCGCGCGGCCGCGCTGAAAATCGCATGCGCGTGAACGTGAAGCTCTTCGCGCGGCTCCGGGAGCTCGTCGGAGCGGGCGATCTCACCGTGGACGTCGCCGGACCACCCGCCACGGTCGCGGATGTCTGGGCCTCGCTCGTCGCGGCCCACCCGGCCGCCGCCGCCTACGCCAGCTCGATGTCCTCCGCGGTGAACCTGGAGTACGCGCGGATGACCACGGCAGTGGCCGACGGCGACGAGGTGGCGTTCCTGCCGCCCGTATCCGGCGGCGACGGCGCCCGCGAGCGATAATACGGGGATGTTCGACAAGCTCGCCGCCGTGGAAGGCCGCTACGAGGCCCTCGCAGCGGCCATGTCGTCGCCGGAGGTCCAGGGCGACGCCAACGAATACCGCAAGCAGGCCAAGGCCCTGGCGGACATCGAGCCGCTCGTCATGGCCTACCGGGAGTTCCGGCAGGTCGAGTCGCAGCTGAAGGACGCCGAAGAGCTCGCGTCCGGCGGCGACGCGGAGATGGCGGCGCTCGCCGGCGAGGAGGTGCGCGGGCTGACCGCCCGCCGCGACCAGCTCCTGGGCGAGATCAAGGTGCTGCTGCTGCCGAAGGACCCCAACGACGACAAGAACGTCATCCTCGAGATCCGCGCCGGCACGGGCGGCGAGGAGGCAGCCCTGTTCGCGGGGGACCTGTTCCGGATGTACAGCCGCTACGCCGAGAAGCAGGGCTGGAAGATGGACATGATGTCGCTCAGCGAGATCGGCAACGGCATCCGCGAGGTCATCGTCAGCATCGAAGGCCAGAGGGTCTACAGCCGCCTCAAGTACGAAAGCGGCGTGCACCGCGTGCAGCGCGTGCCGGACACGGAAGCGAGCGGGCGGATCCACACGTCCACGGCCACGGTCGCCGTGCTCCCGGAGGCCGAGGAGGTCGACATCCAGATCGACCAGAAGGACCTCCGCATCGACACCTTCTGCTCCTCGGGGCCGGGCGGCCAGAGCGTGAACACCACCTATTCCGCCGTCCGCATCACCCACATCCCCACGGGCCTCGTGGTCTCGCAGCAGGACGAGAAATCGCAGATCAAGAACCGCGCGAAGGCGATGAAGGTGCTGCGCGCACGGCTGTACGAGATCGAGCTCCAGAAGCAGCAGGACGCGCTGGCGAAGGAGCGACGCGGGCAGGTCGGCACGGGCGACCGCAGCGAGAAGATCCGCACCTACAACTTCCCCCAGAGCCGCATTACCGACCACCGCGTGAACTTCACCACGCACCAGCTCTCGACCGTGCTGAACGGCGATCTGGCCGAGCTGCTCGACGCGGTGACCACGTTCTACCAGGCCCAGCGGCTCAAGGACGCCACCGACACGCCGGAGCCGGCTGAGCCGGACCCTGCGACGAGGCGATAGGCAGGCCGTGCGCCTGCGCGACCTGGTCCACGACACCCGCCGCCGGTTCGAGGCCGCCGGCGTTCCCCGGGACGAGGCGGCGCTCGACGCCGAGCTGATCGCGCGCGACCTGCTCGGCTGGGATCGCGCCACCTGGCTCACGAGGAAGGACGAGGACGTGTCGTCCCTCGCCGTGACCCGCCCCGCCTCCGGCGACCGCCCGTTCGCGGTGGCGTTCGAGGCGCTCGTCACCAGGCGGGCGGCGCGCGAGCCGATGGCCTACCTGCGCGGCCGCCAGGAGTTCTACGGCCGCGACTTCTTCGTGACCCCGGCGGTCCTGATCCCGCGGCCCGAGACGGAGCTCGTGGTGGACCTGGCGCTGTCGGCCCTGGCGGACGACGCCGCGCGGGTGGCCGACATCGGCACCGGCAGCGGCTGCCTCGCCGTGACCCTCGCGCTCGAGCGGCCGCGCCTGCAGGTGGTCGCCACGGATGTCTCGGCGCCGGCCCTCGCCGTCGCGGGCCGGAACGCCGGACGCCACGGCGTGTCCGGCCGGGTCGCGCTGGTCGAGACGTCGTACCTGGACGGCGTCGGCGGACCGTTCGACGTGGTGGTGTCCAACCCGCCCTACGTTCCGCTGGCCGACGCCCCGGGCCTTCAGCCCGAGGTACGGGACCACGAGCCGGCCGCGGCGCTGTTCGGCGGCGAGGACGGCCTCGACCACGTCGCGGCCATCACGGTCCGGGCGGCGCAGGCGCTTCGACCCGGCGGTGTGCTCGTTTTCGAAATCGGGGTGGGACAGGCGGCCGCGGCGGCGGCCCTGGCGGAGGCGGCGGGGCTGGGAGGCGTGGCGGCGCACCCCGATCTCGCGGGGGTTCCCCGGGTGATCGTGGCGCGCCGGCCGAGCTGACGCTAGCGGTTCGGAATGACGAGCTCCTGGCCCGGGTGGATCATGTTCGGGTCCTTCAGCTTGTCCTTGTTCGCGCTGAAGATGTCCATGTAGCGGTTCGCGTCGTCGAGGTGCACCTTCGCGATCTTCGACAGCGAGTCGCCCGGCTTCACGACGTGGATGCCGTGGATGTCGGTGCGGTCGGCGCGGACGTCGGCGGCGACCTCGTCCTGCCAGCCCGCGTGCTTCTTGATGGCGTCCCAGAACAGGTCGCGTTCGAGGGCGTAGGTCGTCTTGCCCGAGATCTTCACCTTGCCGTCCGCTTCCTTCATCGAGAAGTCGCGGATGCCGAGCGAGGCGGCGAGGCCTTCGAGGTCCTTGTACTTGTCCAGCATGTCGATGCTCCTTGCGCGGCCGCCGTTCCCCGGAGGCGGCTCGTCAGCGTGTGTTCGGGGGATGGTTCCCAGCATCATGACACGCGGTCGCGACGGATTGTCACATCGCGGGCCGGCGCCTATACTCCGCGCATGAGCTGCCTGTTCTGCCGTATCGTCGCCGGCGAGATCCCGGCCCGCAAGGTGTTCGAGGACGACACGCTCGTGGCGTTCGAGGACATCAATCCGCAGGCGCCGATGCACGTGCTGGTCGTGCCGAAAGCGCACGTGGCCACGGTGAACGACCTGGGCACGGAGCACGAGGCCCTGGTGGGCGCGATGGTGCGCCGCGCCGCCGCCATCGCGGCCGAGCAGGGCTTCGCCGGGCGCGGGTTCCGGACCGTGTTCAACTGCAACGCCGAGGCCGGCCAGACCGTGTTCCACCTGCACCTGCACGTGCTGGCCGGACGGCCCCTGACCTGGCCGCCGGGCTGACCGTGCGGATTCTCGGCGTCTGCGGCAGCCTCCAGGCGCGTTCCCGCAATCTGGCCCTGCTCGAAGTGGCGGCCGCCACGGCGCCGGAGGGCGTGGAGATCGCGATCTTCGACGGTCTCGGCGACCTGCCGCACTTCAATCCGGACCTCGATCCGCCGGCGTCCGTCTTGCGGTGGCGCCGGGCGCTGGACGACGCGGACGCGGTGCTCATCGCGTGCCCCGAGTACGCGTTCAGCCTGCCGGGCGTCCTCAAGAACGCCATCGACTGGGTGGTCGGCTCAGGCGAACTCGAGCGGAAGGTGGTGGCCACGACCGCGGCCAGCCATCATGCCGACCGCGGGCGACGGGGACTCGCGGCCCTCCGGGAACCGCTGACGGCCCTCAGCGCCGTGCTCGTCGGCGGGGAGCCGATCGCGCGTGGGCCCGACGAAGCCGACCGCGTCGCCGCCCTCGTGCGCGACCTCGTCGAGGCCGCCCGGACCGCGCCACCCCGCCTGTCGCCCTGAACGGCTAGTCGTCCTTGCGCGCCAGCAGGTAGCGGCCGCGCTGGTGCGGGCGGTCGAGGAAGAAGTCCACCACGCGGTACCCCTTCTGAAAGTACGTCTCGAAGATCTCCCGCGTCTGCATCCGCCACTCCAGGGCGAGCGCCGGGGCCTCGCGCTGCATGTCGGTGAATCCCATCGGGATCTCCAGCACCAGGCGGCGATCGTCCCGCGCGAGGAAGACGTCGCTGTTGGCGAGCCAGGACTGCGCGGGCCTGGTCGTGTTGACGGCCGCGGCGTCGGTCAGCTCGCTCGTGGTGATGGGCAGCCGGGCCTCGTCGGCCACCCGCCGGGCCACGTGCGGCCGGCCGATCCACCACTGGGCGACCAGCCGGTCGGTGGGCGTCCCCTTGTGCAGGACGGAGGTGGACTCTCCGTACACGTTGCGGTGGTACTCCTCGGCGACCACGCCGAGCTTGGCGAAGTTCAGGTGGGCGTTCATGGCCTGCAAGGGGTCGTAGGTCCACTCCACCAGCTCGTAGCCCCGGTTGAGCGCCTTGTCTCGCTGCGCGAGCTTCAACGCGCGGCCGAGGCCGCTGTTGCGGTACGCGGGCAGCACGCCCAGCATGTGCGACCACTGCAACACCTGGCGTGGCGGCTTCATCCCCACGATCGAGTAGACGAAGCCGACCATCCGGTCCGCTTCGTCGAAGGCGCCGATCAGGATGGCGCCGCGCTTCACCGTGATCGTGAAGACCGGGAGGGTGACCATGTCGTTGAGATCGGTGAACCCCCACACCTCGGCCTCCAGGGCCATCACCTGGCGGTACTCGTCGGCGGTGTGCAGGTCGCGAAAGCGGAGCTCGGGCATCGGTGGGGGAAGTGTACCGGGTACGGTGGAGGACCGGGAAGGGCGCGTGCCGCTACGGCCAGAGCAGGGGGGGCAGCTCGTGGAGGCGCCGAATGATCGGCACGGCTTCCGGAGAGGCCGCGCCGTCCGCGCCCGAGCGCCGCAGTCACACGGCGCGCAATCCCGCGCCGAGCGCTCCGTGCACGTCGGCCTTGAGGCTGTCGCCCACCATCACGGCCTCGCCGGCCGCCACGCCGGCCGCGGCCAGCGCCGTCTCGAAGATGCTCGGGTGGGGCTTCATATAGCGGTGCGGATGGGCCGAGACGTGCGTGCGCACGTAGCGATCGAGCTCGAAGTGCGCGGTGAAGGCCTCCAGCGACCGGTGGGAGTTCGAAATCACGCCGATCTCGACGCCCCTGGCCGCCAGCTGCAGCAGCACGTCGTGCACGTCGTCGTACAGCTCGAAATGGTGGTTGCCGGCCCAGGCCTCGTAGATCTCGGCGGCCGCCGTCCGCACGGCCTCGCCCCGCCCGCCCATCGCCTCGATGATCGCCGCCGTGTAGGTGATGAAGAGGTCGTGGTCGTAGAGCGGGTCCTCCAGGTCGTCGAGCATCGGCAGCGCTCGCGCCACGGCCTCGTCGAAGCGCAGCGGATCGACGGCCACGCCGTAGGCCGCGCACGTGGCGGCATAGCCCGGGCCGTGGAAACGAGGCCCGGGGTGGATCAGCGTGAAGTCCACGTCGAAGAAGACGGCGCGGACGGGCCCGGGCGAGCTCATGCGGCCGGACCGCTCCAGGGCCCAGCCACGACCACCACCGCACGGGCCGGGTCGAGCAGGCGCCGCGCCACGCGGGCGACGTCGTCGGGCGTCACGGCGTCGATGAGCCGGGGGAGGCGCACGTCGTGGTCGATCCCGAGGCCGTAGAGCTCGGTCGCGAGCAGGAAGCCGGCGATGCCGCCGTTCGTCTCGAGCTGCCGCGGGAGGGAACCGATCAGATAGCGCTTGGCGTCGTCGACCTCGGTGGCGGTGAATCCCTGCGAGAGCACGGCCGCCAGCTCGGTGTCGATGGACGCAATGGTCCGCTCGACGTTCGCGGCCGCGACGCCGGCACGGACCATCAGCGGCCCGGCCTCACGTCCGGCGTCCAGGGCGCTGTACACGTAGTACGCCATGCCCTGCCGCTCGCGGATGCTGTCGCCGAGCCGCCCGCCCATGGCGTACTGGCCCAGGGCGTTGTTCATCACCAGGGCGGCGTAGTAGTCGGAATCCTGGCGGGCCATCCCGACGAATCCGTAGGCGACGTCGGCCTGGGCCTTGTCGGGCATCGGCTTCACGACGAGCGCCCGCGCGAGCCGGGGGGGCGGCGCCGGTGTCGGCAGTACCGGCGGCGCCTGGCCCCGCCAGTCCTGAAACTCGGCCGCGATGCCATCGAGCAGGGCCTCGGCGTCGACATCGCCGACGGCGACCACGGTCGTCGCGGCGGGCGCGAAGCGGGCGTGGTGGAACGTCGCGAGATCCGCCCGCGACAGCGCCGAGACGGCCTCGACGGTGCCCCGGACGGGCCGGCCGAACGGGTGCCCGCCCGGATAGAGCGTGGCGAGGAGCGCATCCACCGCCACGGAGCCGGGGTCGTCGGCCGCTTCCTGGATGGCCGTCAGCAGGTCCGCCCGCCGCGTCGCCACCTCGTGCTCCGGCAAGGACGGCTCCCTGACGACGGCGCAGGCCACGGGCAGGACCGCGGCGATGTCGCCGACCAGGCAGGTGGCGCTGACGACGATCTGCTGCCGGCTGGCGCCCACCGAGAGCGACGCGCCCCGGCTCTCCAGCGCATCCGCGATGGCGGCGGCGTCGTAGCGGCCCGTGCCTCGATCGAGGACTCGCGCCAGGAGCGCGGCGGTGCCGGGCGCGCCCGCTGGTTCGGCCGTCGCGCCGGCATCCACGCCGATGGCCACGGACACGGCCGGAATCAGCCGGTTCCGGGCCGCCACGAGGGTGACGCCGTTCGGCAGGACGCGTCGAGCGACGGCGAGCGCCATCAGGCCCCCTCGCCCGCGGTGAGCACGGGTTCGAAGATGCCGACCGTGCGGTTGTCCGCGTCCAGGCAGCGGCGCGCCGCGGCATGCACGGCCTCGAGGGTGACGTCGGCCAGCCGCTGCTCCACGGCCTGCCAGTCCTGCCAGCGGCCGATGGTGGCGAAGTAACCGAGCTGGTGGGCCAGGTCGGTCACGCTCCCGGCGTCGAAGACGAAGCGGGCGCGGAGCTGCGCGAGGGCCCTGGCGACCTCGTCGGGGCGCGGCCCGTCAGCGGCGATCCGGTCGAGCTCGCCGAGGGCGGCCCGCTCGACGTCCGCGATCGACCGGCCATGGGCGACGGTGGCGGCGATCGTGTAGAGGAACCCTTCGGCCGTGGGCGGCAGGAACCCGTACACCGACGATGCGAGCCCCGTGTCGACGAGGCCGCGATAGAGCCGGGCACTTCGCTGCGGCGTCGGGACGCTGCCGCCGGACCAGATGTTCAGGCCGGAGGCGCCCGTGAGAATGGCGTCCATGACCAGCAGCGGGAAGAACCCGGGGTCCGCGAACGCAGGCGCATGGAATACGGTCCGCCAGTAGGCCGTCGTGCCCGGGCGGCGCAGGTGGACGCGACGTTCTCCGCCCTGCGGCGGCTCCCCGGGCGTGGGCCGGCGGGCCGGCGTCCCCGGCGCGATGCCTCCGAACGCGTCGCGGACGCGCCGCATGGCGTCGTCGACGCGGACATCGCCGACGATCACGAGCGTCGCGTTGTTCGGCACGTAGTAGCGGCGGTAGTGGCCGACCAGGTCCTCGCGGGTCATGCGCGTGAGGTCCGACAGCCAGCCGATGGTGGGATGGCGGTAGGGATGCGCCTTGAAGGCCGTGCTCGTGATCTCGGTGTCGAGGCGCTGCTCGGGGTCGTTGTCGCCGCCCTGCAGCTCCGAGATGATCACCGTCCGCTCGGACTCGCAGTCGTCGGGGTGATAGAGGCAGCTCGACATCCGCTCGGCCTCGATGAACAGCATGCGGTCGAGCGCATCCACCGACGCCGTCTCCAGGTAGGTGGTCTGGTCGATCCACGTGTACCCGTTCCAGCTGCCGCCGTACCGCTCGATGATCCCCTTCACCTGGTCGCGGGGGATGTTGGCCGTGCCCTTGAAGTTCATGTGCTCGACCCAGTGCGAGACACCGGTGAGCCCGGGGCCCTCGTCACGCGAGCCGACCTTGTACCAGCACCAGACGGAGGCGAGCGGGGCGGTGTGGACTTCCTGCACCAGCACGGTCAGCCCGTTGTCGAGCGTGGCTTCGTGCACCATCCCTTCACTGTACAATGAGGGATTCCTATGGCCGAGTGGAAAGACACGTGTAATCTGCCGAGAACGGCCTTCTCGATGAAGGCCAACCTGCAGACCACCGAGCCGGAGACGATTGCCCGGTGGGACGCGATGGACCTGTACGGGCAGATTCGCGCGGCCCGCAAGGGCGCGCCCACCTACCTCCTGCACGACGGTCCGCCGTATGCCAACGGCGACATCCACATCGGCACGGCGCTCAACAAGATCCTGAAGGACTTCGTCGTCAAGTCCCACAACATGCTGGGATTCGACGCGCCCTACCTGCCGGGCTGGGACTGCCACGGACTGCCCATCGAGCTCAAGGTCGACCGGGAGCTCGGCGCGCGAAAGCGGCAGATGTCGGTCGCCGACTTCCGGCGGGAATGCCGGAAGTACGCCGAGAAGTACGTCGGCGTGCAGCGCGCGAGCTTCAAGCGGCTGGGCATCATCGGGGAATGGGACGACCCCTACCTGACCATGGCCTTCCGCTACCAGGCCTCCATCGTCCGGGCCCTCGGCGCGTTCGTCGAGAAGGACATGGTCTACAAGGGCAAGAAGCCCGTGCACTGGTGCACCCACTGCCGGACCGCGCTGGCGGAAGCCGAGGTGGAATACGAGCCGCACGTCTCGCCGTCCATCTACGTGGAGTTCCCGCTGGCCGACGCCAGCCGCGAGGAGGCGGGCCGCCGCGTGCCGGCCCTGGCCGGCCGTCCGGTGTCGGTGCTGATCTGGACGACCACCCCCTGGACGATCCCCTCGAATCTCGCGGTCGCGTTCCACCCGGACTTCGAGTACGGCGCCTACGACGTGGACGGCACCGCCGTCATCGTCGCCCGCGACCTGGCCCCGGCCGTCGCCGCGAAGACCGGCCGCTCGTTCGATACCCTGCTGGGCACGTTCCCCGGGCGCGCGATGGAGCGGCTGGTGTTCCGTCACCCCCTCTACGCCCGTGATTCACTGGGCGTGCTGGGCGAGTACGTGACGCTCGAGGCGGGGACGGGAGCCGTGCACACGGCTCCGGGCCACGGGGCGGACGATTACCACACCGGCGTGAAGTACGGGCTGGAGATCTACGCGCCGCTCGACGCGGGCGGCCACTACAACGACACGGTGGAGCTCTTCGCCGGCCAGCAGGTGTGGAAGGCCAATCCCCACGTGGAGCAGGCCCTGGCCGAGCGTGGGCGGTTGTGGCACCGCGAGGACTTCCATCACCAGTACCCGCACTGCTGGCGCTGCCACAACCCGGTGATCTTCCTGGCCACCGCCCAGTGGTTCATCTCGATGGAGGCGCAGGACCTCCGGAAGAAGGCGCTCGAAGCCATCGCCGCCACGCGCTGGATCCCGAGCTGGGGCCGGGCGCGCATCGAGGGCATGATCGCGAACCGCCCGGACTGGTGCATCTCGCGGCAGCGGGCCTGGGGCGTGCCGATCCCGGCGATGGACTGCGTCGCGTGCGGGACTGCCGTCCTCACCAAGGCGCTGGTCGACCAGGCGGCGTCGGTCTTCGACACCTACGGCGCCGACGCGTGGTACGAGCGTCCGATCGCCGAGTTCCTCCCGCCGGGCCTCACGTGTGCGTCGTGCGGCGGCCGCGAGTTCGAGCGCGAAGCGAACATCCTGGATGTGTGGTTCGACTCGGGATCGAGCCACGAGGCGGTGCTGCCGTTCCGCAAGGACCAGCGCTGGCCGGCGGACATCTACCTGGAGGGCAGCGACCAGCACCGCGGCTGGTTCCACAGCTCGCTGCTCGTGGGCATCGGCACGCGTGGACGCGCGCCGTTCAACCAGGTGCTGACCCACGGCTTCACGATGGCCGAGGACGGCAGGAAGATGTCGAAGTCGCTCGGCAACAGCGTGTCGCCCCAGGAGGTGATCGCGCAAAGCGGCGCCGAGATCATCCGCCTCTGGGCGTCGATGGTGGACTACCGCGAGGACATCCGCATCGGCAAGGAGATCCTGACGCGCACGGTCGAGGCCTACCGCAAGATTCGCAACGTCCTGCGGGTGCTCGCCGCCAACCTCTACGACTTCGATCCGAAGGACGACGCCGTGCCGGTGGATCGGCTGGAGGAAATCGACCGATGGATGCTGGCGCGCTACTCGGACGTCGCGCGCCGGATCGTGGCCGCCTACGACGACTACGACTACCCCACGGTGTTCCAGCTGGCGAACCAGTTCGTCACGGTGGACGTGAGCGCGTTCTACGTGGACGTCACCAAGGATCGGATGTACACGTTCGGCGCCGCCTCGACGGCCCGGCGCTCCGGACAAACGGCGATGTTCACGATCGTCGACGGGCTGGCGCGCCTGCTCGCGCCCGTCCTGTCCGTCACGATGGACGAGCTGTGGCGGGCGCTGCCAGGACCTCGGGAAGCGTCGGTGCACATGGCGCTCTTCCCCCGGGTCCACGCCCTCGACGACGCCGGACTGCTGGAGCGCTGGGCGCGGCTCGGCGCCGTCCGGGACGTCGTCAACGTGGCGCTCGAGCAGAAGCGTCAGGACAAGACCATCGGCGGCAACCTGTCCGCGGCCGTCGCGCTGTCGGCAGGCGGCGCCACGCGCGACCTGCTGCGCCAGTACGAGGCCTTCCTGCCGACGCTTTTCGGCGTGTCGGCGGTGCAGCTCGTGGACGGCGGCGAGGCGGATGGAGTCCAGTCCGCGGCCGTCACGCGCGCGGCGGGCGTCAAGTGCGAGCGGTGCTGGCGCATCGTGCCCGAGGTGAGCTCGGCGCCCGACCGGTCCGGGCTGTGCCCGCGCTGCGTGGACGCCCTCGGCGAACCCGTCAGCCTCTGAGGTTCGATGCGGCGCCTGGAACCCTCCATCGCCCTCGCCGTCGTCGCGCTCGATCAGTGGACGAAGGCGCTCGTGCGCGGCAGGCTCGAGCTGCACGAGAGCGTCGACGTGATCGCTGGGTGGCTCAGCTTCACGCGGGTTCACAACACCGGCGCGGCGTTCGGCATCCTGAACGCCGCGGACTTCCCGTTCAAGCCCCTGGTGCTCATGCTCGTGGCGGGCGCGGCGCTGGCGGGCGTGGCGTGGTACGCCGCGAGCCTGCCGGCCGGACACCGCATCGCCAGGGCGGGCCTGGCCGGGGTGCTCGGCGGGGCCATCGGCAACCTGATCGATCGCGCGACGGCCGGGTACGTGCTCGACTTCGTGGACGTCTACTGGCGCGACTGGCACTTCTGGGCGTTCAACGTGGCCGACGCGGCGATCACCGTCGGCGCCATCTTCCTGCTCTTCGACGTCGCGGCGGAGATGCTGGGGTACTACCGTGCACCCAATCCTGCTTGAAGCCGGGCCCGTCACCATCTACACGTACGGAGTACTGCTCGCCGCGGCCTACCTCCTGGGCCTGTGGCTGGGCGTCCGCCGGGCCAACCAGGCCGGCCTCGACGGCAACAGGGTGCTCGACCTCGGCATCTGGGTGATCATCGCGGCCCTGATCGGCGCCAAGGGCCTGCTCTTCATCGTGGACTTCGGCCACTTCACCAGCAGCCGAGAGGAGTTCTTCTCGCTGCTGAGGTCCGGCGGGGTCTTCTACGGCGGTCTCATCGCCGCCTCGCTGACCTGCATCTATCAGTTGCGGAAGCACAAGCTGCCGCTCTGGCAATCCGGCGACCTGTTCGCCCCGGGCATCGCCTTGGGCTACATGGTGGGACGGCTCGGCTGCCTCGCGGCGGGCTGCTGCTACGGCAGACCAACACAGGTGGCCTGGGCCGTGACCTTCACTGACCCGGCGGCCGCCTTGAACGTCGGCACGCCCTTGAACGTGGCGCTCCACCCGACGCAGCTCTACGAGTCGCTGGCCGGGCTCGCCATCCTCGTCGTCATCCTGATCCTCGAGCGGCGTCCCGGGTCGTTCCCGGGACGGACCTTCTGGCAGTTCGTGTTGCTCTACTCGGTGTCTCGATTCATCATCGAGTTCTACCGTGGAGACGACCGGGGCATGATGGGGATGTTCTCCACTTCGCAGGTCATCTCACTGGTCCTGGCTCCGCTCAGTGTCGTCATGCTGGCGTGGCTGGCGAAGCAGGCGGCGGCGCCGGCGCCGGCGCCCGCCCACGTCCGCAGGCGCGGCTCCTTCTGACCACGGCGCGCCCGGAGCGCGCGCACTCCATGACGCCACACACTCTCGAGGCGGGACCGGAACACGACGGTCTCAGGCTGGACAAGTTTCTCGCCGGCGAGCTGCCCCAGCAGTCGCGGGCGCAGGTGCAGCGCCTCATCGCAGAGGGCTGCGTGACGATGTCCAGGGTGGCGACGCCGAAGGCCAACACGGCCGTCCGGACGGGCGACCGGGTGGACGTGCGCGTGCCGGACGCGGCGCCGTCGTCGCTTGAGCCCGAGGACATCCCGCTGTCCGTGCTCTACGACGACGCCCACCTCATCGTGATCGACAAGCCGGCCGGCCTGGTCGTGCACCCGGGCGCCGGCCATCAGACGGGAACCCTCGTGCACGCGCTGCTCCATCACGCGCCGGACCTCAGCGGCGTAGGCGGCGAGGCGCGCCCCGGCATCGTCCACCGCCTGGATAAGGGCACGTCGGGCGTGATGGTGGTCGCCAAGGACGACGCGGCCCACCATGAACTGGCGCGCCAGTTCCACGACCGCGAGGTCGACAAGGAGTACATCGCGCTGGTGTGGGGCGAGGTACACAACCGCAAGCGCATCGACCTCCCGATCGGCAGGGACCCGGTCCACCGGGAGAAGATCTCCACGCGCGCGCGGCGCGCCCGCGCCGCGGTGACCCGTGTCACCTGGGCGAAGCGGCTCCCGGGCCTCACGCTCGTGCGCGTCGCGATTGCGACAGGCCGTACCCATCAGATTCGCGTCCACCTGAGCGCCATCGGACATCCCATCGTGGGCGACGCGCTCTACGGCGGCGTGCACAAGCGCGTGGCCAACGACATCCGCGCCGTGCAGCGCCTCACCCGCCCGTTCCTGCACGCCGAGCGTCTGGCGTTCACCCACCCGACGACTGGCGAGCGACTGTCGTTCGAGGCGCCGCTGCCGGCGGACCTCCTGGCCGTGCTGGAAGCGATCACCCCCGAGGACGCCCGCGGGGGCCTGTTCATGGAGCCGTCCGATGAGCCTTCCGATCAAGGTGCATGAACGCCGCGAGGTGTATCGCGGCCGTATCTTCTCCCTGACCGTCGATCGCGTGACGCTGCCGTCGGGTCACACGTCCGCCATGGAGATCGTCAGGCACCCTGGCTCGGTCGTGCTGCTGCCGATGCCGTCGCCCGATCGGCTGATCCTCATCCGCCAATACCGGTACGCCCTCGATCGGGTGATCTGGGAACTGGCGGCCGGCAGCCTGGCGCACGGCGAGGACCCGCGCGACGGCGCCAGTCGTGAATGCGAGGAAGAGATCGGGCTGGTTCCCGGTGCGCTCGATCTCGTCGGCGAGCTCTATCCCACGCCCGGCTACTGCGACGAGTGGATGCGGTTCTTCCGCTGCACCGACCTGAAGCCGCCGCCGCCGGATTCCAGCGTGCACCAGGACGAGGACGAGGTGATCGAGCCGGTGACGCTCGCGGTCGATGAAGTCCGCCGCATGATTCGGGCGGGCGAGATCATCGACATGAAGACCGTGGCCGGGCTCGCGCTGCTGGACTGAGCAACTGCCGCGTCGGCCCCGGTCGTCACCCCAGGCGCGCCACCTCCTCGATCGTGGCGACGTGGATGGCGACGGTGTCTTCGAACCGCCTCGCGTAGCCGCCCGCGAGGACCACGACCACCGGCACACCGGCCGCGCGGAGTGTGGACAGCACGAGCCGGTCCCGTCGGCGGAGTCCAGACACCGTGAGCGCCAGTCCGCCGAGTTGGTCGTCGACGTACGGGTCTGCTCCGGCCAGGAAGATGGCGACGTCGGGCAGGTGTTCGAGCATCCGGGCAAGGGCGGGCTCGAGGGCCGCGAGGTAGGCGTCATCATCCGCGCCGTGGGGCAGGCCGATGTCGAGCGAACCGGGGGGCTTCACCGCCGGGTAGTTGTCGTGCTCGTGGAGCGACAGCGTGAATACCCGGCGGTCGCCGCCGAGGATGGCGGCCGTTCCGTTGCCGTGGTGAACGTCGAGGTCGATCACGGCGGCCGTGGTCGCCAAGCGCTCACGAAACGCCACGCGGAGGGACACGGCCACATCGTTAAACAGGCAGAAGCCCTCGCCATGGTCGGCGAACGCGTGATGGAATCCGCCGCCGATGTGGACCGCGGCGAGGTCGTCGCCGGCGAGCGCAAGCCGCGTGGCCAACACGGTCCCCCCCGTCATCAGCCGGAACCCCTCGACGATATCCGGCGAGACCGGGATCTCCAGCCTGAAGACGTCCGCGTCAGTGAGCGACCCGTCGGCCACGGCCGACAGGTAGCCTGGGGTGTGGACGAGCGCGAGATCCGGCCATTGGCAGGGCTCCGGGGAGATGAAGTCGCCCGGCGCGACAATGCCCCGCTCGAGCAGCGCGCCAGCCACGGCTTGGTATTTCTGAATCGGAAAGACGTGCGCGCCGAGATTCAGGCGATAAGCGGGCGAATAGACGACGCGCACGCCAACAGGCTACTCCACGCGGACAGCGCGAGCCGGACTACTGCATGCCCGCGTGAGCGCGCCGCTGGCCCCGGACGCTCCGACGTGGCGCGGCGGTGGATCGGACTGGCACGAGCGCCAGGAGGAGTACCTCGTCGATGGTGTTGACGAGATGGAGCGTGAGTCCTGCGCGAAGCTCTTCGCCGAGATCCTCGTTCACGCTCTTCTCGTTCTGTCTCGGCAGGATGATCTCCCGGATGCCCAGGCGCTTTGCGGCCAGCACCTTCTCCTTGATGCCGCCGACGGGCAGGACCCTGCCGGAGAGGGTGATCTCGCCGGTCATGGCGATGTCGCCGCGCACGGGCCGGCGCGTGAGCTCGGACACGAGCGCCGTCACCATCGTCACGCCGGCCGATGGGCCATCCTTCGGAATGGCGCCCGACGGCACGTGGAAGTGAATCTCGGACGACTTGAAGAAGTCCGGATCGATGTTCCATTGCGGTGCGTGCGCCCGCACCCACGAGAGCGCGGCCCGTGCCGACTCCTTCATGACGTCGCCGAGCTGGCCCGTCAACGTCAGCGATGCCCCGCCGGCCATGCGCGAAGCCTCGATGAACAGGACGTCGCCGCCCACCGGGGTCCACGCCAATCCGATCGCGACGCCAGGACGCTTCGTCCGGTCAGCGACCTCCTCGTCGAGAAATCTCGGGGCGCCCAGGAACTCGTGCACGAGCTGGGGCGTGATCTTGACGCGTTCGGTTCGGCCGTCGGCCCGCTGCCGGGCGACCTTGCGGCACACCGCGCCGATCTCGCGCTCGAGGTTGCGGACTCCCGACTCGCGGGTGTAGCCCCTGATGATGGTGCGCAGGCCAGCGTCGGTGAAGGCGAGCTGCTTTGCCGTGAGCCCGTGATTCGGAATCTGCTTTCCGACCAGGTGCACCCGGGCGATGGCAAGCTTTTCTTCCTCGGTATAGCCGGGGAGCTCGAGGACTTCCATGCGGTCGCGCAGCGCCGGGGGAATCGGGTCGAGGACGTTTGCCGTCGTGATGAACAGGACCTCGGAGAGGTCGAACGGGACGTCGAGATAGTGATCGCGGAAGGTGGTGTTCTGCTCGGGATCGAGCACCTCGAGGAGCGCCGAGGCCGGATCGCCGCGGAAGTCGGAGCCGAGCTTGTCGATCTCGTCGAGAATGAACACGGGGTTCCGCGATTCCGCGCGGCGCAGGCCCTGGACGACCTGTCCCGGGAGCGCACCGATGTAGGTCCGCCGGTGGCCTCGGATCTCGGCTTCGTCGCGCATGCCCCCCAGGGACACCCGGATGAACTTCCGCCCAAGTGACTGGGCGATTGATCGGGCGAGGGACGTCTTGCCCACCCCCGGCGGGCCCACGAAGCAAAGAATGGGGCCCTTGACGGCCGGGTTCAGCTTGCGAACGGCCAGGTATTCGAGGATGCGCTCCTTCGCCTTGTCCAGGCCGGCATGCTCGTCGTCGAGGATCGCGCGGGTCTTCGACAGATCGATGACCTCCTCGGTGCGCCGGTTCCACGGGAGGGCCACGATCCAGTCGAGATAGGTGCGGGACACCGTGTACTCGGCGGCTGCCGGCGGCATCTTCGAAAGACGGTCGAGCTCTCGAAGCGCTTCCTTCTTCACGGCGTCCGGGAGCCCGGCCGCTTCGATCCTCTGGCGGAGGTCTTCGACTTCCTTGGACTGGTCGTCGCCCTCTCCCAGTTCGCGCTGGATGGCCTTGAGCTGCTCTCGCAGGAAGTAGTCGCGCTGGTTCTTCCCGACCTCCGACTGGACCTGCGATTGAATCTTCGATCCGAGCTCCAGCACTTCGAGCTCTTTGATGAGGAGGCGATTCAGGTGGTCGAGGCGCGCCCGCACGTCGACCGTCTCGAGGATTTCCTGTTTCGTGGACGTCGAGAGCGTGCCCAGGCTGGACGCGATGAAGTCGGCCGCCCTGCCCGGCTCGGTGATGTTCGACGCCAGCGTCTGCAGGTCGTCGGACATGAGGGGGGAGAGCGAGACAATCTGCTGGAAGTTCGACTTGATGTTGCGTTGGAGAGCGTCGATTTCGAGCCGGTCGGCGTCGGCCAGGTGGTCGCGCGCTTCGGAGACGTTGGCCAGGAGGTACGGGCGCGTGGCGATCAGGCCGTCCAGCCGTACCCTGGCCAGCCCCTGCACGATGATCCGGAGGCTGCCGTCGGGCAGCTTGAACATCTTGTGGATGTGGCTCGCGGTGCCGATGGGGTGCAGGTCTTCCTGACGCGGGTCTTCTTCGGCGGCATCGCGCTGGGTGAATACCGCGATCATCCGTCCGGCGGCCACCGCTTCGTCGATCAGGCGGACCGAGCTCTCCCGGGCCACGGCGAGCGGCATGAAAGAGTTCGGGAACAGCACGGTGTCGCGCAGGGGCAGCACCGGGAGTTCTCCAGGGACGTGGAACGGCTGCTCGGCCGGCGTCTCGTCGGCGACGAACGGCTTGTCCTGATCGCTCATTGGCGATCCCTCCGAGATACTTGTGGGTGGAACCTGCCCGAGAGCCCGGGCTTTGAAGGACGCCGGCCCCGCCTGCCTGGCGGGACCGGCGCATCGAAGAACTGGGCTAGCGCTGGAGGTCGAAGAAGCCCGACGACCCGCGCCGCGCCATTGTACGCTCGCGCTGAATCGCGATCTCGCGCTCTTCCTCGCAGTCCTTGCAACGGACCGCGAACGGCAGCGCCCTCAGGCGCGCCTCGGCGATCTCGTCGCCGCACTCGTAGCAGTGGCCATACCGGCCTTCGTCCAGTCGGGCGAGGGCCTCGTTGATCTTGTTGAGCGTTTCCGCCTTCATCTGGATGAGGGCGAACTCGATGTCTTCCTGGATGTCGACCTCGGCAGTCTCACCAGGGTCCTGGCTGTCGTGCGGGCGCTCGGCGCCCTCGGCACGGACCCCCCGGATCTTGCCCTGCACTTCCTGCAGGATTACGCGCCGCCGCTCGTCGAGCATCGCCTTGAGCTCGTCGTAGCGGGAGCTCTTGTCGGGCATCACGGTGGCTGCCACGTTCTTCTTTACTGCCTTGGCCATAACCTCAGCCGCTCCTTCCGTGTCCTCCCTGTGGGAGGACGTCAATCTGGTTCGCTCAACCTGCAATCGCTGTACCCGTGTGGACGATTGCGGCGGCGAGTTTTTGGTCGCCCCCGTGGCGACCCATAACATGACGATCGTTCGGTATAGTACTCGTACTTCCCGTGGTGTCTAACCAGACCAGGAGGGAAGCGACGTGAGGAGAAGTCTACGTAAGCCTCAATAAAACAGTGGCTTACATCAGAGCAAGCTCGTCGAGCGCACTATCGTCGAACACCGTTCAGTCCATTAGACGCCGGACCCTGATTTTGGGTTCTGCCGGACAACGGTGTCACCAGGATGGGACGAAGGAGTGGACAAGGGCACCCTGCGCCATCGAACGTGGCAATAATTACACGCTGCCCCTGTGGCATGGACGCCACACTGGCCTCAGGGAAGCAGCAGTGTCGGGGTCCCGGCCGGCTCGACTTCCTCGACGTCGCGGCGAAGCACTCGGGCCATGAGGTCAAGGTAGCTGCGCTGACCTGGCGGGGCGCCCACGGGTGGGGTGGCGCCCTGCTGAATCCTCCGCAGTACCACAGCAACATCCCGTTCGTACCGGCTGCCCCCGCCCCTCCCGGCCTCCCGGAGGACGTTCAGTAGTTCGCCCGCCATCCTGCGGCCGGCCACCGTGTCAGCAGGGTGCTCGTAGACCACGCCCCGGCTGGCAGTCTCGAACGTGGCGGCGGCCGCCGCGGCGGCATCGGCCACTTCCCCGTCCACGATGGCCGGGGTACCGGGTGGGACCGGCCGGAGAAAGTACGAGCAGGTCAGGAAGAACAGCTCGAGTTGCGCCTCCGAGAGGCCGCCCAACCCGCTGACGAGCGACCGGACGTCGGCGTCGTGCTGCCGCCGCACCACCACCGGGGGGTGGGCCCGGGCGTTGACCAGGTGCGCACAGTCCTTCGGACACTTGATCGTCCCCTCACGCTTGGTGGCACAGCAGACCGGACAGATGGTCTGCCCCAGCGCGGGACAGGCGCGCTTTGCCTTCCGCTGACCACAGAGCGGACATGTCATGGCGGGAAGCTTACCAGGGAGGGGAAGGCCGAGAATGGGGCGCCGCCGCCACGGCCGTCGTTCTGGCCAACCGGGCAGATCGCATGGTAGGCTTGAGGTTTGTCACACTCGAGTTGTCCGAGTCAGTGACCCACCCTGGAAGGTATAGCCATCATGGCCAGACGCTGTGAGATTTGCGACAAGGGTCCGGTGGTCGGACGAACGGTTTCCCACGCCCACAACGTGGGGCCCCGCCGCTTCGAGCCGAACCTGCAGACCGTCCGCGCCCTGGTGAACGGCGCGCCGCGCCGTATCCGCGTGTGCACGCGCTGCATCCGCTCGAAGAAGGTCGTCAAGGCCGCCTGAGCATGCGCGCAGCCGTCGTTCCGTCGGGCGGGGCCCCCGCCATCGGCCCCTATTCGCCGGCGCTCAAAGTCGGTCAGCTCGTGTTCCTCTCCGGCCAGATTCCGATCACGTCCGCCGGCGCGATCGTCGAGGGCGGCGTGCGCGAGCAGACCGTGCAGGTCCTCGAGAACATGCGCGGGCTGCTGAGCGCCGCTGGCGCCGACTTCTCGAAGGTCGCCAAGACCACCATCTACCTCGCCGACATGGGCGACTTCGCGACGGTCAACGAGATCTACGCGACGTTCTTTTCCGAGCCGTTTCCGGCCCGCGCTACCGTGCAGGTCGCCAGGCTGCCGCGAGACGTGAAGGTCGAGATCGACGCGATCGCCGTCCTCGACTGAGCCCCCTCGCGGCGCTACCGCGTCGCCGCCCGCTCGATTCCCAGCACGCCGTCCACGTTGCGCAGCGACTTGATCACCTTTTCAAGGTGCTTCATGTCCTTGATCTCCACCGTGACGTCGATGCGTGCGTGGGCGTCCTCCGCCGTGGTGGCTTCGAGGTTCAGGATGTTGGTGTTGATGTCGGCGATGCTGGCGCTCAAGGCCGCCAGCATCCCTTTCCGATCCTCCACTTGCATCGTCAACCGAACGGTGTAGGGCGCGGGATCGCCGCCCTTGTCCCACTCGACGTCGATCCGTCGCTCGGGGTCGTACATCAGGTTGAGCACGTTCGGGCACTGGGCCGAGTGCACCGACACGCCCTTGCCGCGAGTGACGTAGCCGACAATCTTCTCGCCTCTGATCGGATTGCAGCACTGGGCCCGGGTCACCATCAGGTCCCCCGCACCGCTCACGGTGATGCGATCGGCCGCCGCCGCGCCCGGACGGAGCACCCTCTTCACCGCCGAGACCACCGGATGATCCGGCGCGCGCTCCTTCAGTTGTCCGCCGGGGACGAGCGCGCCGAGGACCTGACGTGCGGCGAGCTTGCCGTAGCCGACCTGAGCCAGCAGCTCGTCCACCTTCGCCAGCCCCAGTGCGGCCACCGCCGGGGCCAGGTTCGCGTCCTCGAGCGCCGCCTTCGGCAGGTCGAAGCGCTTCGCATCCTTCTCGAGCAGCTTCCGGCCGACGTCGATCGCGCGGGCGTTCTCCTCGGTCTGGATGAACTGCCGGATCTTCGACCGCGCCCGGGACGTCTTGACGACGCTGAGCCAGTCCCGGCTCGGCGTGTGCCCCGCCGTCGTGACGATCTCGACGATGTCGCCGTTCTTCAGCTTCGTCCTCAGCGGGACCATGCGGCCGTTCACCCGGGCGCCCACGCAGCGGTGACCGACGTCGGTGTGCACGGCGTAGGCAAAGTCGATCGGCGTCGCGCCGTCGGGCAGCACCTTCACCTGGCCCCGGGGCGTGAACGCGTAGACCTCCTCCCGGTAGAGGTCGATCTTCAGGTGGTTCAGGAACTCCTGCGAGTCGGGCACCTCCTTGTGCGTCTCGAGGAGCTGGCGCATCCACTGGAAGTACTGCTCGTCGCGGGCGGCGCCGACGCGACCCTCCTTGTATTTCCAATGGGCGGCGATACCGTCTTCCGCGCGATGGTGCATCTCCTCGGTCCGGATCTGCACCTCGAACGGGACGCCGCGGTCGGAAATGACCGACGTGTGCAGGGACTGGTACCCGTTGGGCCGCGGCATGGCGATGAAGTCCTTGATGCGGCCCGGCACCGGCGGCCACGCCTGGTGGATGATCCCTAGCGCGGCGTAGCAGTCCTTCACCGATGGCATCACGATGCGGATGGCGACGAAGTCGTACACCTGATCGAGCTCGATCTTCTGGCGGCGCAGCTTCAGCCAGATGCTGTACAGGCGCTTGACGCGGCCGTCCACGGCCACGACGGGGACGTCGGCGGCCGCGAGCTTGGCGCGGATGGCGGCCGTGAGCTCGTCGATCACGCCCTCCGTGGCGGCCCGCTTGGCATCCACGCGGGCCCGAAGCGCCTGGTACGCCACCGGCTCGAGGTGCATGAAGGCGAGTTCTTCGAGCTCGTTCTTCAGCTTGCTCATGCCGAGCCGGTTCGCGATGGGCGCGTAGATGTCCAGCGTCTCCTGCGCGACGCGAGGCCGCTTGTCCTCGGGCATGAACTGCAGCGTGCGCATGTTGTGGAGGCGGTCGGCCAGCTTGACGAAGATCACGCGGATGTCGTCCACCATCGCCAGGAGCATCTTCCGGAAGTTCTCTGCCTGGCGTTCCTCGCTCGACGAAAACGGAATGGCGCTGATCTTGGTCAGGCCCTCGACGATGTGGGCGATGTCGGTACCGAAGAGCTCGCTGATGCGTTCGACGGTCGTCAGGGTGTCTTCCACCACGTCGTGGAGCAGCCCGGACGAGACGCAGACGACGTCGAGGCGCTGGTCGGCCAGGATGTCGGCAACTTCAAGCGGATGAACCAGATACGGCTCGCCAGAGTGGCGCACCTGCCCTTTGTGGGCCATCGCCGAGAAGACGTACGCCCTCCGCAGCAGCTCCAGGTCGCCCTCGGGGCTGTAGGCGCGCACTTTCCCTAGCAGATCCTCGAACCGGATCATGGCCAACCGGACGTTTTTGGTGTCTAAGCAAGTAGAGCAGGCTGCTCTCCTGCCATGATACCTGTCCCGCTCCGCTCCGTACGGCCGGCCTCAGCTCGACCGTCTGGTTCCGGCAATGCGGGCCGGCCATGGCGGGCGCGGGCAATCCTCGTTGGAGCGGCACTGTGGACTGTCGTTCCGGCGTGGTTCATGGCGTCAGGCCGGCGGTTGCGAGGGGTGGGGGAACTGGCTATACTTCCCGCCCTGCGGCAGGTGCCGGTCCCTGTCAGCAGCGCCCTGGACGCATGGTCGGCCGGGGATTTCGGCGCAGTCAAGGTCTTGAGGGGGAAACGATGAAGCTCCGGTCTTCGGTGGCGGGTCTGGCTCTGGCGGCCGGTCTCGGCGTGATGGTCGCCGGTTGCGGCCAGGTGAACATGGTCCGCGCCCAGAAGGTCTTCAAGGACGCGAACAAACTCTACGCAGCGAGTGACTGGCGTGCGGCCGCGGCCAAGTATCAGGAGGCAATCGACCTCTCGGCCGACGACAACCCGAATAAGGGCTACAGCTACTTCTTTCTGGCCAACTGCCTGGACAACATGTACCGGCCGACGCGCGCGGGCGAGGCCGAGAACGACGCGTTGCTCACGCGGGCCATCGACAACTACAAGCGGGCCTCCGAGTCGATTGCGGATCCGCTGTGGAAGCGCCGGTCGCTCGAGTTCCTGGTGGCCGCCTACGGTCCGGACAAGTTGAACGATCCGACCATGGCGGAGCCAATCGTCAAGCAGATGATTTCGCTCGAACCGAACGAGGCATCCCACTACTTCTCCCTGGCCCGCATCTACGAGGATTCAGGCGAGTACGAACTGGCGGAGGAGACGCTCGCACAGGCCAAGAACGCCCGGCCGAACGACCCGAGCGTGCAGTCCTTCATCGCCGGCTACTACGAGCGCCAGGGCGACTTCGAGAAGATGCTGGGAGCCCTGGAGGATCGGGTCAAGCTCGAGCCCAACAATCCCGAGGCGTACTACTCCATGTCCGTTGCCTACTGGCAGTGGGGCCGCGACCTGCGGCTGACCGAGCCGCAGCGCCTGGAGAAGGTCCTGCTCGGCCTGGAAGCGGCCGACAAGGCCATCCAGATCAAGAGCGACTACATGGAAGCCATCGCGTACAAGAACATCCTGCTGCGCGTCCAGGCCACGCTCATCAAGGACCCCGCGAAGCAGCAGCAGCTGCTCCGCGAGGCCGACGAACTCCGGAATCGCGCCGAGGAGATGCGTAAGGCCAAGAACACCGCGACGAACTGACGTCGCAACCGCCTCACGGCGCGGCCTCCGCGCCAACCAATGCAAGGGCCGTTTCGCCCCCTCCGGCGAAACGGCCCTTTGTCGTTTCTGGCCTTCGCCAGAACGGTATTCGTTGCAGGGTTCTTACGTCGGCGCGCGCACGAGCGGCGGGTCCGTTTGATACAGTTGAGCCGCTGTAAGACGTTTGACCTGGAGACCCACATGAAACACATATGGAGAACGCTTGCAGTGGGGGTGGCACTGCTGGCACTCGCCCCACTCAACGCCCTGGCGCAGGGCGTCACTTCAGCGGGACTGACCGGCATCGTGAAGGACGCCCAGGGCGGAGTCGTCCCGGGCACGACGATCGTCGCGGTGCACCAGCCATCGGGCACGACCTATTCCGCGGTGTCGCAGGCCGACGGCCGCTACACCATCGCTGGCATGCGCGTCGGCGGCCCGTACACGATCACCGCCGAGCTGCCAGGGTTCGTCACCGAGGAACGCACCAACGTGACGCTGAACCTCGGCGTCACGCAGGACGTCGACTTCAACCTTCGAGTGGCCGCCGTCGCCGAAACGGTCCAGGTCATCGGCGAGTCGAACCCCATCTTCAGCTCGGGCCGCACCGGTGCGGCCACGGCCGTGACGCGCGAGGACCTGGCCACCCTCCCGACCGTTTCCGGCCGCATCACCGACATCACGCGGCTCACGCCGCAGTACGGCGGGAGCGGAACATTCGCCGGCCAGGACAACCGCGCGAACAACATCACGGTCGACGGGTCCTACTTCAACAACTCGTTCGGCCTCGGCGTGACCACCGGCGGCATCGGCGATCGGACGGGCGTCGCCCCGATCTCGCTCGAAGCCATCGAGCAGGTGCAGGTCAGCGTGGCTCCGTACGACGTGCGGCAGGGCAACTTCACCGGCGCCGGCGTCAACACCGTCACCCGGAGCGGGACGAACCAGTACACGGGCTCGTTCTACTACCGCACCCGCAACGAATCGTACGTGGGTACCGAGGCCGCCGGGCAGGCATTCAACCCCGGCACGTTCGATACGAACACCGCCGGCGGGTGGTTGGGCGGCCCGATCGTCAGGAACAAGCTGTTCATCTTCGGCGCCTACGAGCGCCAGGAAGACAAGCGCCCCTTGAGCACGTTCAGGGCGAACCGTGGCAACGAGCCCATCGCCGGCAACGTCACGCGGGTTCTCGCCTCGGATCTGACCAGCCTGAGCAGCTTCCTGCAGCAGAACTTCGACTACGACACGGGCCCGTTCGACGACATTCCGGACAAGACGCCGGGCAAGCCCTGGATGATCAAGGCCGACTACAACCTCAACAGCACGAACAAGATCACGTTCCGGTACAACCAGCTCGATTCGAGCTCCGACAGTCCCCAGTCCGGATCAAGCTCGCTCGGCACGAGCCGGCCGACGTTCTCCACCAACTTCCTCACCTACCAGAACTCGAACTACAAGCTCCTCGAGAACCTCAAGTCGGGCGTCGGCGAGTGGAACTCGTCGTTCGCCACCTTCACGAACAACCTGATCGTCGGCTACACGTTCCAAGATGAGAGCCGCGATCAGCTGTCGAAGCTGTTCCCGTTCGTGGTGATTGGCGACGGGGCCGGCAGCGCGATCACGTCGTTCGGATCCGAGCCGTTCACGCCCTTCAACCTGCTGAGCTACAAGACGTTCCAGGCGCAGGACAGCATCACGAAGTACACCGCCAACCACTCGTGGACCCTCGGCGGATCGCTCGAGAAGTTCCACTCGGATAACTCGTTCTACTTCGGCGTGCAGAGTGCGTATTCCTACAACACGCTGGCCGACTTCTACACCGACGCGGCCGGCTACCTGGCCAATCCGAACCGGACGACCTCGCCGGTGTCGCTCAACATCTTCCAGGTCCGGTACCTCCTGCAGCCGGGCCAGACGCAGCCGCCGCTCCAGAAGCTCGACGTCTACTACGCCGGCGGTTACCTCCAGGACGAGTGGCGCCCGCGGACGAACCTCACGATCATCGGCGGCGTTCGCATGGACGTGCCGAAGTTCTCGAACACGGCATTCCCGAACCCGGCCGCCGACGCGCTGACGTTCCGCGATCAGAATGGGTCGCCGGTGCAGTACAGCACCGGTTCGCTGCCCGACGCGAAGCCGTACTGGTCGCCTCGCCTCGGCTTGAACTGGGACGTGCTGGGCGACCAGTCCACCCAGGTCCGGGGCGGCACGGGCGTGTTCACCGGCAAGCCCCCGTACGTCTGGATCTCGAACCAGATCGGCAACACCGGCGTGCTGTCGGGATTCCTCGACTCGCGCAACACGACCGCCTTCCCCTTCACGCCCGATCCGGATCGATACAAGCCCGCGCCGACGGGCGCGGCGGCCACCAGCTACGAGCTCGACGTGACGGACCAGAACTTCCGGTTCCCCCAGACGTGGCGCACGAGCATCGGCGTCGACCGCCGGCTGCCCGGGGGCCTCATCGGGACCACCGACTTCATCTTCAACCAGGACATCAACGCTCCGGTGTATTTGAACGCGAACCTCCCGGGCGCGCAGTCCGCCTTCACCGGCGCCGACTCGCGTCCCCGTTGGGTGGCCACGTCCGCCTTCCCGGCGTGCGCCGGCAGCGGCCAGGCCGGGCCGTGCGTGACGCGCCTGAACAACGCGCCTGGCAACCAGATCACGGCGGCGTACGTGATCAAGAGCCAGAGCAAAAACAAGTCGTGGAACTACGCCGCGTCGCTGACGAAGACGATGACCCGGGGCTTCTCGGCCAAAGCGGGCTTCGGCTACGGCGTGTCGAAGAGCCTCGTCGAGCCGTCCTCCACGGCCGGCAGCTCCTGGGGCTCCGCGAACCCGATTCGCTTCGACCCGAACAACCCGGACCTGGCGTACTCCGCCAACTCTCCCGGCAAGCGCTGGTTCCTCCAGACGACCTACACGAAGCAGTACTTCGGGTTCGGAGCCACGACGGTGTCGATGTACTACGACGCCCACACCAACGGGAACACCAGCTACACCATTTCTGGTGACGCCAACGGCGACACGGTTTCGAACAACGACCTGATCTACATTCCGCGCAGCACGTCGGAGATGAACTTCGCCACGTTCACGACGGGCGGCCGGACGTTCACGGCGGCGGACCAGGCCGCGGCGTTCGAGGCCTACATCCAGCAGGACGACTACCTGCGGAAGCACCGGGGCGAGTACGCCAAGCGTGGAGCCGTGTTCCTCCCGGTGGTGCAGCGCCTGGACCTGAGCCTGATCCAGGACCTGTTCAAGTCGGTGGGCGGCAAGCGGCACTCCGGCCAGATTCGCCTGGACATCACGAACTTCGGCAACCTGCTCAACAGCGACTGGGGCGTCGGCCAGCGCCTCATCAACAACCAGGTGCTCACCAACCCGGGCGTCGACGCCAGCGGCGCGATGACCTACCGCATGCGCGTGGTCAACGGCGAGCTGATGAAGAAGTCCCTGCAGACGAACGCCGGTATCGCGGACGTCTACGTGATGATGCTGAGCTTCCGCTACATGTTCAACTGACGGCCTGGACGGGCGGCCGGGATCGGCCGCCCGCCCACCGACCTCCTGCGGCCGGGTGCCACCACGGGTGGGCCCGGCCGGTTGTCGTTCATGACGACACGCGGATCCTGTTCGGCCGGTGTGCCCGACCTCGACCTGGCGAAGGCCGGAATCAGTCGGCAGAGGATGGGCGGTACCCGAGCCGTCAGGGCCCGTCCATCCGGTGCGCGGCCGTCCAGGTCCGAGGCGGCGCGGGCGCTCGCGGGCGCCAGAGAACGGCGGGGCTGGCGACCGGGCGGATGCCTTGCCCTGGCGCTGACTAGTGGGGACCGTTTCGGCGGGCCACCGCGACTGCCTCCTTCAGGAGTTTGGCGGCAACCCGCGCCGTCAGATCGCGAATGTCGAACCTGGGGTTGTACTCGACGATGTCCATCCCGACGATGGGCGCGCGGAGGCGGTGCAGGAGGGCCACGACCTCGCGGGTGGTGAGCCCACCCGGTTCTGGGTGCGCCACGCCAGGGGCGAACGCCGGGTCGAGGCCATCGAGGTCGAGCGACACGTACACGGGGCCCTGGATGGCCTCCACGGGCGTTTCGAGGGCCCGGTCTATGCCGAACACCTCCGCGCCGAAGCGAGCCGCCTGGGCCCGCAGGTGCGCCGTCGCCGTCCGGATGCCGACCTGGATCAGCCGGACGGCCAGGTGCTCTTCCAGGATGCGGGCGAACGGGCACGCGTGCGAGTGGCGATCGCCCGCGCCCGGGCGCTCTCCCGGGCCCGGCAGGGGGAACTCGTCATACATGTCGCCGTGCGCGTCCACGTGGAGGATCGTCAAGTCCGGGACGGTACGGAACGCCCGCAGCACGGGGTAGGTGATCGAGTGATCACCGCCGAGCAGGCAGGGAACGGCGCCCGCGTCGAGCACCGCCCGCGTACCGGCCTCGATGGCGGCTCTGGCGGCCTCGCCGTCGTCAGGAAGGCGCAGGTCGCCTCGATCCTCCAGGTCCTCGGACTCGACAGCCGTACCGAGCTCGGTCGCCGTGTTCGTGGAGGGCGACCAGAGGGCGCGGCGAATCGCCGGCGGCGCGTGGGCGGCCCCCCGTTCGAAGGACGACGAGGCGTCCCAGGGCACGCCCAGGACGGCGATACGGGGAATCACACCCATGGACGTGCACCCTGGCCCCATAAAGACAACGGGCCGTCTCCCGCCTGGGAAACGGCCCGTCGATATCGCTGGTGAACCGCGCGGCTAGTTGCCGGCCTGCGCGGCCTTCCGCATGCCTTCGGTGATGATGCCGACCTTCTCGACGCCGGCGCCCTTCGCGGCGTCGATGACATCCACGATGTCGCCGTACCGGAGATTGCCATCACCGGAGATGAACATCGTCTTGTCCTTCCGCTCCTCGTAAATCTTCCGGAGCATGTCGCCAAGGTCCCGCAGCATCACATCCTGCTTGTTCACCGAGATCTTCTTGTCGTTGGTGTACTCGAGGACGATCTGCGAGATATCGAGCGTCTTCTGGTCCTTGGTCTTCGTCTCCGCAGGCAGGTTGATGTCGAGGCCCTTCTGCGACAGCGGCAGCGCGGCCATGAAGATCACCAGAAGCACGAGCAGCACGTCGATCATCGGCGTGATGTTCATGTCGCCGTTGGCTTCGAGCTTCTTGGCGGTGACGATCTTGTCCGCCCCCATGTGGTTGTGGTGGGACATCTCAGTTCCCTCCCGCCTGCGCCCGGCGCTCGGTAATCAGGCCCATGTCCTCGATGCCAGAGGCACGCAGCGAGTCCATCATCTCCATCACCCGGCCGTACGGAGCGTCCTCGTCAGCCTTGATGAGGATGATGCGCTCCTTCTTGCCTTCGAGGATGTCGTCGATGCGGGACCGCAGGTCGGCGTCCGGCACCTGCACGCCATTCACCCAGAACCGGCCGTCGGGGGTCACACCCACGACGGTCTGGTCCTGCGTCTCTGGCTTGTCGGAACTGTTGATGGCCGTGGGCAACTTGACGTCAACGCCCTTCTGCAGCAGGGGGGCGATGATCATCATGATGATCAGCAGCACGAGCATGACGTCCACGAGCGGCGTCACATTGATGTCCGACTTGACGCCTCCTTTGGCGCCGCCGACATCCATTGCCATGGTGCACTCTCCTGACTAATTCGAATCCGTGAACCGGACGAACGACTAGTTCGAGGTCTTGCGGATGAAATAGTCGAGCAACTCCGACGACGAGTTGTCCATCTCGACGTTGAAGTACTCGAGGCGGCCGGTGAGGTAGTTGTAGAACCACACCGCCGGGATGGCCACGAACAGGCCGAGTGCGGTCTCGACGAGCGCTTCTGCGATACCGGCCGACACGGCGCCGATGCCGCCCGAACCCGTGGAGGCGATGCCGACGAACGCGTTGATGACGCCGACGACCGTGCCGAGCAGACCGACGAACGGGGCCGTCGCGCCGATGGTCGCGAGGCTCGACACGCCCTTCTTCAGGTCGTTCGAGGTGAGCGCGGTGGCGCGCTGAATGGAGCGGCGGACGGTGTCGAGCAAGTCGTCACGGTTGAGGGCCGCGCCACCAGCGCTGTCCTGCTGGAACTGGTACTCCTGGAGGCCGGCCAGCACCACCTTGGCGAGGTGGCTGTAGCGGTAGTCCTTGTTCGACGACAGCGCCACGGCTTCCTTCAGGCGGCCGTCCTTGAGGTGCTTCGCCACGAGGGGCGCGAACATCTTCGACTGCTTCTTGGCCTGGTTGAACGTGTAGATACGCTCGATCGCGATGCCGACCGACCAGAAGGACATGATGAAGAGCACGATGGCGATGACCTTCGCCATGACGCCCATCTGGTTATACATCTCGATGAAGTCGATCCCGCCGCCCGCTTCCTGGGCGAACGCGGGGGCGCTGACGACGAGCAGGACGCCGGCGGCGAGCGCTGCAATCTGACCAATCTTCCGAACGTTCATCGCAATCCTCCGAAGAAGACCCTGTGAAGGGCTCACCACTTGTTGCCTGGACCTATTGCAGCGTGAACTGCACCGTGACCGTCATGATGACCGGCACTGGCACGCCGTTCAGCAGGGTCGGCGTGAATTGCCACTGGCGCACCGCTTCCAGTGCCGCCTGGTCCAGCAGCGGAATCGACCGCAGGACCTTTGCATCCTGCACCGCACCATTCGGGCCGATGGTGGCCTCGATGATGACGATGCCCTGAACGCGCGCCGACTGCGCGATCGGTGGATAGACGGGATTGACGTGCTTGACCTTCTGCGGGGGCTTGATGTTGCCGCCGACGCGAACGGGCTGGGTGGGAGGTGGCGGAGGCGGCGGGGGCGGCTCCGGAATGCCGCCCGTGATGCCACCAACCACGCCGCCGGCGAGACCGCCGTCGACGCCGCCGACGTTGCTCTCGAACCCGGCTTCGAGGCCGGTCTCCGGCTTGATTTCACTGGGCGCCTCAACCGGGGCCGCGGTGGGGTTCACCTCCACCTCTGGAGGCGGCGCCTGCTGCTGCGGCGGCGGGGGCGGAGGGGGCGGGGGCGGCGGAGGGGGCGGAGCCGCCACGAACGCCATCATGGATGGAGGCGTGGGCAGGATGTCCGCGGCCATCAGCGGGACGATGACGAGCGCCGCCAGGGCCGCGACTTCCGCGACCATCGTGGCGAACACCGTGTACCCCGACTTGTTGCCCATCTTGATCGATGGGTCGACCACATCATTGAACAGGTCGCGTGGCACGTGACTGATCCTCCTGACCTAGCGAGCGACGCTGCCGATACGCGCCCTGCAAGGCCGCCGATTATATCGATGAGATTTTTTTGGTGTCAACGCGGTTCACCGTCGATACTGCCCGGCGACGCGAGCGCCGAAGATCCCACCGTACCCCTGCTTTGACACCGGTTCCAGGAAAGTGGCACCACGCGTGGCCGGGCGCCGGGCGTTCCCGGGGTTCTGAAGGCGCCCCGGACCGGGAACGCCTGAAAACCGGGGGCATTCTAGCTGCCAGCCCGACCCCCGTCAATCGCCCGGAAGCCATTTCGCAACAATAAATTCGCGCGAGGCGCGGTGAAATGGCGAAGGGCCCGCCGCCCCGAGCGTCGAGCGCTCGGGACGTCGGGCCCCCGCCAGACTTCCTGTCGAGCCGGCACAGCCGTCAGGCTGCCGCTAGGACTCGATCCGCATCCCGTAGAAGGACCGCCAGACGAAGTACATGCTGACGACGAAGAACACCGCCGCCAGAGCGTGGGTGAGGCCAGGCCCCGACTCCGCCGTCAGGTAGACGCCCAGTTCCACCGCCAGCAGCCCGAACAGCGTCGTGAACTTGATGACGGGGTTCATGGCGACCGACGACGTGTCCTTGAAGGGATCGCCCACGGTGTCGCCGACCACCGATGCCGCGTGCAGCTCGGTGCCCTTGGCCTTCAGCTCGGTCTCGACGATCTTCTTCGCGTTGTCCCAGGCGCCGCCGGCGTTGGCCATGAAGATGGCCTGGAAGAGTCCGAACAGGGCGATTGAGATGAGATAGCCGATGAAGAAGTACGGCTCGACGAAGGCGAAGGCCAGCGTCGAGAAGAACACGCCCAGGAAGATGTTGAACATGCCCTTCTGGGCGTACTGGGTGCAGATCTCGACGACCTTGCGGCTGTCCTCGACCGACGCCTTCGTGGAGCCCTCGAGCTTGATGTTCTGCTTGATGAACTCGACCGCGCGGTAGGCGCCGGTCGTCACGGCCTGGGTCGACGCCCCCGTGAACCAGTAGATGACCGCGCCGCCGGTGATGAGGCCGAGCAGGAACGGGGGATGGAGGATCGACAGCCGGGCGATGGCCGTCTGGTCGGCCAGCCCCTGCGTGAGCGCCATGATGATCGCGAAGATCATGGTCGTGGCGCCGACCACCGCCGTGCCGATCAGCACCGGCTTCGCGGTGGCCTTGAAGGTGTTGCCGGCGCCGTCGTTCTCCTCGAGCAGCTCCTTCGCCACCGTGAAGTTCACCTTGAAGCCATGGGACTTCTCGATGTCCTTCTCGATGCCGGGAATCTGCTCGATGAGCGACAGCTCGTAGACCGACTGCGCGTTGTCGGTCACGGGCCCATAGGAGTCCACGGCGATCGTCACGGGCCCCATGCCCAGGAAGCCGAACGCCACGAGGCCGAACGCGAAGATCGCGGGCGCCTGCATCAGCTCGCCCAGGCCCATCGTCGAGACCGAATACGCGATGGCCATCAGGAGCATGATGGCGAGGCCCAGCCAGTAGGCGGAGAAGTTGCCGGCCACGAGGCCCGACAGGATGTTGAGGGACGCGCCGCCCTCCCGCGACGAGGTGACCACCTCGCGGACGTGCCCGGAATGGACCGACGTGAACACCTTCACGAACTCCGGGATGATCGCGCCGGCGAGCGTGCCGCACGTGATCACGCTCGACAACTGCCACCAGAGCGACGTGTTGCCGCCGAGGCTCGGAATCAGCATCGACGACAGGACGTAGGTGAGGATCACCGAAACGATGGAGGTGAGCCAGACCAGCACGGTCAGCGGCGCCTCGAAGTCCATCTTGGCCTGCCCCGCGTACTTGGCCTTCTGGATGGCGTTGTTCACCAGGTAGGACCCGGCCGATGCCAGGACCATCATGACCCGCATCATGAAGATCCACACGAGCAGCTGGACCTGCACCACGGGATCCTTCACCGCCAGCATGATGAACGAGATGAGCGCCACGCCGGTGACGCCGTAGGTCTCGAAGCCGTCCGCCGTCGGCCCCACCGAATCGCCCGCGTTGTCGCCCGTGCAATCGGCGATGACGCCAGGATTGCGCGCGTCGTCTTCCTTGATCTTGAAGACGACCTTCATCAGGTCGCTGCCGATGTCCGCGATCTTCGTGAAGATGCCGCCCGCGATGCGAAGGGCCGCGGCGCCGAGCGACTCGCCGATGGCGAAGCCGAGGAAGCAGACGCCCGCGTACTCGCCGGGGATGAAGAGCAGAATGGCGAGCATGAACAGCAGCTCCACCGAGATCAGCATCATCCCGACGCTCATGCCGGAGCGCAGCGGGATGTCGCACACGGGGAAGGCCTGGCCGCGAAGGCTGGCGAACGCCGTGCGCGAGTTCGCGAGCGTGTTGATGCGGATCCCGTACCACGCGACCCCGTAGCTGCCGGCGATGCCGATCAGGCTGAAGACGATCACGATGGCGATGCGGGACGCCTCGAGGCCGGTCAGCCAGAAGTAGGCGACCATGACGGTCCCGATGAACAGCTCCAGGATCAGCAGGAACTTGCCCTGCTGAACCAGGTAGGCCTTGCAGGTCTCGTAGATCAGGGCCGACACGTCGGCCATCGACTCGTGCACGGGCAGGTTCTTGACGGCGCTGTAGGTCCAGGCGCCGAACAACAGCCCGAGGACACAGACGACGAGCCCGGTCAACAGGATCTGGTGACCCGTCATCCCGAGGAAGTCGCCGGTGTTCAGGTCCGGCAGCTGGATGTTGACTTCGCCACCCGGACGGTGCGCGGCACCTTGCGTCTCAGCAGCCGCACCGGGTTGTCCCGCGGCGGCCGCCAGGCCCGCCATCGGACCGGCCAGCGCCACGACCAGGGTCAGGACGGCCAGCACGACCCGGCCCCGTCCACTCCATATGTTTCGCATCGCGTTCATCATGACGTGTGCTCTCAGCTCCTCCGACTGGCTGTTGCAGCCGACAATCCTACACTCGCCCGGGCCCCCGGCTGCTCCGAAGTTGCTGGGGGAGCGCCATCCCGCCGGTGAGGAAGATGCGGATGCCGTCCTCCACGGACAGCTCCGGGTAGTGCACGTGGCTGCTGGGAAAGGCCACGATGTCTCCCAGGTACAGGTGGTTTGTCGGGATATATACGGCCACGAAGTCCTCTGTCCCCTTGCCTCGGTCGAGGGAAAATTCCCGCGTCAGAAAGCCGAGGACCAGGCCGCGGGCGGGATCGTCGACGAGGACCACCCGCTTGAAGCCCGCGTCGTTGTCCGGCGAGAAGGCCGCCACCAGCTGACGCACGGGCGCGTAGACCGTCTTGAAGACGGGGATCCGGAGCAGCCATGCCTCGGTCTGCTGCAGGATCCGCTTGCCGATGACGTTGGTGGCGGTCGCGCCCACGCCCAGCACGAAGGCCGCGATGATGAGGACGCCGATGCCCGGGACGTCGCGCCCGATGAGCCGGGCCGCCACCGGCGTGGCGAAGTCGTCGACGAACCTGAACGCCCACACGAGCGCCGCGACGCTGACCACCAGCGGCACGGTGACGAAGAAACCCGTGATGAAGCTGCGCCGGAGCCACTGCATCACAGGCGTCCGGTCATGGTGGCCGCCAGCAGCGCGCCGCCGGCCACGATGCGATACCAGGCGAACGGCCCGAACCCCACGCGCCTGACGAACCCGAGGAACGGCTTCACGACCGCGGCCGACGCGATGAAGGCGAGGACGAAGCCGACGGCGAGCTCCGCGGCGCGATCGGGCGTGATCTGGTGCCGCACCTCGAGCAGGCTGTGGGCGAAGGCCGCGGCCATGGTCGGCATGGCCAGGAAGAAGGAGAACTCGGCCGCCGTGCCGCGCTCCAGCCCCATCAGGAGGCCCCCGACGATGGTGGCGCCCGATCTGGAGACGCCGGGCACCAGGGCCAGCATCTGGCACAGACCGACGCCGAGGGCCTGGCGGGGCGTGACGTCGTCGATCGCGAGGGTCCGCGGCCCCGCGGCGGCCCGCCGGTCCACCCACAGCATCACCAGCCCGCCCAGGACGAAGGCCACGCCGATGGTGGGCAGGCTCTTGTGGAGCACCGACTCGACGAAATCGGACGCCAGCGCGCCGGCGACGAGGGCGGGCACGGTCGCCACGGCGAGACTGGCGGTGAAGCGCCGGGCCGAGGGCGAGGTGGTCAGGCTCCCGGCGACGTCGAGGACCTTCCGCCGAT
>JBFWXO010000032.1:0-74094 GCA_050187355.1 Vicinamibacterales bacterium
CGCCTACCACCTGCTCATCCGCAGCCGGTGGCCGGGCAACGTCCGGGAGCTGGAGAACGCGATGGAACGGGCGGTGCTCGTGACGCGCTCCTCGGAGATCCAGGCCTCCGATCTGCCGGAGTCGCTGCGCGCGGGCTCGGCCGACGACACGTTCGACATCCCGCCGCACCGAACGCTCGCCGAGATCGAGCGGATGGCCATCCTCCAGACGCTCGAGCGCACGAACTGGAACAAGCAGGAGGCGGCCCAGATCCTGGGACTGTACCGGCCGACGCTGTACAACAAGATGCGGCGGCACGGCATCGCCGCGGACCGTCGCCGGCGGGGCGTGGCGGCCATCGGGGAGGCCTGAGGCCGGTGCGCGCCGTGCGCGCCGCGTGGCGGGGCGTCACCGAGCTCTACGCCAGTGACGGGCTCACCCATGCCGCGTCGATCGCGTTCTACGCGCTGCTGTCGATCTTCCCGTTCTTCCTGCTCCTGTTCTCGGTCATCGGCGGCCTGACCGCCGATCCCGGCGCGCGCGACACGGTCGTGGACTTCGTGTTCCGCTACTTCCCGCGGCAGTTCGACTTCATCACCGGACAGCTCGACAGGTTCCGGACCGATCGGGTGGGCATCGGCGTGGGCGGCAGCCTGGCGCTGGCCTACGCGTCGCTCGGCGTGTTCAACGCCGTCACCTCGGCCGTGAACCACGCGTGGGGCGTCGAGAAGCGGCGCAGCTTCCTGCGCCACCGCCTCTTCTCGTTCCTGATGATGCTCTCGGCCGGCGCGGTGTTCGTCGCCGCCATCGGGCTGGTCGGGGCGGTGCGGGTGGTGGAGGCGCGATGGTTCGGGGCCCTCAGGATCAGCGGACCCTGGGTGGACTACCTGCGGAGCGTCGGCGCCGACTGGGCGGCCATGGCCCTGCTCGTGACCTGCGTCGCCTTGATCTTCCGCTTCGTCCCCAACGCGCGGGTCACGTTCCGCGACGTCTGGCCCGGCGCGATCGTGACGGCCGTGCTGTGGCGGGTGGCGTTCGCGGCCTTCTCCTGGTACGCGGGCGACCTGTCGCAGTGGAGCGTGCACGGCTCGGTCGCCGCCGTGGTGGTGTTCCTGCTCTGGATCTACGTGTCGGCCGTGGTGCTGCTCTACGGCGTGGAGATGACGGCCGCGTACGTCCGCCTCGGGGCCGTCGAGTCCCGGAAGACCGCCCAGCTCACGCGGGGGGCCGGGCGAGCTGCCGGATGAGGGCGTCGGTGAAGAAGGGCAGGTCGTCGGACTTCCGGGACGTGATGACGTTGCCGTCCTCGACGACCGGCCGGTCCACGTAGCGCGCGCCCGCGTTCTTCACGTCCACGGCGATCGACGGCCAGCACGTGAGCAGGCGTCCGGCCAGCGCCTTGGCGTTGATGAGCAGCGACGGTCCGTGGTCGATGGCGGCCACGGGCTTGCCCGCCGCCACCGCGTCGCGCACGAGGTCCACCATGGCGTGGCGGAGCCGCATGCGATCGGCGGCATAGCCGCCGGGCACGACCACGGCGTCCACGTCGGCGGCCCGGACGGCGCTGGCGGCGAAGTCGGCCGTCACCTGCCGGCCGTCGCGGCTGGTGTAGGTCTGGCCCTGCACGGGGCCCACCACGTGCACGGTGGCGCCGGCCCCGGCGAGGACCGCACGGGCGTGGTCCACGTCGGCGTGGTCGTACTCCTGTTCCACGAGAATCACGATCCGCCGTCCGCGGAGCGGTGCCGAGTCGACCACGTGCGCGCTGCCTCCGGGGGCGGAGTGTACTCCAGCGGCGCCTGCGCGTCCCCGCAACTCGCGCCGCGACCTCGTTCGCCGGCGCATGCCGGTGGCCGCGCGCCGTCGGCTCGGCTATCGTGGTGGGGGCCGGGGTGGCGGAACTGGCAGACGCACGGGACTTAAAATCCCGGGTTCCGTATGGAGCGTGTGGGTTCGATTCCCACCCCCGGCACCAACGCACCAGCGCCGTCGCGCGCCGGGGAGCTACCGGCGAGGGGAGAGGTCGCATGAAGGCGGCAGATTCCGTGTACGTGGCGCTCCTCGACGAGGCGTTCTGGTCCCGCTCCTGGCACGGCACGAACCTGCGCGGCGCCATCCGGGGGCTGGCGCCTTCCGTGGCGGCCTGGCGGCCGGCCGACGGCCGCTACAACATCTGGGAGATCGTCGTGCACGCGGCGTACTGGAAGTACGCCGTCCGGCGCCGCCTGACCGGGGAGGGCCGGGGCACGTTCCCGCTCGCGGGCAGCAACTGGTGGCCTCGTCCGCTCAGCGGCACGGCCGCCGAATGGCGCGCGGACGTCGCCCTGCTCGTGAGCGAGCACCGCCGCCTGCGCGAGGCGGTCGCGGCGTTCCCGCCGTCGCGATGGTCGCGGCGCCCGCCCTCCAGCCCGTGGACGTTCGGCGCGCTGGTGCGCGGCGCGGCCGCGCACGATCTCCATCACGCGGGCCAGGTGCAGCTCCTGAAGCGGCTCGCGCCGGTGACGCGCGGGGCCCGCGCGTGACCGGCGGCGGCGCGGGCGTGTCATAGAATCACTGCCGGACGTCGCCAGCGGCGCCGGTGGCCAGGAGGACTGCGATGCGATGGGAGGACCAGCGGCGAAGCGAGAACGTCGAGGACCGGCGCGGCACGCGCGTCCGCGGCGGTCTTGGTGGCGGCGTGGGCCTGGGCACGATCGTCCTCGTGTTGATCGTCAGCTGGCTCACGGGCGCCAATCCGCTCACGCTCCTGCAGATGGCCGGAAGCGTCGGCGGGGGAGGCGGCGCCCCGGCGCAGCAGGCGCCGACCGGCGCCCCCGCGGGCGATCCGCAGGCGGAGTTCGCCGCCGTCGTCCTGGCCTCGACCGAGGACGCGTGGACGCGCGTGTTCCAGCAGGCGGGGGAGCGCTACACGCCGCCCACCCTGGTGCTCTTCACCGATGCCGTCCAGTCCGCGTGCGGCACGAACTCGGCGGCGGTCGGCCCGTTCTACTGCCCGGCGGATCAGAAGCTCTACATCGACCTCGGGTTCTTCCGCGAGCTCGACGAGCGGTTCGGCGCGCCGGGCGACTTCGCGCAGGCCTACGTGGTGGCCCACGAGGTCGGCCACCACCTGCAGGTGCTCCTCGGCGTGTCGGACCGCGTGCAGGCGGCGCGTCAGCGCGCCGGGGAGGCCGAGGGGAACCGGCTCTCGGTACTGCAGGAACTGCAGGCCGACTGCTTCGCGGGCGTCTGGGGCCACCACGCCGCGCAGCGCAACCTGCTGGACAGCGGCGATGTCGAGGAGGGCCTCCGCGCCGCGGCCGCCATCGGGGACGACACGCTGCAGCGCCGTTCGCAGGGCCGCGTGACGCCCGAGAGCTGGACGCACGGCTCCTCGGAGCAGCGCGTCACCTGGCTGCGCCGCGGTCTGACGGAGGGCACCCTCGACGCCTGCGACACGTTCGGGCAGGCGTCGCGCCGGTAGCGCCTACCAGATCCGCACGCGCTGATCCGGCGGCAGGTAGAGCGCGTCGCCGGGCTTGACGCCGAAGGCCGCGTAGAACGCCGGCACGTGCGGGAGCGGGGCGGTGGCGCGCACGCTGTCCGGCGCGTGCGGATCCACCATCACCTGCTGGCGCAGCGCCTCGTCGCGCGTCTTCGCCCGCCAGGCCTGGGCCCAGCCGGCGAAGAACCGCTGATCGCCGGTGAGACCGTCCATCACGGGGGCCTCCTTGCCGCCGAGCGACATCCGGTACGCGCGGTGGGCGATGACCAGTCCCGTGAGGTCGCCGATGTTCTCGCCGAGCGTGAGCTCTCCGTTCACCTTCACGCCGGGGATGGGCTCCTTGGCGGAGTAGTAGGCGACGAGCCCCCGGGCGCGCCTGAGGAATTCCTCGTTGTCCTTCTCGGTCCACCAGTCGCGCAGCACGCCCTTGGCGTCGAAGCGGCGGCCCTGGTCGTCGAAACCGTGGCCCATCTCGTGGCCGATGACGGCGCCGATGGCGCCGTAGTTCACGGCGTCGTCGGCGGCCATGTCGAAGAACGGCGGCTGGAGGATGGCGGCCGGAAAGACAATCTCGTTGCGGACCGGGTTGTAGTAGGCGTTGATCGTCTGCGGCGTCATCCCCCACTCTTCGGGATCGACGGCCTTGCCGACCTTCGCGAGCTGGAAGTCGGCGTCCGCCTCGAGGGCGCGCTGCACGTTCCCGACCAGGTCGTCCTTGGCGATCGTGACGGCCGAGTAGTCGCGCCACCGCGAGGGATAGCCGATCTTCGGGCGGAACGCGGCCAGCTTGGCCTGCGCCTCCTTCTTGGTGTCGGGGCCCATCCACTCGAGCCCGTCGATGCCGTCCTTGTAGGCGGCCCGTAGGTTGGCGACGAGCTGGTCCATCCGCGCCTTCGCCGCCGGCGTGAAGTGGCGTTCGACGTAGACCTGGCCGAGGAGCTCGCCCAGGGCGGAGTCCATCGCGACGAGGGCCCGCTTCCAGCGGGGCTGCAGGACCTCGACCCCCTGCAGCGTCCGGCCCCGGAAGTCGAAGCGGACATCCACGAGCGCCTGACTCAGGTAGGGCGCGAAGCGGTCGACGGCATGGAACTTCAGGTGCGCCTTCCACCGCGCGACGGGCGAGTCCGCCACGGCCTTCCCGAGCGCCGCCAGGTAGCTGGGCTGCGACACGATGAGGTGGGGCGCCGACGCGACGCCGAGGGCCTCGGTCCACGCCGCCCAGTCGAGGCCGGGAAAGCGGGTCGCGAACTCCGCGACCCGCACGCGGTTGTAGGTCTTCACCGCGTCCCGGTTCTCGACCGTGGTCCAGTGCGCCCGCGCCAGGGTGGTCTCGAGCGTCACCACGTCGCGCGCGGCGGCCTGGGCGTCGGCGACGCCCGCGGCCCCGAGCATCGCGGCCACGTAGGCGACGTACTTCGCGCGGATGTCCTTCAGCTTCGCGTCGTCCTTCAGGTAGTAGTCGCGGTCGGGCAGGCCCAGGCCACCTTGCGAGAGGTAGAGCACCGAGCGCGTCGGCTCCTGCGCGTCGCCCTCCACCCCGCCCTGGATCGGGGCGCCGCCGATGCCGAGCTTGAGCTGCCGCGCGAAGTAGGCCGCCAGGTCGCGCTTGGTCGTCAGGGCGTCGATGCGCGCGAACTCGGCCGCCAGCGGGCCGATGCCCAGCGTGTCGGCCCGGGCCTCGTCCATGAAGGCCGCGTAGAAGTCCCCGATCTTCTGTGCGGCGCTGCCGGGCGCCGCGGGGGCCTTGGACGTCTCCTCGACCAGGGCGCGGAGCTGGTCCTGCGTGCGGTCGTAAGCCTCGTAGAACCCGCCGTAGGACGCCTTGTCGGGCGGGATCTCCGTCGTGGCGAACCACCCGCCGTTGACGTAGCGCGACAGGTCGTCCTGGGGGCGGACCGACGTGTCGAACCCGCTCGCGTCGAGGCCGGAGGTGAGAACCGGGGCGTGCGGCGCGGGCGTGGATGGTCGCGAGCACGCGGCCGCGGCCAGGAGGGCGGCGGCGAAGGCGAGGGGCTTGGTCATGCGAGAGGCTCCGGAAATCGGGACGGCGCAGGCATCATAGCGGGACGACGGGCGCCGCGCGGCCGGTCGGCCGCGTTGACCTGCCACGAACGGTGGGAGGGGCGCCTGAGCCGCCGCACGGGCTGCACTACACTGGCCGGCGATGCCCCACACCGTCGATCTCGAGTTTCAGGGCCTGCAGGGCGTCATCGCCACCGCCGTCGTGCCGTGCGGCGACGGCGTCGTGCTGGTCGATCCCGGGCCGAGTTCCTGCCTGGGCGCCCTCACACGCGGCCTTGCGCGCCTCGGCCTGTCGCTGGCCGACGTGCGGGCGGTGCTCGTGACGCACATCCACCTGGATCACGCCGGCGCCTGCGGGACGCTGGCGGCCGCGTTCCCGGATCTCCGCGTCTTCGTGCACGAACTGGGGGCGCGGCACCTCGAGGCGCCCGAGCGGCTCCTGGCCAGCGTCACGCGGCTGTACGGGGCGGACATGGACCGCCTGTGGGGCGAGTTCAAGGCCGTGCCCGCCGCCGCGCTCACGCCGCTCAAAGGCGGCGAGCGCCTCACGTTCGGGACGCGGACCTTCGAGGTGGCGTACACGCCGGGCCACGCCGTGCATCACGTGGGCTATCTGGACGTCGGAGATCGGATGGCGTACGTGGGCGATACGGCCGGCCTCGTCGTCGGCGGGTATCTCATGGCGCCGACGCCGCCGCCGGACATCGATCTCGAGGCGTGGGAGCGCAGCCTGGGTGTCATCGAGGCGTGGGCGCCCTCGGCGCTCTTCCTGACCCACTTCGGCCAGGTGGCGGCGCCGGGACCGCATCTGGCCCGCCTGCGCGCCGCCCTCGCCCGGGCCGCCGCGTTCGTGCGCGACGGGCTGGAGTCGGGGCGGGAGGAGGCGCGTCAGCTCGCGGACTGGGTGGAGTGGCTGCGGTCCGACGCCCGTGCGTCGGCGTCGGACGAGGCGGCCCGTCTCGTCGAGACGGCCGCGCCCTTCGATCAAGGGTGGCAGGGATTGGCGCGGTACTGGCGTAAGCGGGAACAGCGCGACGGCCGGGCGGCGCTGGGGGCGCCGCCCGCGTGAGGCGACCCTAGCAGGCCGCCGCGATGGCGGCGCGCGCCGGGCGATGAGCCGCCGGGGCCGCGGTGCGCTCGGCCGGGTCGATGAGGAAGCGCAGGGCGTAGCCGTTCCGCGAGTCCCTGGCGGTGGGGTCGTGCTCCACGCGCCACACGGCCGCGAGCACCCGTCCGCTCGACAGGGGATGCGTGCGGTGGAGGGCCGGGCCCTCGAGCTGCAGGTGGACGAGGCGGAAGAGGGGCAGCGGCGCCGCCGACGGGCACTCCACGAACGCCCCGGTGTCGCTGACATCGCGCGTGACGGCCGACGCGAAGCGGATGGCCCCGGTCTGCTTGTCCGTCCACGTCAGGCGAGCCTGGACGGCCACCCGCAGGCGGGAAGTGGTCCGTTGCGTCGCGCTGGCGGCAATGCTGTGCAGAGAGTTGGCCACGATGTCCCCCAGGGTCCGAAAAGAGTCTTTCAAGCGGTCGTGCAACGCCAGAAGAGGCTCCAAGAACCGGGCCTGGGAGTGCCGAAGACGTGAACTAACGTGCTCGAACAGACTACATACGACAAACGAGAAATGTATATCAGCAATTCAGAGGTCAACTGCCTGTCCACGAAGTATACAAAGTATTCACCAATGTTGTTATTTGGATACTTTGTATTCAGTACTGGGGTACGGCTGACTCGATCCCCAGGCGCTTCAGCTTCAGGTACAGGCCCCGTCGTGTCAGGCCCAGCCGCCGCGCCGTTTCCGCGATGTTCCCACCGGCGTCGGCCAGGGACTCGGCGATCAGCCCGCGTTCCACCTCGTCGACGAGTTCGGCCAGCGTCTGGCCCGCCTTGAGCCGCGTCGGCCCGAGTGGGGCCGGTCCCTGGAGCGGCGACTCGGCCGTGAGGTCCGCGGACAGGTGGTCGGGCACGATGGTGCTGGCGGGCGCCGCGAGCGCCACGGCGCGCTGCACCTCGTTGCGCAGCTGCCGCACGTTGCCGGGCCACCAGTAGGCGGCGAAGAGGCTCAGGACTTCCGGACTCAGCTCCACGTCGGGCTTGCCGAGACGGTCGGCGGCCTCGCGAAGGAAGAACGACGCCAAGTGGGGAATCTCATCGCGCCGTTGCCGGAGGGGCGGGACGTAGATCCGAATCACGCTGAGCCGGTAATAGAGATCCTCGCGGAACCGGCCCTCGGCCACGCGCTGCTCGAGGTCCGCGTTGGTGGCCGCGAGAATCCGCACGTCCACGCGCTGCGGCCGGGTGTCACCCACCGGCAGGATCTCGCCCTGCTCGAGGAAGCGAAGGAGTTTCGGCTGGACGTCGAAGGGCAGGTCGCCGACCTCGTCGAGGAACAGCGTGCCGCCCGCCGCTGCCCGTACGAGCCCCTGCTGATCCGAGACGGCGCCCGTGAAGGCGCCGCGGCGGTGCCCGAACAGCTGACTGTCGGCGAGCTCGCGCGTCGTGGTCGTGCAGTTGTAGGGGAGGAACGTGGCGGCCCGGCGCAGGGAGCCCACGTGGATCGCGCGCGCCACGAGCTCCTTGCCGGTGCCGCTCTCACCCGTGATGAGCACGTTCAGGTCGTTCCCCTGGAGGCGCTGTACCTGCTCGACCACCCGCTGCATCGACGGCGACGCGCAGATGAAGCCGGTCAGCAGCGGCTCGAGTGGTCGCTCGCTGGCGGCCACCGACGCGGCCACCGGGCGCTCCCGCGCCGCGCACAGGTCGAAGCCCTGTCGGGCCACGGCGGCCATCATGCGCAGGCGGCGCATCGCGAGGTCGCTCCACGGCCGGCTGCTGGCCACGGCGAGCACGCGGGGGCCCTCCGGGTCGGTGCCGAGCGGATGGACGATGACGGGGTGCCCGCTGTGGGCGGCCCCCCGGCACGCGGCCTGCACGACGCTCCGCGTCGCCGCGGCATCCGCGGCCGCCGATGCGACGATCCGCGCATCGCCTCCGGCCGGGGTCACATGGACGACGGCGACGTCGGCGAGCACGGCCTCGCGCGCGGCGATGACGAGCTCATGGGCGAGCAGCTCGGGCAGGACCGAGGCGTTGACCAGGCGCTGGACGATCGCATCGTCGGCGTCGGCCGGCGAGCCGATATAGACGCCCGACCCGGAGCCGGGGGGCTCCGCCAGCCGGCGTTCGGCCTCCTGCAGGTCGCGGCGCGAGCCGAGTGCCGTGAACTCCTCGAGCGCCCGCTGCAGGTGCCGGTCGGCGATCGACCGCGCGCCGGCCTCCCGCGCCAGCCGCCCGAGGGCGAGGTGGCTGACGGCCGCCTGGTAGCGCTCGCCGATGAGGTCGAAGACGCTCACGCTCTGGGCGATGTCGTGGTACGCCTCGTTCGACCGGCCCTCGGCCGCGGCGATGAGGCCGCGCAGCCGGACGAACTCCCCCCAGGTGCCAGGGGCGCCGCGCGGATCCACGCGACTCTCGACGGCCGCCAGCCGCGTGGCGGCCGCCTCCGCGCGTCCGGAGAGGACGAGGGCCTCGGTGGCCGCAAGTTCGGCCTCGAGCCGCTCGGCCGGCGGCGCCTCGTCGGCGGTCCGGATGGCGTCGGCCATGGCGAGCGCCTCGTCGTAGCGCGCCTGGCGGCTGGCGAGGCGTGCCGTGATCACGCGGACCGACCACTCGTACCACCGTCCCGTCGAGCGGCCGAACTGGCCGAACGTGTCGGCGGCCTTCGTCAGGTGGTCGGCGGCGGCCTCGTAGTCGCCGCGCATGAGATCGATCTGGGCCAGCGTGTCGTAGACGGCGCCACGCGCTTCCTGGAGCTGCGAGGCCGCGCCCTCGATCTCCAATGCGCGCCTGAGCGCCTGCTCGGCGTCGTCGAGCCGCCCGAGCTTGACGTTGATCTGCCCGAGTGTCGCCAGCGCCGCGGCGAGGCGATGCGGCATCTCGGCGGAGTTGAGCAGACCGACGGCGCGTTCGGCCAGGGCGACGGCCTGGTCGTACCGGCGCCGGATCTGCGCGACCGAGGCCTGGTTCATGCAGGCCACGGCCACCAGGTCGTCGGCGCCCGCGGCAGACGCCAGTCGCTCGGCCGTGCGCAGCGCGGTGGTGGCGTCGTCGAAGCGGGATTGCTGGGCGAAGGCGACGCCCGACACCGAATGGACGCTGGCCAGGTGGCGGCGGTCGCCGGCCGCGTGCAGCGCCGCGGCGGCCTCCGTGAGGTGCTCGCGCACGATGCCGTGGTCGCCCACGCGCTGATAGCAGTGCGCGAGCTCCAGGTGCGCGAGCCCGATCGCGCGGGAGTCGTGGGCCGCCTCCGCGTGCTTCAGAGCGCGCCCATGGTGGGCGATGGCGCGCGAGCGATCGCCGCGTTCGTAGGCCACGCGTCCGTGCAGGCGCCAGAGTGTGGCCAGGAGGGCCTGCGGCAGGGCCTCCCGGACGAGGTCCGGCGTTCGGCCCAGGGCGGAGGTCGCGCGGTCCAGGTCGCCCGCCTGGAGGTACGCCTCGGCCAGCAGGCCGCGCAGCACCAGTTCGTCCACGCGCTTCAGCGCGCGTCCCGCCAGCAGGGGCTCGACGAGTTCCGCGGCTGCCGACCCGCGCCCCCGGTCGAGGAGCGCTGCCGCGCGAGCGAACGCGGGCTGCAGCGGCGTGCTGATCACCGGTGCGAGTATACCGCCCGCTCCAATGGCCTCGCGGGCGGGCCATTGCGGCGGCGGCCCGTCGCCTGTACTCTCTCGTCCGGGCGATGCGGGACCATCCGGGCAGCAGCGATCCCACCGGGCGCTTCGAGGCGGCGGGGTGGACCGACACGGGACCGGTGCGCACCGCCAACGAGGACCACTGGTTCGTCGACCACGCCCTCGGCGCCTACGTGGTTGCCGACGGCATGGGCGGGCACCAGGCGGGCGAGGTCGCGGCGCAACTGGCCGTCGCCGAAGTGGCTGCCGATCTCGCCGCGTCGGCGGACCCGTCGTTCACGTGGCCGCTCGGCCGCGACGCGATGGCCGGCCGGACGGCCAATCGCGTACGTCACGCGTTCTGCCGGGCCAACGAGGCGGTGTTCGCGGCCGGCGCCGCCGACCCTTCGCTCACGGGGATGGGCACGACCCTGACCGCACTCGTGGTGGACGGCACGGAGGCCGCCGTCGGCAGCGTGGGCGACAGCCGGGCGTATCTCGTGCGCGGCCAGGAGGCGCAGCAGCTGACGCGCGACGACACCTGGCTGGTTTCCGTGCTGGGCAAGGACGGTGCCCGCGACGCGGCCGCCCGTTCGCACCCGATGCGCCACGTGCTGACGAGGGTGATCGGGGCCCGCGAGACGGGCGAACCGGAGGTCGTGGGCGTGGCGCTCGCGCCGGGCGACGTGGTGGTGCTCGCGACCGACGGCCTGCACAACGTGGTGGACGATCACCGGATCGGACTGCTGGCCGACGGGACGGCGCCCGACCTGGCCGCGCGGCGACTCGTCGACGAAGCCGTCGCCAACGGCACGACCGACAACGTCACCGTCGTCGTCGTCCGGCACCGGTGATTCGGCAGGGACCAACGCCGAAGCCTTCGTGCGGGACCATCCGTCATAATGGGCGGACAATGAGTGCGCGCGAGTTCCTGGCGTTTGCCGGCGCGTGGCTGCTGGCCGGGGCGCTCGGCTGCGGCGGCGGCGCCCCCGCGGCGGCGCCGGAGCGCGCGGCCGCCGCGGCGCCACCCGCGGCCGGGGCGCCGGTCTCCGCGGCCGACGCCGTCGATCCCGCCCGGCGGATCGTCGTCCTCGGCGACAGCCTGACGGCCGGTCTCGGCCTGCCGGCCGACGTGTCGTACCCGTCGCTGATCCCGGCGCGCCTGGTGAAGCGCGGGGGGGGATGGACGGTCGTCAACGCCGGCGTCTCCGGCGACACGTCCGCCGGCGGGGTCCGGCGCCTCGACTGGGCGATCGACGGGGGCGCCGCCGTTGTCATCATCGCGCTCGGCGGGAACGACGGCCTGCGCGGCCTGCCGGTCAGCGAGCTCTCGGCCAACCTCGACGCCCTCGTCACGCGGTCGCTCGCCGCCGGTGCGCGCGTCATCCTCGCGGGCATGGAGGCGCCGCCCAACTACGGTCCGGAGTACACCGCCGGGTTTCGGAAGATCTACCCGGAGCTGGCGGCCAGGCATGACGTGACGCTGGTGCCGTTCCTCCTCGACGGCGTCGCCGGCATCGACGCCCTGAACCAGGCCGATGGCATCCACCCCAACGCGGAGGGGGCGCGGCGCGTCGCCGACACCGTGTGGAAGGCGCTCGACCCGCTCCTCGGGGAGATCGAGGCCGAGTCGGCACGATGATCACGCTGCGCGGGGTGTCCAAGACCGTCGCCAGCGGCGACCGTCCCCTGACCATTCTGTACCCGCTCGACCTGGACGTGCCCGACGGGCAGTTCCTGGCCGTCGTCGGCCCCTCGGGCAGCGGCAAGACGACGTTGCTCGGCCTGATGGCGGGGCTCGATGCGCCGACGACGGGGAGTATCGAGGTGGGCGGCACCGACATCACCGCGCTCGACGAAGATCGCCTGGCCGTCCTGCGCGGCGCGCGCATCGGCTTCGTGTTCCAGTTCTTCCACCTGGTGCCGTCGCTCACCGCCCTGGAGAACGTCCTCGTGCCCATGGAACTGGTTGGGCGCCAGGGCGCACGCCAGCGGGCCCTGGCCCTGCTCGACGAGGTGGGCCTGGGGGCGCGGGGCCATCACTACCCGGCGCAACTGTCGGGCGGCGAGCAGCAGCGGGTCGCGATCGCCCGGGCGCTGGCGAACGATCCCCCGCTCATCCTGGCCGACGAACCCACGGGCAACCTGGACGGCGTGAACGGGCGTCACATCCTGGACCTGCTCCTGTCGGTCCGGCAATCGCGGCAGGCGACGCTGGTGCTCGTGACGCACGACCCGGAGATTGCCGCGCTCGCCGACGCGAAGCTCACGCTGCGCGACGGACGGCCCGTCGCCGACGCGACGACGGCCGCGTGGGGGCCGCGGTGAGGTTCGTCGCCGCCATGGCCGTGCGCGAACTGCGCGCGTCGTGGCGCCGGCTCGTGTTCTTCTTCCTGTGCATCGCCCTGGGTGTCGGCGCGATCGTGACGCTCCGCTCGGTGATCCAGAGCGTGCGCCAGGTCTTCGCAGGCGAGGCGCGGGCGCTGCTCGGCGCCGACCTGGTGCTCTCCAGCAACCGCGCGTTCGAGGGCGATGCCGCGGCACGCATGGGGGCCCGCCTGGCGGCGGCTGGTGTGCAGGTCACGCCGGTGGCCGAGACGGCCACCATGGCGAGGGTGGCCGGCCCGCCGGACGGGTCCGCCCGCATGGTGGAGCTGAAGGCGGTCGGACCGGGGTTCCCGTACTACGGCACGCTGGCCCTCGAGGGCGGACGCGCCTATACGCACGCGCTGGTCGAAGGCTTCGGGGCACTCGTCCGGCCGGAGCTGCTGGCGCAGCTCGGGGTCGCCGTCGGCGACCGGCTGGCCATCGGCGGGAAGGACTTCACGATCCGGGGCGTGATCCAGGCCGAGCCCGGCCGGCGCCTGGGCGCGTTCAGCCTGGGCCCGCGCGTCATCGTCGACCTGGCCGATCTGCGGCAGACGTCGCTGCTCGCCTTCGGCAGCCGGGTGAGTCACCAGCGGCTCGTGAAAGTGGACGACGCGGCGCTGCCGGCGCTCACGGCGGGCCTGCGCGACGACGCGAAGAATTCGTTCATCCGCGTACGCGCGTACACGGCCACGGAGGGCGACCTCGGCGAGGACTTCGCGCGCGCCGAGAACTACCTGAGCCTCGTCGGCCTGATCGTCGTGATGCTGGGCGGCGTGGGCGTGTCCAGCGTGGTGAGGGTCTTCGTCCAGCAGAAGCTGCGCAGCATCGCCGTCCTGAAGTGCCTGGGCGCCCGCGGCAGTCAGGTGCTGGCGGTCTACGTCGCGCAGGTGCTGGCGCTCGGCCTGGCCGGCAGCCTCGCCGGCGTCGCGATCGCCGTGGGCGTGATCGCGTGGATTCCGGCGTGGCTCGGTCCGGCCGTCACGCAGGGGATCGACGTCCAGTACCACGTCACGCGATCGGCCGTCGTCCAGGGCGCGGGCATCGGGCTCCTCGTGTCCCTGCTGTTCTCCCTCGTGCCGCTCCTGGAGGTGCGTCACGTGAAGCCGTCGCGCCTGCTGCGGGAGGAAACGACCACCTCGGCGCGCGACTGGGTCTGGTGGGCCGCCACGCTCGCCGTCGGCGGCAGCCTCGTCGGCCTCACGATGTGGCAGGCGGGATCGGTCCGGATCGGCGGGATCGTCGCGGGGGGCTTCGTGGTGGTGGCCCTCGCGCTCTACCTGGCGGGACGCGGGTTGATCGCGGCGGTCCGGCCGCTCGCGGCGGCCTCGTGGTTCCCGCTGCGCCACGCCGCGTTGCAGCTCACGCGCCCCGGCGGGCAGGTCCACCTGGTGCTGCTCACCGTCGGCCTGGGCGTCTTCTTCATCCTGGGCGTCCGTGCCCTGCAGAACAACCTCGTCCAGGAGGTCTCCGTGGACCTGGGCCCCGACGCGCCCGACATGTTCCTCCTGGACATCCAGCGCGACCAATTGGACGGCGTGGTGCGGACGCTCGCCGCGGCCCAGGCCCCGGGGGCGGCGCCGCCGCGGACGCTGCCGGTCCTCCGGGCGCGCGTCACCGGCGTCCAGGGACGCGAGGTGTCCCTGGACGACTACGAGGACGTCCGGGGCCGCGGCTCGCTCGCCCGCGAGTACACCGTCACCTATCGGAGCCACCTCGAGGCGAACGAGCGGCTGGTGGCGGGGGCCGCCTGGGACGGGACGCCGTCGGCGGACGGCGAAGTCTCCATCGAGGAGAGCATCCGCGACCGCTTCGGCATCGACGTCGGCGACACGATGCGCTTCGACGTGCTCGGCCGGGTCGTGTCGGCCCGCGTGACGTCGGTGCGTCACGTGGACTGGAGCGACGGCCGCGCCGGCGGGTTCATGTTCGTGTTCCGGCCCGGTCTGCTCGACTCCGCCCCGCACGGCTACATCGCGTTCGTGCGGGGACCGGCGACCACGGCGGACCGGGCGTCGCTGCTCGGCACGCTCGCCCGGCAGTATCCGAACGTGTCGGTCATCGACGGCCGGGAGATGCTGGCGGCCATCAAGACGGTGGTCGACAACGTCACGCTCGCCGTCACCGTGGTGGGATCCCTTGTCGTGGCGGCCGGGCTGCTCATCATGGTCGGCGCGGTGGCGATGACCAAGTTCCGGCGCGTCTACGAAGCCGCGATCCTGAAGACGCTGGGGGCCACGCGGCGCGTGATCGCCACGATGCTGCTGCTGGAGTACGCGGTGCTCGGCACGCTGGCAGGCGTGCTCGGCGCCGCGGGGGCCGCCGGCCTGACCTGGGCGCTCAGCCGCTATGCGTTCGAAATGACCTTCCGCGCGCCCACCACGCTGGCGGCCGTCGGCGTCGTGGCCTGCGGCCTGACCGTCGCGGCGGTGGGGGTGGCCGCGAGCTGGGACGTCCTGCAGAGGCGCCCGTTGATGACGCTCCGAGGCCAGTGACGGGCACCGGACTGGCCCGTCTGCACGTGCTATGATCTGGTGTTCGCCGGATCGTGGCGCTCCGGCCTGATGGAGCAATCCCGAATGAACGTCGCCGCGTACAAGGACATCCTCCTGCGAAAGCGCGCCGAACTGGCCTCGTCGGCGGGCGTCAGGCCGCTTCAGACGTCCATGGAGCACAACAACGGGCGCCAGGGCGACATGGCCGACCAGGCCAGTGGCAACAACGAAGTCCACATCGCCCTCAAGCTGAAGCAGACCGACGCCAAGATCCTGCAGGCGATCGACGAGGCCCTCGTGCGGATCGACAAGGGCGTCTACGGCGTGTGCCGCGACTGCGGCGAGCCCATCGCCGAGGCGCGGCTGAACGCCATTCCGTGGACGCGGGTGTGCATCACCTGCAAGGAGAAGCAGAAGGCGTGACGTCCCCAGACCTGGCCCCGCTGCTCCGCGAGTTCCACACCGAGCGCCTGGCGATCCTGCAGCGCCACGTCGCGTCGGCCCGCGTCGTCGGCGACTACGACGTGAACAACGCCTACCAGTACGTGATCGCCCGCGAGGAGACGCATCTCCTCTGGGTGCACCGGGCCATCCTTGACGTGGGCGGGACGGTGCCGGCCGGCGAGGCCGCCATGGACGCGCCGGCCGGCAAGGGCCGTGAGGCGGCGGCCGCCGACGCCGCGGCGAACCAGGCGTTCGTGGCGCGGTGGACGCCGCGCGTGGCCACCGTCGGGCACGCGCGCCACCGCAAGATGCTCGAAGTGATTCTGGGCGAGATGCAGGAGCACGAGCGCATCTTCGCGCAGGCGGGCGAGGGCCGGACCGACGTCATCGGCATCCCGCTCGCCGGCACGGTCCGGACCGGCGCCGTCCTCGGCACCCGCTGGGTGGAGTGACCGCGCCGCGGCGTCCCGTGCCTGCCGGGACCCGCGTGGCCGTCGCCCTCGGCAGCAACCTCGGCGACCGTGCAGGCCATCTGGCCTGGGCGCTCGACCAGCTGGCAGCGGTGCTCGACGGGCTGCAGAGCACTCCTCCGGAAGACACGACGCCCCTCGACGTGCCGGCGCCCCAGCCGTCTTACCTGAACAGCGTCGCGATTGGCTGGACGACGCTGGGACGGCGGGAGTTCTTCGACCGGCTGAATGCCCTGGAGCGCGCCCGCGGCCGAACGGGGAAGGGCACGCGCGGCGCCCGCACCCTGGACCTCGACCTGATCCTCTACGGCGACGACGTGGTGAGCGAGCCCGACCTCGCCGTCCCGCATCCGAGGTTCAGGGAGCGGGCGTTCGTGCTCGGGCCGCTGGCTCGACTGGCGCCCGGCTGGCGCGATCCCGTGAGCGGGCGGACCATGGCCGCTCTGTGGCGCGCCCGCCGGCCGTCAGGGGGCGCCTGACGGGCCGGCAGGCGGGCTGCGCCCCCCGGGTCAGTGGGCGGCCGGTTCGTGCCGGCTGCCGCGGCGCAGACCCTTCAACCCTTCCTCGAACACCGTGTACATCGCCGGGACGAAGACCAGCGTGATGAGCGTCGAGGTCAGCAGGCCGCCGATGACGACGCGGGCGAGGGGTGCCTGCAGTTCCGAGCCCTCGCCGATGCCGAGCGCCATGGGCACCAGGCCGAGCGTGGTGCAGATGCTCGTCATGAGAATCGGCCGCAGGCGGTGGTGGCCGGCCTGTTCGATGGCGGGACGCAGCGCCATCTTGTCGCGGCGGCGAAGCGTGTTGGCGTAGTCCACGAGCAGGATGGCGTTGCTCACGACGATGCCCGCGAGCATGATGACGCCGATGAAGGCCTGCATGCTGAAGGGCGTGTTCGTGAGGAGCAGGGCGGCAACGACGCCGAACGCCGCCAGCGGGATGGAGAACATGATGATGAACGGATCGCGCAGCGACTCGTACTGCGACGCCATCACCGTGTAGACCAGCAGGATGGCGAGGACGAGCACCAGCATCAGCTCCCGGAACGACTGGGCCTGCTGCTCGACCTCGTTGCCGAAGCCGATGTCGAAGTCCTTCGGCAGCTTGAGCTCTCCGAGGCGCGCCTGGATGTTGCTCACGGCCTCGCTCAGGGTCACCTCGACCTCGGCGTTCACGCGCGTGATGCGCTCCTGGTTCTTCCGGTCCACCTGCGTCGGGCCGGTGTCGCGATCCATCACCATCACGTTCTTGGCGGGGAGGACCCGGCCCTGGGGCGTGCTGAGGAGCACGTCGCCGACGCTCGAGATCTCGTCGCGATCCGACTCCCGCAGGCGGACCACGATCGGGTACTCGTTGCCCGACTCGCGGTACATCGCAGCCTGCGTCCCGGCGACGTTGGTGCGGATCGTGTTGGCGACGCCGGTCACGGTGAGGCCGAGCACGGCCGCCTTGTCGCGGTCCACGCGGACCTCGAGCTCCGGCCGCCCCTCGTCGCGCCCCAGGCGCGAGTCGGCGACGCCGGCCGTCGTGTCGAGGATCGACTTGAGGTCCTGGGCGACCTGCTTGGCGTCGTCCAGGTCGTGCCCGCGGATCTCCATGGACAGGCGGCTGCCGTCGCCGCCGCCGCCCATGCCGCGCATCATGCCCTGCTGGCCGCCCGACGAGCGGGTGCGGACGACGACGCCGGGCAGGCCGGAGAGCTGGCGCCGGAGGTCGAAGGCGATCTGGTCGCTCGACCGTCGCCGCTCGTCCTTGGGCGTCAGGCGCACCGTGATGCTGCCACGGTGGGTCGAGCTGCCGCCCATGAAGCCGCCGCCACCCGCCTGGGTGATGAGGGCCGTCGCTTCGGGCGTGCTCTGGCGGATGGCGTCCTCGAGCCGGAGGAGCACGGCCTCGGTCGACTCGAGCCGGGTGCCCACCGCGAGCTCGGTGTCCACCGTCACCTCGCCCTCGTCGGTCGTGGGCTGCAGCTCGAAGCCGACGCGCGGCAGCAGGACCAGGGCCGCCACGAACGCGGCGAGCCCGGTGGCGAGCACCGTGGGCCGGTGGTGCAAGGCCGCGTGCAGGGCCCGCTGGTAGGTCCGGTCGATCCCTGTCAGAACGCGGTCGCTGGCGCGGTAGAGCACCCCGACGACACCGCGGCGGCTCTCGGCCGGCGGCGCCAGCCGCAGGAGCCGCGAGCACAGCACCGGCACGATCGTGACGGCGACGAACAGCGACATCGCCAGCGAGAAGGAGACGACGGCCGCGAGCTGGCCGAACATGATGCTCGACACGCCGGTGAGGAACAGCATGGGGACGAACACGGCGATGTGGGTGAGCGTCGAGGCCAGGATCGCGCTCCACACCTCCTCGGCGCCGTCGATGGCGGCCGTCATCCCGTCCTTGCCCATCTCGAGGTGCCGGTACGTGTTCTCGAGCACCACGATGGCCGCGTCGACGATCATCCCGATGCCGAGCGCCAGGCCGCCGAAGGTGAGGGTGTTCAGCGTGTAGCCGCCGAAGTAGAGGAGGGCGAAGGTGCCGACCACCGAGATCGGAATCGACGTGCAGATGATGATGGTGGAGCGGACGTCGCGCAGGAAGGCGAAGATGACCAGGATGACCAGCAGGCTGCCGAGCAGCGCATGCTCCTGGACGCTGCCGATCGAGCGGTTGATGTAGGTGGACTGGTCGTCGAGCACCGAGAGCGTGACGCCCGGGATCTCGCGGTTGATGCGCGCGATCTCGGCGCGCACGCCGTCGGCGATCTGCACGGTGTTCGTGCCGGACTGCTTCGTGACGCGCATCCGGATGCCGGGACGCCCGTTGATGCGCGTGAAGCTGCGGCGGTCCTCGGTGGAGTCGCGCACGTCGGCGATGTCCCGCAGGTAGACGGGCACGCCGTCCTTGGTCATCACGACGAGGTTGCGAATCTCGTCGATGTTCGTGAACTGGCCCGGACTGCGCACGAGGAACATGCGGTCCGCCTCGAACACCTCGCCGAGCGGGATGTTCTGGTTCTCGGTCCGCAGGATCTGCACGACCTTGTCGACGGAGAGGTTCAGCGCCGTGATCTTCTCGCGCGACAGGTCCACCCGGATCTGGCGGCGCAGGCCGCCGTCCACGCTGACGGCCGCGACGCCCGGGACGCGCTCGAGGCGCGGCGACAGGTCGTTCTGGGCCATCTCCCGCAGCGCGACCGGATCGAAGTTGCCCTCCACGCCGACGCCCATGATGGGCATCGAGGTGGAGTCGAACTTGAAGATCGTGGGCGGATCGGCGTCCTCCGGCAGGCGGCCCCGCACGCGGTCGATGCGGGTCCGCACTTCGTTGGCGGCCTCGTTCAGGTCGGTGCCCCAGGCGAAGTTCAGACGGACGTTGCTGTTGCCCTCCGACGAGGTGGAGTTGATCTGGTCGAGGCCCGCCACGGCGCTGACGGCCTGTTCGATCGGCCGCGTGACCAGTTCTTCCATCTCCAGGGGGCCGACGCCCTGATACTGCGTGCGGACCGTGATGGACGGATAGCTGATGTCCGGCATCAGGTCCACGGGCAGCCGCGTCAGCGAAATCGCGCCGAGGAGCACGACGACGAAGCTCAGCATGAACATCGTCACGGGGCGATGGATGGCGATTCTCGGAATACTCATGTGGGCTCCAGGCGCTGTCGTGCTCGAGTCGCGGCGCTACGGTCCGGGCGGCCCGGCGGGCCGCCGGCGCGCGGTGTCATCGCCGGGCTGCTGTCCGCCGGCTCCGGGCCGGCGGCGGGGCGCGCCCTCCGCGCCCGCGGCTTCCGTGGGGGTCTCCGGCGCCTTCGCCGGCGGAGGCGCGGCCGCTCCGCCCGCCGTGTCCCGCCCGCCGCCGCGCCGCCCGCCGCCCGCTCCTGGACCACTTGCCTGGCCGGCCAGGACCAGGGTGTCGTTGTCGCGGAGCGCCGAGGCGCCGTTGGTCACGAGGGTGTCGGCCGGGGTGATGCCGTTTCGCACCTCGACGTGGTCGGCGTCCTCGATGCCCACCTCGACCGGCAGGAACTTGGCCTTGTTGTCGGCCGTCATCGTGAAGACGCCGCGCGAGCCGTTGTAGTCCACGACCGAGGACTTGGGCACCAGCGTGGCGTTCTTCCGGCTCTCGATGGTGACCGACATCCGGGCGTACATGCCCGGCTTCAATCGGAAGTCGCGGTTGGGTACCTCGATCTCGATCTCGGCCGTGCGCGTGGCCGGGTCGAGCACGGGCGCGACCCGGGCGATGTGGCCGTCGAAGGCTTCGCCGGGGAACGCGTCCACCGACACGCGGGCCGGATCGCCCGGATTCACGAGCCGCAGGTCCTTCTCGACCACGTTGGCCACGAGCCGCACCGAGCTGATGTCGACGACCGAGGCCACGGGGGCCTGCTGGGAGGCCCAGGCGCCGGGGTCCATGTTCCGCTTGCCGACGAAGCCGTTCACGGGCGAGACGATGCTGGTGTTCGCCTTGGAAATGCGCAGCTCGTCGAGCCTGGCCTGCGCCTGGGAGAACTGCGCCCGGGCCAGGTCGAGCTGCGCGGTCGCCGCGGAGTGCCGCGCCTCCGCGTCGTCCAGCGACTGGCGGGGCAGCAGCTGCCGCTGGAAGAGGTTCTGCGACCGCTCCAGGTTCACCTCGGCGAACTTCAGGTCCGCTTCGCGCTGCCGGATCGTGGCCTGCGCCACGGCGTGGGCGGCCTCGGCCTGCTTGACCTGCTCGTTGATCTCCTGGTCTTCGATTTTCGCCAGGAGCTGCCCGCGCGACACGCGGTCGCCGAGCTGGACGTTCACCGACACCAGACGGCCGCCGGCCCGCGGCACCACGTCCACGGTCTGCGCCCCGATCAGATTGCCCACGACCGTGAGCTCCGCGGAGATGTCGCCCTTCGTGGGCTTGGACACCTCGACCGTCATCGGCGGACGGAACCCGCCGCCGCCGAAGCCGCCGCCGAAGCCCCCTCCGGGGCCTCCACCGCCGGGCCCGCCGCCGCCGGGGCGTCCGCCCCGCTGACCGCCGCCCGGGCCCCCGCCGGCCTGCTGGTTGGGACCCTGCGCCCCTTCCGATCCGGCGCGCGAGCATCCGCTCGCGGCCAGACTGCCAGCCAGCATCGCGATGCCCACACCCAGCCACACCTTGCTACGCATCATCCGTTCGCCTTGACATGCCTTCCGCGCGACGGCATCGCCGTCCGCTAGTTGCCGCCCCCGCCACCCTGCCCGCCGCCGCCACCGCCGGGGGCCTCCTGGGCCCGTTCGAAGGTGACCAGCGCCTTCTGCAGGTCCGTCAACGCCCGGAGCTCCGCGTTCTGGGCGTCGGCGAGATCCCGCTGGGCCTGGACGACGAAGAAGTTCGTCGACAGGCCGACTTCGAACTTGCTCTGCTCGGCCTCGAGCCGGCGCTCGGCCAGCTCGCGCGCCGCGCGCGCCGCGTCCACGCGGCGCGTATTGGCCTGGACCTGGAGCGCCGCGTTGGTGACCTCGGTCGCCACCTGGAGCTCCAGCGCGCGCAACCGCGTCGTCTGCTGCGTCCGCAGCACGCGGGTCCGGGCGTGCTGGGCGTCGGCATTGCTGCCGCCAATGGGATAGCTGAGGGTCAGCGACAGGTTCCAGGTGGGGAAGTCGCGGTTCCGAAGAATCGAGAGGGCGTCGGTGTACCCGCCGGGAATCGTGCCGGTGACGGTGGAGCCGAGGCCCGTGCCCTGCCGGATGAACTGGGTGCCGCCCACGCCCTGCGCCCCGTAGGTGGCCAGCAGGCTGAGGTCCGGCAGGCTCTCCGAGCGCCAGTACCGCATCTGGATGTCGTTGCTGTCGAGGTTCTTCCGCGCGACGGCGAGGTCGGTCCGGTGTTCGAGCGCCGTCCGGACCGCGTCCGCCACGTCCAGGGCCGGCACGACGACCTGCGGGGAGTCCACCGCCACCACGTCCTGCTCCCACAGCGGATCGCTCGTGCCCGTCACGATCAGGCGCTTGAGGGTCAGCTGCGACGTGCCCAGCGTGGCTTCGACCTGCGCCAGGCTCTGGCGCCGGTTCGCGGCTTCGGCTTCCGCCTGGACGACGTCGATGGGGGCCAGCGTTCCCACTTCCACGCGCGCCTGGTTGTCCTGCACCAGCCGCTCCGCCAGTTCGAGCGACCGCCGCGCCACGTCGACGGCCGCGCGCGCGAACGCGACGTCCCAGTAGGCGTTGCGGACGCTGGCGACCGTGGTCGCGATGGTCGCCCGGAGCTGCTCGTCCGCGATCTCGCGGTTCACCTGTGTGATCGCGATCTGCTGGCGGAGCTGGTCCAGCTTGAACCCGCGCAGCAGCGGCTGGGCGTAGGAGACGGTCGCGGTGGACGTGAAGGTCGGATTGAAGTTCGCGAAGATGTTGGACGTGTCCAGCTTGCTGTTGTTGAAGGTCAGCCCCACCGATCCGCCGGCCCACGGGAGGGTCTGCGAGACGCCGAAGTTGTAGGTGGTGGTGTCGTTGGTCACGCGCTGACCGCCGTTCAACTGGTTGGTCGGGGCGATCACCTGGGCGCGCTGACCGATCGTCGAGGACGCCGTCGGACGGAACGCGTTCCGGAGGCCGGCAAGCTGGAAGTCCACGCCCTGAGGGTTCAGACGCTCGACGGCGATGTCGAGGTTCTGCTTCAAGGCCAGTTCCACGGCGTCGGCCAGGCGCAGTTCGTGGACGCTGGCCGGCTGGACGGCCGGCAGCAGCACCGGGGCGTCGGGCCGCTCCCGCTCGAAGCGGGCGACCGCGTCGCGCACGAGGGCGTCGTGCCGGGCGTCCTGGGCCGAGGCCGGGGGGGGCGCGAGCGTCGCACCGAGGACGCACGCGGCGGGTACGAGGAACCGAGAAAGGAAACCGCTACGCATGATCACGTCTGTCGTCGAAATCGTGGCGCACGCCTACTGGCGGGCCTTGTCCTGGGGACGGCTGCGGCGGGAGCGCTCTCGCTCGGCGAAGAGCTCCTTCAGCTTGCCGTGCTGTTCGGTGGTGAGGACGCGCCGCATCCGATAGAGCATGAGGGCGCGGGTGCGGCCGAGTTCGGCCCTGGCCCCTTCGACCCGGGCGATGAGGCTGGCCGCGTCGACTTCGTCCGCCTGGCCCAGATCCACCATGGCCGACAGGTCGGCCTGGCGCCGCTCGAGCGCGGCCTTCTCGGTGCGCATCGCCGGCCCGGCGGCCTGGTAGATGTCTTCGAGCCGCGACACCTGCTCCGGGGCGAGATTGAGTTCCCGCTGGTAGCGCTCGTTCTGCCACCACTTGAATCCCTGCGCCAGCGCGGGTGCGGCTGTCATCGCCGTGAGGCAGACGATGACAGCCAGAAGACGAACGAAGACACGGGATGACAGCGCCATGGTGCGTTACTTCAAATACGAGCGGCGGGAGTGATCGTTTACGGCGTGGCCTCGTGCGGCACTGGCCCATTCGCCAGGCGCGCCAGCCGGCGGACCACGGCCTCCACGTGGTTGTCGGGCGTTGAGGCCCCCGACGTGAGGCCGACGGCGAGCGGGCCGTCCGGCAGCCAGCCGGTCGAGACGATCTCGGTCTTGGCGGCGACGTCGCGGTGGCGGATCCGGTCGCCGGACTCGAGGCCGGCGGGCTCGGCGATGTGATAGGTCGGCACCTTGGCCGCGCAGATCCGGGCGAGGTTGCAGGTGTTGCTGCTGTTGTAGCCGCCGATGACGATCATCAGGTCCAGCCGGTGCTCGGCGAGCATGGCCACGACCGCGTCCTGCCGATCCTGGGTCGCACTGCAGATGGTGTCGAAGGCGCGGAAGTGTTCGCTCTCGTGGGCCTCGCCGTAGCGCGCCCGGATCGCCGCCCGGAACTGCTCGCCGATGGCGAACGACTCGGTGCTCAGCATGGTCGTCTGGTTCGCCAGGCCGACGCGGACGAGGTGCCGGTCCGGGTCGAAGCCAGGGGAACAGGCCTGGGCGAAACGGGCCAGCAGCTCCGCTCGTGCCTGGCTGCCTTGCGCCGGGGCATCGGTGATGAACCGGCAGACCGCGTCGGCCTCGGTGGCGTCCAGCACGACGAGGTAGTGGCCGCCGGCCACTTGGAGCGCCTGGGAGGCCGTGGCGCGCGTCTCCTCGTGCCAGTGCTTGCCGTGGATGATCGCGGTGAAGCCGTCCTGCGCGTAGCGCTTCACGTTCTTCCAGACGTTCAGCACGGACCCGCACGTGGTGTCGACCAGCGTGCACCCGAGTGCGTCGAGGCGCACGAGTTCGGCCACCGTCACGCCGAAGGCCGGCAGGATGACCACGGCGTCGGCGTCGAGACGCTCCCAGGATTCGCCGGCATCGGAGAGGAAGCGGATCCCCTGGGCCCGGAGCTGGTCGTTGACGTGAGGGTTGTGGATGATCTCGCCCGTCAGGTAGACCTGGCGCGCCGGGAACTTCAGGCGGGCCTGGTAGGCGTAGTCCACGGCCCGGTCCACGCCGTAGCAGAACCCGAACTCACGCGCGAGATGGAGCGAGAGCCGACCCTCCGCGTAGCGGTAGTCGTTGGCCTTGATCCTGTCGACGAGGTCGCTGTGGTAGCTCGCCGCGAGCTGGCCCGCCACCTCGCGCTTGAGGTCGAGTCCCTTCTTGAAGATGAGGGCCGGCACGCGCCTAGCGGACCTCGTCGCTGACGGGCGTCAGCAGATCGAGCGCCCCGAATTCGGGCCGCGTCTCCCGCGTCAGGAGCTCCTCGACGTCGCTCAGGAGACCGTCGTCGTGCCCAGCCTCCGCCGTCGATGCTGGCGCTGACCCGCGTGCCGGGATCGACCGCTCGACCGCCACCCGGGTGGTGGCAGCCGGCGTGCCCAGCGGTACTCGCCCGACCAGCAGGCCGAGCAGCAGGCCGGCGGCCGCGGCGGCCATGATCCAGCGCGCGTCGGGGCCGGCCGCGTGGACCGTGTGGGTGGGGGAGGCCGACATCGGGAAGGGCAGCACCCGTCCGGCGCTTCCGAGCCGGGCGATCCGGCGGGCAATCGCCGAGCGCTGGCGATCCAGCATCGTGGCCGGCAGGGCCGCGTCCGCCTCGGCCTCGGCGGCCGTCCGCAGCAGGTCGAGCCGAGTGGCGAGCCGGGACCGTTCCCGACGGCAGCGCTCGCAGCTGGCCAGGTGGGCGGCGGCGGACCGGGAGGCCGGCGCGACCAGCGTCGCGCCGAGGTCGGCCGTGCCCAGGTGGCGGTGGAAGAGGGGCATCACGACACCCCGAGCGCGCTGCGGAGCTTGCGGACCGCGCGGAAGAGGTGGACGCGGAAGGTGGCCGGGTTCATGCCGAGGGCATCGGCCGCCTCGGCGGGGGTCGACTCGTGGAGGTGGCAGAGCAGGAAAGCGTCACGCTGGCGGGCCGGAAGCTGGCGGATGGCCTCGGCCGCGGTCTGCCACACCGCCTGGCCGATCAGCCGCCGCTCCGCCGATGGCTCGCCGCTGTCCAGGCCCATGACGTCGTCGACGGGCAGTGGATCCCAGGTGGGCCGCCCGCCGCGCCGCCGCCCCTTGAGGCGGTCCAGGCATGTATTGACGAGAATCCTCGTGAACCACGCGTCGAACGAGAGGTCGGCTCGGAACGTCGTCATATGGGCGTAGACCTTCACGAACGCATCCTGGACCGCTTCGTCCGCGTCGGCGGCGTTCCCGAGGTAGTAGTAGGCCAGGCGGTTCGCCCGGCGCTGCCACACGCCCACGAGATCACCGAAGCGATCCGCAGCCGCCTCGCGACGGCCCGCGTCGAGATGGGCCTTCACGTCGGCCGCGATCGCCGACGCATCGTCGGCGCCCTGGGGCACCGGCTCGCGTCCTGTCGGCTGTCCGGTCATGGGGAGTTACGTCCGGCGGTCGGCCGCCGTTTACAGATTCTACCAAGCCCGCCCGAAACGTGGGCGGGCGCGGTATCCGGGCCGGCGGTGGGGCCTCGCCGGGCATCGAAGCGATATTGACTGCTAATGCCGGGCTCGGTACGATCTGCCGATTCGGCTGGAGCATCCGCACGGCCAGGGAGATTGAATGGCAACCACGCAACCCTCATCCGGCCTGGACGCGCTCGGCATCACGGCCACCGGCCTCGTGCACTGGAACCTCACGCCGCCGGTCCTCTATGAGCACGCGCTGCGCCGGAACGAGGGCGTGATCGCGGCCGAGGGCCCGCTGGTCTGCCGGACCGGCCAGCACACCGGGCGCTCGCCGAACGACAAGTTCGTCGTGAAGGAGCCGTCGAGCGAAGGCCACGTGCACTGGGGCAAGGTCAACCGGCCGATGAGCCTGGAGCACTTCGCGGCGCTTCGCGCGGACATCGTCGCCCACCTCGGCGGCCGCGAGCTGTTCGTCCAGGACCTCCACGCCGGGGCCGACCCGACCTACCGCCTGCCGGTGCGGATGATCAGCGAATACGCCTGGCACAGTCTGTTCGTCCGGAACCTCTTCATCGTGCCCTCGGCGGCCGAGCTGGCCGGCCACTCGCCGGAGTTCACCGTGATCTGCGCGCCGTCGTTCAAGGCGGACCCCGCGCGGCACGGCACCCGCTCCGAGGTCGTCATCGCCCTGAACATGGCGGCGCGCGAGGTGCTCATCGGCGGCACGAGCTACGCCGGCGAGAACAAGAAGTCGATCTTCACGGTGCTCAACTACGTGCTGCCGCTGCGGGGCGTGCTGCCCATGCACTGCTCGGCGAACATCGGCGGCGGCGGCGACACGGCCCTGTTCTTCGGCCTCTCCGGCACCGGCAAGACCACCCTGTCGAGCGATCCCGACCGCGGGCTCATCGGCGACGACGAGCACGGCTGGAGCGACGACGGCGTCTTCAACTTCGAGGGCGGCTGCTACGCCAAGACGATCCGCCTCTCGGCCGAGGCCGAGCCGCAGATCTTCGGCACGACGCGGCGGTTCGGCACCGTGCTGGAGAACGTGGCCTACGACGAGGCCACGCGCGCGCTGGACCTCGACTCCGCCTCCCTCACCGAGAACACGCGCGCCGCGTACCCGATCGAGTTCATCGACAACGCCGTCCCCACGGGGCAGGGCGGGCACCCCCGGAACATCGTGATGCTCACGGCCGACGCGTTCGGCGTGCTGCCCCCCATCGCGCGGCTGACGCCCGAGGGGGCGATGTATCACTTCCTCTCCGGCTACACCGCGAAGGTGGCCGGCACCGAGAAGGGCGTCACCGAGCCGACCGCCACCTTCAGCACCTGCTTCGGCGCGCCGTTCCTGCCGATGAACCCCAACGTCTACTCGAAGATGCTGGGGGAGCGGATCGCCACGCACAACGCGCGGGTGTGGCTGGTGAATACCGGCTGGACCGGCGGCGCCTACGGCGTCGGGTCGCGCATGAAGATTCGCTTCACGCGCGCCATGATCCGGGCCGCCCTGTCGGGTGCGCTCGACGGCGTCCAGTACGAGCGACACCCGGTGTTCAACATCGACGTGCCCCTGAGCTGCCCCGACGTGCCGTCCGAGGTGCTGAGCCCGCGCGGCACCTGGGCCGACGCCGACGCCTACGATCGGCAGGCGGCGAAGCTGGCCCAGATGTTCGTGGACAACTTCAAGACCTTCGCGGGCGACGTGGACGCGGCGGTCGTCGCGGCCGGCCCGCGGGTGTGAGCGCGGTCCGGCTGGCCGTCGAGCCCGTCATCGGGCTCGAGATTCACGCGCAGCTCCAGACCGCCACGAAGATCTTCTGCGGATGCCGCGCGCGCTTCGGCGCGGCGCCGAACGAGGACGTCTGCCCGGTGTGTTTGGGACTCCCTGGCGCCCTGCCCGTCCTGAACGGACGCGCCGTCGATCTGGCGGTGGCCGCCGCGGTGGCGCTCGGCTCCACGGTCCACGAGCGGTCGGTATTCGCGCGCAAGAACTACTTCTATCCGGACCTGCCGAAGGGCTACCAGATCTCCCAGTACGAACAGCCGTTGGCCACCGGCGGGCAGGTCGAGCTGCGCATCGGCGGCGACGTCCGGACGATTCGCCTGACGCGCATCCACATGGAAGAGGACGCCGGCAAGTCGCTCCACGAGGGCTTCGCCGACTCCGACCGGCGGACCTATCTGGACTTCAATCGCGCCGGCGTCCCGCTGATCGAGATCGTGAGCGAGCCCGACCTGCGGACGCCGCTGGAGGCGGCGACCTACTTCGAGACGGTGCGGCGGCTGCTGGTCTGGATCGGCGCCAACGACGGGAACATGGAAGAGGGCAGCCTGCGGTGCGACGCGAACGTGTCGGTCCGGCCCGCGGGCCAGGCGGAGCTCGGTACGAAGGTCGAGGTCAAGAACGTCAACTCGTTCCGCTATCTCCAGAAGGCGCTCGAGTACGAGATTGGACGCCAGGCCGACTGCCTCGAGCACGGTGAGCGGATCGTCCAGGAGACGCGCCTCTTCGACTCGGCGCTGGGGCGCACCTTCTCGATGCGGACCAAGGAGGAGGCGCACGACTACCGGTACTTTCCAGAGCCGGACCTCCCGCCCGTCGAGGTCTCCGCGGAGCGAAGGGACCGTGTCGCGGCCCTGATGCCGGAGCTGCCGGCCGCCCGGCGCGCCCGGTTCGTGCGCGAGCACGGCCTGCCGGACTACGACGCGGGCGTGCTCACCGAGACCCGGGGGCTGGCCGACTACTTCGAGGCCGTCGCGGCCGCGTGCGCCAACGCGAAGGCCGCCAGCAACTGGGTGATGGGCGAGGTGCTGCGCGTGTTGAAGGCGCGCGGCGCGGCGATCGACGACGTCGGCGTGACCGCCGAGGCGCTGGGCCGCCTCATCCGGCTCGTCCTCGCCGGCACGATCAGCACCACCGCGGCCAAGGGCGTCTTCGAGGAGATGTACGGCACCGGTCGCGAGGCGGCCGCGATCGTCGCCGACCGGGGCCTGGCGCAGGTGTCCGACGACGGGGCGCTCGGCGCGTTCGTGGACCAGGTGCTGGCGGCACAGCCCGACGCGGTCGCGCAGTACCGCGCCGGCAAGAAGGCCACGTTCGGCTTCCTCGTCGGCGAGGCGATGAAGGCCTCGGGCGGGAAGGCCGATCCGAAGCGCCTCAGCCAGCTGCTGCGAACCGCGCTGGACCGCGTCGAGTGACCGGGCGAGGCCGCGGGCCCTGCACGGGAGTTGAGCCCGGAGCGCGGAGCGCGGGCCAGGCCGCGAGGGTCTCCTGCTACTATGTCGGCGGCGGCCGTCGCCCGAGCCGATTCCCGTGATCGCACTCCAGAACGTCACCAAGATCTACGGCAATGACGTCTTGGCGCTGGACCGGTTGTCGTTCACGGTCGAGAAGGGCGAGTTCGTCTTCCTGACCGGTCCGAGCGGCGCCGGGAAGTCCACGCTGCTGCGCCTGCTGCTCCGTCAGGAGACCCCGACCGAGGGCATCCTCAGCGTGGGCGGCCGGGAACTGGCGACGCTCACGACCTCGGAGGTCCAGGCGTACCGGCGTTCGCTGGGCGTCGTCTTCCAGGACTTCAAGCTGATTCCGACCAAGACGGTGTTCGACAACGTCGCGTTCGTGATGCGGGTGCTCGGCGTGCCGCTCGAACTCCAGCGCCGGAAGACCTACCAGGTCCTGAAGGGCGTGGGGCTGCAGCACCGCGCGCTGGCCTATCCGCCGGAGCTCTCCGGCGGCGAGCAGCAGCGGATCGCGATTGCCCGCGCCCTGGTGAACGATCCCCAGGTGGTGCTCGCCGACGAGCCGACGGGCAACCTGGACCCGGATCTCTCGCTCGAGATCATGGACGTCTTCCGCGACATCAACGCCGCGGGCACCACCGTGCTCATCGCCACCCACGACCGCGCCCTCATCGCGCATGTCGGCCGCCGGGTCCTGCACCTGGAGCGCGGGCGGGGCGAGGCATGAGAGTGCTGCGCTACGCGTGGGAGGAGGCGCTGGCCAGCCTCGGCCGCGCCCGGTGGACCCTGGGCCTGTCGATTGCCACCATCGCCGTGGCCTTCGCGATGCTGGGCGCGTTCCGCGTCGTCTCCGCCACGATCGCGTCGGTCGCCGGCGGGTGGCGCGAGGCCGCCGAGGTGTCGGTGTATCTCGACGACGTCGTGACGGACGTCGAGCGCGAGGCGATCCGGCAGGTGATCGCGCGCAGCGCCGGCGTCGCCTCCGTCGACCTGGTGACGAAGGAAGAAGCGCTCGCGCGCTTCGGCGCGGAGTTCCCGGAACTGGGCGACGTCACGGCGTCGCTCGACGCCAACCCCTTCCCGGCGTCCTTCGAGATCCGCCTCACGGACGCCGGCATGGGGGACGGTGCTGACGAGCTGGCCGCCGCCCTACGCGCGCAGCCGGGTGTCGCCGACGTCCGGTACGATCGCCAGTGGCTGGCACGGCTGCTCGCCGTGATCACGGCCATGCGGACCGCCGGCTGGGCGGCGGCGCTGGCGCTGGTGCTCGGCGCGATGACGACGGTCATCGCGGTCGTCCGGCTGTCGTTCGAAGCCCGGCGCGACGAAATCGGCATCATGGCCCTCGTCGGCGCGCCCGTGGCCTTCATCCGCGGACCGTTCGTGATGGAAGGCGCGATTCAAGGGGCGCTCGGCGCCCTGGCCGCGCTCGGCGGGCTCGCCTTGCTGGGGCGGGCGATCGGGCGCGCGATGGGGCCGCTGGCGGCGGCGCTGGGGCCGGACGCGGTGCACCCGCTCACGCCCTGGGACATGGTGGCGCTGCTGGGGGGCGGCGCGCTCGTCGGGGCTGTGGCCGGGCTGCTGGCCACGTGGCGGTGGGATCCTCAGGGGCCTCTGCCCCGTTGACACCCCGTCGTTGCACGCCTTACACTCGTGTCAGCTGGCTGTTGCACAGGACCCGAGGCCCCATGCCAGATTTCCTGAGCGTTCGTCCCCTGCACCCACGCCCCGTTGTTTCGTTGATCGATTTCTACCGAGAAGAGTTCGTCAAGCACCAGCAGTGCCTGGCGGCCCAGCGCGAGTACTTCTCGGAGCACGCCATCAGTTCCGTCGAGGCGGCCCTTTGCCGCATCATCTCGGAGATTGACGCCCTCTCCCACAAGGACGACGCCGACATCGTGGTGGCGCGCCTCCTTCGGGAGTTCGACGTCGTGACCCGGCTGTCGGCGTGGACCGATCCCCTCCGGATCAACTGACGCCCGCCCTCCGCCGTCTCCGCGCCGACGCCCTCGCCATTGCGGCGGCGGGCGTCGATGCCGTGTCGCCTCGCGTGCTCGTCCCGCCCGCGGTCCACGCCCTGGCCGCGCTCGCGCCCTCCGACATCTCTGTCATCGCTGCGGGAAAGGCGGCCGTCGGCATGTACGAGGCCTTCACCGCGGCCTCCCTGTCGCCCATCCGAGAGGCGGTCGTCGCGGCGCCCTCGCGGCCGGCCTCATGGCCGCACCCGGCGGCTTTCGTGGAGGGCGGCCATCCGTTCGCGACCGCGGGCAGCGTGGCCGCCGGCGAGGCGGCCCTGGCCCTGGCGGCGCGGGTCCCCGCGACCGGCGCGCTCGTGTGCCTCCTGTCGGGAGGCGCCAGCGCGATCATGGCGATGCCGATCGAGGGCCTGGCGCTCGAGGCCAAGCAGCACGCGGTGTCCCACGTCATGACGGGGGGCGCCGACATCACGGCCCTGAACGCCGTCCGGAAGCACCTGTCGCGGGTCAAGGGCGGACGTCTCGCCGCCGCCTGTCCGGGCGCCGCCGTCACGCTCGCGATCTCCGACGTCATCGGCGACGACCTGAGCGTCATCGGCTCCGGCCCGTGCGTGCCCGATGCATCCACGTGGCGGCAGGCGGCGGACGCCGTCAACGAGTTCGGCGGATGGGAGGGGCTCGATGGGGCGGTCCGCCGGCTCATCGAGGCCGGCCTCCGGGGGAACGTCGCCGAGACGCCGAAACCGGGCGATCCCCGGATGGCACGCACGTCGGCACGGGTGATCGGTGGACGGCGGGAGGCGATGGCCGGCGCCGCGCACGCGGCGCGTGTGCGGGGGTACACGACGGTCGTCGTCGAGGCCCCGGTGGCGGGCGAGGCGCGGGATGCCGCCATCCACTGGTGGGCGTCGGTCCAGGCGCTCGCCGGGCCACGGCGCGGCCCTGTCGCCGTCATCTCGAGCGGTGAGACGACGGTGCGCGTGCGGGGGAGGGGCCGGGGCGGCCGGAACCAGGAGTTCGCGCTGGCGCTCGCCGACACGCTGGCCGGGTCGGCCCATCCGGCCGCCGTCGTCTCGCTGGGCACCGACGGCATCGACGGCCCGACCGATGCGGCGGGCGCCGTCGTGGATCCGGCCACCCGTGCCCGGGCACTCGCGGTCGGGCGTGACGCCCAGGCGGCCCTGGCCGCGAACGATGCCTACAGCTACTTCGACGCGATTGGTGATCTGGTCCGGCCTGGGCCGTCCGGCACGAACGTGGGCGATCTCCAGGTGCTCGCCTTGGACGTCGCCTGATACGCTGTCCGGGCGCCTGCCGGCGCGTCATCGTGGCTCACATCGATCAGGACGCCCTCCTTCGCGCGCTCGCGGCCCATCACGGTCCGCCGGCGCTCGTCCGTGACATCGCCCGTGCCCTGCGCCTCCCGCCCGAGGCGCAGGCCTCGCTGCGGCGGGTGTTGCGCAGCCTCGCCGCGGAGGGCCGGTTGGACGTCTCGCGCGGGCCGAGGTACGCCCTCGCCGCGAGGCGGCGCGATGTCGCCGGGCGCCTGGTGGGCCATCCGAGCGGCATCGCCTTCGTGACCAGCGACGGAACGGCCGACATCCTCATCCCGGCGTCACGCCGCGCGGGCGCCGTGCACGGCGATCTCGTCGTCGCCCGCGTCGAGTCCGAAGACGCGGGCGGCCGGCTCCGAGGGCGTGTCGTCGCGATTCAGGAGCGGCGGGGGTCGCGGCTGGTCGGCCGCCTGCGCCGCGACCGGCGGGGCGTGGCGCACGTGGCGGCGCTCGACCCGCGGCTGGACCTGTCGGTGCGGGTGGCGGCCGACGACACGCTCGACGCCGGCGACGGGGACGTCGTGACGGTGGAGGTGGCCGAGTGGCCGGGCGCGCGGACCGAGGCGCGCGGGCGCGTCGTGGAGGTGCTCGGCGCGCCGGACGAGCCGGGCGTGGACACGGACATCGTGCTCAGGAGCCATGGCATTCCCGATGCGCACTCGCCCGACGCGGTCGCCGAGGCGAGGGCGCGCGACCATGCCGTGCAGCCGGACGAGGCGGCGCGCCGCACCGACTTCCGGCACGACCTCGTGGTCACCATCGACGGCGAGCACGCGCGCGACTTCGACGACGCCATCTCGGTCGTGCGCCTGCCCTCGGGGCTCCTGCGGCTCTCCGTCCACATCGCGGACGTCGCGCATTACGTGCCCGAAGGGGGCGCACTCGATCTCGAGGCGTACGACCGGGCCACCTCGGTGTATTTCCCCGATCGCGCGGTGCACATGTTCCCGCCGGAACTGGCGACCGGCGCCTGCAGCCTCCAGCCGCACGTCGACAGGCTGGTGCAGAGCTGCGTGATGGACGTCGACGCCGGCGGCGAGGTGGTGCACTACACCCTGCACGACGGCGTGATCCACAGCCGTGCGCGGATGACCTACACGGCCGTGAACGCGGTACTCGCCGGGGATCCGAAGGCCCGGGCCGAGTACGCGCCGCTCGTGCCGGCGTTCGAGCGGATGCGGGACCTCTTCGAGATCCTCAACGCCCGGCGGCGGCGCCGCGGGTCCATCGACTTCGACCTGCCGGAAGCGGAGGTGGTCCTCGGGCCCGAGGGGGAGGTCGCGGACATCGTGGCCAGCGAGCGCAACGTGGCGCACCGCCTGATTGAGGAGTTCATGCTGCTGGCCAACGAGACCGTGGCAGCGCACCTCCTCTCGCATCGGATGCCGGCGCTCTATCGCGTGCACGAGCCGCCCGATCCGGTGCGCGTCGCCGAGTTCCAGGAACTCCTCGCCGCGTCCGGGCTGACGCTCGGCGACGGGACGCACCCGCGCCAGTTCCAGACGCTGGTGGCGCGCATCCACGACACGCCGCTCGCGCGGCCCCTCGCCGCGCTCATGCTGCGGACGCTGCAGAAGGCCCGCTACGACCCGGCGAACCTCGGACATTTCGGACTGGCGGCGCCGGCCTACACGCACTTCACCTCGCCGATTCGCCGCTATCCGGACCTGGTCGTGCATCGCGTGCTGCGCGAGCTCCGGCAGGGGCGCGCGAGCGAGGAGCGTCGGCAGGACCTGGCGGAAGGCATGGCGGAGGTGGCCCAGCACACGTCGGCCATGGAGCGACGTGCGCTGGAGGCGGAGCGCGAGGTGCTCCGGCGGGCGCAGGTCCGCTTCATGGCGTCGCGCCTCGGCGACACGTTCACGGGGATCATCGCGGGGGTGGCGTCCTTCGGTGCGTTCGTGCAGCTCGACGACCCGTTCGTGGAAGGGCTGATTCCCCTGGCCGCGCTGGCCGAAGGCGGGTACCGGTTCGACGGACAGGCGCGGGCCCTGGTGGGCGGACGTGGAGCGGCCGTCTTCGGTCTCGGCGCCACGGTGCGCGTTCAGGTCGTGCGCGTCGATCTCGATCGGGGTCACGTGGAGCTGCGCGTGCTGGGCGCCCCTACCGGCCTCCAGCCGGAGCGCCCACGGACGGGCGCCGGTCGAGGGCGGACGGGAAAGCGGCCGGCCTCACGCCAGCGGCCGGGCAAGCGCGAGCGCGCCGGCCGCGTGAAGAGGCGGCGATGACACGCACGGTCGTCGTGGGGACGGCGGGGCACATCGACCACGGCAAGAGCGCGCTCGTGAAGGCGCTGACGGGCACGGATCCGGACCGGCTCAAGGAAGAGAAGGCGCGAGGCATCACGATCGAACTGGGATTCGCGCACGGCACGGTCGCCGACGACGTCGTCGCCTCGTTCGTGGACGTCCCGGGCCACGAGCGGTTCGTGCGGGCCATGCTGGCGGGCGTCGGCGGGATCGACCTGGTGATGCTCGTGGTCGCGGCCGACGAGTCGGTGATGCCCCAGACGCGCGAGCACTTCGACATCTGCCGTCTTCTCGGCGTCGCGCGTGGCCTGGTCGTCGTGACGAAGGCGGATGCGGTGGAGCCCGGGATGGTCGACCTCGTGGCCGCGGACGTGCAGGAACTCGTCGCCGGCTCGTTCCTCGACGGGGCGCCGATCGTGCCCGTGTCGGCGCTGACCGGGGACGGGCTGCCGGTGCTGCGCGAGGCCCTCGCCGGGCTGGCGCGTGCGCTGCCGCCGCGGCCGACCGACGGCGTCACGCGGCTGCCGGTCGATCGGGCCTTCACGATGAAGGGCTTCGGCACGGTGGTGACCGGGACGCTCGTGGCCGGGCGGATCGCCGCCGACGACGAACTGCAGCTGCTGCCCGCCGGACGCCGGGTCAAGGTGCGGGGGCTGCACGTCCACGGCGGCGCGCGGGGCGACGCCCGTGCCGGCGAACGGGTTGCCGTCAACCTGCCTGCCATCGAGGTGGGGGACATCGCGCGGGGCAGCGTGTTGACGGCACCCGGCGCCCTGCCGGTGACGCGACGGGCCGACGTCCGCATCACGATGCTCCCGGGCCTGACGCTCAAGCACGGCGCCCGCGTCCGCGCCCATCAGGGCACGGCAGAGATGCTCGCGCGCGTCGCCGTGGCGGGGACGGCCGGTTCAGTGGAACCGGGCGGCAGCGCCGACGTACGCCTGCGCTTCGAGTCCCCGACCGTCGTGACCCGCGGTGACCGCGTGATCCTGCGCAGCTACTCGCCGCCGGTGACGATCGGCGGCGGGCTGGTCCTGGACCCGCTGCCTCCGAGAGCCGGCGTGCGCACGGCCCGCGGCGTGGCCCGCATGGCGGCCCTGGCCGCGGCAACGCCAGCCGATCGGGCCGCCGCGGCCCGCGTGATGATCGAGGCGGCGGGGCCCGCCGGCCTCTCGGTCCGGGGACTGGCGCCGCGCCTTGGAGCGGCCTACGGCGTCGTGTCGGCGGCCGTGGACCTCCTCGTGGCCGAGGCGGCGGCCGTGCGGGGCGGCGATTGGGTCGTGGCTGAGGCGTCGCTGCGCGGCCCGCGCACGGCGGTCCTCGAGGGGCTTGCCGCGTTCCACCGGGCGCAGCCGCTGGCGCCTGGCGTCGGGCTCGAGGAGGCGCGGACGCGGTGGTTCCGCCTCGTGCCACCACCGGTCGTGGATGTCGTGGTGGGCGCCCTCGTGCGCGAGGGGCGGATCGTGGCCACCGACACACTGGCACTGGCGTCGCACCGGGTCGCCCTGTCCCCGGAAGACGCCGCGCTGCAGGACTGGCTCGATCGACGGTTCCGCGAGGCGGGGCTGGCGCCGCCGGACGTGAGCGCGCTGGCCGGCGAGTCGGGCCGTCCGGGCGCGGCCGTGGAGCGGGTGCTGGCGCTGATGATCAAGGGCCGCCGGCTCGTGCGCGTGGACACGCTCGTGTTCCACCCGGCGACGCTCAACGCGCTGAAGGCCGACGTCGTGGCGATGAAGGCGGCGGCTCCGGATGGGCGCGCCACGGTGGACGTCAAGGCATTCAAGGACGCCTACAACGTCACGAGGAAGTACGCGATTCCGCTATTGGAGTACCTGGATCGGGAGCGTGTGACGCGGCGGCAGGGCGATGCCCGCATCGTCCTGTGATGAGGCCCTGGGGCAGGGCCGGGCGGGTCAGTCCTTCTTGGAGTCGTCCTTGATCCCGGCCTTGAAATTCTTGATGCCCGCGCCAATGCCGCGTCCCAACTCGGGCAGGCGGTTGGCGCCGAAGATCAGAATGACGATCGCCAGGATGATGAGCATCTCCGGCAAGCCGATCGGACCGAAGAGGGCGAAAGACAGCGGCACCATGGCGCGATTGTAGCACCGACTCGAGCGCACCGACCGGAGGGTCCCCTGACGGCGTCCTAAGAGGAGGCGGCCGGGCGGTCCCGGCCGGGCGACGGACGATTGCCCTTGTCTGGGGCGAGAACCGTCGGTCAGAATTGAGCCACGCGCCGCCCACACCACCGCGCATGCCCGATACCCAGACCACGGCCGTAGTCGACCGCCGCAGGTCCGCGCACTCGACTCACGTGCTGCTCGACCGGCCGGACGACATCTCGTTCGACCTTGGCGACCGCCGCCTCGGGGGCGCTGTGGGGGCGTCCGTGGCATCGCACGGTGCGATGATTCTCCTGGCGTTCCTGATCCTCAGGTTCATGCCGGCGCCTCAAGTCGCGGAGTTCATCCCCGAACGCCTGCCCGAAGACATCGTCTGGATCGCGGAAGAGGGCCCGGGCGGGGGCGGCGGTGGCGGCGGCGACAACACACCGGAGCCCCCCAAGAAGGTCGAGCTCCCGGGCGAGGAGAAGATCAGCGTTCCCGTCGAGGTGGAGCCCGAGCCCGTCAAGGAACCTCCGAAGGAAGAGCCAGAGCCGATCGAGAATCTGGCCATTCCCGCCGTGCAGATGGCGGCGGCGCCGGTCGAGGCGCCAGGCGCCATCACCCCCGAGACGCCGTCCTCGGCCAGCGCCGGCCCCGGCAGCGGAGGCGGGGGAGGCACTGGGACCGGCGGCGGCTCGGGCGAAGGCAACGGCCGGGGGCTCGGCCCCGGCAACACCGCCGGCGTGGGTGGCGGCGAATACGACGTCGGCAACGGCGTCATCTCGCCGCGAATCCTGCGCGAGGTGAAGCCGAAGTACACCGCCGAGGCCATGCGCGCCAAGGTGCAGGGCGAAGTGGTGCTCCGCTGCGTCGTGCTGCCGGACGGGTCGGTCGGCCGCGTCGAGATCGTGAAGTCCCTCGACTCGGTGTTCGGCCTCGACCAGGAAGCGATCAAGGCCGCGCGCGAGTGGAAGTTCATTCCGGGGACGCGCCTGGGCGAGCCGGTGGCGGTCCGGGTGACCATCGCCCTCGACTTCACGCTGCGATAGTCAGGAGAGTCCGGTGTCATTTCGCCGAGTCGTCGTCACCTCGATTGCCGCGCTGGCCGCCGCGGCGGGCCTGGCGTGCGAGGCCTCCGGCCGGGCCGCGCCGGCTGCGACCGGCAGCACCCCGCCCGCCGCCGAGCAGCGCCTGGGCGCCGAGCAGCTCCGCGTCCAGGTCGTGCAGGCGTATCCCCACGACCCCGGCGCCTTCACGCAGGGCCTGGTGCTCGCCGACGGACGCCTCTTCGAGAGCACCGGGCTGGAGGGGCGATCGAGCGTCCGGGAAGTCGACCTGACGACCGGCCGCGTGCTGCGCCGCCTGGACATTCCCGCCCCGGTCTTCGGCGAAGGGCTGGCGCTCGTGGGGAAGCGCCTGTTCCAGATCACGTGGAAGCACGAGACGGCGTACACCTACGATCGCGACACCTTCGAGAAGGGGCCCAGCTTCCCCTACACCGGCGAGGGCTGGGGCCTGTGCCACGATGGCCGCGAGCTCGTGATGAGCGATGGCAGCGCGACGCTCACGTTCCGCGGACCCGAAACGTTCCGGACGATGCGCGAGGTCGTCGTGCGCGAGCAGGGCGTTCCGGTCGAGCAGTTGAACGAACTGGAGTGCGTGGGGGCGCAGGTCTACGCGAACGTCTGGATGACCGACCGCATCGTGCGGATCGATCCGAAGAGCGGGACCGTCACCGCCTCGATCGACGCGTCCGGCCTGCTGCAGCCGTCGGAGCGCTTCGGCACCGACGTGCTGAACGGCATCGCGTACGACCCGGCGAACGACACCTTCCTCATCACCGGCAAGCTCTGGCCCAAGATGTTCCGCGTGCGGTTCGTCCGCTAGCGTCGGCGGCCCGCGGCTCCCAGGCCGTCATCCGCGGGCGGCCATCGCAGACTGGCGGCGGCCAGAAGGGTGCGCTCGTGCGCCGTACCGCGTTCGTCGTCCTCGTGGCCGGTCTTCTCTCGTCGCCGGCCTCCGCGCAGGCGACATTCCCCGCGCCGGTCGAGCGCGATTTCGTCGCCCGCGACGTGCGGTTCGACAGCGGCGAGACGGCGCCGGAGATCCGTCTCCACTACCGCACCATCGGCGAGCCCCGGAAGGGCGCCGATGGCGTCGTCCGGAACGGCGTGCTGATCCTGCACGGCACGGGCGGCAGCGGCGCCGGCTTCCTCGGCCCCGGGTACGCCGGGCTGTTGTTCGGCAAGGGCCAGCTGCTGGACGCCGAGAAGTACTTCATCATCCTGCCGGACAACGTCGGCCACGGACGATCCAGCAAGCCCAGCGACGGCCTGCACATGAAGTTTCCGCAGTATCGCTACGCCGACATGGTGCGGCTACAGCACCGCCTCGTGACCGAGGCGCTCGGCCTGACGCACCTGCACCTCGTGATGGGCACGTCGATGGGCGCCATGCACTCGTGGATGTGGGGCTACATGTACCCCTCGTTCGTCGACGGTCTCGTGCCGCTGGCGAGCAATCCCGTCGAGATCGCCGGCCGGAACCGCGTCTGGCGGAAGCTCCTGGTGGACGCCATCGTGAACGACCCGACCTGGAAGGGCGGTGAGTACACGGAGCCGCCGAAGGGCATGGCCAACGCGCTGGGCTTCCTGCTGATCGCCACGAGCACGCCGCGCCTCTGGCAGAAGGAATTTCCGACGCACGAGGCGGCGGACCGCTGGCTGGCCGACCAGCTCGCGTCGCGGACGAAGACGACCGACGCGAACGACACCATCTACCACTTCCGGGCGTCCGAGGACTACGACCCGTCGCGGCACCTCGGCGAGATCTCGGCGCCGCTGCTCGCCATCAACTCGGCCGACGACTTCGTGAACCCGCCCGAGCTGCCGATGATGCAGGACCTCATCGGCCAGGTGCCGCACGGAAGGTTCGTGCTGATCCCGGCCAGCGACGAGACCCGCGGCCACGGCACGCACTCGCGGCCCCAGGTCTTCGGGCCCTATCTCGCCGAGTTTCTGACGTCGCTCGACCGGCACTGAACCCCGCGCGTCAGAGGCAAAAGAAAAGGCCCGGAAGGGAACGTCCCCTCCGGGCCTTTCGTGTGTGGCCGCCAGCCTCCGGGGCCCTGCGGCTGTCCGGGCGTCAGTACATCCCGCCCATGCCGCCGCCGCCCGGCATCGCCGGCGCTTCCTTCTTCTCCTCGGGGATCTCCGAGACCAGGGCCTCGGTGGTGAGGAGCAGGCTGGCGATCGACGAGGCGTTCTGCAGCGCGTTGCGGACGACCTTCGCCGGGTCGATGACGCCGGCCTTCACCAGGTCCTCGTAGGTGTCGGTCGCGGCGTTGAAGCCGTCGTCGCCCTTGCCTTCCTTGACCTTGGCCACGACGATCGACCCCTCGAGCCCGGCGTTGGTCGCGATCCAGCGGCAGGGCTCCTCGATGGCGCGCTTGATGATCGCCACGCCCACCGCCTGGTCGCCGTCGAGCTTCAGGGAATCGAGCGCCTTGCTCGCGCGCAGCAGGGCGACGCCGCCGCCGGGCACGATGCCCTCTTCGACGGCCGCCTTGGTGGCGTGCATCGCGTCCTCGACGCGCGCCTTCTTCTCCTTCATCTCGGTCTCGGTGGCGGCACCGACCTTGATGACGGCCACGCCGCCGACGAGCTTCGCCAGCCGCTCCTGGAGCTTCTCGCGGTCGTAGTCGGACGAGGTCTCCTCGACCTGCATCCGGATCTGCTTGACGCGGCCCTCGATGGCCTTGGCCTCGCCCGAGCCCTCGACGATCGTCGTGTTGTCCTTGTCGATGGTGACCTTCTTGGCCTTGCCGAGATCCTCGAGCTTGATGTTCTCGAGCTTCACGCCGAGGTCCTCGGTGATGGCCTTGCCGCCGGTCAGGACCGCGATGTCCTCGAGCATGGCCTTGCGGCGGTCGCCGAAGCCGGGCGCCTTGACGGCGGCGGCGTGCAGCGTGCCGCGCAGCTTGTTGACCACGAGCGTCGCCAGCGCCTCACCCTCGATGTCCTCCGCGATGATGAGCAGCGGACGGCCGAGGCGGGCCACCTGCTCCAGCACCGGCAGCAGGTCCTTCATCGAGCTGATCTTCTTCTCGTGGATCAGGATGACGGGGTTCTCGAGCACGACTTCCATGCGCTCCGGATCCGTCACGAAGTAGGGCGAGAGGTACCCGCGGTCGAACTGCATGCCTTCGACGACGTCGAGGGTCGTCTCGAGCGTCTTGGCCTCTTCGACGGTGATGACGCCGTCCTTGCCGACCTTCTCCATCGCCTCGGCGATGATCGTGCCGATCGTGTGGTCGCTGTTCGCCGAGATGGTGCCGACCTGGGCGATCATGTTGCCCTTCACCGGCTTCGACATCTTCTTGATCTCGGCCGTCATCGCCTCGACGGCCTTCTCGATGCCGCGCTTCAGCTCCATCGGGTTGGCGCCTGCGACGACGTTGCGGGCGCCTTCGCGGTAGATGGCCTGGGCCAGCACGGTCGCCGTCGTCGTGCCGTCACCGGCCGTGTCCGACGTCTTGCTCGCGACTTCCCGGACCATCTGCGCGCCCATGTTCTCGAGCGGGTCCTTGAGGTCGATTTCCTTCGCCACCGTCACGCCGTCCTTGGTGATGGTGGGGGAGCCGAACTTCTTGTCGAGGACGACGTTGCGGCCCTTCGGACCGAGGGTGACCTTCACCGCGTCGGCCAGCTGGTTCACGCCGCGCAGGATTGCCTGCCGCGACTGCTCGCCGTAAATGATCTGCTTCGCCATGTGCGCGTTTCTCCGTTCGATCCTGGGTTACTTCTCGACCACGGCGAGGACTTCGTCCTCACGCATGATGAGGTACTCGCTGCCGTCGATCTTGATTTCCTGGCCGGAGTACTTGCCGAAGAGGATGGTGTCGCCGGCCTTGACGTCGAGCGGCGTCTTCTTGCCGTCCTTGTCGGGCTTGCCGGCGCCAACGGCGACCACCTTGCCCTGCTGGGGCTTCTCCTTGGCGCTGTCGGGGATGATGATTCCTCCGACCTTCTGTTCACCTTCCTCGATTCGCTCGACGAGGATTCGGTCGTGCAACGGACGCAGCTTCGTAGCCATATCAGGGACTCCGGTCATGCAATCAGCGGCCCGGCACGGACCGCGAATTCGTCGTGGGCGCCACCCGTGCCCGGCGGGTCACGCCCGGCCACGGCATTAGCACTCGCTCTTACCGTGAGCTAGCAGTCATGACGCCCGACTGCTAAGAGTATGGCAGCCCGGCTGGGCTGTCAAGCCCGGGGCGGGTCAGGCGGCGGGTGAGCGCCGCACCTTGATCTTGAGGGCCGTGACCTTGCGGGTCAGGGTGTTCCGGTGCATCCCGAGCGCCTCGGCGGCGCGACTCACGTTGCCGTCGCAGTGGGCGACGACGCGGGTGATGAAGCGGCGTTCGAATTCCCGCTGAGCGTCGTCGAAGTGCACGCCCTTGTCGACCATCTCGGCGATCAGACGGTCGAATTCCTCACGCATGCGGCGTCTCCAGCGTCCGGCCCGTCAGGCGGGTGAACGCCTCGATGTATTTCTCGCGCGTTCGGAAGACGACCTCGTCGGGCAGCGTCGGCACGGGCGGCTGCTTGTTCCACTTGATCGCCTCGAGGTAGTCGCGGACGAACTGCTTGTCGAAGCTCAGCTGCGGGCCGCCCGGGGCGTAGTGGTCCTTCGGCCAGTAGCGCGACGAGTCCGGCGTGAAGATCTCGTCGATGAGGAGCAGCGTGCCCTCGTCGGTCAGGCCGAACTCGAACTTGGTGTCGGCCAGGATGATGCCGCAGCGGTCCGCGTGCTCGACGCCGATGGCGTAGAGGGCCATCGTGAGGTCCTTGAGCCGCTGGAGCAGTTCCGCGCCGACCACGCGCGCGGCCTCGGCCTCGGAGATGTTCTCGTCGTGGCCGGATTGCGCCTTGGTCGCGGGGGTGAAGAGCGGCTCCGGCAGCCGGTCGGATTGCCGGAGCCCTTGCGGCAGCGGCACGCCGCAGAGTTCGCCCGTCGCGACGTAGTCCTTCCAGCCGGACCCGGACAGATAGCCCCGCGCCACGCATTCGACCTGCAGCGGCGTCGTCCGCCGCACGAGCATCGAGCGCCCGCGCAGCGTCTCCCGGTGCGGCGCCAGCACGTCCGGGTACGCGTCCACGTCGGCCGTGATGAGGTGGTTCGGCACGATCCCGGCCGTCTTCTCGAACCAGAAGACCGAGATCTGCGTGAGCACGCGGCCCTTGTCGGGAATGCCCGAGCCGAGCACGTAGTCGAACGCCGAGATGCGATCGCTGGCGACGATCAGCAGATCCCGGCCCACCGCGTACACGTCGCGCACCTTGCCCTGACGCACGCGCGTGAAGCCTGGAAGGGACGACGACAGCAGGGGAGCGGAAGGCACGATCGACTCGATGACGGGACCGCGCATCGTAGCCGTACGTGCGCGCGCCGCGCAAGTGCGCGGGCAGCCCGTCATGTAGTATTGACGGACCTCCGTTGCGTTCGCGCCGCCGCGGCCGCCGTGAGTCACTCCGAACTCCATGCGCCCGTGGCTGCGAAACGTCCTCGTCACTGCGCTGATGCTGGCGCTGATCGGGGTCTTCCTGCGCAACGCCAACCTCGCGGAGGTGTGGCGCGTCGTGCGCGACGCACGCTGGCCGCTCGTGGGGGCCGGCGTGCTGTGCCTGTTCACGAGCTACGCCCTGCGGGCCGTACGGTGGCAGCTGATGCTCGCGCCGCTCGGCCGGACCCACTTCGGGCCGGCGCTGCGCGCGACCGTCATCGGGTTCGCCGCGTCCTTCATCCTGCCCGCGCGCGCCGGTGAGGTCATCCGCCCGTGGCTCCTGGCGCGGCGGGAGGGACTCGACGCCGCCGCCGTCTTCGCCACGGTGGTGATCGAGCGGATGCTCGACCTCGTGGCGGTGCTGCTGCTGCTCGGGACGTTCCTCCTGGTCTTCGACCCGGGCCTCTCGGCGATCGATCCGGCCCTGTTCGCGGCGGTGCGCGCCGGCGGGATGGCCGCCGCGGTTGCCGCGGTGGTGGGCGTGGGCGTCCTCGCGGCCTGCGCGGCCCGGCCCGAGCTGCTGACCCGGGCCGTGAGGGCCGCCACGGCCTGGCTGCCGCGGCGGATGGCCGACGCGGTGTCCACGCTGGCGGCGGCCTTCGTCGGCGGGCTGGCGGTGGTCCGGGACCCGTGGCGGATCGCGTGGGCCGTGGCCTGGTCGATCCCGCTCTGGGTGGTCATTGCCGCGCAGATCTGGGTCGTTTCGCTCGCCGTCGGCGTCGCCCTGCCCTGGTCGGGGTCCCTGCTGATCATGGCCATGCTCGTCGTGGGCGTGGCGGTGCCGACCCCGGGCGCCGTGGGCGGCTTCCACGAGGCCTACCGGCTGGGCGCCACGACCTTCTTCGGTGTCGAGAACGACCACGCCGTGGGCGCGGCGATCGTCTTGCACGCGGTGGGTTTCGTGCCTACGCTGATAGCGGGCGCCTGGCTGATGGCGGGTGAAGGCCTGTCGATGACCCATCTCGGCGGTGCGGTGCAGCGTGCGAGGGACGAGGAGACGCGCCGGTGAAGTGTCCCTATTGCGGTCATCTCGGCGACAAGGTCGTCGACTCGCGCGAGAGCAAGGAAGGCGACGTCATCAGGCGCCGCCGCCAGTGTCTCAACGGCGAGTGCGGCAGGCGGTTCACGAGCTACGAGCGCATCGACGAGATCCCGTACATGGTCGTCAAGAAGGACGGCACGCGGGAACGTTTCGAGCGCCAGAAGCTGGTGGCGGGCCTGCTCAAGGCGTGCGAGAAGCGCCCCGTGTCGGTGGCCGCCATCGAGGCCATCGCCGACCGCGTGGAGGCGATGCTCCAGGACCGGGCCGAGAAGGAGATCTCGACCTCGGACGTCGGCGCATTCGTGATGCAGGAGCTGAAGCAGCTCGACAAGGTCGCCTACGTCCGCTTCGCGTCGGTGTACCGCCACTTCCGGGACATCGGCGAGTTCATGACGGAGCTGAAAGACCTGCTGGGCGCCAAGGACTAGGCGCCGCAGAGGGCCGAGCCCGCCCATGGCCACTTCCCGCGTCTCGCACGCCGCCGCCGTCGTCACCGGCGCCCCGGGTGCGGCCGGCCGCCGGCCGTTTCGAGACAACCCCCGCCTGATCCTGGTCGGCATCGTCCTGCTGCTGGCGGTGCTCGCGAGCCTCGTCTGGCTCGCCGACCGCTCGGCCAGGTTCTCACCGGACTTCCTCACCGGCTCGGTGCTCTACGCGCTGAGCGCGACCAACGTGATGATGCTCCTCGCACTGGGATTCTTCCTGGTGCGGAACGTCGTCAAGCTCGTCGTCGAGCGGCGTCGCGCGCTGCCGTTCGCGCGCTTCCGGGTCAAGCTCGTCGCCCTGCTGCTGGGCCTGACGCTGGTGCCGGCCGTGCTCGTCCTGGCCGTCGGGTCGCAGGTGGTCCTGACGGCCGTCGACCGGTGGTTCAACGCGCCGATGGACGAGGTGCTCGCCTCGGCGAGCCGGATTGCGTCGGACTACTACTTCGAGCGCCGCCGGGTGGTCGGCGACGAGGGCGCGCGCCTGGCGCAGGCCCTGGCGTCGGTCGACCTCGGCCGCAATGTCGAGGCCGTCCGCGTGGCCGTGGCGCCCTCGGTGGCGAGCCGGCGCGTCGCGCTGGTCCAGGTCTACCGCGTGGTGGACGGCACCGCCCAGCCCGTCCTCGACGTGGCGGCCCCGTCCCTGCCGCCCGGCCAGGCGACCGCGGGGGGCGATCGCCTGGCCGCGCGCGTCATCGAGACGGGGGAGGTCGTGACCGAGCCTGCCCCGGGCAGCGGCGGCGGGGAACTGCTGCGGGTGGCGCACCCGGTGCGCGGGCCCGACGGCCGCCTGGCGGGGGTGGTGCTGGCCAGCGACGTCCTCGCGGGCGAAATGGCCGACCGCGCCCGGCGGATCACGAAGGCCTACGAGGACTACACCCAGCTGCGCGTGCTGAAGCAGCCGCTCGCCGGCGTCTACCTCTCGTTCTTCGTGATGGTGACGCTGCTCATCCTGGTGGGGTCCACCTGGATGGGCCTGTACCTGGCGAAACGCATCACGCGTCCGGTCCAGATGCTGTCGGCCGCCGCGCGCGAGATCGGCGCCGGCCGCCTCGAGCACCGGATCGAACCGGTCGGCGACGACGAGTTCGGCCACATGGTGGAGTCGTTCAACGCGATGGCGGCGGACCTGTCGGCGCGGCAGCGGGGCCTGGAACAGGCTTCGCTCGACCTCGAGCAGCGACACCAGGAGGTCGAGCGGCGGCACCGCTCGGTGGAGACGATCCTCGAGCGCATCGCCACGGGCGTGGTCTCGATCGACGCCTCCGGGGCCGTCGGCCGCGTGAACTCCGCCGCCGCGCGGCTCCTCGGCCTGCCCCCCGGCGTGGAGGGCCGGCCCGTGTCGCAGGTGCTCGGGCCGGACCTGGCGGCCGTCCGATCGGTCCTCGACGGCACGACGCGCGTCTCGTCGGAGTCGGTGGCGCAGGAGGTCAGCATCACGCGCGACGGCCGGGAGGTGACGCTCGCGGTCGCGGCCACGCGCCTGCACGGCGCCGCCGGCTTCGAGGGGACCGTGCTCGTCCTCGACGACGTGACTCCGCTCATCCGGGCGCAGAAGGTGGCCGCGTGGCGGGAGGTGGCCCGGCGCCTCGCCCACGAGATCAAGAACCCCCTGACCCCGATTCAGCTCTCGGCCGAGCGTCTGCAGCGCAAGCTGGGCGACCCGGAGGCGGCGCACGGCGCGCTCGTCACCGAGTGCACGCAGACCATCATCGGCGAGGTCGAGTCGCTGAAGGGCCTCGTGGACGAGTTCGCGCAGTTCGCGCGGATGCCGGCGCCGAAGGCGGTGCCGGCGTCCTTGAACGACGTGGTCACCAACGCCCTGTCGCTGTACGCGGGGCTCTTCCCGTCGCTGAGCCTCGACGTCGTGCTGCAGCCGGACCTGCCGTCGGTGCGGCTGGACGAGGAGCAGATCAAGCGCGTCATCATCAACCTGGTCGACAACGCCGTGGAAGCGATGCACCGCCGCGGCCGCATCGTGGTGGAGACGTCGCACGACGCCGGCCACCACGTCGCCCGGGTCGTCGTGGCCGACGACGGACCCGGCATTCCGCCGGGGGAGCGCGACAAGCTGTTCCTGCCGTACTACTCGACCAAGGGGCGGGGATCCGGACTCGGGCTGGCCATCGTGCGGCGCATCGTCGCCGAGCACGGTGGTAACGTGGAAGTGGGCGACAACCTGCCGACCGGAAGCCGCTTCACGATCGAGCTTCCCTGCTGACCCTGCCATGGCCTCCATCCTCATCGTCGACGACGAGCCCGGCGTCCGGACTGCGCTCGGCGGGGTCCTTGGCGACGAGGGCTACTCCGTCGAGTCGGTCGAATCGGGCGAGGCGTGCCTGGCCCGCCTGGTGGAGCAGGAGTTCGACGTCATCCTGCTCGACGTCTGGATGCCGGGCCTCGACGGCCTCGAGACGCTGCAGCGGCTGCGGGAGCGCAACGTGGACTCGCAGGTCGTCGTCATCTCCGGCCACGGCAACGTGGAGTCGGCCGTGCGCGCGATCAAGCTCGGTGCGTTCGATTTCGTCGAGAAGCCGCTGTCGCTCGACAAGGCCGTCCTCGTCGTCCGCAACGCGCTCCGGCAGCGGGCCCTCGAGGCCGAGAACCGCGACCTGCGCGCCCAGGTGGATCGCCGCCACGTCATGGTGGGCGACAGCGCCGTCATGCGGCACCTGCGCGAGCAGGTGCTGCTGGCGGCTCCCACCAACGGCCGCGTGCTCATCCTCGGAGAGAACGGGACGGGCAAGGAACTCGTGGCCCGCACCGTTCATGCGCACAGCCGCCGCCGCACCGGGCCGTTCGTCGAGGTGAACTGCGCCGCGATTCCCGAGGAGTTGATTGAGTCGGAGCTCTTCGGCCATACGAGGGGCGCCTTCACGGGCGCGGTCGCGGAGCGCCGGGGCCGCTTCGAACACGCGCACGGCGGCACGATCTTCCTCGACGAGATCGGCGACATGAGCCTGAAGACCCAGGCCAAGGTGCTGCGGGCGCTGCAGGAACAGGCCGTGCAGCCCGTGGGCGGCACCGCGACCATCAAGGTGGACGTGCGGATCGTGGCCGCCACCAACAAGGACCTGCAGGAAGAGATCCGGGCGGGCCGCTTCCGCGAGGACCTGTACTTCCGCCTCAACGTCGTGCCGATCTTCGTGCCGCCCCTGCGCGACCGGGCCGAGGACATCCCGAGACTGGCCGAGCACTTCATGGCCGCGCTCGCCGGGGAGTACGGCCGCAAGGTGAAGCGCTTCGCGCCCGACGCCATGAGCCGCCTTCAGCGCTACGCCTGGCCGGGCAACGTCCGCGAACTCCACAACGTGGTGGAGCGGCTGCTCATCATGGTGCACGGCGACATCGTGAACGCGTCCGACGTCGCGTTCGTGGACGACGGCGGTCCGCCGCCGGCGATCAACGGCGCCGAGATCGCACCCACGCTGCCTCTGGCCGATGCCCGCGACCGGTTCGAGCGCGACTACATCCTGCAGGTGCTGGCGAGCCACCTCGGCAACATCTCGCGGACGGCCGAGGCCCTGGGGGTCGAGCGCAGCAACCTCTACAAGAAGATGCGGGCGTTCGGCATCGCGCCGGTCAGGCGGGAGGGCGAGTAGCCCCCCGAAGCTCGGCCAGGCGGGTCTCCAGGAGGCGCCCGGCGTGCCAGTCCGCGATCAGCAGGTCCCCGGGGTGGCGTCCGCCGAGCGCCGCCACCGGCATGAGGCCGACGAGCTCGCTGGCCGCCACCCGAAGGCCGAGCCGGGCGGCCTCGCGGGACACCGCGTCGAACGCATCAGCCGCGGTGGTGACCCGGTAGTCGGTGAGGTTCATCGAGACCTGCACCACGCCCCGGTCCGGCAGGTCGACGCCCATGGCCTTGAGGCACGGGAGTCCGCCAGTACTCGCGCGGACCGCGCGCGCGACGGCGCGCGCCGCCTCGAGGCGATCGGAGGCGAGGGTCACGTTGAATGCGACCAGGATGTCCCGCGCGCCCACGGCGACGGCACCGGCGGTCGGATGCGGCGTCGCGGGTCCCGCGTCCGGCTGCCCGTCGGGCGTCTGCATCCGCGCCGCCAGTCCTTCGAACTGCCCGCGCCTGACGTCCTCGAGGCGGCGGCGGGCCGGGACGCGTGCCGCCGACTCGTACAGGTACACCGGGAGTTCGAGGGTGTCGCCGATGCGCCGGGCCGCCTCGTCAGCCGCGGCGACAGCCGCGGCCATCGGAGTCGTCTGGAGGGGCACGAACGGGATGACGTCGATGGCGCCGAGCCGCGGATGCACGCCCGCATGGCGCCGCAGGTCGATGGCCGCGATGGCCGCTCGTGTCAGGCGTACGGCGGCCTCGACCAGGGCGGCAGGGCCCCCGGCCAGCGTGAAGACGGAGCGGTTGTGGACGGGATCGGCATGGACGTCGAGGAGCCAGGCGCCCGGGACCTGGCGCAGCGTCTCGGCGAAGGCCGCCACGCGGGCCGGATCGCGGCCCTCGCTCACGTTGGGCACGCACTCGAGCAGCGCCACGGGCGGTTTGTACCACACCCACCCGGCTCGAGCGTCCGCGGCGCGGAGCGGGGAGTGGTGGGTGGCAGGATTCAGGCACGACCGACCGGGCGTCGTCGGGCGCCCCGCGCGAACGCGGCCTGTTATACTTGCGCTGATCTGCACGCATGGTGGATCCGACACCCGGCGAATCACTTCATTCCGAATCGCTGACGATCGCCGAGCGCGATGCCCGGATCGAGCAGCTGCTCGTGTCGGGTCTCGACGAGTACTTCGCGGGACGCATGGATCAGGCCGTCAATGTCTGGACCCGCGTGCTCTTCCTCGACCGCACGAACGATCGCGCGCGGGCCTACATCGACCGCGCGCGGCGCGCGCAGGCCGAGCGCCAGCGGGAGTCCGAGGTGCTCGTGCACGAGGGCCTCCATGCCTTCGACCACGGCGAGGTGGACCGGGCCCGCCAGCTGCTGACGGCCGCCATCGAGCGCGGCGCCCCGCACGAGCAGGCGCTGCCGGTGCTGCACCGGATCGGCCTGCTGGATCGCCCCCTCGTCGGCGCCGGCGACAGCCCGGTCGTGCACGCGCGAACGGTGTCCCCGCGCCACGGCCGCAGTGCCCGCGCGATGGGAGCGTGGACCCTGGCGACCGTGGTCGCGGTGGTGTCCGCCGTGGCGCTCTACCTGGCCGGCGCGGCGCCATCGCCCGGGCAGGTCGCGGCGTCCCCCGAGGTCCTCGCGGCGCCGCTGCCCGTGCCGGCGGCGGCCGACGCGCACCTCCTGCGCGCACGCCGCCTCTTCGAAGCGGGGAAGCTGCCCGACGCACTCGCCACCCTCGAGCAGATCCCGCTGGGCGACAGCGCGTACGCCGATGCGCAGGCGTTGCGGATCCGGATCCAGCGCGAGCTCCTGCGGTCGGCCGACGTGTCCGGGGGGCGCGGGCGGCCGTGAAGTGCCCGAAGTGCGCCTACGTCGGCTTCGAGCCCACCGATCGCTGCCGCCACTGCGGATACGACTTCTCGCTGATGGGCGATGGCGTGCCGGCGCTGTCCGTGGACCTGGCTCCGCCGACTCCGCCAGCCGAGGCGGACGCCCTGACCAACCTGATGCTCGACGTGGCGCCGCCCCCGGTCGCCGTGGGTGCGGAAGACCTGCCCCTCCGGGACGTCGAAAGCCGTGTCCCCTCGCTGTTTGCCGAACCGCTGCCGCCGCCCGCAGGCGCACCGCTGGCCGTCCGGCGCGCGACCGCCGAGCGGCCGCGTACGCGCGGAGGGCCGCGCCTGGTCCGCTCCCGGCCGACGCTCGTACCGCTTTCCGACGAGACGGCCGCGCCGACCGGGGATGACGCCGGCGGAGCGCCGATGCTCGCGTCGGTGTCGGCCCGGGCCGCCGCGGCCGCATTGGACCTCGGACTCCTCGCCGCCGTCGATCTCATCGTGGTGTACTTGACCGCGCAGCTTGCCGACGTGCCCCTGATTGACGTGCTCACCCTGCCGTTGATCCCGCTCGCCGTTTTCCTCATCGGGCTGGACGTCGCCTACCTTCTGGTCTTCACCGCGCAGGGCGGGCAGACGCTCGGCAAGATGGCGTTCGGCCTTCGCGTGGAAGGCGCCGAACGGACGCTCACCGTGGGCCGGGCCTTTGTCCGCGTGGCCGCCTCGATGCTGTCCCTCGGCGCGGGTCTCGGGTCGGCGGCGCTCCGCTCGGACCGGCGGGCCCTGCACGACCATGTGGCCGATACCCACGTCGTGAAGGTCCGGGCGTGAAGGGGCTCGCCCTCTTCGTCGCGACGGCCGGCTACACCGGGTACTTCCCAATCGCGCCGGGCACCGTCGGATCGGCCGTGGGGGTCGTCCTCTGGGCCGCGCTTCGGGCGGGCGGCCTCGGGAGTGGCGGCGAACTGGCCGTGTCGGTCGCCTTGCTCGTCGTGGGCGCCTGGGCCGCGACCCGGGCGGAACGTCACCTGGGGACGACCGACCCCGGGCCGGTCGTGATCGACGAGGTCATGGGCATGTGCGTGACCCTCGTCGCCGCGCCCCTGACCGTGGCCTCCGCCGTCACGGGCTTCCTGCTCTTCAGGGTCTTCGACATCGTGAAGCCGCCGCCCGCGCGGCAGCTCGAGAAGGCGCACGGCGGGTGGGGGATCATGCTCGACGATCTGGCCGCCGGCGCGTACGCGTGGGTGGCCCTGTGGGCCCTGCGGTGGCTGGTCCCCGGATGGCTGGCCTAGACGGACCCGAGGTCCGCGCCGCCGTGCTGGCCGTGGGCAGCGAACTCCTCACGCTGGGCCGCACCGACACCAACTCGCCCCACATCGCCGCGACGCTCCAGACGCACGGCCTGCGCGTCGAATGGACCAGCGTCGTGGGCGACGACCTGCGCGCGCTGACCGACGCCATCGGCCACGCCCTGTCGCGCGTCGATCTCGTCGTGTGCACCGGAGGGCTGGGCCCGACCGATGACGATCGCACCAGGACGGCGGTCGCCTCGGTGCTGTCCCTGCCCCTGCACGAGGACGAGACCGTGCTCGACGGGATTCGTCAGCGGTTCGGACGGCGCGGCATGACGATGCCGGAGATCAATCGCCGGCAGGCGATGGTGCCCGAGGGCGCCATCCTGGTTCCCAACGTCAACGGCACGGCCCCCGGCCTCTGGATCCCCGCCGGCGGGAAGGCGGTGCTGCTGCTGCCCGGACCGCCTCGCGAGATGCGGCCGATGCTCGACGCCGCGATCGCGGCCCATATCGTGCCGCGGTGGGGCGCCAGCCTCACCCAGCAGCGATCCATCGTCGTGGCCGGCCGGAGCGAGTCGTGGGTGGACGAGCGCGCGGCGCCGCTGTACGGGCCCTGGCGGGACGAACGGCCGCCGGTCGAGACGACCATCCTGGCCAGTGTCGGAATCGTGGAACTGCACCTGTCCACCACGGGCCTCGATGCGGCGGACGGCGCGCGGCGCCTCGATGAGAAGGTCGGGGCGCTCGCCGCCGTGCTCGGCGCTGACGTCGTCTCCGTGGACGGCGCCTCGCTGGAGGCTGCCGTCGGGCGGCTCCTGCAGGCGCGGCAGTGGCGAATCGCGCTCGCGGAGTCGTGCACGGGCGGCCTCGCCACGTCGCGGCTCACGGATGTGCCGGGGGCCAGCGCCTACGTGGAGCGGGCCGTCGTCGCCTACAGCAACGACGCGAAGACGGCCTGTCTCGGCGTGCCACCCGAACTGCTGGCCGCACACGGCGCCGTCAGCGAGCCGGTGGCGGTGGCCATGGCGGAAGGGGCGCGGCGCGGGGCCGGCGTGGACGTGGCCGCCGCCGTCACGGGCATCGCGGGGCCCGGCGGGGCCACACCGGAGAAGCCCGTGGGCCTGGTGTGCTTCGCCGTGGCGGGCCCGGGCGGCACCGTCACCCGCACGTCCCGGTTCACCGGAGATCGGGCGATCATCAAGGCGCTGGCGGCGACCACGGTGCTCGACATGGTCCGCCGCTACGCCGCCCAGGGCGGGACCCCGTGATCGGCGCAGGGATTCTCGGCTACCTCATCGGCTCCCTGCCGCTCGGCTTCCTCGCCGGCCGCCGCCTCGCGGGCGTGGACCTCAGGCGCGTCGGGAGCGGCAACGTCGGAGCCACGAACATGTACCGCGTCTCCGGGCTGCGCCTGGGCCTGGCGGTCATGGCGATCGACCTGGTGAAGGGCGCCGCGGCCGTGCTGGTCGCCGCCCGCGCCGGCGCCGCCGACCTGGAGGTCGTGACCGCGGGCGTGGCCGCGGTGGCCGGGCACGTCTACCCGGTCTGGTTGAAGGGGCGAGGGGGCAAGGGCGTCGCGACGGCGTGCGGCGCCTTCGCGATCCTGGCCCCCGCCGCGACGCTGGCCGCAGCCGTGGCCTTCGGGCTGACGGTCTGGGCGACGGGCATCGTGTCGCTGGGGTCGGTGGCGGCCAGCGTGACGCTGCCGATCGCCGCCGGCTTCACGCCGGCGCCGCCGGGCGTGGCCGTCGGCGCCGCGGTGACGGCAGCCCTCGTCATCTGGCGTCACCGGGGCAACCTCTCGCGCCTGCGCGAGGGCACCGAGCGTGGGATCGCGCGTGGAGGCCGGGATGCGTAGCGTGGCCGTCATCGGCGCCGGCAGCTGGGGCACGGCGCTCGCCGTGCACCTGGCGCGCATCGGCCATCGCGTCCACCTGTGGGCGCGCGATGCCGCCCTGGTAGCCGAGATGGAGACTCGGGGGGCCAACCCGACCTACCTGCCGGACGTGCCGTTTCCGCCGACGCTGGTGCCTACCCAGGCGCTCGACCGGGCGCTGGGGGACGCGCAGTTCGTCGTGCTCGCGGTGCCGTCGCTCGGACTTCGCCGCGTGCTGGCGACGAGCGGGTCGTTCCTGCAGCCGTCGGCCATCGTCCTGAGCGCCACCAAGGGCCTCGAGCCCGGCACGAACCTCCGCATGTCGGAAGTGATCCGGCAGGAGTGGCCGGCGGTGCAGGAAGTGGCCGTGCTGTCGGGCCCGAGTTTCGCGCTCGAACTCGCGCGATCCCTGCCGACGGTGGTCGTGGTGGCCTCCTCGAATCACGCGGCCGTCTGCCACGTGCAGGACGAGTTCCGCAGCGGCGCGATGCGGCTGTATGGCAGCAGCGACGTCACCGGCGTGGAGCTGGGCGGCGCCCTGAAGAACGTGATCGCGATTGCCGCCGGCGTGGTGGAGGGGCTCGGTCTCGGACACAACGCGCTGGCCGCGCTCATCACCCGGGGGCTGGCCGAGATCTCGCGCCTCGCCGTCGCCGCCGGAGGCGACCGGGACACCCTGGCGGGCCTGTCGGGCATGGGCGATCTCGTCCTGACGTGCACGGGCGGCCTGAGCCGGAACCGGCACGTCGGCATCGAACTAGCCAGGGGCCGGCCGCTCGACGAGATCGTCGCCGGCATGAAGATGGTGGCCGAGGGGGTCTCGACCACACCGGTCGCCCTGGCGCTCGGCCGGCGCCTCGGCGTCGAACTCCCGATCACCGAGCAGGTCGAGGCCATCCTGCACGGGCACACCAGCGCCGCCGACGCGCTGGCTGGTCTGATGGGCCGCCGCCAGCGCGCCGAGGCGGACTGACGGCGCGTCCCGCAGCCGCCGGCCGCGGGGGACTGCTAAGATCGGCGGGATGGGGCTGTTCGATCGCCTGAAACAGGGGCTCGCGCGTACGAGCGAGCGGCTCGCCCGGCGCTTCGACGAGATTGCCGGCCGCGTGGACGCGCCAGAGCGTCCGGCGGGCGCGCTCGACGTCGACACGATCGAGGCGCTGGAAGAGCTGCTGCTCGGGGCCGACCTGGGGCTGGCCGCGACCTCCCGGCTGTTGGACGGCGTGCGCGCCCGGGGGCGCGCGCCAGGCGGGCTGCGCGGCGCCGTCGAAGCGGAGCTCCTTCGCATCTTCGAGTCCGTGCCCGCGCCGCCCGCCAGGCCCGCCTCCGGTCCGTACGTCATGCTCGTCGTCGGCGTGAACGGCACCGGCAAGACGACCACGGTCGGCAAGCTGGCCCACCGGGAGCGCGCCGAGGGGCGGTCGACCCTCATCTGCGCGGCCGACACGTTCCGCGCGGCCGCCGTCGACCAGCTCCAGATCTGGGCCACCCGGGCCGGCGTGGACATCGTCAGGGCGCAGGAAGGGTCCGACGCCGCCGCCGTCGTCTACGACGCGCTCACGGCCGCCAAGGCGCGGGGCGTCGCCACCGTGATCGTGGACACGGCCGGCCGCCTCCACACGCGCGTGAACCTCATGGCGGAGCTCGACAAGATCCGGCGGGTCACCGCGCGCGAGGTCCCGGGGGCGCCGCACGACGTCCTCCTGGTGCTCGACGCGACGGTGGGGCAGAACGGGCTGGCCCAGGCCCGCGAGTTCGCGGCGACCGCGGGCGTCACCGGCATCGTCCTCACGAAGCTCGACGGCACCGCGAAGGGCGGTGTCGCGGTCGCGATCGCCCACGATCTGTCGCTGCCCATCCGGTATGTCGGCGTCGGCGAGGGGATCGACGACCTCGTGCCGTTCGACGCGCGCGCGTACGTGGACGCGCTCTTCGCACCAACGTGGTAGACGACGCCGCCATGATGCGCCGCGCCCTCTTCCATGCGGAGCGGGCGCTCGGGGCCACGGCCCCGAATCCCCTCGTGGGCGCCGTCGTCGTCGACGCGGACGGCGTGGTGGTGGGGCAGGGGCACCACGCCAGGGCGGGTGAGGCCCATGCCGAGGTGGTGGCCCTCGACGCGGCCGGTGAGCGCGCCCGCGGCGGCACGCTGTACGCGACGCTCGAACCGTGCTGCCACACGGGCCGGACGGGCCCCTGCACCGACCGGATCCTGTCCGCCGGCATCGCCAGGGTGGTCGCGGCCACGATCGATCCGTTCCCGGCCGTGGCCGGTCGCGGGGTGGCCCTGCTCCGCGAGGCGGGCCTGGACGTCGTCGTCGGCGTGGAGGAAGCGGCCGCGCGCCGGATGAACGCCGCCTACCACTGCGTTCACGACCGCGGCCGCCCGTTGGTGGTGGTCAAGGCGGCGACGAGCCGCGACAGTCGCATCGCCGCCCGTCCCGGTCGCCCCACGGCGATCTCGGGCGCGGCGGCGGCACGCCGGACGCAGCGCCTGCGGGCCGAGGCCGACGCCATCGCCGTGGGCGTGGGCACGGCGCTGGCCGACGATCCGAGGCTGACCGTCCGCGACGTGGTCCGGGTCCGCCCGTTGACCCGCGTCGTGTTCGACCGGCGGCTGCGCACGCCGCCGACGGCGAGGCTCTTCGCGCGCGCCGATGGCGGTGAGGTCATAATGTTCGCCGACCCCGACGTCGTTCGTGACGACGCGGCCCGCGTGGCCGGCGTGACGGCGGCGGGCGGGCGGGTGATGGGCGCCGCGTCGCTCGGCGAGGCGGCGCGCCTGCTGGCCGGGCTCGGCGTGCACACGCTGCTCGTCGAAGGCGGCGCCATCCTGCACCGGGCGTTCTGGGACGCCGGGCTCGTGGACCGCCTCCGGCTGATCGTGGCGCCGCGGACGTTGGGCGACGGGGGCGTGCCGCTGTTCGACGGCATGCGGATCCCCTGGACCCGCCTGTCGGCGGTGTCCGCCAGGGCGTGCGGCGACGACATGTGGATGGAGGCGGATGTTCACTGGGATCGTTGAGAGCGTCGGGCGGATCGCCGAGGTCAAGCCGATGGCCGGCGGCTACCGCGTGCGGATCGAGACCAGCCTGGCGGCCGAGACGCGTCCCGGCGACAGCCTGGCGGTCGCCGGCGTCTGCCTGACGGCGCTCGTCGCCGCTGACGGGGACGTGCATGCGGATATCGGGCCCGAGACCGCCCGCATCACCACCCTCGGCAGCCTGACCCGCGGGCAGCGCGTGAACCTCGAACGTCCGCTCCAGAGCGGCGCGCGCCTGGGAGGACACTTCGTCCTGGGCCACGTGGACGGGATCGGCGTGGTCGACGAGGTCCGGCAGGAAGGCGAGAGCCGCTGGATCACCGTGGAGTTCCCGCCGGCGCTGGCGGCCCTCTTCATCCGCAAGGGCAGCGTCACCGTCGACGGCGTGAGCCTCACGGTGGCCGGACTCGACGGGCGCCGCTTCGACATCCAGGTCATTCCGTTCACCCTCGCGCACACCACGCTCGCCGACCTGAAGCGCGGCGACCGCGTGAACCTCGAATGCGACGTGCTCGGCAAGTACGTCCAGCGCGCGCTCGAGACGTCCGGCCTTCCTCAGGCACAGAAACGGTAACCCCTCCCTATGGCCAAGACCTCGAGCCGCAAGACCCCCAGGCGCGCGCGCACGACCGGCGCCGCCAGCCGCCGGCCGCGCCGCCGCGCGGCCTCCGCGCCGGCCGGGTCGTTCACGGCCGTCGAGGACGCTGTCGCCGCCATCCGGCGCGGTGACATGGTGATCGTCGTCGACGACGAGGACCGGGAGAACGAAGGCGATCTCACGATCGCCGCCGAGAAGGTCACCCCCGAGATCATCAACTTCATGATGACCCACGGCCGCGGCTTCATCTGCCTGCCGATGACGGGGGACCGGCTGGACGAGCTCGAGATCCCGCTCCAGGTCCCGGCCGGGAGGAACACGACGAACTTCGGTACGGCCTTCTGCATCGGCATCGAGGCCCGGCGCGGGGTGACGACCGGCATCTCGGCGGCGGACCGCGCCAAGACGATCCGGACCGCGATCGATCCGAAGACCAAGCCGACCGACCTGGCCCGGCCCGGGCACGTGCTGCCGCTCCGGGCCCGCGACGGCGGCGTGCTGGTGCGCGCCGGCCAGACCGAGGCGGCCGTGGACCTGGCTCGCGCCGCCGGGCTGTATCCGGCCGGCGTCATCTGCGAGATCGCCAAGGCCGACGGCACGATGGCGCGGGTGCCCGACCTGCTCCGCTTCGCGCGGCGCCACCGGCTGCCCATGATCACGGTGGCCGATCTCATCCGCTACCGGATGCGGACGGAGCGCCTGGTCACCCGGGCGGCCGTGGCCGGCCTCCCGACCATCCACGGGCCCTTCCGGATCTACGCCTACGAGAGCCCGCTCGACGGCGAGACGCACGTGGCGCTCGTGGCGGGCGACATCGGCGACGGCGAGAACGTCCTGGTCCGGGTGCACTCGAAGTGCCTCACCGGCGATGTCTTCCACTCGGCGCGGTGCGACTGCGGCCCGCAGTTGGACGCGGCGATGCAGCGCATTGCGGCCGAGGGGCGGGGCGTGCTCCTGTACCTGAACCAGGAGGGGCGGGGCATCGGCCTCGCCAACAAGATCAAGGCCTACGCGCTCCAGGACGAGGGCTTCGACACGGTGGAGGCCAACGAACGTCTCGGGTTCAAGCCGGACCAGCGGGACTACGGGATTGGGGCGCAGGTGCTCCGCGACCTCGGGGTGCGCACCATGCGCCTGCTCACGAACAACCCGCGAAAGTTCATCGGCCTGCAGGGGTACGGGCTGTCGGTGGTGGCCTCGGTGCCGCTCGAGATCGCCCCGTCCGAGACGACCCGGAAATACCTCCGGACCAAGAAGGAAAAGCTCGGACATCGCCTCACGAAGGTTTGACCGCCTGTCTGAAGCTCAAGTAGGATAAGGGTTTGTCCGAGCGAGGCTCGGCCGTCCCTCCGCGCAGTGTCCGCGCGGAAGCCGGCCCGGGGCGCGCCGGCGGCAGCCCATGTTCGACGCCCTGAGCACCCGTCTCCAAGACGTCTTCCAGTCGCTTCGGGGTGAGGTCCGCCTCACGCCCGAGACGACCGAGCGGGTGCTGCGCGAGATCCGGGTCGCCCTGATCGAAGCCGACGTCAACCTGCAGGTCGTCAAGGCGTTCGTCGATCGCGTGCGCGACCGCGCGGCCGAGCAGGACGTGAAGGAATCGCTCAGCCCCGACCAGCAGGTCGTCAAGATCGTCCGCGACGAGCTGCTCGGCCTGTTCGGCGACGCCAAGGGCGGGCTGACGCCGGGCGGCGGACGGCCGACGGTCGTGCTGATGCTCGGCCTGCAGGGATCCGGCAAGACCACCACCACCGGCAAGCTCGCGCGCATGCTGGCCCGTCAGGGCCGCTTCCCGCTGGTGGTTTCCACCGACGTGCGCCGTCCGGCGGCCATCGAACAGCTGTCGGTGGTCGCCTCGAAGGCCGGCGTCCGCGTGTTCAACCCCGCCGGCAACCTCGATCCCGTCTCGCGGGCGAAGGGCGCGCTCGCCGAGGCCCGCAACACCGGACGCGACGTGCTCATCGTCGACACCGCCGGGCGGCTCCACATCGATGACGAGTTGATGCAGGAGCTGGTCGCGATCAAGCAGGCGGTCCAGCCGTCGGACCTCCTCTACGTGGCCGACGCGATGACAGGGCAGGACGCCATCAAGAGCGCCGGCGAGTTCAACCGCCAGGTGGGCGTCACCGGCGTCGTGCTGTCGAAGGTGGACGGCGATGCCCGGGGCGGCGCGGCCCTGTCGGTCGTCTCGGTCGTCGGTGTGCCGATTGCCTTCGTCGGCGAGGGCGAGCGGCTCGAAGACCTCGATACGTTCCACGCCGATCGCTTTGTGTCGCGCCTGCTCGGCATGGGCGACGTCCTGTCGCTCATCGAGAAGGCGGAAGAGGTCGTCGACGAGTCGGCGGCGGCATCGCTCGAAGAGAAGATCCGCAAGAACACCTTCAGCCTCGGCGACTTCCGCGACCAGCTCCGGACGATCCGGCGGATGGGCCCGCTCGAGCACATCATGAAGCTGCTGCCGGGCATGGGGCAGCTGAAGGAGCTCGGCGCGCAGAAGCCGGACGAGCGGCAGCTCCGGCGGGTCGAGGCCATCATCAACTCGATGACGCCCGAAGAGCGCGAGCACGCCGAGGTGATCGACGGCAGCCGCCGCAAGCGGATTGCCCGCGGCAGCGGCACGGCCGTGGAAGACGTGAACCGGCTGCTCAAGCAGTACAACGAGATGCGGAAGATGCTGAAGATGGTGGGCCAGATGACGGGCGAAGCCGTGCCCGAGGCCCCGAAGAAGCGGAAGAAGAAAGGGCCGTTCAGCCTGATGCGCTAGCCGGGAGGGCCGGCTCGCCTGGAACGAGGAACAACTATGCTCGTGATTCGCATGCGTCGGACGGGGTCGAAGAAGCGTCCCCACTACCGGGTGGTCGTGACGGAGCGGCGGACGCCGCGCGAGGGCGGCTTCATCGAGACCCTCGGCTTCTACAACCCGCGGACCAAGCCCGCCGTCGTCGACGTGGACAAGGCGCGCATCCAGCACTGGATCGCGCAGGGCGCGCAGCCGTCGGACTCGGTCCGCACGCTGCTGGCCCGGCACGTCACCCGTGATCTGGGCGCGGTGGCCGTGGTCGAGGCCGACGCGACCGCCCAGGGCTGACGGGATCGCGCCGTGGCCGAGTTGAAGACTCTCGTGGAGACGGTGGCGAAGGCGCTGGCCGACGAGCCCGACGCCGTCGAGGTCGTACAGGGGGAGCGGCGGGGCGGCCTCCGGTTCGAACTGCGCGTGGCGCCGGGCGACCTGGGCCGTGTGATCGGACGGCAGGGGCGGACCGCGGCGGCGCTGCGGACGCTGCTGGCGGCCGCGGCGGACGTGGACGGGCAGCGTGTCCAACTCGACATCCGCGACACCGCCGGCGAGCGGTGAGCGCGGCGCGTGGGACGACATGCTCCTCGTGGGCATCGTCGCGCGCACGCACGGCAACAAGGGCGAGGTGATCGTCAACCCGACGACCGACTTCCCCGAGGAACGATTCGGGATCGGCGCCGCCCTCTGGGGACGGGCGCCCGGCGGCTCCAACGCAGAGCCGCTGGAGGTGAGGAGTTTCCGGATGCACGCCGGCCGTCCGGTCGTCGGCTTCCAGGGCTCGACCACGATCGGCGAGGCGGAGCGGTTCGGGTCGTGGGAGTTGCGGGTGCCGGCGTCGGCGCGGCGGGCGCTGCCGGAACACGTGTACTACCACGACGACCTCATCGGCTGCGACGTGCAGACGGTGGCGGGGGTGGCCGTGGGGCAGGTGCGGGCGGTGGAAGGGGAGGGCATGGCGGTACGGCTGGTCGTGGCGGCGCCCCGGGGCGACGTGCTGATCCCGCTGGCCCAGGATTTCTGCAGCATCGACGTGGCGGGCCGCCGAATCGTCGTGGACGCACCGGACGGGCTGCTCGACGTGAATGGCCCCTGGCGAGCGTGAGGGGGCCGGCGGCGGGACGCGCGTGACGTTCGACATCGTCACGATCTTCCCGGCGATGGTGGAGGCGGGGCTCGCGGAAGGCGTGGTGGGCCGGGCGCGCAGCCGGGGAGTGTTGGACATCCGGGTGCACGACCTGCGGGCGTTCACCGTCGACCGACATCACGTGGTCGACGACGTGCCCTTCGGCGGCGGGCCGGGGATGGTGATGAAGGCGGAACCGTTCTACGCGGCGGTCGAGTCGATTCGAGCCGCCAGGGGCGGCCGAGGCCGCGTGGTGCTGACCTCGCCGGCTGGCCGGCGGTTCGACCAGGCGGCGGCGGAAGAGATGACGCGGGACGCCGGCATCATCTGGCTGTGCGGCCGCTACGAGGGTGTCGACGACCGGGTCGTCGACGCCGTGGGCGCGGAGGAGTGGTCGATCGGGGACTACGTCCTCAGCGGAGGGGAGTTGCCGGCGCTGGTCATGGTGGACGCTATCGCCAGACTGGTGCCGGGGGTGGTCGGGGACGAGCGGTCGGTGGCGAACGACTCGTTCTCGGCGGGGCAGCTGGACTACCCGCACTACACACGGCCGGCCGTGTGGCGGGACCGGGCGGTGCCGGACGTCCTGCTGTCGGGACACCACGGAGCCATCGCGCGGTGGCGCCAGGACGCCGCGGCGTCGCGGACGCGGGCGCGCCGGCCGGATCTGCCGGGCGGGTCCGCGCGAGTCGAGGAAGGGAAGGGCGAGGGATCATGAACGCAGTGGAGCTCATCGAGAAGAGCCAGACGGTGTCGCGACCCGCGATGCAGGCTGGCGACACGGTCAAGGTGCACGTGCGCGTCAAGGAAGGCGACAAGGAGCGCGTGCAGGTCTTCGAAGGGATCGTGATCAACCTCCGCCGGGGCGGGACGCGCGCGTCCTTCACCGTCCGGAAGGTGTCGTTCGGCCAGGGCGTCGAACGGATCTTCCCGCTCCATTCGCCGGTCATCCAGAAGATCGACGTCGTGCGCTCCGCGAAGGTGCGGCGCGCGAAGCTGTACTTCCTCCGCAGCCTCAAGGGCAAGGCGGCGCGCATGAAGGAAGTCCGGAAGACGACGGCCTAGACTCCGGGAGCACGGCGCGCGCCCATGGCGAGGGCCCCGGCCCGGCGGACCATCGAGAACGCCTATCGGCGCTTCGGGTTCGTGCACGTGGCGGGTGTGGACGAGGTGGGCCGGGGTTGCCTGGCCGGCCCCGTCCTGGCCGCCGCCGTGGTGCTCCACCCGGACCGGCATGTCCCCGGCGTCGCGGACTCGAAGGCCCTCACGGCTGCCGCGCGGGAGCGCCTCTACGACCTCATCACCGCCAGGGCCGTCGCCTGGGCCGTGGGACTGGCGGACCCGACCGAAATCGACCGATACAACATCCATCGCGCGTCCCTGCGCGCGATGGCACGCGCCGTCACGGGCCTGACGCCGGTGCCGGACCTGGTCCTGGTGGACGCCTTCCGGATCGAGGGGCTCCCGATGGCCCAGCGGGCCGTGGCCGGAGGCGACCGCCGGTCGGCCGCCATCGCCGCGGCCTCGATTGTGGCCAAGGTCACGCGCGACCGACTCATGAACGAGCTCCATCGCGCCGATAGCCGGTATGGCTTCGACCAGCACAAGGGGTATGCCACGCAGGCGCACCTCGCGGCGGTCGGCCAGCATGGATTCTCCGCGGCCCACCGGCGCTCGTTCAAGCCGGCGTCGCTGTTTGATACTCTGGACTGAGGGCGAGACACCGTGGCGCCATTCGATCGCGAAGGAGCCCTGAAGCGAGCCGAGAAGGCTCTCCGGCTGGGAAAAGTCGACGCGGCCATCGACGAGTACCAGGCCATCGTCCTCGCCCAGCCGCGGGACTGGAACAGCGCCAATGCCCTGGGCGACCTGTTCGTCCGGTCGGGCCAGCTCGACAAAGGCGTCGAGCAGTACACCCGCATCGCGGACCACCTCGCCGACGAAGGCTTCTACCCGAAGGCCGCTGCGCTCTTCAAGAAGATCCTCAAGGTCAAGGGCAACGACGAATACGCGCTGATCCGGTCCGGCGACGTGGCCGCCAAGCAGGGGCTCCTCGCCGACGCCAAGGCGGCCTACCAGTCCGTCGCCGACCGGCGGCGGAAGGTCGGCAACATCCGCGGCGCGGCGGAGATGACCGTGCGGCTCGGGATGGTCGACCCCGAAGACTTCGCCGCCCGGTTCCAGGCCGCCAAGGCCGCGCGCGACCTGGGCGACACCGACACGGCCGTGCGCGAGCTCAAGGCCGTCGGCGACTGGTTCGCGCAGGAAGGGCGCGCCGAGGACGCGTCGTCGGCCTACCGCGATCTGCTCGAGCTGGACCCGACCGACGACGAGGTCCGCGGGAAGGCGCTCGCTACGGACCTGGCCCTGGGCGAGTTCGCCCGCGCGCAGGCCTGGGCGTCGACGCCGGACGAACTTCGCCAGGTCGCGCAGGCCCTCGACGCCGCCGGCCAGAAGAGCGAGGCGCTGGCCGTGCTCGGCCGCGTGGCCGAGATGGATGCCGGCGACGTGGAGGCGCGGGTGCGCCTCGTGCGCGCCTACGTGGATGCCGGCGACCTCGAGGCGGCGCGCCGGTACCTGTCGGCCGAAGTCGCCCGGCAGGACCCGTCGCTCTGGATGGTGATGGCCGAGGGCGAGCTCCGGAGCGGGCGGCTCGACGAGGGCCGCGCCGCGGTGGCGAGCGCGCTGCAGGCCGAGCCCGGGCAGCGCGAGGCCGCCATCGCGATGGCGTGCCGCCTGGCGGAAACGGATGCCGACGCGGCCTACCCGGCCATCGAGGCGGTGGCGGACGCCGCTGTGGCCGACGCCGACTACGCCGCCGCGGCGGCCGCCCTGCACGAGTTCGTGACGCGGGTCCGCAATCACATCGTCGCGCTGATGCGCCTCGTGGAGATCTGCGTCGACGGCGGCCTGGAAGCCACGATGTACTCGGCGCAGGCCCAGCTCGCCGATGCCTACCTCGATGCCGGCCGCGGCCTCGAGGCGCGCATCATCAGCGAGGATCTCGTGGCCCGCGAGCCCTGGGACCGCGCGAACATCGAGCGCTTCCGGCGCGCGCTGGAGATGCTGGGCGAGTCGGACCCGGACGCGATCATCGCCGACCGGCTCAGCGGCGACAGCCCGTTCATGGCCACCGACAAGCTGGATCTCAACGAGGGCGTGACCTTCGACGAGCCCGCCGAGGTCCCGTCGACCGCCAGCGAAGCGGCCGTGGAGGATCTGACGGCCGCCCTGGATCAGGCGCCGGCCGCTGCCGCGCCCAAGGCCCCGGGGGCACGCCGCGCGGTCAAGGCGGAGGCGGCCGCCGAGGCGGGCCGCATGCAGGACGACGGACTGGCCGCCGAGCAACTGCGGCTCGGGCTGACGTATCGCGACATGGGCATGGCGGACGACGCGATCCAGGCGCTCGAGCTCGCGTCGCGGTCGGCCAAGCAGCGGTTCGAGGCGGCGTCGGTGCTCGGCCGCCTGCTGGCCGAGCGCGGCAACCGGCGCGGCGCCCTCGAGTGGTTCGAGCGCGCGGCCGAGGCCCCGGCGCCCACGGTCGAGGCCGGGCGCGCACTGCTTTACGATCTCGGCAGCGTCCTCGAGGATCTGGGCGACGCCGCCCGGGCGCTGGCGGTCTTCGGCGAGCTCGAGGCCGACTCGCGCGGCTTCCGCGACGTGCGCGCCCGCATCGAGCGCCTGAGCCGCGTGCAGGTCCGCGGGTAGTGGCGCGGGTCGGTGCCCGCCGCCCAGGCGGAACGGGACGCTAGGTGCGCCGGCTCCTGCTCATCGCCGTTCTCATCGAGCTCGGCCTGCTGCTGATCGTGGTGCCCTGGTCGGCCTACTGGGAGCGGAACTACTTCGCGCAGATGTTCCCCGTCGTGGCCGCGATCGCGAGAAACAACTTCGTCCGCGGCGCCGTGACCGGCCTGGGCGCCGTCAACCTGCTCGCGGCGCTGACCGACCTGGCGGCGCTGATGCGCCGGCGCCCGTCGGAGTGAGCGGCGACCGCCCGCGTCCGCGCGTGATGGTCGTGAGCGACCGGCGCCGCCTCGCGCGCGCGTCCGGCGGTGACGAGCGCCGTGCAGCCGACCTGCTCGTCGAGCAGGCGGCGGCGGCGGCCGAGTTCGGCGCGGACTTCTTCCAGTTGCGGGAGCCCGACCTGGACGCCGCGATCCTCGCCGCGCTCGCGGCGCGGATCCGCGACGTCGTCGCGGGGCGCCTCGTCGTGCTGGTCAACGACCGAGCCGACGTGGCGGCGGCCGCGGGCGTCGGAGTGCACCTGACCGCGCGCTCGCTGCCGGCCGACCGCCTGCGCCGCTGGATGCCGCGGTCCACCTACCTCACACGTGCGGTCCACAGCCCGGCGGAGGCCGCGGCCAGCGGTCCCGTGGATGCCGTGGTCGCGGGGACGGCGGCGGCCTCGGCGTCGAAGCCGCCCGGCCATCCGGTGCTCGGACCGGACGGCCTGCGCGCGATCGTGGAGGCGAGCGGGGTGCCGGTGCTGGCGATAGGTGGGCTGACGGCGCGCGACTGGCCCTGGCTGGCAGAGGCCGGCGCGGCAGGCTGCGCGGGGATTGGCGCCTTTCTCCCGCAGCCGGGAGAGCGCGTCGCCGCGGCGGTCGCCCGCGGCATTGGCGCGTTCCGCGGCGTCGTTGACTGACGGGCGCTGGCTCCCTACGATCGAACGCTTGGCTCCTTGCGGGGCCGCTGCCATCACGGTGCCCTTCGACCCTGCCATCGACCTCGGTTCCGCCCTGCGCGCCGCGCGTGAGCAGGCGGGCCAGTCGATCCGCGACCTGGCGGAGACGACGAAGCTGGGCGTCCGCACGCTCGAGGCGCTGGAGCGCAATCAGATAGAGCGCCTCCCGCGGGGGATCTTTCGCCGGGCGGTCGTGCGCGCGTACGCGAAGGAGGTCGGGCTCGACCCCGAGGAGGTGCTGCGCGCGTTCCTGGTCCGCCATCCGGACGACCTGCCTCCGCCGGGCCCGCCGGTTGGCCCGGTCGCCGACCTCCCGGCCGGCCCTCGCGGCTGGCCGACGCTGCTCCTGGCCGGCATCGCGATTGCCCTCGTCATCGTGATCCTCGCGGCCGCCCTGTGGTGGTGGCCGCGGCGCTCCGGCGGGAACGGCGACGACCCGCCCGCTCCACCCGGACGGTCGGAGCTCCGTACGAGCGTGAAGGGAGAGACGGCGTGATGGACCCCGGACTGCGGACACCTCTGCTCGACAGCTTTCGAAAGGGCGAGGTGCCTCGCGAGGTGCGCCTCGATGCCGCCGCGGGACATGTCGCGCCCCGCGGCCTCGAGCAGCTCGCGCTGCTCGCCTGCCTGACCGAGGACGAGGACGAGGACGTCCGCGCGGCGGCCGAACGGACCCTGGCGGCGATCGGGCCGGCCGCGCTGGCCGCCGTCCTGGCCCGTGCCGACGCGCCCGGCGAGCTCGTGCGGTTCTTCGCGGCGCGCGGCATCGCGCCCGTCGCCGGGCCCGAGACGTCGGCCGCGGAGGACGAACCGCCGCTCCTGCAGGCGCCCGACGCGTGGGACACGATCGACGAGACGGCGGGCGAGGGCGAGTCGGCCGACTCGGCCCTGTCGCTCACGCAGCAGGTGCAGCAGATGACGATCGTGGAGCGCGTGCGGGCCGCGATGAAGGGATCACGCGAGATCCGCGCCATGCTCGTGCGCGACCCGAACAAGATGGTGTCCTCCGCGGTGCTCGCGTCGCCGAAGCTCACGATGGCCGAGGTGGAGGCCATCGCGAAGATGGCCAACGTGGCGGAGGACGTCCTGCGTGCCATCGGCCAGAACCGGGGCTGGGTCAAGAACTACGCGGTCGCGGCGTCGCTGACGCGGAATCCGAAGACGCCGGTGGCCATGTCGCTGAACCTGCTGCAGCGGCTCATCGAGCGTGACGTCCGGGCCTTGTCGGTGGATCGGAACGTGCCGGAACCGCTCCGCGTGGCGGCCCGGAAACGCCTCGTGCGCTCCTCGGGCTGAGGGGCCTGGCTACCGCCGCTTGCGGGCGGCGCGCGAGGGGCGCGCGGCGGCCGTCGGCGGGGCGGAGGCGCGCGGCCCCTGCCACTCGCTCCGCAGCTGCGCGAGGCCGTCCATGTAGACGGCGACGCGCTCCCGTTCGTCTTCGGTGGGCAGCGTCTTGAGGAGCGCAATCGCGCGGTCCAGGTCGCGGGCGATCGTGGAGCGGGTGGCCTCGAAGTAGAGGCGCTTGATTTCGGCGATCGGGTCGGCGGGAGGGCTCACGCGCAGGTCACCTCGAGGCCGTGTGGATCGATCGCGCAGTCCAGCACGCGCACGCCCGCGTCCTGCCAGGCGGCGCGCACCGCGGGCACGCAGTCGGGCGGCGCCAGCACGAAGACGCATCCGCCGCCCCCGGCCCCGCAGACCTTGCCCGCCCACGCGCCGACGCGCGTCGCCCGGTCGAGCAGGGCGTCGATGGCTGGCGTGGTGACGCCCGGCGCCAGCCGCTTCCGCGTCGTCCATTCGTCGGCCAGGCTGCGTCCGACGGCCGGCCAGTCGCCAGCGTCGAGGCCCTCCCGCAGGCGCGCCGTGGCGGCCACGATGTCGTCGAACGCGGCCGCGACGGCCGAATCGCCGTCGAGCCGGCGCTTCGTGATGTCCCAGTTGTTGATGCCCGACTGGCGTGGCGCTCCGGTGTAACACACCACGAGCCGTGCCGTGAGGGCGGCGGGATCGATCCCCAGTGGCACCCGACGGACCCCGAATGGCCCGAACTCGAGCGCCGAGATCCCGCCGTACAGGGCGGGGCGGTAGTCCTGCAGGCCGGTGGGCACCCGAATGACCTGCGCCTCGACGTTCTTCGCCACGTCCAGGAGCGCCTCGTCGTCCAGGGAGCGGTCCATCCATCGGGCGAGGGCCGCGGTCGTGGCGATGTTCAAGGCCGACGACCCGGCGATGCCGGCTCCGGCCGGGGCGTCGCTGCGGGTCGACACCGTGAGGCCGCGGGCACCGAACGCGTGGGCGAGCCGGCCGAGGAGCGGGAGGCGGTCGTCGTCGGGCAGGGCCTCGAAGGCCAGCGGCTCGGTGGTCACGCCGAGATCGTGCGATGCCAGGACCACGCGTCCGTCATCGCGGGGCGTGAGCGTGGCGGTGGCCCGGATGGTCAAGGCCGCGTTGACCGTCTGCGCGCCGGGATGCAGGAGGTAGAGCGGCCAGATGTCGATGGTCCCGCCGGCGAGATCCACACGCGTGGGCGCCGAGGCCGTGACGGTCACGCCGGAATTATAATGCTCGCACTCCCATGCCGCTGCCGCTTCGACGACGCGCGGGCCAGGTGCTCATCGGCAGCTTCACCGGCAGGACGGTTCCCGCGGAGCTCGTCTCCCTCGCTCGCGAGTTCGATCTCGGGGGCGTCACGCTGTTCGCGCGCAACGTCGAGAGCCCCGAACAGGTCCTCGACCTCTCGGTCGCGATCGAAGCGCTGGGGCGGGACGCGCCGGCGTGGGTCGCCGTGGATCAGGAGGGCGGACGCGTGGCGCGGCTGCGCACGCCCTTCACCGTGTGGCCGCCGATGGCGACGCTCGGCCGGTCGGACGTCCCGGCCCTGGCCGAGCGGTTCGCTCGGGCCCTGGGCCGCGAGCTCCACGCCGTCGGCGTCACGCTCGACTTCGCCCCTGTGCTCGACCTGGGCACGAATCCCGCGAACACCGTGATCGGGGACCGCGCGCTGTCGGCGGACGCCGCCAGGGCCGGGGCGCTCGGGGCGACGATCGCACGGGCGCTCCAGGCGGAAGGGATCGCCGCGTGCGGGAAGCATTTTCCCGGGCACGGCGACACGCAGGCGGACTCACATGCGGAGCTGCCGCTCGTGGAGCACGGGCCCGAGCGCCTGCGGGCCGTCGAGTTCGAGCCGTTCCGGCAGGCCATCGCGGCCGGAGTGGCCGGCGTGATGACGGCGCACGTGCTGGTCCCGGCGCTGGACGAGGAACGTCCGGGCACGCTGTCGCCGGCCGTGGTCGGCCTGCTCCGGCGGGAACTCGGATTCGAGGGGATGGTGATGAGCGACGACCTGGAGATGGGCGCGCTGGCTGCGCGCTGGTCGCCGGCCGAGGCGGCCGTGGAAGCCTTGCGCGCCGGCTGCGACGGCGCCCTCATCTGCAGCGGGTCGGTCGACCTCCAGGCGGCGACGCTCGAAGCCATCGTGAAGGCCGCGGAGTCCGGGTACCTGCCGCTGGCGCGCCTCGAGGACGCGGCGAGCCGCCTGGCCCGGCAGAAGGCGCGGTTCCTGGGGCGGGACCGCCGCCCGGCGCGGGCGCGGGCCACCGAGCTGAAGGCGATTGTCGGCTGTGAGGCGCACCAGCTCGTCGCCGCGGAAATGGCGGCGTTCGCGTGATCGGCGCCGACCTGACCACCCTGGCCGGCCGGCGGCGGCCGCGGCGGCTGCAGCCGGGCGACCGCGTCGCGATCGTCGCGCCGGCCAGTCCCGTGCAGGCGGAACTCCTGCAGCGGGGCGTCGAGGAGATTCAGGGGCTCGGCTTCTGTCCCGTCTACGACGACCGCGTGCTGGCCCGGCACGGCTATGTCGCCGGGGCGCCGACGCTCAGGGCCGCGTGCCTGGCGGAAGCCTGGAGGGATCCGTCGATTCGCGGCGTCGTCGCGGTACGGGGCGGGTATGGCAGTCAGCAAGTCCTGCCCCACCTCGATCCGGCGTGGATCGCCGCCGACCCCAAGGTCTTCGTCGGCTACTCGGACCTCACGGCGCTCCTGGCGTGGCACGTGAGCCACGGCGGCGTGGCCTTTCACGGCCCGATGGTGGAGGGGCGGCTCGCGCGCGGGCACGCCGGCTACGATCGGGCCTCGTTCCTGGCCGCCGTGACGCAGCCCGTGCCCATGGGGACCCTGGCGCCCCCCGGCCTGGACACCCTGCGCCCGGGCGAGGCGACGGGGACGCTCGTCGGGGGCACCCTGACGCAGCTGGCGGCCCTTGCCGGAACGCCCTATGCGCTGGTGCCGCGGGAGCCCACCATCCTGTTCCTCGAGGACGTGGGGGAGCGGCCGTACCGGCTGGACCGCCTCGTCACCCAGCTCCATCAGGCGGGCCTGTTCGCCCGGGTGACCGGCATCGTGTTCGGCATGTTCCCGAAGTGCGACGAGGCGGGCGGCGGACCGACCGCCCGCGGCGTGCTGGGCGACCTCTTCGCGCGCTTCCCGGGTCCCGTGGTGTTCGGGTTCCCGTCGGGCCACACCGACTCACCAGCCTGGACCCTGCCGTTCGGCGTGCAGGCGCGGCTCAGCGCCGGTCCGACCGGGGCCGCGCTGTCGATCGAGGAAGCGGCCGTCGCCTGATGGCCCGCCGGGTCCACTTCATCGGCGTCTGCGGCACGGCGATGGGCACCCTGGCGGCCATGCTCAAGCGCCGGGGCGACGACGTGCGCGGGTCCGACGCCCACGTGTATCCGCCCATGAGCGACGTGCTGCGCGCCGAGGGCATCACCCTCCTCGACGGCTACGATGAGGCCCACGTCACGGGCGAGATCGATGTGGTCGTCGTCGGTAATGCCATCTCGCGCGGGAACCCGGAGCTCGAGGCGGTGCTCGACCGGTCGATTCGGTACGTGTCGCTGCCCGAGATGATCCGCGAGACGTTCCTGTGGGACCGGGACGCCGTCGTCGTGGCCGGCACCCACGGCAAGACGACGACCACGGCGCTCACGGGCTGGGTGCTCACGGCCGCGGGCGCCGACCCCAGCGTCCTCATCGGCGGCGTGGCGCGCAACTTCGGGGAACCGGACGGAGGCAGCTACCGGCTGGGGCAGGGGCGGCCCTTCGTCATCGAGGGCGACGAGTACGACAGCGCCTACTTCGACAAGACGGCGAAGTTCCTGAAGTACCTGCCGCACATCGCGGTCGTGAACAACGTCGAGTTCGACCACGCCGACATCTACGCGGACTTCGCGGCCGTGCGGCAGGCCTTCGAGCGCCTGGTCCGGCTCGTGCCCCGCCGCGGCCTGGTGCTCCTCGGGGCGGACAGCCCGGCGGCCGCGGCGCTGGCGCCGCACGCGCTCTCGCGACTGCAGACGTTCGGGCTGGCCGACGGCGCGACCTGGCAGGCCGTGCACCTGGAGCACGGACCGGCGGGCACGCGGTTCCTCGTCAGGGGGCCCGACGGCGTGGCGGGATCCGTGGACGTGCCGCTGGCCGGCGCCCACAACGTCAGGAACACGCTGGCCGCCATCGCGGTCGCCCACGACCTCGGCATCGGGCTCGACGCCGTGGCCGGCGCGCTCCGGGCGTTCCGCGGCGTCAAGCGCCGGCTGGACGTGGTGGGCGAGCGCCGCGGCGTGACGGTATACGACGACTTCGCCCACCACCCCACGGCCGTCGCCGAGACCATCGCGGCGCTGCGCGCTGCCCGGCCCGGCCATCGGCTGTGGGCGGTGTTCGAGCCGCGCTCCGCCTCGTCGTGCCGACGCGTGTTCCAGGACGACTTCGCGCGGGCGCTCGCCGGCGCCGACCAGGTCGTGCTCGCCCCGGTGTTCCGCGAGACACTGCCCGAGGCCGAGCGATTGTCGGTGCCGGCCCTGGTCGAGGCGCTGACGGCTGACGGCGTCGCCGCGCGCACGCTGCCGACCGTGGAGGCGATCGTCGCCGCCGTGGCGGCGGAGGCCCGGCAGGGCGACGACATCCTGGTGATGTCCAACGGCGGGTTCGGCGGCATCCACGGCCAGCTGCTCGAGGCCCTAAGGTGAGCGGTGCTCCGCGGGTCCGGCCGCGCCTGCGCCACGCGGGTGACGCGCTGGTACTGGTCGAACTCGAGGCCGCCATCGATCCCGCCGTGAACCGGCGTGCGGTGGCGCTCGCGCACGCGATCGGCGCCGCGCGAATTCGCGGCGTCCGCGATGTGGTGCCGGCGTACGCGTCGGTGGGGGTCCACGTCGATCCGCTCGGGGCGGACCTGGCGGCGCTCGAGGCCGTCATCGGGCGCGTCTGGGACCGCGACGCCGACGCGGCGGACGGAAGGGTCGTGGAGATTCCCGTCTGCTACGGCGGCCGGTTCGGGCCGGACCTGGGTGAGGTCGCGGCCTTCGCGTCCTGCACGGAGGCCGACGTGGTCGCAAGGCACGCGGCGGGCCGGTATCGCGTGTACATGCTCGGATTCCTGCCGGGCTTTGCGTACCTGGGAGGAGTGGAGGCCGCGATCGCCATGCCGCGCCGGGCCTCGCCCCGCACCTCGGTACCCGCCGGCAGCGTCGGCATCGCGGGCCGGCAGACCGGCGTCTATCCCTGCGAGAGCCCCGGAGGCTGGCGCCTCATCGGGCGTACGCCGCTCGCGATGTTCGACGCGGCACGTGCACGGCCGGCGCTGCTCGAACCCGGAGACGTCGTGCGCTTCGTGCCGACGCCGCACGACGAGTGGCCGGCCGCCGGCGCGGCCGTGACCGCGTGATGAGCGGCGCACTCGAAGTCGTCCGGGCCGGTCTTCTCACCACCGTGCAGGACCTCGGCCGCTGGGGCTATCAGGCGCTGGGCGTCCCGGTGGCCGGCGCCATGGACACGCTGTCGCTGCGTCTGGCCAATGCGCTCGTGGGCAACGCCGCGGAGGCGGCCGGGCTCGAGGTGACGCTGCTGGGGCCGACGTTGAAGGTCCGGGGATCGCAGCGGCTCGCGCTGGCGGGTGCGGACTTCGAGGTGCGGATCGGGACGAGGGTGGTCCCGCCGGTGTCGGCATTCGAGGTGCCCGACGGCGAGGTCGTCACGTTCGGGGCGCGCCGGTCGGGCGCCCGTGCCTATCTGGCGGTGGCCGGCGGCATCGACGTGCCGCCGGTGCTCGGCAGCCGTTCGACGCACCTGGTCAGCCGGATGGGCGGCCTGGGCGGGCGGGCGCTGGCGGCGGGCGACGTGCTGCCCGTTGGCGCGCCTCTGGGCCGGGCGCCGGCCGCCAGGCACCGGGCGCCCGCACCGGCCCCGCCGGGCCCCCGGCCGCTCCGGGTGCTGCTCGGCCCCCAGGACGGGTGGTTCTCCGCCGAGTCGCGCCAGGCGTTCTTCGACGGCGTGTTCGTCGTGTCGCCGCAGTCCGACCGCATGGGCTACCGCCTCGAGGGTCCGCCGCTCGTGCCGACGCGGCCCTCGGAGCTCATCTCCGAGCCCGTGGCCTTCGGCGCGATCCAGGTGCCGTCCGGTGGCGCGCCGATCCTGCTCATGGCGGACCGGCAGACCGCCGGGGGCTATCCGAAGATCGCCACCGTCGTGACGGCCGACCTGCCGATCGCGGGGCAGCTGGCGCCCGGGGACCGCGTGCGCTTCGTCGCCACCTCGCGCTCCGAGGCGCTCGCCGCCCTCATCGCCCGGGAGCGCGAGTGGCTGCGGGCGGCCAGCCCGCACGAGGACGCGCCATGAGCTTCGGCGACGTCCTGCAGGCCGCTCTGCCAGGCCTGGCCATCACGCCTGATGCGCGCCTGGCGCCGCTCACGACGTTCAAGGTCGGCGGCCCTGCCGACTGGCTCGTCGAACCCACGGACTCGGACAGCCTCGTGCGCATCGTGCAGCTCGCCCACGAGCACCGGGTGCCGCTCACGATGCTCGGCGGCGGATCGAACGTCCTGGTGGCGGATGCCGGCATCCGCGGGGTCGTCGTCCGGCCTCGCGGCGGCATCGTGCAGGCGATCGGCGACCGCCTGGTGCGCGCCGATGCGGCCGTCACCGTGAATGGCCTGGTGCGCTGGACGATCGTCCGCGGCCTCGGCGGGCTCGAAGCGTGGGCGGGAACCCCGGGCACGGTCGGCGGCGCCATCTTCGGCAACGCGCACTGGCGGCAGGCCAACATCGGGGACCTCGTCGAGAGTGTTCGGGTCGTGACGAGGGACGGAGTGGTCCGCCAGGTGCCGGCCGACCGGCTCGAGTTCGCCTACGACACGAGCCGCCTGCAGCGGAGCGGTGAGATCGCGCTCTGGGCCGCGTTCCGGGTGACGCCGGGCTGCGAGCCGGAGGAGCTGCGCGCCGAGGCGCGCCGGTCGCTGGCCTTCAGGAAGCGGACCCAGCCGCTGGCGGCGCCCAGCGCGGGCTGCATCTTCCAGAACCCGCAGCCCGGCCGGGACCGCGTGCCGGCCGACATCCCTCCGTCCGCCGGGGCGCTGGTGGATCGCGCCGGGATGAAGGGGCGCATCATCGGAGGCGCCCGGGTGTCCCCGACCCACGCCAACTTCATCGTCAACGACGGGACCGCAACGGCGCGCGACGTCGCGGCGCTGA
>JBFWXO010000033.1:0-73553 GCA_050187355.1 Vicinamibacterales bacterium
AGCCGGATCGGCGCCAGTTAGTTCTCGGTGGCGGGCGGCGCGGGCGCCTGGCCGGCGGACACGACGGCCCCGATCAGGAGGACTGCCGCCGCGCCGAGGCGCGGCGCGCCGACGGGAAGCGCGCGCATCGCGCCCTTATACTACGCTCGCGTGCCGGCTTCGGACCTCTGGCCGCTCCTTGGCCTCTTCGCGGTCGGCCTGGTGGCGGGCGGCCTCAACGTCGTCGCGGGGGGCGGCTCGTTCCTGACCCTGCCGCTCCTCATCTTCCTGGGCCTGCCCGCGGCGGAGGCCAACGCCACCAACCGCGTGGGCCTGCTGGCGCAGAACCTCGCGGGCGTGTGGGCCTTCCATCGATCGCGCGCCGTGAACTGGCGCTGGGGCCTCGCCGTGTCGCTGCCGACCGTGATTGGCGCGGTCCTCGGCGCGCGCTGGGCGCTCCAGTTCAGCGACGTCGCGTTCCGCCGCGTCCTGTCGATCGTGATGCTGCTCATGACGCCCTGGATGCTGGCCCGCGCGCGGCCGCCGGCCGCACGCGCCGGGTTGTGGTCGCCGTGGCACCCGGCAATGGTGGCGGCCTTCTTCGCCATCGGCGTCTACGGCGGCCTGATCCAGGTGGGGAACGGCTTCGCGATCCTGGCGGCGACGAGCCTGGCCGGCATGGATCTCGTCCAGGGCAACGCCATCAAGGTGCTGGCCGTCCTGGCGCTGGCGGCGGTGTCACTCGCCGTCTTCGCCCATGGCGGCGCCGTCCACTGGGGCGAGGGCGCGGCCCTGGGCCTCGGCAACGTCATCGGCGCCCTGGGCGGCGTGCGCCTGGCGCTGACACGGGGGCACGCCTGGATCCAGCGGGTCGTGATCGTGGTCGTCGTGGTCTTCGCCGTGCTCCTCTGGCTGGAGCGGTAGGGCGACGGCGCCTGGATATCCCACGTATTCACAGCAAGTTACACGGGCGTCACACGTGCGGACCCGGGGGCGTTTGGTATGCTGAACCGGTTCGATCGCCCATGACCCGCTCGTCAGCGTCCCCCGCCTCCACCCCACCCGCCACGCCCGCCATCGCCAGCCGGTCGCGCAGCAGGCGCAAGGTGGTCGCCCTGCGGCCGCCCGCGCCGCTCACGCCGGACTGGTCCGCGCTCGACCCGCAGGACCTGGGCAACTCCGCGCTCTACATCAACCGCGAACTGAGCTGGCTCGAGTTCAACTGGCGCGTCCTGGCGCAGGCCAGCGACATGGCGCACCCGCTGCTCGAGCGGGTCAAGTTCCTGGCGATCTCGGCCACGAACCTCGACGAGTTCTTCATGGTGCGCGTGGCGACGCTGCTCAAGAAGCTCCGCGCCGGCATCGACGACACGTCCATCGACGGCCTCACCACGGAGGAGGAGCTCGTCGCGATCCGCGCGCGCGCCGGGGAGCAGATGGCCGAGCAGACGCGCTGCTGGCAGGAGCAGCTCCGCCCCCAGCTGGCGGCGGAAGGCATCCACTTCCTGGATGCGAGCGACTACACGCCGCCGGTCGAGGCGTGGCTCACCGAGTACTTCGAGACGCAGGTCTTCCCCGTCCTGACGCCCCTGGCCTTCGACCCGGGCCATCCGTTCCCGTTCATCTCGAACCTGAGCATGAACCTCGCCGTGCGCGTCCGCCACAATGGCCGCACCAAGTTCGCCCGCGTGAAGGTGCCGGGCATGCTGCCCCGCCTCGTGGCCCTGCCCGCGGGCCTGGCGGCGCAGACGGGCACGACGTTCGTGTTCCTCGAGGACGTCATCCGCGCCAACATCCGGGCGCTGTTCCCGGGCACGACCGTCGAGGGCGCCCACCTCTTCCGCGTCATCCGCGACACCGACATGGTGATCCAGGAGGACGAAGCCGACGACCTGCTCGAGAGCGTGGACCGCGGCCTGAAGCAGCTCCGCTACGGCGCGCCGTCGCTGCTGCAGGTGGAAGCGGACATGCCCCGCCGCGTGCTGGACATCCTCATCGAGAACTTCGAGGTGGACCACGACGTCGTGGAGCGCACGAGCGCGCGGATGGGGCTGGGCGACTGGAGCGAGATCGCCGCCCTCCACCGGCCCGCGCTGAAGGACGCCGTCTTCCATCCGCGCACGCTCTGGGGTCCCGACGACGTCGATCAGGTGTTCGAACAGATCGCCGACCAGGACGTGCTGGTGCACCATCCGTTCGACTCCTTCACGTCGGTGGAGACGTTCCTTCGCGCGGCCGTCTCGGATCCCGCCGTCGTCGCCATCAAGATCACGCTCTACCGGATCGGCGTCGACTCGCCGCTCGTGGACCTCCTGATCCAGGCGGCCGACCAGGGCAAGCAGGTGGCGGTGCTCGTCGAGCTCAAGGCCCGCTTCGACGAGCGCAACAACATCGCGTGGGCGACGCGGCTCGAATCGGCGGGCATCCACGTCGTCTACGGCCTGGTGAACATCAAGGTCCACTGCAAGCTGTGCCTCGTCGTCCGCAAGGAGGCCGGCGGCATCCGGCGCTACGCCCATTTGGCCACCGGCAACTACAACCGCTTCACGTCGCGCGTCTACACGGACATCGGCCTCTTCACCGCCGACGACGCCATCGTGGACGACGTGAGCGAGGTGTTCAACACGCTGACGGGGTATTCGAACCGCCGGAGCTACCGTGCGCTGCTGGTCGCGCCGGTGGGGCTCAGGCTGGGCATGAAGGCCCTCATCGAGCGCGAGATCGAGCACGCGCGCGCGGGCCGTCCCGCCCGCATCGTCATCAAGAACAACGCCGTGGCCGACCTGGCCATGATCAAGCTGCTGTACCGCGCCTCGCAGGCCGGCGTGGAGGTCGAGCTCGTGGTGCGCGGCGTGTGCTGCCTGCGGCCCGGCATCCCGCGCGTGAGCGACACCATCCGCGTGCGCTCGATCGTCGGACGCCTGCTGGAGCACTCCCGGCTGTACTGGTTCCAGAACGGCGGCGAGGACGAGCTCTATTGCGGCAGCGCGGACCTCATGGAGCGCAACCTCGATCGCCGCGTGGAGGTCCTGTTCCCGATCGCGGACCCGGCGCTGCGCGCGCACCTGCGCGACGTCGTGCTGGGCACGCTCCTGGCCGACACGGAACGGGCGTGGCAGCTCACCTCGTCGGGGCGCTACGAGCGGGCCGCCGCGTCGGGCACGCCCGTCGACGCGCAGCGCGCGCTCATCGAGGGCTACGCCGCCAGCCTCCGCGACGACGTGGCCTCGTAGCGGCCGCCGGCCCCTGCCCCCGTGGCGGCGCCGAGGCGCCGCCGGCCGCCCAGGCGGCTAGGTCCACCGGAACAGCCGGAAGGCGGCCGCGGAGGACATTGCGCCCCACGCGCCCAGCACCGCCATCTCCCGCCAGACCGCCGTCAGCGGCGCGCCGTCGTTCATCACCGCGCGCAGCGCGTCGTTCAGCGCCGTGAGCGGCAGGGCCCGGATGAACGGCTGCATCGCGTCCGGGAAGTTCGACGAGGCGAAGAAGACGCCCGAGAACACCCACATCGGCACCATCACGAGGTTCAGCAGCCCGGACACGCCCTCGATCGTCCTGGCGCGGCTGGAGGTCAGGAGCGCCACGCCGCCGAACGCGAGCGCTCCGACGACCGCCACGGTGGCGAGCGCCAGCAGGCTCCCGTGCACGGCCACGCCGAACACCAGCCACGCGAACACCAGCAGCAGCCCGGCCTCGCCGGCCAGGTACGCCAGCCGGCTGATGACGAGCGACGCCAGGTAGGCACTGCGCGGCATCGGCGTGGCGGCGAGGCGCTTGAGCAGCTTGCGCGTGCGCGCCGTGACGATGGCGAAGCTCGTGCTCCACATGCCCGTGCCCATGATGTTCATGCCGAGCAGGCCCGGCACGAGCCAGTCGATGTAGCGCGAGCCCACCGCCCGCACCGTGTCCTCGCGCGGGGCGAAGGCATCGCGGCGGCCCGCGGCGGCCTGGAGCGCCGCGTCGACGGCCAGGCGGGCCACGCGGCTCTCGGCGCGGCCGGGATCGAACCGGTAGACCGGGGGCTCGTCGTCGGTCACGTACACCTGGACGGCGCCGTCACGCAGCGCGCGCTCGACGCCGTTCCGGGCGATCCGGCGGACGACGAAGCCGCCGCCGTCCTCGAGCGCCGCGACCCGCGCCGGCGGCGCCGAGGGCGACACGCCGACGATCACGGGCTCGTCCCCGCGGGCCCGGAAGGCCACGCCGAGGGCGCAGGCCATGATCACGGGAAACAGGAACACCCAGAACACGGCTTCGGGCTCCCGCAGGAACTCCCGCATTCGCACGAGCGTGAGCTCGCGCAGCGGATGCAGCCGTTCGGACGGGGCCGCGGGGTCAGTCGTCACGGAGATGCCTGCCAGTCAGGGAGACGAACACGTCCTCGAGCGTCGGGCTGTGGGTGGTGAGGTCGCCCACGACGGCGCCCGACGCGGCCAGCGCCGCCAGGACGGCGGGCACCGTCTCGTGGATGGCGCCGCTGCCGATCGTCACGAGGTCGCCGTCGACGTGCGCCTCGACGGCGCCGGGCAGGGCGGCCAGCACGGACACGGCCGGGGGGACGCCGCTCTCCAGCCGCACGTTGACCACGTGCGCGGCGCCGATCGACTGCACGAGCGCGGCCGGCGTGCCGAGGGCGATGAGGCGTCCGCGGTCCACGATGCCGACCCGGTCGGCCAGGGTGGCGGCCTCGTCCATGTAGTGGGTGGTGAGCAGGATCGTGCCGCCCTCGTTCCGGAAGCGCTGGAGCACCTCCCAGAGCTGCAGCCGCGACTGCGGGTCCAGGCCGGTCGTGGGCTCGTCGAGGAACAGGACCTCGGGACGCCCGGCCATGGCGCACGCAATCGACAGGCGCTGGCGCTGTCCGCCGGACAGCTTGCCCACCCACTGATCCCGCTTGGCCTCCAGGCCGACCAGGGCCAGGAGCTCGGCGACGCTGGGGCCGGAGGCGTAGAAGGACCGGAACAGCCGGAGCGTCTCGAGCACCGACAGCTTCTCGGACAGCTGCGTCTCCTGCAGCTGGACGCCGAGCCGCGCCCGCAGCGCCGCGCCGGCGTCGTGCCAGCGCTGCCCGAGCACCACGACCTCCCCGGCGTCCGGCGTCTGCAGCCCTTCGAGCATCTCGATCGTGGTGGTCTTGCCGGCGCCGTTGGGGCCGAGCAGGCCGAAGCACTCGCCGCGGCGCACCTCCAGATCGAGCCCGTCCACCGCCACCACCTCGCCGAACCGCTTGACCACGCTCCGGCAGGCCAGCGCGATGCCGTCGGACATGGCGCGATTGTACTCGCGGCGATTGCGACCACCGTCGCCGCTGGCCTAAACTGCCAGCAGGCAGTGATGGGCATGGCAGCGCAGACATCCGTTCGACGCGATCCGGCGACCGCCGGCGCCCATTCCCCCGCCGATTCCGTGGAGCCGCGGTAGTGTCGGCCACCATCGTCGTGATCGGGCCCGAGCACACCCTGCAGACGCTCTCGGCGCGCTTCGAGTCCGGCGGCCGGGTGCACAGCTTCACGGACAACGAAGCCATCGAGGCGCTGGAGCACATCTTCCGGCACCGGCCGCGCATCGTCGCCGTGGAGCGCGAGTTCTCGGGCACGTCGCGCGGTGTCGCGCTCATCGGCCGCGTGAAGGACGACCCCACGCTCAGCGAGTGCGAGGTCCGCGTGGTCGCCCACGACTCCGGCCCCAGGCCCTCGGGCGTGCGCCGGCCAGCGGCGCCCTCGGATACCGCTCCGGCCGTGACGCCCATGCAGCACGGAGTCCGCCGCGCCGCGCGGGTCCGCATCGCCGAGGGTACCGAAGTCCTCGTCGACGGCGACCCGGCCGCGCTCGTGGATCTCTCGATCCTGGGCGCCCAGGTCCTCGCGCCCTTCTCGCTCAAGCCGAATCAGCGGGTACGCGTCTCGTTCGCGGACGCCCGCGGCATCGTGCGCGCGGTGGGCACGGTGAGCTGGGCGGCGTTCGAAATGCCGAAGAACCTGCCGCCGCGCTACCGCGCGGGCATCGAGTTCTCGGGCGCGAACGCCGAGGCGCTCAGCATCTTCTGCGAGAAACACCGGAGGAGCTGACGCTCGTAGGGACCGGGGATCAGGGATCGGGAACCGCCGGCCCAGCACCGCGCTCTCCCCCGGACGCTCGCACGCGCCGAGGTGCGTTCTTCCTATCCCTGGTCCCGGGTCCCCGGTCCCTGCAGGTGTCAGCCCCCGATCCACCGCGCCAGCGGCCGGTCGTCGCGGATGATGGTCTCGCGGCGGTCGGAGCCGGTGGACACGAGCGCGATCGGGACGCCGCTGACCTCCTCGAGCCGGGCGATGTAGCGGCGGGCGGCCTCGGGGAGGGCGTCGTAGCGTTCGGCGCCCTTGGTCGGCGTGGTCCACCCGGGCCACCGTTCGTACACGGGCTCGATGCTGGCGCCGGCGGGCAGCGACGACGGGAACTCGTCGACCTGCTGGCCGTTGACGCGGTAGGCGACCGCCACCTGGATCTCCTCCAGCCCGTCCAGGACGTCGAGCTTGGTGAGGGCCAACGCGTCGATGCCGTTCACGCGCGCCGCGTAGCGCACGGCCACGGCGTCGTACCAGCCGCAGCGTCGGGGCCGGCCGGTGGAGGCGCCGTACTCGTGGCCGGTCTCGCGCAGGCGCTCGCCCATCGCGTCGTGCAGTTCGGTCACGAACGGCCCCTCGCCGACGCGCGTCGCGTAGGCCTTCGCCACGGCCAGCACGGCGCCGATGGCGCGCGGCGGCACGCCGAGCCCCGTGCACACGCCGCCGACCGACGCATTGGACGAGGTCACGAACGGGTACGTGCCGTGGTCGATGTCCAGCATGGTCCCCTGCGCGCCCTCGAACATGACGCGCCGGCCCGCCTGCATCGCGTCGTGCAGGTACAGCGCCCCGTCCACCGCCCAGGGCCGGAGCCGCTCGGCCTGAAAGACCAGCACCTCGTAGACCTGGCGCCAGTCGAGGTGGGTGTCCTTGATCATCTGGTTACGCGCATGCACGTTCTCGCGCACCAGATCGGCCAGCCCGTCCGGATCGGACAGGTCCGACACGCGCACGCCGCGGCGTCCGATCTTGTCTTCGTACGCCGGGCCGATGCCCCGCGACGTGGTGCCGATCTTCCGCTCGCCGCGGCGGGCCTCGCTCAACACGTCGAGCTCGCGGTGGTAGGGCAGGATGACGTGGGCCCGATCGCTGACGAAGAGCCGCCCGTCCACCTCGATGCCGAGCCCGCGCAGCTCGTCGACCTCGAGGAAGAGCGCGGCCGGATCCACGACGACGCCGTTGCCGATCAGGCACGAGACACCGGGATGCAGGATGCCCGACGGGATCAGGTGGAGGACGAACTTCCGGCCGTCCACGTAGACGGTGTGCCCGGCGTTGTGGCCGCCCTGATAGCGCGCCACCACGGAGAAGTTCGGCGTCAACAGATCGACGATCTTGCCCTTGCCCTCGTCGCCCCACTGGGCGCCCAGCACCACGATGTTCATGCGTTGTCGTTACTCGCGCGAGCGTTCGACGGCACACGCGCCGCCGGTCCGCCCGACGCCACAGGATAGTGCAGTGCTCCGTCGCGCGCCAGTCGCGCGTGCGCCGCGTGTCGCGATTCGAAACGCAAGCGCGCGCCGCGCGAGGTTGTCAACCCTTTTTCGATCGAGATTGACGTTGACAAGGCGGCGTGACCTGCTTAGTTTCTACTCCTTCGCGCGATCTCCCCTCGCGCGCCACGTCCTATGCGCATCGTCGTCACGCTCGCCGCCCTGAGTCACGACCTCGCACCCACCGACTCGCTGCCTCCACGGATCGGTCGCCCATCATGATGACGCCTCACGCCGGTCTCGAACGCCGCGTCGTCGCGTCGCTCGACGCGACGCCGTCGCGCGTTCCCGTCGTGATCGGCGGCTGCGGCACGGGCCGCACCACGCTGCTCCACGGCCTCGCCGATCGCTTCGGCCGCGGCAGCTGCCAGTACGTGGACGTGGAGCGGTCGGCGAGCACGCCCGAGCGCTTCCATGCCGCGCTCGTCGCGGCGTCGCCGTTCGTGGATCCCGCCGTGCCGCGCGACGACGCCGGCACGCCGACCAGCGCGCGCGACGCGTTCGATCGCACGCTCGCGTTCCTCCAGCGCGCGCGGACGCCCGACGGCCACGCGGCGACGTTCCTGCTCGACGAGGTGCTGGAGTTGAAGACGTTCGAGAACTTCCCCGGCCTGCGCCACGTGCTGCGCGAGCTGGTCGAGGCCGTCGCGGACAGCCCCAACCGCTTCGTCTGCTCCAGCCGCTACGTGGCGCGGACCCACCGCGCCCTGCGCGACGCGGCGGCGCGCTTCGAGGTGGTGCAGCTGCCGCCGCTCGCCGTGGGCGACGTCGGCGCCATGCTGCCACCGTCGGACGCGGCCGGCGCCGCCGATCGCGAGGAACTGGCGGCCACCATCCACGCGCTCGCCGACGGGCGCGCGGCGTACGTCCGGGCCCTGGGCGACGCGTGCGCGTCGATGAGCCAGCGCGGCGGGGATCCGATCAGCGCGCTCACGGCGCTGCTGACCTCCGACGGGGCGCTCACGACGTGGTGCGGATATCGCTACGAGCTCCGGCTGCACCGGGCGCGCGGCTACGGCGCGCTCAAGGCCATCCTCGAGATCCTGGCCGAGGAAGAGCCGCTGACCCTCACCGAGATCTCGATCCGGCTCCGCCGGACGCCCGGCTCCACGAAGGACTACCTCTCCTGGCTCGAGGACGTGGACCTGGTGGCGTCGCGCCAGAAGCGCTACAGCTTCGTCGATCCGGTGTTGCGCCTCTGGGTGCGGCTCCACGCGCGGCCGATGCCCCCGGGCGTGGACGACGTCGCGCGCGAGGTCCAGCAATACGCGTTCGCGCGGCTGCCGCACACCGACCGCGGCCTCGCGGCCGCCGGCACCCCCGAGCGCAAGCCCTGGGGCATCATCGAGATCGACTAGTCCGGCGCGGGCGTGCCCGACAGCGCGGCCAGCGCAAGGCGGGCCGCCTGCTGCTCCGCGGCCTTCTTCGTGCGGCCGGTCCCCGACGACACCACCTCGCCGTCGATCACGACGTCCACCTGGAAGCGCTTGTCGTGGTCGGGCCCGGACTCCCGCGCGATGCGGTAGGCCGGCAGGGATCGGCCGGCGGCCTGGAGCCGCTCCTGCAGGGCGGATTTCGGATCGCCGTCGAGGCCGCCGGTCTCGCGGACGTCGCGCAGCAGGGGCCGCCACGCCCGGTCGATGAACGCCCGCGCGCGCTCGATGCCGCCATCGAGATAGATGGCGGCGATGACGGCCTCGAGCACGTCGGCGAGCAGCGCCGGCTTGGTGCGGCCGCCGGTCTTGTCCTCGCCGCGGCCCAGCAGGAGGTCGTCGCCCAGCCCGAGACGCCGGCTGATCGCGGCCAGGGCCGCCGTCGAGACGAGCGACGCCTTGGCCTTCGACTTCGGCCCCTCCGAGTACTGCGGGAACTCGCGGTACAGGATGTCGGCGATCGCGAAGCCCAGCACGGCGTCGCCCAGGAACTCCAGCGACTCGTTGTCGACGACGCCGCCGCTCGGGTCCTCCGCCGCACGGGACTTGTGCGTGAGGGCGTGTTCGAGGAGCCCCCGGTCGCGAAAGGTGTAGCCGAGACGCGCCTCGACGTCGCCGAGCTGCGCCGCCTTCGGCACGGTGATGGCGGCGCTCCCGGCGTCCCCGTGGCTCTCGAGCGCGCGGCGCGCGGCCTCGGCCTGTTCCGCCGGCACGCCAATCAGGATCTCGCCGAGCGGCGTCACGGCGAAGGCGAACACGTTCGGGGGCGGTCCGGCGAGCCGCACGACGGCCAGGCCTTGGCTCTCGAGCAGCGCCTGCACGACGGAGGCCTCGATCTCCGACTGCGTGCGGAAGACGATCTCCAGGTCGGTCATCAGGCCTCGTCCAGGTCCGCGGCCGCGGCCTCGACCGCCGGTCCGGCCGGCTCGAGCGCGCCCGCGGCCCGCGGCTCCACCCGCAGGAGCAGCATCGTCATGTCGTCGTGCTGGCCGGCGCCCGCGCCGAACGCCCGCACGTCGGCGACCAGCCGGCCCGCCAGCTGATCGAGCGGCAGGTCGCGATGCCGGCCGGCCTGTTCGCCCAGCCGGGCCTCGCCGTAGCAGTCGTGCTGCGGGTTCATCATCTCGCTCATGCCGTCCGTGTAGAGCACGACGAGGTCGCCGGCGGCGAGCGGCACCGTGACCTCCTCGAGGAGGGACTCGAAGAGCGAGCCGTCGTCGAGCGTCAGCCCGACCACGAGCCCGTCCGGGGCCAGCACCTTCACGGGCGGCGCGAGCCCGCCGCGCGCCGCGGGCACGAGGAGCAGGGGGCAGTGGCCGGCGCGCGCGTAGGTCATCACCTGGCGGTTGAGGTCCACCACCAGGTAGCTCATGGTGATGAAGCTCCTGCCGTCCAGGCGATCGACCAGGACGCGGTTCACGGCCACGAGGAGGTCGCGCGGCGACGAGTGCTGGCGCACGAGCGAGAGCACCAGGCCCTTGAGCTGCGCCATGTACAGCCCGGCGCCCACGCCCTTCCCCGAGACGTCGGCGATCAGGAACCCCACCACGCCGTCGGACACCGGGAACACGTCGTAGTAGTCGCCGCCCACCTCGCGCGCCGGTTCGCAGTAGGCCGAGACGGCCAGCCCGGGCACGGCGAGCGGCCCGTGCGGCAGCAGCTTCATCTGGATTTCGCGCGCCGTCGCGAACTCCTGCTCGAGGCGCTCCTTCTGGGCGACGTCCGTGAGCAGGCGCGTGATCTCGCCCGTCATCACGTTGAAGGAGTCGGCCAGCTCGCCGAGCTGGTCGCGGGCCCGGACGGGAATCACGTGCGTGAAGTCGCGGTTGCGCAGGTGCTCGGTGCCGGTGAAGAGATCGTGGACGGCGCCCGTGATCTGGCGGGCCAGCGTCAGCCCGAGCACGAGCGCGACGCCCTGAATCACCAGGAACAGCACGCCCAGCACTCCGAGCACGGCCAGCGCGAGGCCGTTCAGGGCGGTGCTCAGCTGGGACTGGAACGCGATGCGCTGGTACATGTCCACCAGGTTCATCGCGAGCATCATCGTGAGGGAGCCCGTGGCGCCGGTGCGCCAGTCGCGGTGCTCGATGACCACGACCCAGCGCCGGAGGAGCTGCGCGACCACGCCCGACCCGAAATCGACGACGGGCCGCGCGTCGAGCGCGCGGCCGCGCGCCGTCACCGGCGGGGTGGTGTCCTCCGGCGTGTCGGTGATCGCCCCGAACTGGATGCCCGTTTCCTGCTGGAGCCGGCGCTCCACGGCGTCGGAGATCGGCAGGTCCAGCACCACCGCCCAGCCGGGCGCCCGCGTCGCGGGAACGGCCGCGGCGCGGGCCACGAGCCGGATGTCCGTGACGCCGCGCGCCCGCGCCTCCTCGGACGCCGCGTCGTAGGCCACCAGGCCCGCCGTGCCCTCGCACGTGATCCACCGCGGCAGTTCGGACGGGGGCGCCACGTGCGTCCAGCCCACGGTCACGGGCAGCGCCCCGGGCGGCGTCCGGCCGGGAGGCGCCGGGCCAGGGCCGCCGGGACAGGCCACGTCCCGCGCCGGCACAATCGCGATCGACAGGAACGGATAGCGGCCGGACGCGTTGGCCTGCTGGCGTTCCAGGGTCTCGCGGACGGCAGCGGGCGACGTGGCCCGCTGCACCTCGAGCAGCGTCGTCTGGGCCAGGAAGCGCGCCTGTTCGGCCTGGGCCGCCAGCCGCGTCTGCACCAGGTAGCTGGCGACGCTGCGCACGAGCAGCAGGCCGGCCGTCAGGAAGAAGGTGACGATGAGCAGGCTCGGCACGAGGCCGACGAACACGTAGGACAGGATCAGCTTCCGGCGCACCCGCCACAGGAGCCGTCGGCGCATCCAGGCCGCGCCGCGGGCGGCCAGGTAGCCGGCGACGAGCACGATGGCCAGAGTGCCGGCGGCGTCGAGCGCCTGCACCCAGGCGGGCCGGCCGCCGGCCGCGGCGGCGCCGGCGGCTTCGAGGACCTTGGCGGCGAGACCGACGAGCAGCAGACGTCCGGCAAGCGTCGTGCGCAGCCAGCGCAGCACGCGCGTCCACGGGGGACGCGGTGCCTCGGACAAGAGCGGACGTGAGACGGGAATGGGCATCAGCGGGGCGCGCGAGGCGGTGCGGTACCGCGCGACCGATTGCCAGCGCGAATGATATCAGAGTAACGTTTCGGCACCGTGAAACTGCCTGCGTCCGCCCGCTTCGCGACCGTCTGCATCCACGCCGGCCAGCAGCCCGATCCCGTCACCGGCGCGATCATCACCCCGATCTACCAGACGTCCACCTACGTGCAGGAAGGCCTGGGCCAGCACAAGGGCTTCGAGTACGGGCGCACGCAGAATCCCACACGGATGGCGCTCGAGGCCAACGTCGCCGCCATCGAGGCCGGCGCCGCCGGGTTCGCCTTCGCGTCGGGCATGGCCGCGATCGACGCGGTGCTCACCCGGCTGTCGGCCGGCGATCACGTCGTCGTGAGCGACAACACCTACGGCGGCACCTACCGCCTGTTCGAGCGCGTGCGGCGGAAGTTCGGGCTGGACTTCTCCTACGTGGATACGTCGGATCTGGCGGCCATCGCCCCGGCGTTCCGGCCCACGACGCGCTACCTGTTCGTGGAGTCCCCGACCAACCCGATGCTCTCGGTGACCGACCTGGCGGCCGCGGCCGACATCGCGCACCGCCACGGCGTCCGGATGGTGGTGGACAACACCTTCGCGAGCCCGTCGATCCAGCGGCCCCTCACGCTCGGCGCCGACATCGTGCTGCACAGCACCACGAAGTTCCTCAACGGCCACAGCGACTCGGTGGGCGGCATCGTCGTGGTCCGCCACGACGACGACGTCGAGTGGATGCGCTTCGTGCAGAACGCGGCGGGCGCGATCCTCGGCCCCATGGACGCCTGGCTCGTGCTGCGCGGCACCAAGACGCTGCCGGTGCGGATGGAGCGGACCAACGCCAACGCCATGCGGCTGGCGGAGTTCCTGACTGGCGACGCGCGGGTGGTGCGCACGATCTACCCCGGCCTGCCGTCGCACCCGCACCACACGCTGGCGGCCCGCCAGATGCACGGCTTCGGCGGCCTCATCTCCTTCGACGTCGGATCGATCGACCGGGCCCGCGAGGTGCTGGGCCGCGTCCGGCTGATGGCGCTCGCCGAGAGCCTCGGCGGCGTCGAGACCCTCATCTCCCACCCGGCCATCATGACGCACGCCTCGGTGCCGGCCGAACGTCGCGCCGCGCTCGGCATCACCGACGGGCTGCTGCGGGTCTCGGTCGGCATCGAAGACGCCGACGACCTCGTCGACGACCTGTCCCAGGCGCTCGGCTGAGCGGCGGCCCGGGGTTCAGGGCGTCGCCGGCCCGACGCTTCCGGCAATCCAGCCCGCATAGTCGGCCGACCCGTCGGCCTGCACCACCAGCCATTCCGGTACGTCGTACGGGTGGAGGGCCCGGAACCGCGTCTCGAGGGCCGCGAGGCCGCCCCGCGTCGTCTTGATGGCCAGCGGACGCTCGCGGGCCGACGCCACCGCGCCGTCCCACCGGTAGGTGGACGTGCCGGCGTCGGCCACGTGCACGCAGGCCGCCAGGCGCTCCCCGACCAGCGCCTGGAGGAGCGGCTCGACCGGCGCGTCGGCGGGCCACGTCGAGAGCACGATGCAGAGGGACGACGCGTTTTCCACTTGTACTCGTCCGGGAAGTCTTGTACTTTTGGGGACGGCGCGGTACTCTGGCCTTGTACTTCGCCGCGACACCCGCTATTCTGTCATCCGCCCATGGATCAGGACACGCCACACGTCGAGAGCGCCGCCCCGGCTCCGCCGGCGATGGCGCGCGGCCGCCGGCTGATCCGGATCGCGCTGGTGATCGTGACGGGCGTGGTGCTGGTGGACGCGATCGCCGGCGAAAAAGGACTGTTCGAGCTGATGCGCGCGCGCGACGAGCGCCAGGCGCTCGAGGCCCAGGTGCGGGCGATGCGCCTGGAGAACCAGCGGCTCCTCGAGCAGGCCAGGCGCTACCGCGAAGACCCCGCCACCATCGAAGAGCTCGCCCGCCGCGACCTGGGCATGATCAAGCCCGGCGAGAAGCTCTTCATCATCCGCGATCTCCCGCCCGCCGCTCCGCGCTAGCCGCTCCCCGCTCCCGCCCGCCGCGTCCCGGTCGAGCGGCCGTACGCCGTGGTACGCTCCGCCGATGCCGCCGGATGGCCCGATCCACGGGCGCGAGGTGCGGCGGGAGAGCGACGATGGCGCGGACGGCGACGGCGGAATGGCGGGGAGATCTCATGGGGGGCTCGGGCCGCGTGGCGCTGGGCAGCGGCGCCTACGAGGGCGCGTACTCGTTCGCGACCCGGTTCCAGGACGGCGTCGGCGCCAATCCCGAGGAACTGCTGGGGGCGGCGCACGCGGGCTGCTTCTCGATGGCCCTGGCGAACGACCTGGCGCAGGCCGGCCATCCCGCCACGTCGGTGCGGACCACGGCCAGCGTGCACCTGGGCAAGGACGACCTGGGTTTCAAGATCACGCGGATCGACCTGGAGGTCGTGGCCGAGGTGCCAGGCGTGGACCCCTCGGCGTTCCAGCGGCTCGCCGAGGCGACCAAGACCGGCTGCATCATCTCGCGGGCCCTCGCCGCGAACGAGGTCACGCTCACGGCCACGCTGGTCTGACGGAGCACGACGTGCGGGTGCATCTCGTCCATTGGGACGCCGCGGAGGCCGCGTCGCGGGTCGCGGCGCTGGCTGCGCTCGGCCACGAGGCCGTGTACCTGCCCGGGGTCGGCGGCACCGCGCTCATACGGGCGCTCAGGACCGGCAGCGCCGAGGTGTTCCTCATCGACCTCTCGCGCCGGCCCTCGCACGGGCGGGAGGTGGCCATGGCCCTCCGGTCCAGCCCGGCCACTCGCCACCGGGCCCTGGCGTTCGTGGGCGGCGAGCCCGAGGTGGTGGCGCGCATGCGCGGGATCCTGCCCGATGCCGCTTACACCACCTGGGGCCGCGTGAAGACGGCGCTTCCGCGCGCCCTTGCGGCCGTGCCGGCCAGGCCGGTCGTGCCGTCCGACGCCCTCTATGCCGGCCGGTCGGTGGCCCAGAAGCTGGGCATCACGGCCGGGGAACGCGTGGCCGTGATCGGCGCGCCGGCCGGCTTCGCGGCCACGCTCGGCGCGCTCCCCGCGGGGGCGCGGCTCACGGCATCGGCCGGCAAAGGCGCAGCGCGCTTCGTCTGGTTCGTCGCCTCGCGCCGCGAGTTGCAGGCCGCGCTGGCCGCCCTGTCCAGCCGCCTCACGACCGAGGTGGCATGGCTGGCCTGGCCCAAGGCGGCATCCGGCGTGCGGACCGACCTGAATGGCAACGACGTGCGCGAGAGCGGGCTGGCGGCCGGGCTGGTCGACTTCAAGGTCTGCCGGATCGACGACACGTGGTCCGGCCTCGCCTTCAAGCGGCGGGCACGCTGACCGCGACGCCGACGGGGCACCCGCCCGGTCCGGCTACGGCGCCTGGTCGGTCGCCTTGCGATCGACGATCGCCTTGACGAGCGGTTCGATCTCGTTGAGCTTCATCTGCCCCGGGTGGTACAGCCGCACGATGCCTTCGCGATCCACGAGCACCACGGTGGGCGACGTGCTGGCGCCGTAGTTCTTGAAGTTCTCCTCGCTGACCGGCACCTGGCCGTTCGCCATCCACGGATAGAACTGGTCGCGGATCTGCGCGATGTAGGCCATCTCCTCGGCGGCGGGCGCCGTCTTGCGCGCGGCCACGTACCCGTAGCGCTGCGTGGGCGACACGATGGTGAGGCCCTGCCCCGCGTAGCGCGACTGGAGCGTCTCGAGCACGGAACTCATGGCTTTGCAGTCCGGGCACCAGTGCGCCCAGAAGAAGAGGACGAGCGGCTTGCCCTTGAGCGAGGCCAGGGGCATCGGCTTGGTGGCGCCGAGGGCTTCGCCCACCTCGAGCGCCGGCGCCGGCTTGCCGTCGAGCGAGAGGAGGTGGATGTTCTTCTGGATGCGCGTCCGGATCGACGTCCCGCGGTAGGTTGCCAGTTCCTCGTTCAGGAACTGCACGGCGTCGGCGCGGGCGCCCCGTTCGGCGGCGACGTTCGCCCGGACCTCGATGGCGGCGCCAATGGCGATGGGCAGTCGCGGCTCCGCGTCCATCGGCCGCGACTTCAGGGCCGCGAGGCACAGGTCGTAGGTCCGGGTGGCGTAGTCGTCGGCCTTGTCGAGCATCTTGGCCGCAAGCGCCCCGCGGCCCAGCCACGACAGCGCCTCGAGCGCCTCGGGCGTGGTGCCCTTGTCTTTCCTGTAGGCCTCGAGCGTGCGCTCGCCGAGGGCGAAGTCGCCCTTGGCAATGGCGGCACGCACGTCGGCGATGACGTTCTGCCCAGGGGCCGGAGCGGCGGCTTGCCGGGCCCACGCGGCGGACGGAGCCGCGGCCAGGAGCACGCAGACGGACAGACGGGCGATCGTTCGAACCACGGGGCCCTCCTCGGAATCAGCGCGACAGCCATCATAGTCCCGCCTCCCTCCGGCGCGCGCCGAATCCTGGCGTCGAGCTGGCGCGGTCGACTTCGCGCCCGGGCGGAGAAACCCGCGGTCCGCGGCCGGTCCGCCAGCCAAGGTGTCCCCCGCGCCTGGCTCTGACGGTGGCACCCGACTTGCCCCTGGCCGGGGGAGGGGACTCATGCGCTACGGGGTACTCGCCGTCGATTTCGACGGGACGATCGCCGTCGACGGCGTCGTCGACCCCGGCGTGCGCGCCGCGCTGGAGGCCACGCGCGCCGCCGGCATCCCGGTCATCCTCGTGACCGGCCGGATCCTGAGCGACCTGCGGCACGCAAGCCCCAACCTCGAGTTCGCCGAGGCCGTCGTCGCCGAGAACGGCGCCGTGCTGGCCTTCCCCGCCAGCGGCCGGACCAGCCGCCTGCACGCCGCGCCGCCGCCGGAGTTCCTGGCCGAGCTGCGCCGCCGCGGCGTCGGCGCACGCCAGGGCGACTGCGTCGTGGAGACCGGGGCCGCCGACGCCGCCGCGGTGCTGGACGTCATTCGCGCGCTGGAGCTGCCGCTGGTCCTGGCGTTCAACCGCGGCCGTCTCATGGTGCTGCCTCAGGCCGTCAGCAAGGCCACGGGCCTCGGCGAGGCGCTGACCGCGCTAAGGCTCTCGTCCCACAACACGCTGGCCATCGGCGACGCCGAGAACGACCACGCGCTCCTGCAGGCCGCCGAGGTCGGCGTGGCCGTCGCCTGGGGCTCGCCGGCGCTCACGCGCGCCGCCGACCTGGTGCTGGAGGGCGGCGGACCGCCGTCGGTCGCGGGGTTCCTCCGGGCGCGTCTGGCCGAACGCGACCTGCCGGCGCCGAACGGCCGCCGGCGCGTGCTCGTCGGCACCGAGACGGACGGCACGCCCCTGACGCTCAGCGTGCGCGACCGGAACGTGCTCGTGAGCGGGGACCCGCGGTCGGGGAAATCGTGGGTGGCCGGCCTCCTGACCGAGCAGCTCATGCTCGCGCGCTACTCCGTGGCGGTCGTGGATCCGGAAGGCGACTATCGCACGCTCGAGGCGCTGCCGGGCGTCCGGCTCGCCGACGAGGACCGGGTGCCCGGCCCGGGCGATCTCGAACGCGCGTTCCGGTTCCCCGACAGCGGACTCGTCATCGACCTCTCGCACATGCCGCACGCCCGGAAGCTCGAGGGCATCCAGGACCTGCTGCCGGCCCTGGCCAGGCTTCGCGGGCAGGGCGGACTCCCCCACCGGATCGTGGTCGACGAAGCCCACTACTTCCTGCGCCACCTCGGCCCCGCCGTCGTCGAGGACCTCTCTCACGGCGGCTACACGCTGGTCACCTATCGCCCGGCCGACCTCGGCGATGCCGTGATGCGCCAGATGGGCGTGGTCATCGCCACGCGCCACACGGACCCGCGCGAAGCCGCCGCCCTGGCGCGCTGGACCGCGGTGAATGCCGGGACCCTGGCCGCCACGCTGGCGTCCCTCAGCGTGTCGGAAGCCGTGCTCCTGCCGCCGGCCGAGGAGGCGCACCGGGGCATCGTGCGCTTCGCCGTGGCGCCCCGTCTCACGGCGCACGTGCGTCATCGGCACAAGTACGCGGACCTGCCGGTACCGCGCGCCGAGCGGTTCGTGTTCAGCTTCGCGCCCGGCCTCCCCGCCGCGGCGTCGCTCGCGGGTCTGGCGGCCATGCTCGAACAGCTGCCGCCCGAGGCGCTCGATCACCACCTCCGGCACCACGACTTCTCGCGGTGGCTCTCCGACGTGTTCCGCGACGACGCGCTCGCCCGCGACGTCCGGGAGGTGGAACGGGCGTACGCCCTGCACGGCGCACCCGACGCGGCCGCCGCCGTCGTGGCGGCGATTCGCGAGCGCTACGATCTGAAGGGAGACCCGCGCCGATGACGCCGCTGGAGATGCTCGCCTCGCTGGGGATCGCGACGCTCGGCGGCGCCGTCGTCGGGCTCGAGCGCGAGTGGTCGGGCCATGCCGCGGGCCCCGCGGCGCGCTTTGCCGGGATCCGGACGTTCGGCCTCGTGGGTCTCGCCGGCGGCCTGGCCGGGTGCCTGACGGCGGCCGGCGCCCCGGGCCTGGCCATCGCGCTCGCGGCCGGCACCGCGGCGCTCATCGCGGCGGCCTACGTCATGGCCAGCCGCCACGACGTGGACGGCACGACCGAGGTGGCGGCGCTCGTCGTCCTGGGCGCGGGCACGCTGGCCGGCCTGGGCCAGCTCGCCGTGGCCGGCGGCGTGGCGGTGGCCACGGGGCTCGTGCTGGTCGAGAAGTCGCGCCTGCACGCCTTCGCCGCGCGCATCGACGCGACCGAGCTCAGAGCCGGGATCCGCTTCGCCGCCATGGCGCTCGTGGTGCTGCCCATGCTCCCGGCCGGGCCGTTCGGGCCGGCGCCCGGCATCCGCCCCCGGGAGCTGTGGGGGCTGGTGCTGTTCTTCAGCGGCCTCGGATTCGTGGGGCACATCGCCCGCCGCGCGGTCGGCCCGAAGCGCGCCCAGTGGATGGCCGGCGCGCTCGGCGGTCTCATCTCGTCCACCAACGTGACGGTGACCTTCGCGCGGACGAGCCGATCGGAACCGCAGGCCGGGTGCGCCCTGGCGGTCGGGGCGCTGGCCGCGAACCTGATGCTCTTCCCCCGCGTCCTCCTCGCCTCGGCCATCCTGCACCCGCCGCTGGCCGCGGCCCTGGCGCCATGGCTGCTGGCGCCGGCCGCGATCCTCGCCGCCGCCGCGCTCTGGGAGGTCCGCCACGGTCCGCGGAACGCGGTGGAGACGCCCACGGTGGAGAATCCCCTGCGCGTCGGGGCGGCGCTCCAGATGGCGGTGCTGTTCCAGGTGGTGCTCTACGCGGCGGCGCAGGCCCAGGAGTGGTTCGGACAGGCCGGGCTGCACGGGGCCGCGGCAGTCCTGGGCCTGACCGACGTCGACGCGCTGACGATGACCATGAGCCGGGTGTTCGCGCCGACAGCCGGCGCCGACGTGGCCGCGCGGGGCCTGGTGGTGGGGATCCTGTCGAATACGCTGCTGAAGAGCGCCGCGGCCGTCGCGATCGGCGCGGGACGGTATCGTGTGGTGTGCGGCGCGGCACTGGCCGCCGCGGCCGCGGCGTTCGCGGTCGAGCTCGCGCTCTAGCGCGACAGCGAGGCCCCGGGCGCCTGAATTTCTTCGCGGCAGCGCGGCGGCCGCGACGCGGCGCACCCGCAGAGACGGCACACGGGCACGGCACGAGGCTTGCGGCGTTCGTCATGGGAGGCAGCCATGAAAGTCCAGGTGGGACGGGGCGAGAAGCTGGCGCACGATCTCGACACGCTGCGGGAGCGGGTGTCCACGCGCGCGCATGAGCTGTTGGAACATCGGGGCGGCACGGGCGGCCACGCGCCCGGCGACGGACGTCGCGCCGGCCTCGAGGGCCACTGGCAGCCGCCCGTGGTGCTCTCGGAGGAGGGCGAGACGGTCGTGGTACGCATCGCCCTCGCCGGCGTGGATCCCGGGACGATCGACGTCCGGGTCGCGCCGGACGTGCTCGTGGTGTCGGCGCCCGCCGTCGTGCACGACCGCGCGCCGGGCGCCACCGTACACGCCGACGAGTTCCCCGCCGGCGCGCCGGCCCGGGAGCTCGCGCTGCCCACGGCGATCGCGCCGGAGTCGGCCCGCGCGGAGTACCGCCACGGCGTGCTCACCGTCACGGCCCGGCGGCGCGACGCCCAGCTGATGCCGCTCGTCGTGCACGCGGACGAGGAACCGGCGCCCGAACGCGTCGACGCGGAGTGCTGACGCCATGGCCCTCCTCCTTCGGCGGGTGATCGGCGCGCTGGGTCTGGATCCGGCCGTCTTCGAGGACGTGGAACGGGACCGCGGCGCCACGTGGCAGGCGTTCCTCGTCGTGCTCCTGGCCGGCATCGGCGCCGGGATCGGCAACGCCGGCATCGGTGGCGGCGCTGCGGCGCCCATCGCCGCCATCACCCTGGGCACCCTGGTGGTGTGGGTGACGTGGGCCGCGCTCATCTTCTATCTCGGCACGCGTGCCCTGCCGGAACCGACGACCTCGGCCGACCTGGGCGAGGTGCTGCGCACCCTCGGATTCGCCGCCGCGCCGGGCATGTTCCGGGCGTTCGAGGTCTTCGGCGGGATGCGCTGGCTGGTGCTGCCGGCGACGTCGCTGTGGATGGTGGCGGCCATGGTGGTGGCCATCCGCCAGGCCCTGGACTACTCGAGCACGAGCCGGGCGGTGCAGCTCGCCGTCCTCGGCTGGCTCGTGTCCTTCGGCGTGGCCCTGGTCGTCGGGATCCTGCTAGCGCGTCCGGTGTCGTGAGCCGTCCTGGCGGAGGATCAGGCCCGCCGGCCCGGAGCGCACCGCACCTCGGCCCCGGCAGGCGGCGGGCCTCCGTTCCATCCGCGCGGCCGCGCGGCCGGGCGCGTCAGGCCGCGGAGGGCTTCGTGAATCGCCCGCCGTCGGTCCGCTGCAAGTACCCGGTGTCGACGAGCCGCGTCAGGACGGCGCCGCACATCCGGGGTTCGAGTGCCCAGAGCCGCTGGGCCTGTTCGACCGTCAGCGCCAGCCCCGGCATCTCCTCGTACTCCCGACGCACCGCGGCGACGACCGCGTCGAGGTCCCGACGTCCTTTCACCGCCTGGCCCATGGTGCCTCCTGCTCTGTAGATCGCAACACGGCAGCGAAACGCGTACCACGCGACGGCATCGGGCCGGCCGGCACGCGCGGGAGGCGGCGGGACGGCCCTGCGGGAAATTCTACACGCTCATGACGCGGGAGCCGACGCCATCACGGGCAACTCGATCGTCACGCGGGTGCCCCGGCCGGGACCGCTGTCCACCGAAAGCGCGCCGCCGTGCTCCTCGACGACGCGCCTGGCGATGGGCAGCCCCAGGCCGGTCCCGCGGGTCTTGGTCGTGAAGAAGGGCTCGAGGCACCGCGCCCGGACGTCCTCGGGCATCCCCGGCCCCTCGTCCACGAAGGTCAGCCGATAGCGGGCGTCGTCGCGCCCGCCCATCACTCGTACCACACCCTGGCGCCGGATGGCGTGCGCGGCGTTGGTCAGCAGATTGAGCACGGCGCGCCCCATGTGGGCCGGGTCGAGCCACAGCTCGTCGTCGTCGCCCGTGACCTCGACGGCCAGGTCCGAGGCGGCCGGGTCCTTGCCGACGAGCGCCGCGGTCGCCTTCACCAGGGACAGCACGCGGGTCCGCCGGAAGACGGGCGGCGTGGGCCGCGCGTAGACGAGGAGGTCGCTCACCAGCTGGTCCAGCGAGTCCACCCGCGCCAGCAGATCGCCGAGTACCTTCCGGTCGGAGGAGTCCTGGGGGAAGCGCGTCTGGATCACCTCGACCACGCCGCGAATGGCCGCGAGCGGGTTGCGCACCTCGTGCGCCACCACGGCGGCCAGCTCGCCGATGCGCGCGAGCGTCTGGCGCTCCTGCAGGAGGCGTTCGAGCTGGCGGGTCTGGGACAGGTCGCGGACGATGCCGATGAAACGCGACGCGCCGTCGACGGTCGTCTCGCCCACCGCCAGGTACATCGGGAACTCGGTGCCGTCCTTGCGCCGGCCGACGACCTCGCGCCCGATGCCGATGATCCGCCGCTCGCCGGTGGCGATGTAGCGGTGCACGTAGCGCCCGTGCGCGGCCGACGCGGGCCCCGGCATCAGCGTGGCCACGTTGACGCCGTCGAGCTCGCCGGCCTCGTAACCGAACATCTTCAGGGCCGCGGGATTGGTCCAGTGGATCGTCCCCGTCGAGTCGATGACGACGATCCCGTCCACGATCGTCTCGACCACGGCCCGGTGCATGGCCTGGGTGGCCTCGAGCGCGCCTTCGGCGCGGGCCAGCCGGCCGGCCTGCATGTCGGCCTGCGCGGCCAGTTCGTCGCGCGTCCGCGCGAGGTGCTGGTGCTCGCGGGAGCGCGTGGTGACGTCGCGGCCCTCGAGGACCAGGTACGACACGGCGCCGCCCTCGCCCAGGACCGGCCGCACCATGAAGTCCACCACCACGACGTCGCCGTCGGTCGTGAGGTGCGTCGCCTCGAAGCCCCCGGCGACCCCCGTGGCCGCGACCGCCATGACCTCCTGCACCCGCCGCGCCTGCTGCGGGTCGTGGGCCCACCACGGCGTCTCCCAGAAGGGGCGGCCGACGACGTCGGCCCGCGCCACGCCCACGACCGCGAGGGCGGCGCGGTTCACCTCGAGCAGGCGCCCGTCCGGCGACGCGAGTCCGATGAGGTCGAAGACGGCCTCGACCATCGCCTCGAACCGCTCCTCCTTCTCGCGCAGGAGCGCGATCGCCTCGCCCGCCGCGGCGCGCGCCGTGGACTCGGCCGCCGAGAGCCGGTGGCGCTCGATGGCGAGCGCGAAGCGCGGGGACACCAGCTCGACGAGCAGGCGGTCCACCTCGCCGAACGGCTCGGCGCCCGGCCTGGCGACCTGCATCGTGCCCACGGTCCGTTCGCCGGACCGGAGAGCGACCTCGACGACGGCCTCGGTCTCGCCCGGCGACGCGGCGGGTCCGCAGACGGCGTGGAAGTCGTCGGGGCCGCCGTGCGCGACGCGCACGGCGCCGCGGCGCGCCCCCACGAGGTCGCACAGGCGCTGCAGCAGCGCCTCGCAGCCGTCGCGATCGCAGGTGGCGGGCCAGGCGCCCGAGGCCAGCTCCGCGGCCACGGCCAGCCGCCGGCCGTCCAGTCCGTCCAGTCCGTCCAGGCGCGGGGAAGTCACGGCGTTGGAGTGTACCTCCGCAGCCGGCCGCCCGGCCCGCCTATACTTGACGGGATGACCCCGGCCACCATCCTCGTCGTCGACGACGAGCAGCTGATTCGCTGGACCCTGAAGGAGCGCCTCGCCTCCCGCGGCTACGACGTCATCGAGGCGGGCACCGGCGCCGAGGCCCTCGCCGCGTTCGGCGACGCCGTGGACCTGGTGCTGCTCGACTTCCGCCTGCCCGACACCGACGGCCTCCAGGTGCTTCGGCAGATGAAGGAGTCGCATCCGACGGTGCCGGTCATCCTGCTGACGGCGTTCGCCTCGATTCAGACCGCCGTCGAAGCCATCAAGCAGGGCGCCTACGACTACGCCAAGAAGCCGTTCGAGTTCGACCAGCTGCTGATCACCATCGGGAAGGCCCTCGAAACCAGCCAGCTCCGGCGCGAGGTGAAGGCCCTGCGCGCCCGCGACAGCGAGCCCCACGCTTTCGACCGCGTCATCGGCGTCTCTCCCGCGATCCTCGCGGTCAAGGCGGTGATGGCCAAGGTGGCGGCGAGCCCGGCCTCCACCGTGCTCCTCCAAGGCGAGACGGGCACCGGTAAGGACCTGGCCGCGAAGGCCATCCACTACAACAGCGACCGCGCGGCGCGGCCCTTCGTGAACATCACGTGCTCCGCGCTTCCCGAGCACCTGCTGGAGAGCGAGCTCTTCGGGCACGAGCGCGGCGCGTTCACCGACGCCCGCCAGCAGAAGCGCGGCCTCTTCGAGACCGCCGCCGGGGGCACGATCTTCCTCGACGAGATCGGCGAGATGAGCCCGACCCTCCAGGCCAAGCTGCTGCGCTTCCTGGAGGAGAAGACCTTCAAGCGGGTCGGCGGCCTGACCGACCTGAAGGTGGACGTCCGCCTGATCGCGGCCACGCACCGCAACCTCACGCAGTCGGTCCGCGAGGGCAGGTTCCGCGAGGACCTGTACTACCGCCTCGGCGTCATGCCGATCACGCTGCCGCCGCTGCGCGAGCGCGTGGGCGACGTGCCGGTCCTGGCCGAGCACTTCGTGACGCTCTACAACCGCGAGTTCCGCAAGGACGTCTCCTCGATCGCGCCGGCGGCGCTCAAGGCACTCGAGGCCTACAGCTGGCCTGGCAACGTTCGCGAGCTCCGCAATGCCGTCGAGCGCGCGATGCTGCTGGCCGATGGCGACGTCCTGGGTCCGGAGCACTTCGCCATGCTGGCGGCGCCCACGCCGGTGACGACCGGGTTCACGCTGCCTCCCGACGGCCTGAACCTGGAGCTCCTCGAGCGCGACCTCGTGGTGCAGGCGCTGCAGCGCGCCCAGGGCAACCAGACGCAGGCCGCCCAGCTGCTCGGCATGAACCGCGACCAGATCCGCTACCGCCTCGAGAAGTTCGGCCTGGACAAGATGGGCCGGCCGATGGCGGAAGAAAAGCCCGCCTGACGCCGGCCGGGTTGCCGGGAATTCTCCCCGCAGTCACGGGGACAACTGCGTGCCAGGCGCCGGACGCGGCCGGTTCCGGCCCAAACGGCGCCGCGGCGAGCCCGGCACGACCGTTGCTCCCTGGAACGGTGGACAAGGCATGTGGCGAACGTCATCGTTGCGGACGACGAGGCTCTACTGCGCTGGGCGATCGGCCAGCGGCTGGCGCGTGACGGTCACGCGGTGACCGAGGCGGCCGACGGCGCGGCGGCCCTCGAGGCGCTCGCCGCCGTCGAGCCTCCCACGGTGGTGCTCCTCGACGTCAAGCTGCCCGACATGCCCGGTCTGGTAGTGTTGCGGGAGATCCGTCAACGCCGGCCCGACGCGGTGGTCGTCATGATGACCGCCTACTGGGCGGGCGAGGCGTTGGCCGAGGCGCGCAGTCTCGGCGTCCGCGACGTGCTGGCCAAACCGCTCGACCTCGACCGCGTCGCCGCCGCCGTCGCGGCGGCCAAGGAGATCGGGACATGCTGACCCTCACCCGCATCCTCTGCCCGACCGATTTCTCCGACGTCTCGCGCCACGCCGAGGCCTACGCGACGGCGATGGCCGGACACTACGACGCCTCGCTGCACCTGCTCCACGTGGATCCGCCCATGCCCGTGATGGCGCCCTACGGGGAGATCCCGGTCGACATCCGCCTGTTCGAGGAGCAGCGCCAGCAGGCCGTGGCCGACCTGGCGGCCGCCCGGCAGCGCGCGGCGAACGCCGGCGTCGTGGCCGACACGATGATCCGCGGCGGGCACCCGGCACGCGAGATCCTCGCGGTGACGGCCGAGCTCGCCGCCGATCTGCTGGTCCTGGGCACGCACGGCCGCGGCGGGGTGGAGCACCTCCTCCTTGGGTCGGTCGCCGAGAAGATCGTCCGCAAGGCGCCCTGCCCCGTGATGGTGGTGCCGCCGGCGGCGCGGCCCGAGACGGGCGTGCTCTTCTCCCGCATCCTGTGTCCGGTCGACGGCTCGGCGGCCTCGGCCGACGCGGTCGCTTTCGCGCTGTCGCTGGCCCGCGAGACCGATGGCCACCTGACCCTGCTCTACGTGGTCGAGCCCGTGCCCGCCTCGGGCGAGTTCGGGGCGCTCGACGTCGAGGAATACCGGAAGCTGGGCGAGGCCCACGCGCGGAAGGTCCTCGCCGACGCCGTGCCGCCCGAGGTGCGCGAGTGGTGCCGGGTCGACGAGACGGTGGCGATCGGCAAGGCGAGCGAGCGAATCGTCGATGCCGCCAAGACCGGGCACGCCGACGTGATCGTGATGGGCGTCCGCGGCCGGGGCGCGATCGACCTGCTGGCCTTCGGATCGACCACCAACGACGTGATCCGCCGGGCGGAGTGCCCCGTGATCGCCGTGCATCCGCGCGCGACCGATCACCGCGGCTACGCGCCCGCGCCGGCCAGCGCGGTCGTCTGACCGCGGGGAGGTTCCCGTGAGCACGGTTGCCCTGCAGACCATCCTCGTCCCGACGGACTTCAGCGACTGCTCCGCCCTGGCGTTGCGCTACGCCCGCGCCCTGGCCGAGCGCTTCTCCGCCCGCCTGCACCTGCTGCACGCCGTGCCGAGCCCGTTCGACCAGCCGTGGGCGGCCGAAATCTATGCCGTCTCGCAGGAACAGTTCACCGACGCAGCGCGCAAGGACTCGGACGGTCGGCTGGCCGCGCTCCTGACGGAGGCCGAGCACCGGCAGTTCGACGTGAAGGTCGCCACCGAGATCGGCCAGCCGGCGGCGACGATCGTGGACTACGCCGTGCGCGAGTCCATCGACCTCATCGTCATGGGCACGCACGGCCGCGGCGCCGTGGCCCACCTGCTCATCGGGAGCGTGGCCGAGAACGTGGTGCGCCGGGCGCCGTGCCCGGTCCTGACGGTCCGGCCCGACGAGCACGACTTCGTCACCGCGTGACCCCGTCGTACGAGGCGCCCATGCAGAAGACGCTCACGGTCGGCGACGTGATGACCTCGCAGCTCACGGTGATCGGCGAGGACGCTCCGCTGCGCCAGGCGCGGAGCGTGATGGTGGACCACGACATCCACCACCTGCCGGTGGTGCGCGGCGGCGTGCTGGTCGGCATCCTGAGCGACCGCGACGTCAAGCGGGCGCTCGATCCCGACCTGGGCCTCCCGCCGGAAGACGAGCTCTTCGTGCGCGACGCGTGCGAGTTCGAGCCCTACAGCGTGGCGCCGGCCACGCCGCTCGCCGAGGTCCTGCGCGCGATGGCCTCCAGCCGGGTCGATGCCGCGCTGGTGGCCCATGACGGCCGCCTCGCCGGCATCCTCACCGCCAGCGACGCCTGTCGGCTGCTCGCCGACTTCCTCCAGGCGGCCGCGCAGCCCGCCGCCGCGCCGCTCACCTAGCCGCCGCCCCGCACTTCCAGCCTGGCGGCCAGCCCGCAGGGCGCCGCGCCGCGTCCGCAGACAAGAGAAAGGGGCGCGCGGCATGCCGCGCGCCCCTCCCGGCGAGCCCTCGGCCGGGCCGGCGTCACCGGCCCGCCCGTCAGCGGCTGGGGTTGGCGATCTTGTCGAAGAGGGCCGACAGCCGCGAGCGCGCGGTCGAGAGCCGCTCCTGCAACTGGTCGTAGACGAAGGCGTGCCCGGCCTGCGTGGCCTCGATGATGGGCACCTCGGCCTGCTGCGCATCGGCCTCGAGCGCCGCCTTCCGCGCCGGGTCCTTCACCCGCGCAATGGCCGCCCGCGCGTCCTTGAGCAGCGCGCGCGCCTCGCGCAGGCCCTCCACCGCCATCCGGCCGGTGGCCGGGAAGTCCGTGTGCGGCGCGATCTTGCCCGCGCCGTGGCATTGCGCGCACTGCGACTCGAGGGCCTTGGGCGACAGACGCACGCCGGCGGCTTCGCCGTGGCACGTCGCGCAGGTCGGCACGTCCTTGTCGCCCGCCCGGAGCAGCTCGTAGTGCTTGCTGCGCTGGAAGGCCACGAGCGGGCCGGTATGGCACGTCCCGCACGTCCGGGGCAGGTTGGCACGGTAGACCGGGCTGGCCGGGTTGGTCCGCGCCATCATGTCCTTGTGCGCCACGAACGGCTCGAACGACCGCGGGTCGCCGCCGTGGCAGGTCTCGCAGCCGACGTTGTTGCGCCCGTGCGCCGACAGGTCCCACTCGGACAGGTGGGCCGAGGACACGGACCCCGGATTGGCGAAGTGGCAGTCGGCGCAACGGCTAGGTGTCTGCGCCGTTGCGACGGCAGCAGCACCCAACCCGGCGATGAGACCCAAGGCGATGATGACGTGACGTTTCATGATGCGGCCTCAGTGTAGCGGGGATCCACGCATCGTGCCAGCCGGCCGGCCTTCTTGTGCCTTGACGTGACCGCTGCGCGACGCCACGCCAACGCGCAGGATTCCCAGTGGGATGGGGGTACGTCCGCCGAGATCGATCGATTCGTGCGAGGCGCTGACCGGCGATGGTGGCAAGACCATTGCTGACTCGTCCCGTATGAACCACGGAAAGATTACGGAGGGGGTGAGATGAGCCTCGACAGTCTGGTTGGTGTGCTTCCGATCATCGGCATCGTCATCGGCGCGACGCTCGGCGCACTGTTCATCCACTACGTGCGCGAGCGCCGGCCGAGGTGGTGGCCCGGCGGACGCAAGCACTGAGCGCACTCCGCGGCTTGCGGCCGGGACCGCGGGCGGACGAGAGCAATCGGGGCGGGTCCCCTCAGACCGGCCTCGTACCGGATCCGCCCCGGCCCCAGGCCCACACCACGATGCCGGCTGCGGCCCACCCCACGGCCACGAGCTGCGCGAGCCGGCTGGCCTCGACCAGCACCCACCCGCACACGGCGACCCCCAGCAGCGGCACGACCACGTGGAGGGCGCCGGCAGCCGCCTCTCTCCTGATGGCGAAGAACCCCACGACGGACAGGTGCAGCATCACGAAAGCGGCCAGCGCACCCACGTCCACGATCGACACGAGCGTCCCGAGCCCATCCGGCTGCCGGGCCGCCCACACGCTGACCACGAGCGTGGCCGCGGCGGTGGCCGTCAGCGCCGTCCGCGGAACGCCGGCGCGGGCATCCACCTCGGCCAGGCCGCCGGGCAGCCGCCCGTCGCGCGCCATGCCGTACACGAGCCGCGCGGCCGCCGCCTGCCCCGTCATCGCCGCGAACATCGGACCCACGGCCTTCGTGACGGCCACGACCGTCGCAAGCCAGCCGCCGATGGCCGCGCGGGTCACGTCGTAGAACGCCGTGCCCTGCCCGGCCGGCGCGGCGGCCAGGGCCGCCGGGTCCATCCGGCTCAGGACGCCCGCCATCCAGGTCTGCGCCACGAAGGCCAGACCGGCGGCGCCGAGACACCACCCGATCGCCTGGCCCACGTGGCGCGCATCGCCCTCGCTCTCCTCGGCGAACGCGGCAATGGCGTCGAAGCCCAGATACGAGAGGACCGCCACCGACACGGCGTACATGACGCCCGCCGCATCGAGCCCGCCCAGGCCGCCGAACGGGGAGAGCCAGGGACGGGCGGGACCGGACTGCCAGAGCACGACGGCGCCCGCCGCGAGGAACACGGCCAGCACCGCCAGCTCCGCGACGAGCACGACCGTCCCGGCGCGGGCGGCCACCGAGACGCCGCCGAAGTTGAGGGCCGTCGTCGCCGCGAACGCCAGCACCGTGAAGACCCACGCCGGCACGGCGGGCACCAGGGCGTGCAGCGCGATGCCGGAGAAGAGGTAGGCCACCGACGGGATGAGCACGTAGTCGAGCATCGCCAGCCAGCCGGCGAAGAAGCCGGCGGTGCGGCCGAGGCCCCGGCTCGCGTACGCGAACACCGATCCGGCATGCGGCACCACCCGTGACATCTCGGCGTACGACCAGGCCGTGAACGCCATGGCCGCGGTGGCCGCGAGGTAGACGAGGGCGACGGCGCCGCCGGTGCGGGCGTCGAGCACGCCGAAGACGCCGACCGGGGCGAGCGGGCCGATGAAGAGCAGACCGTAGACGACGAGGTCCCGCCGCGTGAGGCGCCGGCGAAGCCCCGCTCCGGCGGGAACGGGCACGCGGCATTCTGTCCCGAAACCCGCCCGGCGGACGGCCGCGAGCCGTCACGGGGCCGGCGCGTACCGCTCGGGCCCCGGCCGTGCCATCATGGGCGCCGCGTTGCGGCGCAGCCGCGATTCCGGAGGAGTGCCCATGACCTCGATTGGACGCCGTGAGTTCCTGGCGGGCGCTGGCGCCCTGGCCGTCACGTCCGGACGCGCGCTGGCCGCCCAGCCGGCCGCGCGCCCGGGCGCCGTGTTCCCCGCGTCGGTCCGCGAGGAGTTCCCGTCGGCGTCGCTGGAGACGTACCTGAACTCCGCCGCGATGCACCCGCTGGGGCGCTTCGCCGCACGCGCCATCGAGCAGGGCGTGGCCTACCGGCTCCAGGGGCCGGGTCCCGGGCGGGCGGACTTCAACGGCGAGCGGCAGGCCGACCTGAAGAAGCGCTACGGCGCCCTCATCAACGCCTCGGCCAGCGAGATCGCCTACACGGCCAGCACCTCCGACGGCGAGAACATCGTCGTCCTGGGGCTCGACCTGCCGAAGAAGAAGGGCAACGTCGTCATCGACGAGCTCCACTTCACGACCTCGCTCTACATGTACAAGGAACTCGAGAAGCAGGGCGTCGAGCTCCGGGTCGTCAAGCACCGGAACTGGAGGATCGACCCGGCCGACATGGACAAGGCCATCGACAGGAACACCCGCCTCGTGTCGCTGGCGCTCGTGTCGAACGTCAACGGGTTCCTGCACGACTGCAAGGCCGTGAGCGACCTCGCGCACGCGCGGGGCGCGCTGGTGTTCGCCGACATCATCCAGGCGGTGGGCTGCGTGCCGGTGGACGTCAAGGCCCTGGGCATCGACTTCGCCTCGGCCGGCACCTACAAGTGGATCATGGGCGAACGGGGGCTCGGCTTCCTGTACGTGAAGGAAGACCTCCAGGGCACGGCGCTGCCGACGACCCGCTACGGCCACCGCCAGGTGGCCAATTTCAACCGGGCCGAGCTGACGTGGGAGCCCCTGCCGGGCGCCGCGCGCTACGAGACCGGCGGCATCGCGGTGCTGCTGGCCGCGGCGGTCTCCGAGGGGATCGACTACGTGAACCGCCTGGGCCTGGAGTCGATCCGGCGCCACGCCAGGGACCTGACGACCCGCCTCCAGACCGAGCTGCCGAGGCTCGGCTACGAGCCGCTCACGCCGGCCGGGAACGAGACCCCGATCGTGGCCTTCGGCCTGAAGGACCGGGCGGCCACGGCCAAGGCCCTGCACGACGCCCGGATCGCGGCCACGATCGTCGGCAACGAGAACCGGCTGCGCCTGTCGGTCTCCGTCTTCAACACCCACGACGACATCGACCGGGTGATCGACGCCCTGGGCGGCCGCCGCCCCAGCATGGCCCGCGGTTAGCGGCGGGCCGGCCGCGCCGCGCGCGCCGGCTGTCGCGCGGTCGCGGCCGCTGGTAGGATCGCGGCATGTTCTGGTACTACCGCCGTCTCGACGAACGCCTGGCCGTCATGCACGCCAGGCCCGAGCATGCCGAGCCGCTCGAGGCGCTGCAGCTCGCGTGCTTCCCGACCCTGGCCGACGAGGAGCGCTTCAAGGCCCGCCACTACCGGAAGCACCAGGAGATCTTCGACGAAGGCCAGTTCGTCGCGCTCGACGGCGACCGCGTCGTGGGCGCCACCGCCACCATCCGCCTGGCCTTCGACTTCGATCACACCGGGCACACCTTCGCCGACATCATCCAGGGCGGCTGGCTCACGTCACACGACCCGGACGGCGACTGGCTGTACGGCGCCGACATCGGCGTCGATCCGGCCTACCGCGGGCGGGGTCTGGCCACGGCGCTCTACGCGGCGCGCCAGGAGCTGGTCTGGCGCCTCGGACTCAAGGGGCAGGTCACGGGCGGCATGCTCCGCGGGTACGGCGCCGTCAAGCACCAGATGACGGCCGAGGAGTACTACGCGGGCGTGGTCGCGGGCCGCCTGAAGGACCCGACGCTCTCCATGCAGCTCGGCCTCGGCTTCGAACCCCGCGCCCTGCTCAAGGACTACCTGCAGGATCCGGTGTCCGACAACTACAGCGCCCTCATCGTGCTCGACGCGGCCAAGGACGTCGCCGGCGCCTCGCGCGAGCTGGCGCGGCGCCACGCGCGGCTGACGACGCCGGTGCCGGGCCCGCGCGCCAGGGCGCTCCTGGAACGGCGCGCCGCCGCCCTCCCGTCCGGTCTGGGCCGGGCCACCGACGTCGTGGTCGAGCGCGCCCACGGCGCGCTCATCGTGGACGTGGACGGCAACACCTTCATCGACCTGGCGAGCGGCATCGGCGTGACGGGCGTCGGCCACGCGCCGGCCGAGGTCGTGGACGCGGTGGCGGCCCAGACGCCGAAGTTCCTCCACACCTGCTCGCTCGTCACGACCTACGAGCCCATGGTGCGGCTGGCCGAGGTGCTGAACGAGATCACGCCCGGGACCTTCCCGAAGAAGACGATCTTCGCCAACAGCGGCGCCGAGGCCGTCGAGAACGCGGTGAAGTTCGCGCGCAAGGCCACTGGGCGGCCGGCCGTCATCTGCTTCGAGGGCGGCTACCACGGGCGCACCCTGCTCACGCTCTCGCTCACGAGCAAGTACGGGCTCTTCAAGCAGGGCTTCGGCCCCTTCGCGCCGGACATCGTCCGCCTGCCCCTGCCCTACGTCTACCGGACGCCGGCGGGCATGACCGAGGATCAGTTCGTGGACTTCGGCATCCGCCAGCTCGAGCAGGCGTTCGTCGCGCAGGTGGACCCGTCCGCGTGCGCGGCCGTCATCATCGAGCCGGTGCAGGGCGAGGCGGGGTTCGTGCCCGTGCCGCCCCGCTTCCTGCAGCGGATCCGGGAACTCTGCACCCAGCACGGCATCGTCATGATCGCCGACGAGGTGCAGTGCGGGATGGGCCGCACCGGGCGCATCTTCGCGTGCGAGCACTACGGCGTGGTCCCGGATCTCCTGGTCACGGCCAAGTCGCTCGGCGGCGGCATGCCGATCGGCGCGGTCACGGGCCGCGCCGACATCATGGACGCGGCGCACCCCGGGGGCGTGGGCGGCACCTACGGCGGCAACCCCGTCGCGTGCGCCGCGGCCCTCGCCGCCGTCGAGATCATCCGGCAGCCGGCGTTCCTCGAGCACGCGCGCCGGCTGGGCGACGTGATGCGGGAGGTGATGGGCGCCTGGCGGCGGACGGCGCCGATCGTCGGCGACGTGCGGGGGCTGGGCCCGATGATGCTGGTGGAGTTCGTGAAGGACCAGGCGTCGAAGACACCGCTGCCGCCCGAGGACACGCTGGCCATCGTGAAGGGCACCGTCGCCCGCGGCGTGGTGCTGATGCGGGCCGGGCTCTTCAGCAACGGCGTCCGCCTGCTGCCGCCGCTGACCATGCCCGAAGCGATGCTGCGCGAGGGCCTCGACGCGCTGGGACAGTCGGTGGCGGCCGTGGCCGAGCGCCTGGCTGGCGCCCAGGCCTCGTAGCCGGCGCGCGTCCATGTCCGACCTGGTGCTCACGAACGCGACCGTCCTCGCCGGCCGCGGACTGCCCCCGGCGACGACCGTGGCCATTCGCGACGGCGTCGTCGCCGCCGTCGGGGACGAGCGCGCGGCGGCCGCCGCCGGGCCCGGCGCGCGCACGTTCGACCTGGGCGGCCGCACGGTGATCCCGGCGTTCCACGATCCCCACGCCCACATCTGGAAGATGGGCCACCTGCTCACGACGATGGTGGACCTGCGCGGCGTGGGCAGCCTCGACGCGCTCGTCGCCGCGGTCACGGCGTTTCGAGGGCGCCTGCCCTCGGGCGCCTGGATCCTGGGACGCGGCTTCAACGAGGCCGCGATGGCCGAGGGGCGGATGCCCACGCGCGCGGACCTGGACCGCGCCGCGCCCGGCCAGCCGGTGGTGCTGACGAGGACGTGCGGCCACATCTACGCCGTCAACTCGGCCGCCCTCGCGGCGGCCGGCATCACGGCGGCGACGGCGGCGACGGTGGGCGGCGAGATCGACCACGACGCCGCCGGTGAGCCGACGGGCGTCCTGCGCGAGACGGCGATGGGCCTCGTCACGCGGGTCCTGCCGCCGCCGACCTCCGAGGACTACGAGCGGATGATCGCGGCCGCGCTGCGGCATCAGCTCTCGCTCGGCATCACCATGTCGGCCTGCTGCGGCGTCGCGCCCGAGCTCCTGGCCGTCTATCGCGCGATGGACGCCGGCGGGCGGCTGCCCGCGCGGATCACGGTCATGCCGTTCCGGCGCGTGGACGGCGTGGCCGCGCCCGTGCCGCTGCCCGAGCCCCACGTCTCGCCGATGCTGCGGGTGGACACCGTGAAGTTCCTGGCCGACGGCGGCCTGAGCGGCGCGACGGCCGCGCTCAGCCTCCCCTACCGGCACGCCGACACGCGCGGCGTCCTGCGCTTCGACCGCGCCGAGCTGGAGGCGCTCTGCAAGGAGAGCCACGACGCGGGCTGGCGCATCGCGACGCACGCGATCGGCGACGTCACCATCGAGCAGGTGCTGGACATCTACGAGGCCCTCGGACCGCACCCGCGCGGCCTCCGGCATCGCATCGAGCACTTCGGCCTGCCGAGCGCCGCGCAGCTGGCCCGCGCCGCCCGTCTCGGCGTCGTCGCGGTGCCGCAGGCGATCTTCCTGCTGGAGCTCGGGCGGAACTTCCGCGAGTACCTGCCCGACGCGCTCCTGCCGCGCTGCTATCCGCTGCGCGCGATGCTCGACGCGGGCGTGACGGTGGCCCTGTCGTCGGATGCGCCGGTCGTGGGCGACGACAACCCCCTGTCGGGCATGGCGGCCGCGGTGCTGCGGCGGGACCGCGACGGCCGCACGCTCCTGCCCGAACAGGCGCTGACGGCCGCCGAGGCGCTCGACGCCTACACCAGCGGCGCCGCCGAGGCCGTGGGCCTCGAGGATCGGCTCGGCACCATCACGAAAGGCCGGTGGGCCGACCTCGCCGTGCTGACTGGCAATCCCCTCACGACGCCCGCCGAGCGGCTGTCGGAGCTTTCCGTGGAGATGACGCTCCTGGGCGGCCAGGTCGTCTACGAACGCGCATGAGCATCTATCGACAGTTGATCGGCGGCGAGTGGACCGACGCCACGAACGGCGGCACCTGGAACGTGCTGAACCCCGCGACCGAGGCCGTGGTCGCGACCGTGCCCTACGGCACGGCCGCGGACTGCGACCTCGCGATCGAGGCCGCCGGGCGGGCCTTCGACGGCTGGAGCCGCATGACGCCGTACGAGCGCGCCGCGGTCCTCGAAAAGGCGGCCAGCGCAATGCGCGCCGCCGCCGACGATCTCGGCCGGACCACCGTGCTCGAGAGCGGCAAGCCGTTCCCGCAAGCCAGGGGCGAGTGGCTGGGCGCCGCCGACCTCCTCGACTGGTTCGCCGAGGAGGGCAAGCGCGCGTACGGCCGCGTCATCCCGTCGCGGTCCCCGTCGAAGCGGATGTTCGTGCTGAAGCAGCCGCTCGGCGTGGTCGGTCTCATCACGGCCTGGAACTTCCCCGCGTGGAACATCGCGCGGGCCGGCGGCGCCGCGCTGGCGGCGGGCTGCCCCATCGTGGTCCGGCCCTCGGAGTACACGCCCCTCAGCGGCATGAACCTCGTGCGACTGCTGCACGAGGCGGGCGCGCCGGCGGGCGTCGTGAACCTGGTCAACGGCGATCCCGGCCCCATGGGCCAGGCGATGCTCGCGCACCCCGCCGTGGCGAAGATTCACTTCACCGGCAGCACGCGCGTAGGCAAGCTCCTGATGGACGGCGCGTCGAAGACCGTGACGCGGCTCTCGCTCGAGCTGGGCGGCAATGCGCCCGTCCTGGTGTTCCCGGACGTGGACCTCGACCAGGTGGCCGCGGGCGCCACGGCCGCGAAGTTCCGGAACGGCGGCCAGGTGTGCGTCTCGCCGCAGCGATTCCTCGTCGCCAAGTCGGCGGCCCCGGCCTTCACCGAGCGGATCGCGGCCGCGGCCGGCGCCTTGAAGGTCGGCGACGGCATGGAGGCCGGCACCCAGGTGGGCCCGCTCATCAACGCCCGGCAGCGCGACCGCGTCGAGGCGATGGTGGACGGCGCCCGCGGCAGCGGCGCCCGGGTGGCCGTCGGCGGCAGCCGGCCCGCCGACCGGCCGGCCGGCTATTTCTACGCGCCCACGGTGGTCACGGATCTCGCCCCCGACGCGCCGCTCTACCGCGAGGAGATCTTCGGGCCCGTGCTGCCCGTCAGCACCTTCGACGGCGTGGACGAGGCGATTGCCCTCGCCAATCGCACGCGCTACGGCCTGGCGGCCTACATCTGGACGAACCACCTCTCCACGGCCCTGCACGCGGCCGAGCGGCTGGAGTTCGGCCTGGTGGGCGTGAACGAGTGGACGCCGCACGCCACCGAGGCGCCATTCGCCGGCTGGAAGGAGAGCGGCCTGGGACGGGAGTCGGGCGCCGAGGGCCTCGAGGAGTACCTGGAGACGAAGCTCGTCGCCATCGGCGGAGTGCCGCGATGAGCGCCGCGCGGCGGATCGCGCCGCTCGTGCCGGCCGTGGCGGCGCTGGCCATCGCCTGCGGGGGCGCCTCGACGCCGTCGGGCGCGCCGGGCGCCGCGTCGGCAGCCATGCTCGGCTACTCCGCCGCCGGGGCCGCGGCCGAGCGCGACGTCGAGACCCGGTTCCGCGCGCTGCCGGACGCCGCGTCCATCCAGACGTGGCACCGCGAGTTCACGCGCGAGCCGCACGTGGCCACCTCGCCGCGCACGAAGGCCATCGCCGAGTACATCGCCGCGACCTGGCGGGCCCAGGGTCTCGACGAGGTCGTGATCCACCGCTACGACGTGCTGTCGTCGAATCCGCGCACCGTGGCGGTGGAAATGGTGGCGCCCGTCCGCTACACGCCGTCGCTGCGCGAGGCGCCGATTCCCGAAGACCCCGACACGTCGCAGCCCGGCATCAGCGGCGCGTGGACGTCGTTCTCGGCCTCGGGTGACGTCACCGCGCCCGTCGTCTACGCCAACTCCGGCAACCCCGCCGACTACGACGTCCTGCGCAAGGCCGGCATCGATCCGAAGGGCAAGATCGTCGTCGTCCGCTACTCGAATCCCTACAGCTACCGCGGCTTCAAGGCGCTGACGGCGCAGCGCGAGGGCGCGGCCGCCATGATCGTCTACTCCGATCCGGCCGAGGACGGCTACGCGAAGGGCGAGGTGTATCCCAAGGGCCCCTGGGGTCCGCCGAGTCACCTCCAGCGCGGGGGCATCGCCTACGACTACATCGTCCCAGGCGATCCGCTCACGCCCGGCTGGGCCTCGGTGGACGGCGCGCGCCGGATTCCGGCGGCCGAGGCGGTCTCGGTCCCGACGATCATGGCACTCCCGATGTCGCACCAGGACATGCAGCCGATCCTCGAGAAGCTCGGCGGTCCGGCGGCGCCGGAGGCGTGGCAGGGCAAGCTCCCCATCGAGTACCGCCTGGGCGGCAGGAACGTCCGCCTGCACGTCACCATCGACATGCAGACCGACGTGCAGCCGAACTACGTGGTCGAGGGCCGCCTTCGCGGCGCCGAGCGGCCCGACGAGTGGGTGGTGCTCGGCAACCACCACGACGCGTGGGTGTTCGGCGGCGTCGACCCGTCCAGCGGGACGGCTGCGATGATGGAGCTCACCAAGGCGCTCGGCGCGCTGAAGCAGCAGGGCATCCGTCCGCGGCGCACGCTCGTCTTCGGCGCGTGGGACGGCGAAGAGGTGACGCTCACGGGCTCCACCGAATGGGGGGAGCAGTTCCGCGACGAGCTGCGCCGGAAGGCGGTGGCGTACCTGAACGTGGACTCGGCGGCGTCCGGGCCGAACCTGGAGCTCTCGGCGGTGGGCACGCTCGCGCCCATGATCGTGGAGCTGACCCACGACCTCACGGCGCCGGACGGACAGTTGTTGTACGACCACTGGCGGGCCGCGGGCGCCGGCGGCGGAAGCGTCACGTCGGGCGCGCGGGCGGACGGCGAGCTGGTGGTGACCCGCATCGGCAGCGGGTCGGATCACACGGTGTTCATCAACCACGTGGGCATGCCCGTGGTCGACATGAGCTTCGGCGGCCCCTACGGCGTGTACCACTCGGCCTACGACAGCCACCAGTGGGTGGCGACGATCGGCGACCCGGGCTTCAAGTACGGGCGCCTGATGACCCAGCTCTGGGGCACGATGGCCCTGCGGCTGGCGAACGCCGAGATCCTGCCGCTCGACGTCGGCGCGTACGGCCGGGCGCTCGAGCGGTTCGTCGGCGCGCTGGCGGAGGTGCCGGACGCAGCGACCCGTCTCGACACCCGTGCCCTGACGGCCGCCGTGGGCCAGCTGACGGCCGCTGGCGATCGGCTGAGCGCGGGGGCCGCGGCGGCCGTCGCCGCGGGCCGGGTGGACCCGGCCGTGGCCGACGCCCTCAACGCGGACCTCATCGCGTTCGAGCGCGGCTGGCTCCACGAGCCCGGCATCCCCGGCCGCCCGTGGTTCAAGCACCTGCTCTTCGCCCCGCGCTATACCTATGCCGCCATGAGCCTGCCCGGCGTCACCGAGGCCGCCGAGGCCGGGAACTGGACGCTGGCGCAGGCCCAGGTCGATCTCCTGACGTCGAAGGTCGCGGCGAACACGGCACTCGTGGACCGCGCGGCCAGCCGGATCGGCGCACCCGGCGGACGGTGAGGCGCCCCGAGCGGCTGATCCGCCGGGGCGCAACAGGCGTAAGCTTCCCCCCATGGCGACAGACAAGCTGATCGGCCGGAACTACACGACGCCCGACCTGGTGGCGAAGGTCACGGGCCGCGCCAGGTATGCCGAGGACTACCGGGCGGAGGGCATGCTGTTCTGCAAGCTGCTCCTCAGTCCCATGCCGCACTGCCGCGTGCGAGGCCTGGACACGGCCGCCGCGCTGGCCGTGCCCGGCGTGAAGGCCATACTCACGGCCGACGACCTCCCCGCCGTGCACGCGCCGGACGGCGGGCTGCCGCCCGAGCGGGCGCTCACGATGGAGCCCGTCTACCAGGGCGAGCCGATTCTGGCGATTGCCGCCGTGGACGAAGCCACCGCGGCGGCGGCGCTCGAACTGGTGGCGATCGATCTCGAGCCGCTGCCCTTCGTCGTCGATCCGATCGCCAGCCTGCGGCCCGGGGGGCCGAACGCGCGCCTGGAGGGCAATGCGTTCGTGGACGGCAAGGTCGCCACGGTGAAATGGCCGGCGGAGGCCTTCCAGGAGGCGCCCGACGGGGCCCTGCCGATTGGCCCCCACGGAAGGACGTGGTCGTACGGCGATGTCGAGGCGGCCTTCACGGACGCGGCGCTCGTCCTCGACGAGACCTTCCACACGCCCTCCACGCACCACCAGCCGCTCGAGACGCGCTCGGCGATGGCCTACTGGCAGAACGGGACGCTCTACCTGCACGGCTCCACGCAGAGCGTGTCGCAGACGCGGCCGGCGGTCGCCGCCTGGGTGGGCGTGCCCGAGGAGCAGGTGGTGATCGTCAGCGAGTACACGGGCGGCGGCTTCGGCAGCAAGATCCCGGGGGCGCACTCGATGGCCATCCCGGCGCTGCTCGCCCGCAAGGCGAACGCCCCCGTCATGATGCGGATCTCGCGCGAGGAAGAGCACTACATCGGCCGGACGCGGCCGAACCTGCTCGGCCGCGCCAAGGTGGGCTTCGCGAAGGACGGGCGGATCACGGCGGTGGATCTCTACGTGGTGCAGGACGCGGGCCCGTACGAGGACCAGTACGACATCCAGGCGGCGCCCGACATCTGCTCGCTCGCCTACCAGCCGCAGGCCATGCGCTTCCGCGGGCTGTCGGTGCTCACCAACACGCCCGCGCGCACCTCGCAGCGATCTCCCGGCGGGATGCAGCAGAACGCCATCCTCGAGCCCATCCTGGCCAAGGCCGCGCGGCGGCTCGGCATCGACAGCGTCGCCCTGCACCGCCTGAACGCGCCCGCCGGGAAGGCCGCCTACGGCGCCCCGCGCGCCGACGGCACGCGCGGACACGTGACGAGCGCGTTCGTGACCGAGGCGATCGATCGCGGCGCCGCGCTCTTCGACTGGGAGACGCGCAAGACCCGGAGCGGGATGCGGCGGGGCACGAAGGTCCGCGGCGTCGGCCTGTCGGTGAGCCCGTTCCTGGGCGGGTACTCGGTGGGCTACGACGGCATCCTGCTGCTCAAGCCGGACGGGAAGCTGTACGTGCAGTCGGGGAACGGCAACCTCGGCACCCATTCGGTCATCGACACCGCGCGCGTGCCGGCCGAGATGCTGGGCGTGGCGTGGGACGACGTGGTCGTGACGTGGGGCGACACGAGCCGGCACCTGCCGTGGACCTGCACGTCCGACGGCAGCCAGACCATCCAGGCCGTGACGCGGGCCAACCACGCGGCCGCGTCCGACGCGATTCGCAAGCTCCAGGAACTGGCGGCGCTCGAGCTCGGCGGGGCGCCCGGGGACTATCGCGTCGCCGACGGCCGCGTGGCGCGCCCCGGCGGCCGCGGGCTGAGCTTCGCCGAGGCGGCCCGGCGGGCCATCGAGCGCGGCGGGCGGTTCGACGGGCACGAACTGCCCACCGACATCCATGCGATGACGACGGCCTCGGCCACGGCGCTCGCCGGCCAGGGCCTGATGGGCGTGGCGAAGGACACCTACCCGCACGACGGCGACACGCACTCCTACGTCGTCGGGTTCGCGGAGGTCGAGGTGGACGTGGAGACCGGCGCCATCCGGCTCGTGGACTACGCGGCCGTGGCCGACGTGGGCACCGTGGTCAACCCGCGGAGCCTCGGCGGCCAGATCCTGGGCGGGAGCTGCCTCGGCATCGGCCATGCGCTCACGCAGCGGGCGGTCTACGACCAGCAATACGGCGTGGCGCTCGCGCGCCGCTTCCACCACAACCGCCCCCTGACGATCCTCGACATCCCCGCCGACGGCATGCACCAGGCGGCCGTGGACATCGCCGATCCCGACACGCCCGTCGGCGCGCGCGGCGTCGGCGAGCCGCCCGTGGGGGCCGGCTTCGGCGCGGTGCTCGCGGCCATCACCGACGCGCTCGGCGACGGGATCGTCCAGCGGGCGCCGGTCTCGGCGGATCGGGTGCTCGCGGCCCTCTCCCCGGGACTGCGCCCGCGCGACGTCCTGACGTCGCACCTGTAGGCGGGGGCAGGCGCCGCCGCCCGGTTCAGTCGACGCTGCGCAGCGCGCGCCCGGCGGCGCGAGCCTTTCCCGTCGCCGCGCGGGCACGGGCCGTGGTGCGGCGGCGCTGACGCAGCGTCTTCAGCCGCCGCGTGGCGGCCTCGAAGACGTCGTGGATCACGACCGACAGGTCCGTGAACGCCCCGTCGATCTCGCCCGCCTTGCGGCGCATCGGCCGCTCGTCGTCCTCCGGCATCGCCCGGCCCGCGGGCCCGCGCTCGACGACGACGTCGGCGCGGTTGGGCAGCGCCATCTCGACCCGCACGTGGAACCGCTTTCCGCCACGCACGTGCCGGTGCGGCACCTCGACCACCACGCGGCAGCCCTCCAGCCGCGGATAGACGCTGGGCAGTTCCTGGGCCTTCTCGCGAATGCGGTCCTCGGCATTGCGCAGGCGGCGCATCTTCAGAAACACGACTTCGACAGGTAGCATCGGCTCCCCCGCTTCGAACCGGATGCGGCGACACCGCCCCGGTACGACGCCCATATCCAAACTCATGCCACCCCGGCCGCGCCGGAGCAGCCGCGACCGCGCGCGCCCGAGGCCGCCGGACGGCGGAGAATTCCCGCGCCGACGAAGAAACCAGCGCTCGCGTGCCGCACGCGATCCGGCCGGCGCCGCAGACAGCGGCCAGTCCGCCACCCCATGATGCCACCACGAGGCACAGCTCTTGCGACGGCACGGAGTGGCACGACGGGACTCGTCCCGTCCACCAGGAGGGAAACCCCATGGCCCCGACCGCCCCGGTCTCGCTCGGGCGCGTGCTGTGTCCGACGGACTTCTCGACCTTCGCCGCCGCCGCCCTCGACGTCGCGGCCGCGCTGGCCGCGTCGTACGGGTCCCAGGTACGCGTGCTCCACGTCGTGACGCCCTTCCCGATCACGGCGCCGTTCCTCGACGTTCCGGGCAACGCCCGCCTGTACGAGTCGGCGGCCGAGCAGGCCCGCCGCGCCCTCGCGGCCGAGGCGGCCCGGGTCGAATCGCCGGGGTTCACGATCGACACCGAACTGCGCGAGGGGCCGGCGGTCCAGGAGATCCTGACAGCCGCCGAGGACTGGAAGGCCGATCTCATCGTCCTCGGCTCGCACGGCCGCGGGGGCTTCGAGCGCCTGGTGCTCGGGTCGATCACCGAGAAGGTGCTCCGCAAGGCCTCGACCGCCGTGCTCGTCGTGCCCGGCGCCGCGCCCGGCGACGGGGCGCGGTCGGCCATGCGGTTCACGCACGTGCTCTGCGCCCACGACGGGTCGGCCGCCTCGGCCGCGGGCGTGGCCTACGCGGTGTCGCTCGCGGAGCGCACGGGCGCGCGGCTCACGCTCGTCTCGGTGGCCGAAGCCATGCCCTTCGGCGACTCGGGCGGGCCGGCCGCCGACGCGTTCCGGGCCGCGCGGGAACAGCACGCCCGCGAGGCCCTGGACGCCGCCGTCCCCGCCGACGTCCGCGTCCGCTGCAACGTCCACGACCACCTCGTGTTCGGACATCCCGCGCAGCAGATCCTCGAGGTGGCCGCGCAGGACCGCCCCGACGTCCTCGTGATGGGCGTCCAGGGCCGGGGCGCGCTGGACCAGTGGATGTTCGGGTCGACGACGAACCACGTCGTCCGCCACGCGACCTGTCCGGTGCTGACCGTCAGGCCGCCCGCGGCCGGGAACTGAGATGGCCGCCGTCGCCCTGGTGCGCCTGCTGGTGCCGATCGACTTCAGCGACACGGCGGCCGCCGCCGTGAAGTACGCCGTGGCGCTCGCCGACGGCTTCGGCGCCGAGCTCCACCTGCTGCACGTCGTCGAACAGCCGCTCGAATGGCAGGCCGTCCCCGAGATGGCGCTGGTGTCGTCGCCCGCCGGGGACGCCGCGCGCGTCCAGCGCGCCGAGGCCGAACTGGCGGGACTCCTGACCCGCGAGGAGCGCGAGCGGTATCGCGCGGTGGTGGCGACGGCCCACGGCGCCCCGGCCGCGGCCATCGTCGCCTACGCCGCCGCCCACGACGTCGACCTCATCGTGCTGGGCACCCACGGGCGCGGCGCGGTCGCCCACCTGGTGATCGGCAGCGTGGCGGAGCACGTCGTGCGGCGGGCGCCGTGCCCGGTGCTGACGATCCCCAGGCGCGGGCACGACTTCGTCACGATCTAGCGGTGCGCGCCGCCTCCGCCGTCGACGGCCGGCGGCTGAGGTTGTATCATCCGCTTCCTCTCGTCCCAGAGGAGGCCGGAATGACGCAGACGCTCGCGATGGTGTGCCTGGCGTGCCTGCTGCCCGCCGTGGCGGCGGCGCAATCCCACACGGTGGTCGTCCTGAGTCACACGGATCACACGGTGTACGAGCTCGACCCGGCCTCCGGCCGGATCCTGCACTCGTTCAAGGCCGCCGAACAGCCGCACGAGGGCATCGCGTCGCCCGACGGCGGCACCTACTACGTGGCCGTGCCAAACGGGCCGCACGTCGTGGTGCTGGACGCGAAGACCTTCACGCCGAAGACCGTGATCGAGTCGCCGTACTTCACGTCGTCGAAGCCGAACGGGTCGGCCTCGCCGCACGGCTCGGCCCTGACGACCGACGGCGGCAAGCTCTACGTGGGCCTCGAGAACGCCGACGTCCCCGCCATCGTGGTCATCGATACGAAGACCAACACGGTGAGCAAGAAGATCGACGTCCTGCTCCGCGGCGGCCACTTCCTCGCCATCCAGCCGAAGACCGACAAGCTCTACTACCCGATGCGCGACGACAACCGCGTCGTCGTGCTCGACACGAAGACCGACCGCGTCGTGAAGATCATCCCCGTCGAGGGCGGGCCTGTCGGCGTCGGGTTCGCCCCGAACGGCGAGGTCTGGATCCACGACGACGGCGACGGCGCCGTGCACGTGATCGACTCGGCGAAGGACGAGGTCGTCCACACGCTCAAGGATCTCGGCAAGGGCGCGGGCCGGATGGCGGTCTCGGCGGACGGGCGCTTCGCCGCCTCCACGCACGGCGGCACCCAGGACGTGGCCCTCATCGACGCGCGCACGCGCCAGCTCCTCGCCCGGATCCCGATCGGCAAGGGCCCCGGGTTCCCGCTCTTCTCGCCGGACGGGTCGAAGCTGTACGTCATGAACTACGGCGAGTCCGACGTGGCCGTTATCGACACGGCGTCCGCCAAGGTCGTGGCCCGTCACAAGGTGGGCGCGACGCCGTTCGGCGGCAGCCTCCGGATGACGGGTGGCGGACGGTAGCCGCCGGCGCCCTGCGTCGGCGGGCGCGGCGGGCGCGCTGGTGCTCGCGGCCGCCCTGAGCCTCCCCGTCGGCGCCGCGCAGCCCGACGCGGTGCGGGCGCTCTGCGCGCCGGTCGATCAGGCGCCGGCCGCGCTGGCCCGGCGCGCGGCCGCCCTGGACGACGCCGGACGATCCGCCGCGGCCGCGCTGGCGGCCTCCGCCGCCCCGGCCGATGCGCTCTGCGGCGTGAGCGTGCTCGCCGCCGTGCGCGACCCGCGCGTCGGGCCGCTGCTGGTGGCGGCCGTGCAGTCCCCGGCGCTGCGCGAGGACGCCTTCCGGCTGGTCCGGTGGGCGGCATTCGTGGCCGGCGGTCCCGATCCCGCGGCCGGCCGCGCCGTCCTGCCGCTCGTCGCCGTGCTGGAATCCCCGGCGCTCCGGGCGGCGGTCGGGGACGACGCCGTGCGCCTGCTCGGTGAGATCGACGCCGACGAGGCCCGGGCGCGCCTGCTCGCCGAACTGGAGCGCCCGGCCTCGGAGGCCAGCGCGGACGCCGCCATCCACGGGCTCGCCCGCCAGCGCGAGGCCCGCGCCCGCCAGCGCGTCCACGCGCTGGGCCGGGCCGTCGCCAGCACGCTCTCGACCAACCCGGTGTACGAGGAGTCGCGGCGCATGGCCGCCGTGGCGTTCTACGAGCTCGCGCTCGGCGCCGACGCGGCGGCCGACGGCCTGGCGATGCTCGGCTACCTGCCCGCCTCGGATCAGGCCGACGCCGGGGCGTGGGCCGTGCAGACGTTGTGCGAGCAGGGCGTCCGCCACCCGGACCGGCGTGCCGCCCTCGACGCGGAGCGGGCCGCCCTCATCGCCGCCCTCGACGCCCGAGGCCTGGCCTGGCGCCCCCTCGCGCGCGGCATGTTCCCGTGCCCTAGTCCCTAGTCCCTAGTCCCTAGTCCCTGGTCCCTGGTCCCTGGTCCCTACAGGTTTCCAGACTAGTACGCCACCGCGTAGCAGTCCCGCCGCGGATCGGCCCCGGCGATGCGCGACGACGTCTTCGGGTCGATCAGCACCGTGGTCGCGCAGCCCGACATGCCGAACGCCCGGATGCGGCTCACGTCGTGCCCGCGCGCCTTCAGCTCCTCCATGACGGCGTCCGGGATGCCGGCCTCCAGGTTCAGCTTGTTGAAGCCCGCGTCGTGCGGCCAGAACGAGCCGTGGAAATGCAGGGTCTGGAACCGCGGCCACTCCAGCGCGCTGTGCACGTTCGGATACCAGGCGTTCCAGAACTCGACGATGTTGAGGAAGGCCTCGAGGATCGTCTGGTCCTGGTTGTCGCCGCCCGGCGTCCCGAGCGCCATGAGCGGCCGGCCGTCCTTGAACACCATGCTCGGCGTGAGCGTGTAGCGCGGCCGCGCGCGGCCCCGGATCTGGTTCGCCCTCGTCTTGTCCAGCCAGAACTGCTCGCCGCGCACGCTCATGCCGATGCCGGTGTCGCCGAGGATGACGGCCCCGGGCACCCAGCCGCCACTGGGCGTGGCGTCGAACACGTTCCCGGCTTTGTCGATGACCGACATGTGGGTCGTGTCCTTCGAGACGCCGGCCGCGTCGAGGCCACGTGACAGCAGCGCGCGCGTGGCGGCATCGGCCGCCCGCGGATCGCCGCCCGCGAGGGCCGCGAAGTCGCCCGACGGCGTCCTCGTGCCGTCGGCGATGTCGTACTTCGCGTAGGACCAGCTCTTCACCTTCGAGTCGAACGGCAGCGGGTCGCCGGCGATGAACGCCTTCGAGGCGCGCCGCGGATCGATGAGGGCCGCCCGGGCCTTCGCGTAGGCCTTCGAGAGCAGCCCTTCGGCCGGCACCTGCACGAACGCCGTGTCGGCGTAGTAGGTGTCGCGGTCGGCGTAGGCCAGCTTCATCGCCTCGGTCACCGTGTGGACGTAGTCCGCCGAGTCGTGCTGCATCGCGGCGAGGTCGAACGTCTCCAGGATGTTCAGCGTCTGCAGGAGCACCGGCCCCTGGCTGGTGAAGCCGTGCTTGTAGACCGTGTAGCCGCGATAGGTCGTCGAGGCCGGCGCCTCGAGGCGCGCCGTGTACTCGGCGAAGTCGCTCAGGTCGAACGGCGCCTGGTGCTTCTGCAGGAACGCCACCATCTCCTTCGCGATGTCGCCCTTGTAGAAGCGGTCGCGCGCCGCGGCCACGCCCGCCGCCCGGCCCTTCCCCTTCGCCGCCCGCTCGGCCTCGACCATCCGCGTGAGCGTGCGGGCCAGCGTTGGCAGCTTCACCGTCTCGCCGGGATCGTAGAAGGACCCGTCGGGCTTCAGCCAGTAGCGCTCGTTGTCGGGCCAGCGCCGGAAGAACTCGCGCTGGCGTCGGATGCCGTCGGCCGTGGACTGCCGCAGCGGGAAGCCGTCGCGCGCGTACTCGATCGCGCGCGCGGCCACGGTCTCGAAGCTCATCGTGCCCCACGTCTCGAGCACGGTCAGGGCCGCGTGCAGGGCGCCGGGCACGACGGCCGGGTCGAGCCCCGCTCCCTCGAGCGACTTGCCGCGCGACAGGTACCAGTCCACGTCGACGGCCTTCGGGGCCCACCCTTGCCCGTTGACGGCCGTCACCTTCTTCTCGCTCACCGGATACACGAGCACAAGGCCTTCGCCGCCCAGGCTGTAGAGGTCCTGCTCGACGACGCCGCCGACGAGGAGCGACGCCGCGCCCGCGTCGAACGCGTTGCCGCCCTTCTGCAGCACCTCGAGGGCCGCCGACGTGACGAGCGGGTGCCCGGTCGAGACGCCGGCATTCGGTCCGGCCACGAGCGGGCGCAGGGCCGCCGGCGGCCGGACGCCGCGCGTCGGCGGCTCGGGATCGGGGACGCGCTGCTGGGCGATCGCGGCGGCGCCGAGGGCGGCGGCCGCCAGGGTGGCGGTGAGGAAAAGACCCCTGCTCATGTGCGTCCTCCCGGAAGTCGGAGGGCAGTGTAGCGCGGGCCGGCCGCGACGTCTCCACCTCAGCCCTGGTCCACGGATGGGCTGCATCGCGTAGCATGGCGGGCGCCCTGCGCGCGCCACGCGGGCCTGCCCCCAGAGGAGCGTTCCATGCAGGCCAATCGTGCGCTCGTCCCCCTGACTCTCGCTCTCGCCCTCCTCTTCCTTCCCGGCGCGGCCGCCGCCCAGCCGCAGGGCCACCACGACCACGGCGCCCCGGCCGACGCCGCCGTGGACTTCGGCGTCCTTCCCACGGCGCCGATCGGCCCGCCGCCCTGTCTCCAGAGCGGCGCCATCGGCGGGCCGGCCGATCCCTGTGCCTACCAGCTGCATCACCTCACGCCCGAGGAGACGACGATCGCCAAGGGCGGCCAGGTCACCTTTCAGATCCACGGCGGCGGCCATGCCTTCGCGATCTACGCCGTGAGCGGGAAGACCACGCGCGACGGCGTCGGCCAGTTCCTGTGCCCGGGCCCGGATCCGTCGACCGTGCCGGATCCGGCCGGGCACCCGTGCAATCTGTCGGCGCTCAACGCCAACGGCGCGCACGCGGTGGAGGACGGCAAGGGCGAGGTCGTCCTGGACGTCGCGCCCAACGTCACCAACACACACCCGGACAACCGCGTGTGGTCCGAGCCCGGGCGCCTCACCTCCGCCGGCGGCCAGCAGTTCCTGAACGGCGGCACGATCCCGGCCGGCGCGACGTCGAACGGCCAGCTCATGACCTACCGGTTCCTGAAGACGGGCCGGTATCTCGTCCTCTGCATGAACCGGACGCACTTCCTCAACGACTGGATGTTCGGCTTCGTCAACGTCGTCGGCGACGACGACTAGCCGGCCACGCGGGCCGCGCCGCCGCGCCGGCGTTTCTCGAGACCACGGGCGCGGCGGCCGCGTCCGCACACGCCGTCGACTCGTCGGCCGTCCCGCGCCGGTTCACGGCACGGGACCGGGCGTGGGCACGAGCCGTCGTGCGTCGGCAGTCCAGCGCGCCACGCAACCGCCGCCGTCCCGGTCGTATGCCAGGTCCGCCAGGGCCTCGCGCAGCCCGTTGCGGAAGACGAACACGCCCTCGATGTCACCCGGGACGCCGTCGATCGTGAGGGCGGCGCAGCGGTGCGCGGCGACGAACCGCGCCGCGTCGGTCAGCACCGCGTCACGCGTCGTGGCCGCGCGCTGCCACGCCGTCCGTTCACGAGCCAGCGCCAGGCCGTACACGGCGAGAAGGCCCACGAGGGCCGCGCCCGCCGTCCCCCGGGCCCACCGCCCGGACGCCGCGAAGGCCGAGGCCAGGACGAGGGCAGCGCCCACGGCCGGCAGATACAGATACCGGCTGCCCTCGAGGGAAGGCGCCACATGGAACTGCGTGAGCAGCGGCAGCGCCGCCGCCAGGGTCCAGCCCAGCCCGGCCGCGGTCATGCGCAGGGGCGACACGGCGGGTGCCGGAGCCGATTCGTCCGGCCCGCGTCGGCCGCCGCGGAGGGCCGTCACGACCACCACCGCCAGGAGCGCGAGCAGGCACGCGGCGCCGGCGAACGCGTCGAGCCCGGGCCCGTCGGTCGTGCGCAGGGGCACCGCGACCCCGGCGAACGGCTTGACCAGGAGGTCCTTCCAGCCGCGGCGATCGACCGGCCACTGCTGGAGGTGCGTTGCGGCGGCCGGCGATGACGCCAGGCGGACGAGGAGCAGGACGAACACCGACGCCCCAGCGGCGCCGACCGCGGCGCGTTGCGCCCGCGTCGGCCGGACCACGAGCGCCCCAAGTGCCAGGAGCGCCGGCAGGACGACCGCCGTCTCCTTGGCGCCCACGCCGATCACGGCGGCGGCCGACGCCACCGCGGCGGCCAGCGGCACGGCCTCGGTCCGCTGGACGACGAGCGCGGCTGTCAGCACACAGCACGTCGCCAGCACATCGGCGGCGCCGGAGGCCCAGGCGACCGCCTCCACGCCGGCCGGGAAGAGGGCCACGAGCAGTCCCGCGGCGAGGCCGGGACCGGCGCCGAGCCAGCCGCAGGCGAGCGCCGCGGCAAGCGCGGCGTTCACGGCGTGCAGGACGACGTTGAGCGCATGGAGGAGCGGCCACCCGCCCGCGCCGCCGAGCGCCTGCCACGACGCCAGCAGCACGGGCCGGTAGAACGTCCACGCCTCCGGCGTCCAATCGCCGCGCCTCGCCGAGGCCTCCAGGACGAAATCGTCCGAGAGCGGGCCGAGGGCGAGAGTCCATCCGTACGCCGCCAGCGCGGCGGCCGCGGGCAGGGCCCAGACGAACCAGGGAGTCGGCCGGGCGCGCGGGCGATCGGCGCGGCCGGCCCACGCCAGTGCCACCAGCACCAGGCCCGCCCCGAAGGCCAGGCCCGCGGCCTCGAACCTCGGGCGGCTCGGCGGCCCGCCCGCCAGCCCCAGGGCGACGAGCACCGCCAGCCACGACCAGCCGGCCCCGACGAGGACTGCCGCAACCCACCGGCCGGGCCCAGACGCCATGCCGGGGATGATAGCCGTCGTGCGGGCCGGTCCGGCGGCCGACGTGCACTATCCTCATCTCCGTATGCCTGTCAGCGACCGCGCCCTCCGCCTCCACCGCGACTCGATCGTGATCGACCCGTGCGTCCAGTACCTGATGCGGCGGACCGACCGCACGGATCGCTCGGGGCTCACGGCCGTGGGCCTGACGATCCCGATGCCGAACGAGGACGCGGCCGAAACCTATCCGCGGGTCCGCGAGTTCCTCCGCGTGATTCACGACGAGCCCACCTTCTGCCTGGCCGACTCGCCCGTCGCCATCCGGCGCGCCAAGGCGGAAGGCAAGATGGCGCACGTCCTCCTCTCGCAGGACTCGCTGTTCATCGGGTCCGACCCGTCGACGCTGCTCGTGTGGAAGCAGCTGGGGCTCCGCATCTGCCAGCTCACCTACAACGAGCAGAACCTGGTGGGCAGCGGCTGCCTCGAACGCCACGACGCCGGCCTCAGCCAGCTCGGTCGGGTGATGGTCCGTGAGATGGAGCGCTACGGCATCACGATCGATCTCACCCATGCCGGCCGGACGACCTTCCTCGACGCCTGCGGGGCGGCGACCCGCCCGCCCATCGCGTCACATTCGAATCCGCGGGCCGTCATCGACAACCCCCGCAACATCGACGACGACCAGATGCGGGCCGTGGCCGCGCTCGGCGGCGTGGTCTGCGTGACCACGTGGGCGCCCCTCATCTGGCCCGGCACCCCGGGCATGCCGACGCTCGAGGACTGGTGGCGGTGCCTGGCCTACGCCGTGGACCTGCTGGGAATCGACCACGTGGGCGTCTCGACCGACTCGATGGGCACGATGGGGGCCTACCCCCGGCACGCGTCGGACCCCGACGCCGTGCCGTACGGCGCCGTCACGGACCGCTTCGACGAGCTGGCCCGGCCGCCCGACAACAACAACCGCCAGCCGGCGGACTTCAACGGCATCCAGGACTTCCCCGCGCTGGTCGAATGCCTGTGCGCGCACGGCGTCTCGGACGACGACATCCGCAAGCTCCTCGGCGGCAACCTGCTGCGCGTCTTCGACGCGACGTGGCGGGCCGACTGGCTGGGCTGAGCCATACCGTCCGGGCATGGAACGTTCGTTCAAATGATGCCGGAACGGCGCTGTCGGCACGGTTCCGCAGCGCGGAAATCCTGTTACTATTCCGGCCGGGCAATTCCCGACCGCACCCTCAACGTCAAGCGAGGAACGCAATGTCAGACATGGACATGGGCCATACCGCATCCGAGACCCCGCGCAGCGGCGCGACGCGCCGCGACTTCATCAAAGGCGTGATCGCGGCAGGAGCGGCGGTCTCGACGAGCGCGTACCTGTTCCGCACGTCGCTCTCCGGACAGCCGGCCGCCGGCGCGGCCGAACGGCTCATCTCGATCACGGTCAACGGCCAAGTCCGCCGGGTGGACGTCCTGAAGAACGAGACCCTGGCGATGACCCTCCGCTACAAGCTCGGGCTCACCGGCACGAAGCTCGGCTGCGACCGCGCCGAGTGCGGCGCCTGCACGGTGCTGGTGGACGACGTGCCCCATTACTCCTGCTCGATGCTGACCCACTCACTGCGCGGCCGGGCGGTCACCACGATCGAGGGGCTCGCGTCGGCCGACGGCACGCTGCACCCGGTGCAGCAGGGCGTGGTCAACGAGCAGGGCTTCCAGTGCGCGTTCTGCATGCCCGGCTTCGTGATGGCCACCGTGGGCTTCCTCAAGACCAACCCGAACCCGTCCCGCCAGGAACTGGCGCACGGCGTGTCCGGCAACCTCTGCCGCTGCCAGGACTACGACAAGATTCTCACCGCCCTCATGCACGGCGCGGACCTGGCGCGGAGGTCCTAACGTGGCCAACGAATACAAGTACATCGGCAAGAACTACTCCACGCCGGACCTGGTGGCGAAGGTCACCGGGCGCGCGAAGTACGCGGAGGACTACCGCGCCGAGGGCATGCTGTTCATCAAGCTCCTGCTCTCGCCGATGCCGCACGCCCGGGTCCTGCGCGTCGACGACAGCGCCGCGCTGGCGCTGCCGGGCGTCAAGGGCATCCTGCGCGCCTCGGACTTCCCGCCCCCGCCCGCGCCGCCCGCGCGGCCCGACGGACAGGCGCCGCCCCCGCCCCCGCTGCCGGCCGAAATCGCGCTGACCGACGAGCCCGTCTACCAGGGCGAGCCGATCCTGGCGGTGGCCGCCGTGGACGAGGCGACGGCGGCCGAGGCCATCGAGCTCCTGCGCGTCGACTACGAGCCGCTGCCGTTCGTCGTGGATCCGCTCGACAGCCTCCGGCCGGGCAGCCCGAACGCCCGGACGCAGGGCAACGTGTGGGCGGGCGGCGGTCCGGCCGCCAAGGTGGCCTCGATCAAGTGGACCGATGCCGAGTTCGCGGAGGCCGCCGAGGGCCGCCTGCCCATGGGCGAGGCCCCGGACTTCTTCGAGCTGGGCGACGTGGAGGAAGGCTTCAAGAAGGCCGACCTCATCCTGGACGAGACGCTCTACACCCAGTCCACGGGCCATCAGCCCCTCGAGACGCGCTCGGCCATGGCCTACTGGCAGGGCGGCAAGCTGTTCCTGCACGGGTCGACGCAGAGCGTGGCCCAGACCGTGCCGAACATCGCGCGCATGACGGGCCTGAAGCCGGAAGAGGTCGTGCTCATCAGCGAGTTCACGGGCGGCGGCTTCGGCAGCAAGATCCCGGGCAGCCAGAGCATGGCCATCCCGGCGCTGATGTCCAAGAAGCTCAACGGCGTGCCCTGCATGATGCGCATCACGCGCGAGGAGGAGCACTACATCGGCCGGGCCCGCGCGGGCCTCTTCGGCCGCGCCAAGATCGGCTTCCGCAAGGACGGCCGCATCGTGGCGATGGACTTCTTCACGGTGCAGGACAACGGCCCCTACAACCCGCAGGGCGACTACCGCTCCGCCGGCGCGATGGCGTCGCTCAACTTCCAGCCGGAGACCTTCCGCTGGCGCGGGATCTCGGTGCTCACCAACACGCCGCCGCGGACGTCGCAGCGGTCGCCGGGCGGCATGCAGATGAACGCCCTGCTGGACCCGATCATGGCCCAGGCCGCGCGCAAGCTCGGCGTGGACCACGTGGAGCTCCTGAAGATCAACGCCCCGGCGGGCAAGGCGCCCTACGGGCCGCCCAATCCGCAGACCAAGAAGCAGTCCTACGTCACGCAGGCCAACGTCCGCGAGGCCCTCGACCAGGGCGCGCAGCTGTTCGGCTGGGCGGAGAAGAAGGCGGCGCTGGCGGCGAGCAACCGCCGGGGCACGAAGGTGCGCGGTCTCGGCGTCGCCGTCGGCCCCTACACCGCCGGCTCGATCGGCTTCGACGGGCTGGCCATCGTGCGGCCCGACGGCAAGGTCGAAGTGCACTCGGGCATCGGCAACCTGGGCACCGAATCGGTGATCGACTGCCAGCGCGTCTACGCCGAAGTGCTCGACACGCCGTGGGAGCAGTTCGAGGTGGTCTGGGGCAACACGAGCAAGGGCCTCCCGTGGTCGTGCGTGTCGGCGGGCAGCCAGACCGTGCACGCCATGACCCGCGCGGCGCACGCCGCGGCCACGGACCTCAAGACCAAGCTGCAGGAGGTCGCCGCCCGGATGCGCGGCGGATCGCCCGCCAGCTACCGCGTCTCGAACGGGCGCGTCGGCCCGCTCTCGTTCGCCGAGGTGGCCAAGAAGGCGATCGAGCTCGGCGGCAAGTACGACGGGCACGAGGGCCCCGAGGACATCAACGTGTTCACGAAGAACGCGCTGAAGGTCGTGGCCGGCCAGGGCCTGGTCGGCGTGGCCAAGGACAACTACAAGCGCGACGGCAACACCCACTCGTTCGTGGCGGGCTTCGCCGAGGTCGAGGTGGACGTGGAGACCGGCGCGTGGCGGATCGTCGAGTACACCGCCGTCGGCGACGTGGGCACGATCCTGCACCCGCGCAACCTCTTCGGCCAGACGTTCGGCGGCTCGATGCTCGGGATGGGCCACACGATCTCGCAGAAGTGGGTCTACGACAAGCAGTACGGCGTCGCCCTGGCGCGCCGCTTCCACCACAACAAGCCGCCGTCCATCATGGACATCCCGGCCACCGTCAAGATCGACGCCACCAACATCCCGGATCCCGAGACGCCCGTCGGCGCGCGGGGCATCGGTGAACCGCCGGTGGGCGCCGGCTGCGGGGCCGTCGCGGCGGCCCTCGTGAACGCCCTCGGCGACGAGGCGTTCCGCCGCTATCCGATGACGCCAGATCTGCTGCTGACGTCGATCGAATCCAAGACCTGGCAGCACAGCGCGCTCACGGCGCACATCTAAGGGGAGCATCGAATCATGGCTGTGATTCACGACATGATGTCGGCCTTCGAGCTGTTCCAGCCGGCCAGCGTGGACGACGCCCTGGGCCTGCTCGACCGCTACGGCGCCGACGCCTGGGTGATGGCCGGGGGGCTCGACAGCTTCGACTGGCTGAAGGACCGCATCCGGAAGCCGCGCTACGTGGTCGACCTCGGCGGCATCGAGGCGCTGCGCGGCGTGAAGGCCTCGGGCGACGGCCTCGAGATCGGGGCGATGACGACCCTGACCGAGGTGGTGCGCGACCCGATGGTGCGCGAGAAGTTCGGCATCCTCGCCCACGGCGCGGAGGCCGCGGCCTCGCCGCAGATCCGCAACCAGGGCACGATCGGCGGCAACGTGTCGCAGGACGCGCGCTGCTGGTACTACCGGGCCGGCTGGTCCTGCTACCGTGCCGGCGGCAACATCTGCTACGCGGACACGCCGACGGCCGTGAACCGCGAGCACGCGATCTTCGGCGCGGACCGCTGCGTGGCGGTCAACCCGTCGGACACGGCGCCGGCCCTCATCGCGCTGGACGCGAAGATGGTCATCCGGTCCACGGGCGGCGAGCGCGTCGTGGACGCGCAGGACTACTTCGTCGGCCCGGGCACCGACATCACCCGCCTCACCGCGCTGCAGCCCGGCGACCTGCTGGTCGCCATCCGCATCCCGGGCACCTGGGCGGGCAAGGAGTTCTACACGGAGAAGGTCGCCGACCGGAAAGTGTGGGACTTCCCGCTGATGAACGTCGCCTCGGCACTGATGCTCTCGGGCAACACCATCGAACGCGCCCGGATCGTCGTCAACGCCGTGGCGGCCCGTCCGATGCGGCTGGAAGCCGTCGAGGCCTTCGTGGCGGGCAAGCCCCGCAACGAGGAGACCGCGAACGCGGCCAGCGACCTGGCGGTCCAGGGCGCGGTGCCGCTCAACCACAACGCCTACAAGATCCCGCTGATGCGCAACCTCGTGAAGCGCGCCATTCGCGGAGGAGATAACGGATGGGCATCGACTTCCTGACCCGGGGCATCAGCCCCTGGGGCCAATCGGTCTTCACGCACATCTCGTGGGACCTGCTCTGGGTGTCGTTCTTTGCGGCCGTGGTGTTCCTCGGCGCGCACGCGGTCTACATGCTGCTCTCGGCCCGCACGAAGCGGCCGGCGGCCGAGGTGGACGCGCTCGAAGCGAAGCTGCCAGGGCTCCCCGAGAAGATCCAGCGGCACAGCGGCCCCGCCCGCATGTTCCACTGGGTGATGGCGGCGGCGATGTTCACGCTGCTGTTCACGTCGTTCCTGCCGATCGTGGGCGTGAAGTTCGCGTGGGTGCAGTGGCACTGGATCGCCGGCGTCGTCCTCACCGCGTCGATCCTGTTCCACGTCGTGCACGCCACGTTCTTCATGGACTTCTGGTCGATCTGGGTCGGTCCGAAGGACATCCCCGAGCTGAAGTCCGAGATCATGCGCGAGCTCGGCAAGGAGGTCAGCGGTCCGAAGGCGGCGAAGTATCCGCTCGGAAACCGGCTGTACCACCTGGCGCTCGTCGTGACCGGCCTGCTCGCCACCGGCACCGGCCTGTTCATGATGAAGAAGGTGCAGACGCCGTTCTACACCCGCGACCCCTACATCCTCAGCGACATCGCCTGGGGCTGGATGTACGTGGGCCACGGGGTGGCGGGCGTCGCGCTCGTGGGCCTGACCATGGCGCACGTGTACATGGCCATCCGGCCCGAGAACTTCTGGATCACGCGCTCGATGCTGTTCGGATCGATCACGCGCCGGGAGTACCTCCAGCACCACGATCCGGCCCGCTGGCCCGTGCCGGGCTCGGCGCCGGTCGGCGGCCGTCCGTCCGAGTAGTCGTGGCGGCCCGCGACGACATGGCGGCCCGGTGCGACCGCATCGAGGAAGCCTACGAGTTCATGCTCGCGTACGCGGCGCAGGGGCTGGCGAGCGACGCCGGCTCCAGCGCCGGCGCGCAGGTGCGCCAGTTCCTGACCCGGCTCGACGAGTCCCTGTCGGGACTCGCGGACGCCGTTCGCGCGGTGGTGGCCACCGAGCGCGCGGATGACGCCGCGCCCTACGGCGCGTTCATCGACGTGCTGGATCGCGATGCCGCGGCCGCGCAGGCGGCGGTGCGGATGGTGCTGGCGCAGCCCGGCATCAGCTCGCAGATGGTGGACAACCTGAACGCGTCCATCCACCTGCGCGCGCTCCTGACCGACGTGTTCCTCGTCGACGAGGTGCTGAAGCCGCAGTCGGCCCAGGCCTGACCGGCCGGCCGCTCAGGCCCGCAGCACGTCCACCATCGCCGCCACGCTCTGGGCACAGAGCGCCCCGGCCGACGCGTCCTTCTCCAGCATGCCGATCACGCGGTCGGCGGGCAGCCCGGCCCGGTACGGGCGGTCCGACAGGAGGGCGTCGGTCACGTCGGCCACGGCGAGCACGCGCGCCGACGGACTCAACGCCGCGCCGGGCAGGCCGCGGTCGTAGCCGCGGCCATCGAGCCGTTCGTGGTGCGCGGCCGCGTCGTGGGCCAGCTCCGCGAACACGGGCACGGCCTCCAGGATCTCGAGCGTGAAGCGCGTGTGGGCCCGCATGGCCTCCCACTCCGCCGCCGTCAGCGAGCCCGGCTTGTCGAGCACGGCGTTGGACACGCCGAGCTTCCCGATGTCGTGGAGCAGCGCCGCCCGCCGCAGCCGGACGAGACGTTCGGGCGCGAAGCCGAGCCGGGCGGCGGCGGCCACGGCGTAGTCGGCCACGCGGCGGGAGTGGTCGTGGGTGTACGGCGACTTGGCGTCGATCACGCCGGCGAACGCCTCCACGACGCGGTCGAGGCGCGCGGCGTCGGCCACCACGAGCGCCGGTGCCGGCGCGGTCTCGTGCAGGAGCGCCAGCGAGTCGACCGCCCCCAGGCGGCGCCAGAAGTCCGCATCGCCGCAGAGCGCGGCCGCGTGGTCGGCCAGGTCGGGCGAGAACCACCGGCGGCGGCGCGCGCGGGCCACCTGCCGTGCCGCGTCCACGCCGCCCTCCTGCCAGAAGATCTCCAGGACCTGCGCGATGCCGATGACCTGGGCCGGCAGCGGGATGCGGTCGCCGCGGAGGCCGTCCGGCTGTCCGCCGCCGTCCCAGTGCTCGTCCATCCAGCGAATGGCGGCGGCCGCGGCCGGCGAGAGGCCGATGTCGAGCGCGATGGCGGCGCCGCGGTCGCAGCGGATGGCGAAGAGCTCGCGCTCGGCGCGCGGCCCGGCCGCCGCGAGCGCGGCGATGCGCGCCAGGCGCCGCGGCCAGGGCTCGCCCTTGCCGGCGTACTCGAGGCCGTAGCGAATCTTCTCCGGCCATCGCCGCCAGTCGGTCAGCCACACCGCGCGCTTGGCCGGGTGGTCGTCGCCGCCGAACAGCTGGTGCACGCGGGCCGCGTTGCTCGAACAGCCCGCGTCCTTGAGCAGGAGCGCGTGGAAGAGGTCCGACTGCGCGGTCTCGTCCAGGCCGAGGCGCCGCCCCAGGCGCATCCCGATCAGGCACGACCGCACCGCGTGGCCCCGCGGGTGCCCCTCGGTGATGTCGAGCGCCCGCGACAGGCCGGCGATGACGTCCATGACCGGGACCGAGGGGCCCGCGGCGATGGGCGCGGTCGAGACGGCGGGTACGGCCACGCCGCCACGCGCAGCAAGAGCGGTGCCTTGCGCGCCATGGCGGCGTCCTTCCCGTCGCGGCGCGCCCCCGGCCGCCCGCCGGCCGTCAGGCGGTGCCGTTCCTTGGCACGCTAGACGGTGACGGTCTTCTCGACGACGAAGAAGTTGTTCTCCGTCTCCTGAATCGTGACCTCGATGCGGTAGGCGATGCCGCGATCCGGGTACTGGCGGCCGATGAGCTCCACGACGTGGTCGTAGACGTAGTGCGCCACGTTCTCCACGCTCGGCCCCTTCCCGGGCATCACGACGATGCCTTCCGGTTCGAAGAGCGCCGGATTCATGAAGGTGGCATCCGACTCGACGACGAGGATCTTGTGGTCGAGGTCGCGCATCACCGTCTTGATGTGCCCGAAGTCCAGCGACATGTCGAGCTCGTCGCGGGGAAACGCGTCGGTCGAGATCGCGACGGTGCCCCGCCAGGTGTGGCCGTGCACGAACCGGCACTCGCCGGGGTAGCCGAGCTGCCGGTGCCCGGTGTGGAACTTGGCGTGAACGATGATCTTTTCCATGCGGTCGGCGGGCTGGCGCGCGGGACGGCCTGATCCGGCCGCGGCGACGGTGCCGGGAACCGCGTGGCCGCGTGCGGCCCGGAACGCGGCGCCCTTGGCGGCATCGTAGCACGCGACCTTCGGCACGGCCGGGCGCCGGCCGCTCGGTTTCTGCTATCGTCCCGGGGCGATGCCCCTCCGGCCGCCTGAACCTGGCGTTTCAGGATCGGTGTCTGTCTCTTCGGGCGATCCGGATCACCGGCTGGCACGTTCGGCGGTCCTCGGCCTCGCGGCGGCAGCCGTCGCCGTGCTGCTGCCGGCCGTCCTGCGGCCCGAGGCCGCCGTCTACTACGTCGTCCAGAGCGTCGTGCTCGGCCTGGGGGCCCTGTCGCTCGCCGCCATCCGGCGCCGCCTGGCGCCGCGCCGCGTGGCGGAGGGGGCCCTCGGTGTCGGGATGGTGGTCGTGATCGCGACCACCCTGGTGTCGGGCGGCGCCGCCTCGGCCGTCTACCACGTCTACTCCGTCGCCCTGGCGTCGGCCGTGTGGCTCGTGTTCTCGCCCCGCGGGGCCGCCCTCGCCACCGGCGGCATCGTCGCGCTGGGCGCGGCGCTCGCCGTCGCCACGGCCCGGGGCTGGACGCCCGCGCCGTGGCTCGTGCACACGCCGGCGACCGCCTGGATGACGACCTCCACGGCGGTCGCGCTCGTCGCGCTGGTGCAGTGGCTGGAAGTGCACCGGCTGCGGGCGTCGCGGGCCGCCCTGCAGGAGCAGCTGCAACGGAGCGAGGCCGCCCAGCGCCAGGCCTCCGAGAGCGAGCGGCGCTACGCCGACGTCGTCTCGACGGTGCCCGGCGTCGTGTACGAGCTCGAGGAGCGCGCCGACGGCACGCGGGCCTTCACGTTCGTGAGCGAGGGTGCCCGCCGGGTGTTCGGCTGCGCGCCGGAGGTCCTGCGCGCGGACTGGCGCACGCTGCCCGGCATGCTCGACCCGTCGGACGTCGCGGCGTGGGAGGCGGGGCTGGCGGCCTCGCGCGACGCCCTGGCCCCGTGGACGTTCGAGAGCGCGATTCTCACGGCCGGCGGCGAGACGCGCTGGATTCAGGGCCACGGCGTGCCGGCGCGCGAGCCCGACGGCACCGTCCGCTGGCACGGCGTCGTCACCGACACGACCGCGCCGGTCGCCGCGGCGCGGGCCCTCAGCGAATCGCAGGCCGCCCTCAAGCAGTCGATCTCGCTCCTGCAGAGCGCGTTCGACTCCACCGCCGACGGCCTGCTCGCCGTCGACCTGAACGGCCGGGTGACCGGCTGCAACCAGAAGTTCCTGGCGCTCTGGCGCGTGCCCGCCGTCATCGCGGCCACCCACGACGACGACCAGCTGCTGGCGCACGTCCTCGAGCAGCTCCGGGATCCGGACCGCTTCCTCAGCAACGTCAAGGCGATCTACGCCAGCCCGGACACGGTCACGTTCGACACCCTCGAGTTCAAGGACGGACGCCGCTACGAACGCTACTCGCAGCCGCAGATCGTCGATGGCCTCGTCGTGGGCCGCGTGTGGAGCTTCCGCGACATCACCGCCCGCGTGGAGGAGGAGCGGCGCCTCGCCGCCCTGGAACAGCAGCTCCAGCAGGCACAGACGCTGGAGGCCCTCGGAGCCCTGGCCGGCGGCATCGCCCGGGACTTCAACAACCTGCTGACGATCATCATCGGCAACGCGGAGCAGGCGGCCCTCGACGAGGACGCGAACGAGCGCGCCGAGAGCCTCACCGCCGTGACCCAGGCCGCGCATCGCGCCGCCTCGCTCGTCCGCGAGATCCGCGAGTTCAGCCAGCCGCGGCCCACCGAGCGCGCCGTCCTCACCGTGGCGCAGGCGATCGGCAGCGCCCTCGATCTGCTCACCTCCGCGCTGCCCAAGCAGGTCGCCGTCGAGACCACGCTCCACCCGGACGTCACGATGTTCGCCAACGCCACCCAGGTCCAGCAGGTGGTGACGAACCTCGTGCTGAACGCCGTCGAGGCCATCGGCGAAGCGGGCGGCAGGGTCTCGGTCGTGCTCGACGAGGTGCCGCCGGACGAGGTCCCGGAGAGCGCGCCGCGGCCGCTGGCCGCGCGCTACGCCCGGCTGACGGTGCGGGACACGGGGCGCGGCATCAGCGCGGACGCCCTCGCGCGCATCTTCGACCCCTTCTACACGACGCGGCTCGACACGCCCGGCTCGGGCCTCGGGCTCGTGGTGGTGCAGGGCATCGTCCGGCGTCACCATGGCGCGGTGGTCGTCGAGAGCGCGGTCGGCGACGGCACGACGTTCCACGTCTACTGGCCGTCGATCCCCCCGGCCGACGGGCGGGCCGGCGGGCCGGCCGCCCCCGCCGCGCACGCGCCCGCGATCGACGGGCGGGGCCGTCGGCTCCTGATCGTGGACGACGAACCGGACGTGGCGCGCGTGGTCGCCGAGGGCCTTCGCCGCCTCGGCTACGAGGTGACGGCGGCGTCGGATCCCCACGAAGCGCTCGCGGCGTTCAACGCCGCGCCCGCCGCCTACGACGCGGTGTTGTCGGATCTCTCGATGCCGGGGCTCACCGGGGTCGAGCTGGGCCGGCGCCTGCTCGACCGCCGGCCGGACCTGCCCATCCTCCTCTTCACGGGATACGCCGGGGAGCTGAGCCCGGACGAGGCGCGGGCGATGGGGTTCCGGGCCGTGCTCCACAAGCCGATGAGCCTGCCGGTGCTCGCCGCGGCCGTGCACCGCGCGCTGGCGGCGACGCCAGCCAGGTGAGCAGCCCCATGACGGACCCGCCGTTCGAGGTGCCGATCGAACGGGAACTGGACCTCCACGCCTTCCAGCCGCGCGACGTGGCCCGGGTGGTGGACGCCTTCATCGAGGCCGCGCACCGCGCGGGCCTGCGCGAGGTCCGGCTCGTGCACGGCCGCGGGCGGGGCGTGCAGCGCGGCATCGTCCAGGCGGCGCTCGAGCGGCATCCCCTCGTCGACGCCTTCTGGGACGACACGGCGTCGCACCTCGGCGCGACGCTCGCCCGCCTCGCCGACCGCTGAGTGCCGCCCTACTCGGCGGCGAGGGTCACGGCCGGATCGACCTTCAACGCCCGGCGCGCGGGCACGGCCGTCGCCGCCACGGCGGCGGCGACGAGCAGGCTCGTCGCCGTGAGGACCGCCGCGGGATCGAGCGTCCGCACCTCGAACACCTCGGACGTCAGCGCGCGCCCGAGCCACGCGGCCCCGCCAAGGCCGAGCGCGAGGCCCACCCCGACGAGCACGAGGCTCTCGCGCAGGACCAGCCCCGCGATGGCCGTGCGGGTGCCGCCGAGCGCCATCCGGATGCCGATCTCGCGGGTACGCTGCGCCACCAGGTAGGCCAGCACCCCGTAGAGGCCCACGGCCGAGAGGATGAGCGCCAGGCCGCCGAAGGCCACGGCGAGCGCCATGGTGGCGCGCCTCGCCCGCAGCGAGCCGTCGATCCGCTCGCGCATCACCCGGACGTCGAAGAGGGGCAGCCGCGGGTCGAGCCCGGCGGCGACGCGCCGGAGGTCGGCCTCGACGGCCGTGGACGCGGCCGCGCTCTGCACGGCGATCACGATCGAGGACCGCACGTCCTGCGCGTAGGGAAAGTAGTACGCGCCGACCGCGTCCTTCGGCGTCACGAGGGCGAAGTGCTTGATCGTGCGCACCACGCCGACGACCCGGCGCCGCTTGAGGTTCTCGGGGGACGGCTTGGTGAGGGCCTCGGGGCTCAGCGGCTGCAGCAGGTAGCGTCCGACGGCGTCCTGCCCGGGCCAGAAGCGCGAGGCGAGCAGTTCGTCCACGATCACGACCTGGTCGCTCGTGGCCGTCTCCGAGCCATCGAAGGCGCGGCCGGCGACGATGGGCATCCCCATGGCCTCGAAGTAGCCGGGGGTCACCACGATCTGGTACGGCGAGACGAAGCTCTCGCCGGTGCCGGGCGTCCAGCCCTCCGGCCAGGCCACGCTGTCGCTGCTCGAGTCGCCGAACGGGATGTTGCTCGTGGCCCCCGCAGCCTGCACGCCGGGCAGGCCGCGCGCGGCGTCGAGCAGGCGCTGGGTGAAAGCCACCCGATCCGCGTCCTCGGGATACGCCTGGAGCGGCAGGGCGATGGCGCCGGTGACGACCGAGGTCCGGAAGCCGGTCTCGACCGCCAGCAGGCGCCGGAAGCTCGCGAAGAGGACGCCCGCGCCCACGAGCAGCGTGCAGGCGACCGCCACCTGTCCTACGACCAGCGCCTGCCGCAGGCGGCGGGCCGTCCGGCCGCCGGTGCGGCTCCGTCCTTCGGCGCGCAGCGTCGTGGCCGTCTGCTCGGGCGCCACGGCGCGCATCGCCGCGAGTCCCAGCGTGAGGCCGACGGCGATGGTCAGGGCCGCCGCGTAGAGCCACACGCGCGGATCGAGGGCCACCTCGCGCCCCGGCGGCACGAGCGCCAGGCTGGCGCTCGGCACGACCGCCACGATGCCCCAGGCCAGCGCCACCCCGAGCGCGCCGCCGAGGGCGGCCAGGGCCAGGTGTTCGGTCACGAGCTGCATGCGCACGCGGCCCGGCTCGGCGCCCAGGGCCAGCCGCGTGGCCAGCTCGCCCTGCCGCGACGTGGACCGCGCGAGCGCAAGCGCCGTCAGGTTGACGACGCCGATGAGCAGCACACAGGCCACGCCGCCCCAGAGCAGGTACAGCGGCCGCTTGACGTCGGCGACGAGCACGTCGACCAGGGGCAGGCAGACGGATCGGAAGCCCGCCTTGATGAGCGGCTCCCGCAGCGCGGGGAAGCGCTCGAGATTGGCGGCGTTGAGCGCATCGACCTGGGCCTGGGCCTGCTGCACCGAGGCGCCCGGCGCCAGCCGGCCGACGTGGGTCCAGTTGTTGCTGTGCCGCGACGCGTCGCTGCGCTCCTCGTCCGTGAACGCGGCCGGCAGCCACAGGACGACCTCGTCGTCGTAGAAGCGGAAGCCGCGCGGCATGACGCCGACGATCTCGTACGGTTCGCCGCCGATGGTGAGCGTGCGTCCGATGACGTCGGGCGCGCCGCCGAAGCGCCGCTGCCAGAGCGCGTCGGACAGCACCACCTTGTGGTCGCGCCCGAGCGCGCCCTCGTCGTCGGTGAAGGTCCGGCCCATGGCCGCCTGGGCACGCAGCATGGGGAACAGCGTCGGCGTCGTCGTGAGCGCCGTGAGCCGCTCGGCGGCCTGGTCGCCCACGCTCACGCCACGGACGCGGAAGAGCGCCTGTTCGGCCAGCGCCGGGACGGCCGCGCGGCGGTCGAAGTAGTCGGGCACGCCGGAGTTGCCGCCGACGGAGGCCGACGCGCCGGCGTTCGGGTAGATGTTGCCGACATGGATCAGGGCGGCGGGGTCCGGGGCGGTCACGGCGTCGAAGAGCACGGTGTTCACGAGCGTGAACACGACGAGGTTCGCGGCCAGGCACAGCGCCAGGGTGGTGACCGAGGCCGCCGTGAACGTCCGGTCCTTCATGAAGGACCGCAAGGCGTAGCGAAGATCCCGTCCGATGAGCGTCGCCCAGGTCCACGCGCCGCCCTCGGAGGTCGGGGGCGCGGGCGAAGGGGCCGGCGCCGGCGGACGCGGCGCCTGCCGCGACCGCGCGAGCCGCCGGATGGCCGCCACGTCCGGGACCTCGCCGATCACGGCGCGGGCGGCGGCCTCGGGGGATGCGCCGCCCTGCACGAGGTCGTCGTAGCGATCCTGGAGGTGCTCCTCGATTTCCCGCTGCACGACATCGCGGCTCGCCGGGTCCAGTCCGGCCGCCGCGCAGCGGGCATCCAGCGCGCCGCGCCACTCATCCATGGGACACCCCCGCGATGCGGCTCACCGCCGCCGAGAACACCCGCCAGCCCTCGCGCTGCGCCGCCAGGACCGCCCGCCCCGCCGGCGTGAGGGCGTAGGCGCGGCGGCGCCGCGTCCCCGCCGCCTCGACCCACCGGCCGCGGATCCAGCCGCGCGCTTCCAGCCGGTAGAGCAGGCCGTAGAGCGACGCCACGTTGAAGCGGATGGCGCCGTCCGACTCGTCGGCGATCCGCTTGGCGATGTCGTAGCCGTGGCGCGGGCGGCCTTCCACGCACGCCAGGATCAGCAGCTCGGCGCTGCCCTTCTTCAGCTCGCGATCGAGAGTACGGTCCATATGTGCCTGTGCCACATATTACACATCCACATGTGGCATCGCGACGGGTCGAGAAGGAGGACGAACCGGGCGCGCGAAAGGTTCGCGCGGGCCGCGATGCCGCTATAGTGCGGCGGCACATGCCGTTCTGGCCGAAGGAGCACGGCGCGTACGGCCAGCTGGCCGGCCCCCTCGTCACGGCGCTCGCCGTGAGCGGGCCGACCTGGCCTGGCGGCCTGGCCGCGCTGGCCGTGGTGGCGGGCTTCCTCGCCCACGAGCCCTGGCTCGTGCTGCGCGGGGCCCGGGGCTCGCGTGCCCGCCGCGAGCAGGCGGCCGCGGCGCGCCTGTGGCTGGCCGCGACCGTCGGCACCGCCCTCGCCGCCGGCCTGGCCGCCGCCGCGCTCGCGCCGCCGAGGGCACGGTGGACGTTCCTGGCGCCCGTCGTCCCGGCCATCGTCGTGGCCGCCGAACTGGCCCGCGGCCGCGAGAAGAGCGCCCTCGCGGAAGCCGCCGTCGCGCTGGCGTTGCCGCTGGCGGCGGTCCCGGTCGCCACGGTCTCCGGCCGCGGCGCGGGGCCCGGGATCGCCGTGGCCGTGCCGTTCGCCCTGGTGTTCGTGGGGTCCACCTTCGCCGTCCGGGCGGTCACCCTGGCCGCGCACGGCGCCGGCGGACGGACGGTCGCGCTGTCGCGCCTCATCGCCCTCGTCGTCCTGCTGTGCGGCTCGGCCGGCCTGGGCTGGGCCGTGGCGACCGGCCGGCTGCCGGCGGCGACGCTGGCGGCCGCGGCGCCCGGCGTCCTCTTCGCCACGGCCGTCGCGTGGGCGCCCCCGCCGGCCCGCCGGCTCCGCGCCATCGGCTGGGCGCTCATGACCGTCGTCGTCCTCGCCGTCGTCGTCCTGATCGCGGCCCTCTGACACGAACGACGTCCGCCACTCGCCGCGGCGCGTGAGGGCGCGGCGGCGCGTCCGCCGCTTGCCTTGTCAGTAGCCGCACCACCGGGCGGCGCCCGCGACGGCCGAGTGCCCGCCGCCGCGGCGCCTCCCTGCCTCCGGGGTGCCCGACCACCGTTTCGGGGCGTGCCCCGCACTTGAAGGAGCCATCGTCATGTCCACCGCCCATCACGGCGTCGTCTCGGGACGGATCACGCGCACGGATACGCATCAGGGCGTGCACGGCCTCCGCGTGGAGGTGTGGAGCGCGGAGGGCGCCCCCGAGACGCCCCTCGCGCACGGCCTCACCGACGGCGACGGCCGCTATCGCCTCGCGCTGCCGGCCGGCGACTGCTGCGAGTGCCCGTCGGTCTACGTCCGGGTGCGCGATCGCGACTGCCGCCTCGTGCACGATGGCTGTCTCGACCGCCGCTGCTGCGACCCGGGAGCGCCCATCGTCGTCGACGTCGCCCTGGCGCCGCAGGCGCTGTGGTGGCATCTGTCCCGTCCGCTCTCGTGGGCGCGGATCGACGAGCCGCTCGTGCCGGAGGTGATCGTCCAGGAGATCGAGGACGGCCTCGAGGCGCTGCAGGACGCGGGACTCCCCGCCGGGCTCGCGTCGCTACGCGTGGCCGCCTGCGCCACGCCCGCGATCGACGGGTTCGACCGCCTGCTGCTCGACGCCTGGGACGCCCTGCAGGGCGATCCGAACGCGGCGCGGCGCGTGCGCGAGATCCTGGACGCGCTGTGCGGCGCCGGCGCCCACGCCTGCGACGACTGCCGGCCGTTCGCGGCCGAGGTGGACGACTGGTTCGCGCAGCCGTGCGACGACCCGCAGGAGTGCGCGGAGCCGGAGCCGTGCGCGCCGTGCGCGCCCGGCCCCTGCGCCGGGGACGGATGCGGCTCGACGCCGCCCGTCGTCTCCGACGACAAGGCCGTGCTGCTCGTGATGGCGGCCTTGCAGGTGGCCTGCGGCGACGAGGCGCGGGCGAAGCGCTACGTGCAGGTGGTCCTGGGCGAGTTGTGCCGCTTCTCGACGCTCGCCGCGCTCCACGCCGCGGCGCTGGCCGGCCTGCTGGGCGATCCGGCCGCCCGGGCCCACGCCCGGGATCTCCTGGAGCTGCTGTGCGCGCGCTGCGGCCCTCGCGACGCCGAGGGCTGTCCCGCACGATCGCCGCTCGCCTGCTGCGAGCCGTGCCTGGCCCCTGGCCTGGCGCGGTGCCTGCGCGAGGCCGTGGCCGCCTGGTGCCGCCTCCACTGCTACCACGTCTGCGAGGTCCGGCCGCCACGCGCGTGCCCGGGCGACGAGATCCTGATCGTCGGCTGCGGGTTCGGGGACGCGCCGGGCCGCGTCGAGTTCCGCGCCCAGGGCTCGGCGACCGCCGCCCTGCCGGCGGCGCCGGAGCACTGGTGTGACGACCGGATCACGGTGCGCGTGCCGCAGGGCGCGGGCTGCGGGCTGTCGCTGCGCCTGCCGGCGGCCACCCTCCGGGTGTGCGATCGGTTCCTGGACGTCCACCCCGTCGGCACGATCGACCGCGGGTTCGAGGGGACGTCGCCCGAGATCCTCCGCTTCGACGTCAAGGGGCACACGCCCGGCGAGTGCCCGCTCCCGCCCGGCGAGCCCCTCCGCATCCGCTGGAACACGTGCGCGGCGGACCACGTGCGGGTCGAGATCGTCGATCTCGGCACCGGCGCCGTGATCGCGGCCCGGGATCCCGCGGCCCCGAGCGGACGCTGGGATTTCACCGCGACCCACTTCACCCACACGGTCCGGATGCGGGTGCGCATCGTGGCCACGGGCCGCTGCACGCCGCCGCAGGTCTCGCGCAGCCTGGACCTCGTGTTCCAGCGCCAGCCGGACCTGCAGGTGCAGGGGCTGGAGGTGACGCAGGCCCTCCAGCACTACCGCGCCGCCGAGCACCTCACGGACCCGGCCGACCGCGGCCCCGACAACAGCCTGCAGCTCGTGACGAACAAGACGGCGTGGGTCCGCACCTACCTGCGCAGTGGACAGGATCCCGCGTTCGACAACGGCCAGCTGGCCGGTGTCACGGGCACGCTGACCGTCGAGCGCCGGGTCACCGGCGTGTGGGGGACCATCGCCACGCTGGCGCCGCAGAACGGGCCCATCGTCGCGGAAGACGCCTTCGCCAGCTACGACGCCGAACGGGGCGACATCGCCACGACGCTGAACTTCGTGGTGCCGGCGCACCTCATGACGGGCCTGCTCCGCTTCACCGCCCACGTCGCTTCGCCCTTCGCGCCCTGTCCGGGCCACAGCGCCTCGGGGTCGGTGCGCGTGGACGTCAACCTCGAGCAGACCCTCAACGCCGCCTTCATTACGATCGGCTACAACGGCCCCAACGCCACCAACACCGGCAATCTGGTCCTGCCGGCTCCCACACTGGCCAACTGCCAGGCCGAGACGAGCTGGGCGATGACGACCTACCCGGTGTCCGGCGCGCCGAACGTCCGCATCGGGGGCACGTTCGTCACCAACACGCCCCTGAACGACCCGCGCAGCTGTCCCGGCTGCTGCTCGCCGAACTGGGGCGCGCTCCTGCCGCAGGTGGCCGCGCTCGTGGCCCTGGATCAAGCGGCGAATCCCGGACCCTGGGTCTACTACGGCATCATCAACAATGGCATCCCCGTGAACGTGCCCGGCTGCAACGGCTGGGGCGCCACGGGCGGTCTGCAGGGCGCGCCCGTCACCTACGCGCACGAGATGGGCCACCAGTTCGGCCTGCCGCACGCACGCTGCGGCAACGCCGGCAATGGGAACGCGGCCTACCCGATTTACGAGCCGTACGACCTGCCGGTGGACCCGCCGAACACGGCCGTCTGGACGATGGCCAGCATCGGCGAGTACGGGCTCGACATCAACACGGGCGCCATCGCGAATCCGAACGACGCGGAGGACTTCATGTCCTACTGCGGACCGCGGTGGATCTCCCGCTACACCTACAACCACCTCACGAACCTCGCCGCGCTCTCCCCCGTGGCCGTCCCCACGGGCGCGGGCGGCGGCGGCGCCCGGCGGGTCGTCGTCGATCCCGAGCCGGTACGGTTCGAGCGCGACGAGCGCGCGCTGCAGCCGATGATCCACCTCCTGGGCACGATCGGCCCCGACGGCACGATCGACGTCGCGAGCGTGGCCCGGTTCGAGACGCGCTACCTGCGCGGGCGCGGCCGGCAGACGGGCTACGTCGTCCAGCACCTCGACGCCGACGGACGCCTGATCGCGGCGGATCCCCTCTTCGCCTACGAGAGCGAGGGGTGCGCCTCGGCCGACGCGGGCCGGGACGGCCGCGGCTGCGGGTGCCAGTCTACCGAGGGCGACCCGTACGTGCCGGTGAAGGCGATGCTGCCGGACCTCGCGCCCGGCGCGTCCCTGCGCATCGTGAAGCACGGCGAGGTGGTGTGGGAGCGCCGCGGCGCCGACAAGCCGCCCGCCATCGGCGAGGTTCGGGCGGCCCTCGGTCCCGACGGCAGCCTCGAGCTGTCGTGGACACGCCACGGCGCGCCGAAGGGCGGGCCCAAGGGCGCGTCGAAGGGCGAGCCGCCGGCGGAGCTGGACGTGTGGGTCCGGTGGTCCAACGACGGCGGCGCGACCTGGCACGCGCTCACGGTGGGCCACCGCGCGTCGTCGCTCACAGTGCCGGCCGCGCAGCTGCCCACCGGGCGGGTCGTGTTCGAGATCCTCGCCCACGACGGCTTCCATACCGTCCGCGCGACGTCGCCGGCCATCGAGGTGGCGCCGCGCCCGCCGTCCGTGTCCATCTTCCATCCGGCGTCCGGCGGCCGTGTGCCGGGCGATCGACTGATGCACCTCTGGGGCACGGCCGCGAGCCACGCGGGCCATCCGATCGCGCCGGAGGCCGCCGAGTGGTCCGTCGACGGCACGGTCGTCGGCACCGGCGTCGACCTGTGGGTGGCCACGCCGCCGCCTGGGCGGCACGAGGTGCGGCTGCGTGTCACCGAGGGCGCGCTCGCTGGTGAGGCGGCGGCCGTGTTCGAGGTAGTGGCCGGCTGACGCGGCCGGCGCGGGCGTCCGCGTGCCCGGGGGCACGTGGACGTCCGGCACGATGGCGTGCCGCCCGGCCGCCACGAATCGGACAGTGGCAATCGCGGGCGGGCGGCGGTATGGTTGCCGCCATGCACCGACGCCACGTGCTCACCACGGGATCGGCCGCCGTGATCGGCTTTGGCCTGGCGGGCTGCCGGCCCTCGGCGCCTCCGCGCCTGGCCCCGGCGGCGGCGCCGCGGCCGCCGCGGCACCTGGCCACGCCGCGCATCGGCCTCGACCGCGTGATCCGGACGACTGTGGGACTCAGGCCCCACCGGGACGGCGGGTTCGTGCTGCGCGCCGATCGGCTGGACGACAAGGTCGTCGTGCACAACTACGGGCACGGCGGCGCGGGCATGTCACTCGCCTGGGGCTGCGGCGTCCTCGTGGCCGATCTCGCCCGGTCCGCCGACACCGGGCGGATCGCCGTCCTCGGCTGTGGCGCGCCCGGGCTGTGCACGGCCATCCAGCTGCAGCGGCGCGGCTACGACGTGACCATCTACGCGGCCACGGTGCCGCCCGACACGACGTCGAACCGCTCGTGGGCCGGATTTACGCCGACCACGGCGCTCATCGCGCCCGAGCGCCGCACGCCCGCCTGGGACGCGCAGTTCCGGACCGCCGCCGAGATCTCCTACCAGCAGCTGCAGACGATGGTCGGCCCGCGCTACGGCGTCTACTGGATCGATGCCTACAACGCCACCGACGCGCCGGAGGGCGGGGGCGGCAGCGAGCGGGAACGCGACCTCGTGCCCGACGTCCTGCGGCCGAACCGCGACCGCGAGGTCCTCGGACCGGGCGAGCACCCGTTCCCCACGCCGTACGCGATCCGGACGTCGAACCTGGCCATCGAGCCCTCCATCTACATGCAGGCGCTCGTCGACGACTTCCGCGCGGCCGGCGGCCGGATCGTGATCCGGCGCTTCGAGGGCCGGCGGGACCTGATGGCGCTGTCCGAACGGGTGGTCGTCAACTGCACCGGCCTGGGATCGTTCTCGCTCTTCGACGACAAGGAGCTCGTGCCCATCAAGGGCCAGCTGACGTTCATGATTCCGCAGCCCGAGCTGGACTATCGGGTGTCGTCGCGGGCCGCCAACGGCGGCAACGCGGGCCTGAATCCCCGCCGGGACGGCATCGTGGTGGGCAACTCGCAGGAGCCCGGCGTGTGGTCGCTCGACGTCAACCAGGAGACCCTGGCGCGCAACGTCGAGGCCGCCATGGCCTTCGTGGCCGGGATGCGGGCCCCGGCGCCCGGCACGCGGCTCACGCGCTCGACGCCGCCCACGTCGCCGCCGGCCGCCGCGGCCTTCTACGACTGGTCTCAGTAGTAGTCGTCGTAGGCGACCTGCTCGGCGCTCCTCGCGTCGATGGCGATGCCGAGGGTGTCGAGCTTCAGGCGCGCCACCGCGTCGTCCATCTCCGGCGGCACGGCGTGGAACGCGGGGGCGAGGCGGCCGCGCTGCTCGACCAGGTAGCGCGGGCCGAGCAGCTGCAGGGCGAAGGTCATGTCCATGATCTCGGCTGGATGGCCCTGCCCCACGGCGATGTTCACGAGTTCGCCGTTGGCCAGCAGGTAGACGCGGCGGCCATCGGCGAGCGTGAACTCCTCCACGTCGCGCCGCACCTCGCGCACCGCGGCCGCGCCCGCGCGGAGCGCCGGGATGTTGATCTCGCGGTTGAAGTGGCCGACGTTCGTCAGGAGGCAGCCGTCCTTCAGCACCGCCAGGTGCGGCACGTCCACGACGTGCAGGCCGCCGGTCGTGGTGATGACCACGTCGGAGAGCGGGGCCGCCTCCACCATCCGCATCACGCGGAAGCCCTCCATGCGGGCGTCGAGCGCCTTGGCCGGGTCCACCTCGGTGACGATGACCTCGGCGCCCAGGCCGCGCATGCGGAGCGCCACGCCCTTGCCCACCCAGCCGTAGCCGGCCACCGTCACGACCTTGCCGCACACGGTGAGGTTCGTGGCCACGAGCAGCCCCTCCACCGTGCTCTGTCCGGTGCCGTGGCGGTTGTCGAAGAGGTGCTTCATGAGCCCGGTGTTGACGCCGAGGCAGGGAAAGCGGAGGCCCTCCTTCCGCTCGATGGCCCTGATGATGCTGACGCCACCGGTCGTCTCCTCGGACAGGCCGATGACCCGGTCCAGCAGGTCGCGCCGTTCCCGGTGCAGCGTGGAGAGCAGCTGCGCGCCGTCGTCCACGATGAGATCGGGCTGGTGGTCGAGCGTCTCGTGGAAGTGCCGGCGGTAGGCCTCGGCGCCCTCGCCCCGGCGGCCGAAGCACGTGAGGTGCCGCTGCAGGTAGGCGACGGTGGAGTCCTGGGTGGACAGCGGGTTACTGGGGCACATCACGACGGTGGCGCCGCCGGCCTTGATCGTGAGCCCGAGGTTGGCCGTCTTCGGCTCGAGGTGCAGGCAGATGGCCACGGTGAGCCCGTCGAACGGCCGCTCGCGGGCGAAGTCGTCCCGCAGCCGCTGCATCACCGGCATGTGGGCGAACGCCCACTCCGCGCGCTGCTGGCCGAGATCCTCGTCGGTCATGGTGGGCGTCAGGCTAGCACCGGCGCAGGGGCGGGTCAAAGCCGTCCCGGCCGCGACCGGCGGTAGAATGCCCCGCATGCCACGCGCACTCGTACTCGGATTCCTCGCGACCCTCGGGGGCCTGACCATCGCCGTCTCGGCCCTGCAGGCGCCGGCGCCCGCGGCCACCGCGCTCGCCGCCACCAAGATCGAAAAGGTGAAGGACAACCTGTACATCATCACGGGATCGAGCCCGACGCCGCGGGACACCTTCAGCGGCGGGAACACCGGCGTCTTCATCACGGGCCGCGGGGTCGTGGTGGTGGACACCAAGCTCGCCAACTGGGGCCCGACGATCCTCGATCGCATCCGCACGGTGACCGACAAGCCCGTCGTGACCGTGATCAACACGCACACTCACGGCGATCACACTGGCAGCAACGAGTTCTTCGGCGCGTCGGTGGAGAGCGTGGTCCACGAGAACACGAAGGCGAACATGGCGCGCATGGACGCCTTCAAGGGCGACAAGGCGCAGTTCCTGCCGAAGCGGACGTTCACGGACCGGCTGACGCTCGGGTCGGGCAAGGACCAGATCGACCTCTACTACTTCGGTCCCGGCCACACCAACGGCGACACTTTCGTCGTCTATCCGGCGCTCCGGACCCTGCAGGCCGGCGACATGTTCCCGTGGAAGGACGCCCCGTTCATCGACCGGAGCAACGGCGGCAGCGGCCGGGAGTGGCCGCTCTCGCTCAAGAAGCTCCTCGACACGGTGAAGAACGTGGACACCGTGATCGGGGGCCACCAGCCAGTGGCGGGCTGGAAGGACGTCGCGACGTTCCAGCAGTTCCTGACCGACCTCTTCGCTGAGACCAGCGCCGCGCACAAGGCCGGCAAGACGCCCGAACAGGCCGCGGCCGACAAGGCCTGGATGAGCAAGTACCCCGGCTACGACTCGACGCGCCTGGTGGCGGCGGTCCAGGCCATCTACGACGAATTGAACGGGAAGTAGCCCGCCGTCGCCCACCCGGAAGCCGCCGCGTCCGCGGATTCAAGGTCCGCGGCCGGTGGCCGATTCCGTGGGCGGAGGCGTGGGCATGGTGAACGCACTCGGGACGGCAGCGCACGGCATCGCGGCGGGCTTCGACCGCCTGGACCGCACGGCGGATCGCATCGCCAGGGACGCCGACAGCCAGGACGTCGCCGCCAACATGGTGGACCTGCTGCGCGCGCGCCAGGACGTGCGCGCGAACGTCGCCGTCGCCCGGACGGCCGACCAGATGATCGGCACCCTCCTCGACGAGCTCGCCTGATCGAGCGCGCGCCGGCCCGTGGCCCTCGCGACACCGCCAGTTGCAGCGTCTCGCCGCACACTTGGCCGCCGCCGGCGATTGGGCGAGACTGGCGCCATGCCTCATCTCCTCGAGCTGGCGCCGACGGGCCGGGCCAAGTGCCGGGGGTGCGGGTCGACGATCGCGAAGGGCGAGGTTCGCCTGGGCGAGGCCGTCCCGAACCTGTACGCGGACGCGGAAGGCGCCGAAAGCACGCACTGGTATCACCCCGTCTGCGGCGCCTACCGCAGGCCCGAGGCGTTCCTGGCGGCCCTGGCGGCCCTGGCCGACACCTCGGTGCCGCTGCCCGATCGCGAGCGGCTGGAGGCGGCCGCGGCGCTCGGCACCGCGCTCCATCGCCTGGCGAGGGTCGACCGCGCCAGCCGCGCGCCGTCGGGACGCGCCGCGTGTCGGGCGTGCCGGGAGCCGATTCCGAAGGGGGAGTGGCGCATCGGCCTGCG
>JBFWXO010000034.1:0-70880 GCA_050187355.1 Vicinamibacterales bacterium
CCACATGGGCGTGGACGACCTCGAGCCGCGCGTCGCCAACCGCGAGGGCTACCAGCGCCTGCTGCTGCGGCCGCGCCGGCTCGGCGCCGAGCCGCCGCTCGACACGAAGGTGACGCTGCTCGGCCGGACGTGGGACACCCCGCTGTTCCTGTGCCCGGTGGCGGCGCTCGAGGCGTACCACACGCAGGGAGAGAGCGGCGCGGGACGGGCGGCCAAGGCCCGGAAGATCCTGCAGATCCAGTCGCACCAGAGCTCGCAGTCGTACGAGCAGATCATGGAGGCGCGCGGCGAGCCGCACTGGTTCCAGCTCTACGCGAACGCCGACTGGAGCATCACCGAGCGCACGATCAAGAAGGTTGCGGCGATGGGGTGTCCCACGCTCGTGTGGACGGTGGACCTGCTCGGCGGCAGCAACCGCGAGCTCTCGTCGCGCGCGCTCGGCACGAAGCGCTACGACCAGCCGCTCTGCCAGAACTGCCACAACCACCAGCCGGGCTACCAGCGGCCGATGCACCGGGGCGTGGACGGCCCGAAGGGGCCGCGGTATCCGTTCGACTGGGACTACATCAAGCGGCTCCGCGACGCGACGCCGATGAAGCTCGTGCTGAAGGGCATCACGACGCGCGAGGACGCCGAGCTGTGCGTGAAGTACGGCGTGGACGCCGTGTTCGTCTCCAACCACGGCGGCCGGGCCGAGAACAGCCTGCGGGGCACCATCGACAGCCTGCCGGAAGTCGTCGCCGCCGTGAAGGGACGCGTGCCCGTGATGATCGACAGCGGCGTGCGCCGCGGGGCCGACATCTTCAAGGCGCTCGCGCTCGGCGCGGACGCCGTCGGCATCGGGCGGCCGTACGTGTGGGGGCTCGGGGCCTTCGGCCAGGCGGGCGTGGAGCGCGTGATCGACATCCTGCTCGACGAGTTCCGGATGGTGATGCGCCAGACGCGCACGGCGAAGCTCGACGACATCGGCCCGCAGTACGTGATGGAGGGCCGGGTGCCGATGGCGCTGCGCGACCACAAGAACGGGTTCGGGTTGTGAGGGCGGTGAGGATGCGCGCCGTCCTCGCCGCCGCCCTCGTCGCGGCCGCCGCGGGTCCGGCGCTGGCGCAGCAGGGCACCGTGGACTTCACGATCTCGGGCACCTCGACGATTCGCGGCTGGTCGTGCTCGGCGAAGGGCGCCGTGGCCGTGACGCCTGGCGCGCCCGGCGCGGCGGCGCCCGGATTCCCCGGCGGCGTCCAGGCGGCCACGCTGACGGTCCTCCACAAGGACATCACGTGCGCCAACGACGAGATGACCGAGCACATGCACCAGGCGATGAAGTCCGACACGTTCAAGGAGATCGTGTTCCGGCTGGAGAAGTACGCGCCCTCCGGAGCGTCGGTGGACGCGAGCGGGTCGATGACCATCCTGGGCGTCACCAAACCCGTGACCGTGCCCCTCACGCTGACGCCCGGCGCCGCCGGCGTCGAGGTGGAGGGCGCGACGTCGCTCGACATGACCGCCTACGGCGTGGAGCCGCCGGTCGTGATGCTCGGCATGCTGCGCGTCCGGCCGCAGATCCGGATCGAGTTCCGCGGCGTCGTCCCGGGTCAGTAGTCGCGGCAGCGGCGCGCCAGCAGGCCCGTCGCCAGCCCCAGGTCCAGATCGGCGACGAGCAGGCCGGGCTGGCCGTACGGCTGCCAGGCGAGCACCGTCCCGTCCGGCCGGATGACCGCCGACGTGGTCGGCGATCCCTCGCTGGCGTAATTCACGGCCGCGATCCAGCACGTGTTCTCGGCGGCCCGGCACAGCAGGGCCTTCTCGTGGAAGGTGTTGGCCGGGTCCGCGAAGGTCGTGGGCCGGTAGCTGCCGGCGTCCGCTTCGTGGAAGTGCGGCACGAAGACCACCTCCGCGCCCCGGCGGGCCGCCCAGCGGACCGTCTCCGGATACCGCCAGGCCTCATGGCAGATCGAGACGCCGAAGGTGAGGGCCCCGGCGCGGAACAGGCTCCGCTCGTCGCCCGCGCCGTAGGTGGGCTCCTCGGACGGATCGATCTGGGTCTTGTCCTGCACCCCCAGCACGGTGCCGTCCCGGCCGAGGACGATCGTCGTCAGGCGAGGGCGATCGGCGACGAGCCGCTCGGTGCCGAGCAGGACGGCGATGTCGGCCGTCCGGGCCGCGTCGGCGACGCGCCGCCACGCCCGTTCGAGGAAGGCGCTGTCCGGCGGCGGCACCGCGTGGCCGGCGCCGCGGTATCCCGGCACGAAGCCTTCGGGAAAGCAGACCAGGTCGGCGCCGGCCCGCCCGGCGTCGGCCACGGCGCGCCCGGCGTCGGCCACGGCGGCCTCGGGCGACGGCGGATAGGGCAGGTTGGCGAGGGCGATGCGGACGCTGGCCACGACGGACCTCACTTCACGGCGGGCCGCGCGGCGACCGCGCCTCCAGGTCCGGGAACGGCCGTCGAGCCCGCGCCGGCCCCAGTGTAGTCGACGAATCGTGGCCGTGGGGCGGCGGTGGCCGCCCGCGATCGCCAGCCCGTCCGGCTACGGGAAGATGCCGAGCTCCATGTAGCTGCGGGCCACCTTGTGGATCGCGGTCAGGAAGGCTGCGGTCCGAAGGTCGGGGACGTCGGGGTGGCGGCGTCGCGTGTCGCGCAGGCCGTTGTAGGCGTTCACCATCGTCTCTTCGAGTCCGGAGTTGACCAGATCCAGTTCGTCCGGCCCCTTCACGAGGGCCGCGCGCTGCGCGTCGGTGAACGCCGTGCCCGTCGCGAGCTCGATCGCCCGGAGCATCTGGCGCTCGTTGGCCTCCTCGTGTCGCTTCGACAGCCGCCCGAAGCGGACGTGCGACAGGTTCTTCAGCCACTCGAAGTAGGACACCGTCACGCCGCCGGCATTGGCGTAGATGTCGGGGATCACCAGGATGCCCTTCTGCCGGAAGATCGGGTCGGCGTCGGGCGTGGTCGGGCCGTTGGCGCCCTCGAGCACGATCTTCGCCTGGACGCGCGGGGTGTTCTCGGCCGTGAACTGGTTCTCGAGCGCGGCGGGGAGGAGCACGTCGCACGCCATCTCCAGGGCCGCGGCCGTGCTGGGCAGCGGCGTCGCGCCGGGGAAGGTCAGGATCGACCCGCCGTTCTTGCGGTGCTGGAACACCTCGTCCTCGTTGAGGCCCTTCGGGTTCGCGATGGCGCCCTCGCGCTCGGCGATGCCCACGATGATGGCGCCGGCTTCGCGGCAGAACTTGGCCGCGTGATAGCCCACGTTGCCGAGGCCCTGGACCACGATCGTCTTGCCCTCGAGGCCCGGCGACAGCCCGAGCGCCTGCATGTCCTCGGCGTGCGAGCACGCCTCGCGGAGTGCGTAGAACAGGCCGCGGCCGGTCGCCTCCCGGCGTCCGCTCACGCCGCCCTGGGCGAGCGGCTTGCCCGTGACGCACCCGATCGCGTCGAGCTGTCCGGGGTGGAGGGCGGCGTAGGTGTCGGCGATCCACGCCATCTCGCGTTCGCCCGTGCCGTAGTCGGGCGCGGGGACGTCGATGCCGGGGCCGATGAAGTCCTTCTTCGCGAGCTCGTGGGTGTAGCGCCGCGTCACCCGCTCGAGCTCCTCGATCGTGTATTGCGACGGATCGATGCGGATGCCGCCCTTGGCGCCGCCGTAGGGCACGTCCACGATCGCGCACTTGTAGGTCATGAGCGCCGCCAGCGCCATGACTTCCTCTTCGTGGACGTCGGGGGCGTAGCGGATGCCGCCCTTCGTCGGCAGCTTGTGGTGGCTGTGTTCGACGCGCCAGCCGTGAATCACCTCGATGCGCCCGTCCGCGCGCCGGAGAGGGAAGTCGAACCGGTAGATGCTGTTGCAGCTGCGGATCTGCGACAGCAGTCCTTCCGGGTAGTCCGTGAAGCGCGCCGCGTCGTTGAAGTAGCGGCTCACCTGGTCGAAGAAGGACTCGCTCGTCGAGGCCATGGGTGCAGCTCCGGTGTGAGGAGGAGTTCGGTCGGGTGCCCGCGGGGGCAACGAAGTGTCAGCCCGTTGACTCAAATGGTCAAAAGTGCCGGTAAGCCGCACCGCCTTGGCGGGCGGATCACCTGTATGTACGCCGTCTTTCGCCTGCCTGAGGGCAATGACCCTGGCAAGATTGACACAGTGTTGCGCACTTCGTCACTGAAAATGGCGAAATCGTTCGCCGACGGCACATCCCTTGCCACAATTGCGGCTAGCATTTCGCGCGAGCCCACCTCCAGGCCTATGTTGTTGAGTCTGCTACCGTTCGCCGCTCGTGACTTCGCGGTCGACCTTGGGACCGCGAACACAGTCGTCTTCGCCCCCGGGCGCGGCGTGGTCGTGGACGAGCCGTCGATTGTCGCGATCAACACCGACAGCGATCGCACCGAAGCGGTCGGGCACGCGGCCCACGCCATGCTCGGGCGAACGCCCGCGAACATTACGACGGTCAGGCCGCTGCGCGAAGGCGTCATCGCCGACTTCGAGGCCACCGAGCGGCTCCTCAGTCATTTGATCAAGAAGGCGCAAGGCAGCCTCACCTGGCGGCGCACGCGCCTCGTGATCGGCATCCCGTCGGGCATCACCCAGGTGGAGCGGCGCGCCGTGGTCGACAGCGGGTACCGCGCGAAGGCGTCGGAGGTCCACCTCGTGGACGAGCCGATGGCGGCGGCGATCGGCGCCGGCCTGCCGATCACCGAAGCGAAGGGCAGCATGGTCGTCGACGTCGGCGGCGGCACGACGGACATCGCCGTGATCTCACTCGGCGGGATGGTCTTCTCGAGCGCGATCCGCGTGGCCGGCAATCACATGGACGACGCCATCATCGCGTTCCTGAAGCGCCGTCACGGCCTGCTCGTCGGCGAGCGGACGGCCGAGGACGTCAAGATCCGCCTCGGCTCCGCGTGCCCGGGTGAACCCGTGCGCGAGATGGAGGTCCGCGGCCGCTGCCTGCGCGAGGGGCGTCCCCGGATCGTCGTCGTTGGCGAGAACGAGGTCCGCGACGCGATCGCCGAGCCGCTGAGGGCCATCGTCGGCGCCGTCAAGGGCGCCCTCGAGAGCATCCCGCCCGAGATCGCGGCCGACATCTACGAGGACGGCATCGTCCTCACCGGCGGCGGAGCCCTCCTCACGCGGTTCGACGAGCGCCTGCGCGCCGAGACCGGCGTGCCCGTGCGGGTCGCCGACGAGCCCATGACGTCGGTCGTCAAGGGCGCCGGCCGCATGCTGGACGACACCGCGCTCCTGCGCCGCGTCGCGCTCGCGGCGTAGCGCGGCCCCTCGTTCCGCCCGGACCGATCCGCGCGCCGCTCCACGTCTTTGCTATCCTGAGGGCCCATGCCGCCCACCCAGGATGAGATCCGGCCCGCCAAGCTGTGGCGCTCGATGTCCGCCGACCGCCGCACCGCCGCGGCCGCGGCCTTCTGGAACGACGAGAACGCCGCCCTGGAACAAGCCGAGGCCATCGCGCTCATCGCCCGCCAGATCAAGTTCAGGCCCCGCAGCGTCCAGGCCCTGCCCGTCGACCGGCGGGCGAAGTACCTGGCGTCCATCGCGCAGGTGTCCGACCTGCTGGCGGCGCGGCTGCTCGTCGTCTATCACCTGGAGTTCCAGCGCCCGATGATGGGCGCGTTCCTCGACGCGCTCGGCATCGCCCACACCGATGGGCTCATCGAGGAGGAGACGCCGAAGGCGCCGGAGCCGGCCGCGGTCACCGCGGCCGCCGACCAACTGGCGGCGGCGTTCCCGAAGGACGACGTCGGTCGCTACTTCTGGACCTTGCTCTGGCAGGATCCCGAGACCTGGGGAGCGCTGCAGGACCGCCCGGAACTGGCCGAGGTAGGCTGATGCCGCCCTTCGAGCGGCACGTGTTCGTCTGCGGGAACCAGCGCGCGGAGGGGCATCCGCGCGGGTGTTGCGACCCGGCCGGCGGCGAGGCCCTGCACAAGCGCTTCAAGCAGGCCATCGCCGATCGCGGACTGCAGCGGCGCGTTCGCGCCAATCGCGCCGGCTGCCTGGACCAGTGCGAACACGGCCCCACCGTGGTCGTCTACCCCGAGGCCGTCTGGTACGGCGGCGTGTCGGCGGCCGACGTGGACGAGATCGTCGAGACGCACCTGGTCGGCGGTACCCCGGTCGCCCGGCTCCAACTCGCCGACGCCTGCGTCAACACCGGCGCCTGCGCCCACAAGCCGCGCCGGGCCGCCGCCGTCTAGGCCCCACGGTCGATGAGCGCGCTCTTCACGGCCGACAATCTCATCGCGCTGCTCACGCTGACGGCCCTCGAGGTCGTCCTCGGCGTGGACAACGTGATCTTCATCTCCATCCTGTCGGGAAAGCTGCCGGAAGGGCAGCAGGCCCGCGCCCGCCGCGTCGGCCTCCTGGCGGCGATGGTGATGCGCATCCTCCTGCTGGGATCCCTCGCGTGGATCGCGCGGCTGACGACCCCGCTCGTCACCGTGGCAGGCCGCGGCATCTCGGGCCGCGATCTGATCCTGCTCGTGGGGGGGCTCTTCCTCATCGCCAAGGCGACGATCGAGATTCACGAGAAGCTGGAAGGGGTGGACGGGGAGCGGTCCGCGAGGGTGGCCCCGTCGTTCGGCGCCGTGATCGCCCAGATCATGGTGCTCGACATCGTGTTCTCGCTCGACTCGGTCATCACCGCCGTGGGCATGGCCGACTCGCTCGCGGTGATGGTGGCGGCGGTGGTGCTCGCCGTGGCCATCATGATGCTGTCGGCGGAGCCCGTGTCGGCGTTCGTGATGCGCCATCCCACGGTGAAGGTCCTGGCCCTCAGCTTCCTGCTGCTCATCGGCATGTCCCTCGTCGGCGAGGGCCTGGGACAGCACATTCCGAAGGGCTACATCTACTTCGCCATGGGCTTCTCGGTGTTCGTCGAGATGATCAACCTGCGCGTGCGGCGCGCCACCGAGCCCGTGAGCCTCCACACGCCGTACAGCGCCGGCGACGGCCGCGACGACTGAGCCCGCCGCGCGGGATCAGGTCGTGCGCGCCGTGAGTTCCTCGACGGCCCTGGCGCCGTGGTCGATCGCGCAGTCCGTGTAGGCGTAGGCGCCCGCGTCCGAGTTCGCGATCGCGATACGTCCCAGCGGCTTCCTGGCCGCCGCGCAGGGCTGCTCGCCGCCCTCGAGCCAGAACGGGTCGGCCAGTGAGTTGTACTGGTAGGCGTAGCCGTGCGGCCAGCGGTTCACCGTGATGCCGAGGATGTCGGCGGCCGGATCGAAGCCGCCGCCGTCCAGGATGCGCGCCAGCTGATCGCGGATGCTCCGCTCGATCGTCTCGAACGACGTCCTGAGCAGCTCCGCGCGGCCGGCGACGTGCTGCGCGGGGCCCGGGAGCCCCGGCTTGCACGCGGCCTTGGTCATGTGGACGACGATCGGCCCGTCGGGTGAGGTCTGGTGCTTGTAGCTGCCGAGGCTGACGGGGAAGTCGAGGTTGGCCGACGCGTGCCACATCCCGGGGGCCGAGACGCTGTTCACCTTCAGCTGCTGGAACGCCGTCCACTTCCGGATGAAGACGTTCGTGTAGACCAGGGGCACCTTCTTCGCGTAGTGGAGGGCCGTCACCTGCGCTTCGGGGAAGTCGGTGCAGATGTGCGGGATGACGTGGTGCCAGCACGCCAGGACGCACGCCTTGGCCTGCACCTTGTGGATGGCTCCGCCCCGCGCGTACTGCACCGAGACGGTCTGGGCCGTCGCCGGCGGGCCGTCGTGGGCCACCTTCACGACGGTGCTGTTCAGACGGATTCTGGCCGGCGAGCCGGCGTCATCGAGCTTCGCGTAGTCGATCTTCGCGGTGACGATGTCGTCGGCGGTCGATCCGGGGACGGCGGCCGGAATCAGGCCGCGGACGATGAGGCGCGCGACCGAGGCGTTGCCATCGGGAAAGTGGAAGTAGTAGTCCTCGGCCGCCGGGTTCCGGATCGAGTCGTAGTTCTGGCCCGGGCCCGCCGACTCGTCGAGGTTCATCCCCTGGAACCCGGGCAGGCCGAGGCCGAAGGCGTCCTGGGCGGGCACGGCGTCCACGCCGAACCCGAACAGGCCCCAGGTGCGCGTCTGGTAGATGCCCAGCACGCGCGGATCGAGCTTCCACTCCTTCGTGACGAAGTCCGTGTAGCTCATGCGCGCGAGGCGCGCCTTCTTCTCCGCGGACGACAGGCCCGGGAAGATGTCGCGCTTCTCGGTGGTGAGCTGGAGGATCTGCCGCTGGACGGCGGGCGGCAGCGGCGTGCGCGCGAGGAACTCGCGCGAGGGATTGCGCGACGTGCCCACGACCAGCCGGTCGGCGCCGAAGGTCTCCTTGTCGAAGAACGTGCCTCCCGACATGCCGAGCGACCGGTAGAGGTTGGCGTCGAGCACCTGCTCGTAGCGGCCCACGTCGATGCCCAGGTCGTTGATGAGGCCCCTGGCGACGGCCGAGTAGGGCGCCGGGCTGTCGATGGACTGGGTGCCGCCGTAGCCGATGTAGGTCCGGCCGTCGTGGACGTATTCGTTGCGCTTGGCGTGGCCGCCGAAGTCGTCGTGGTTGTCGAGCACGAGGATGGTGGCGTTCGGGCCGGCCTTCTTCCGGAAGAAGTGCGCGGCGGCGAGGCCGCTGATCCCGCCGCCCACGACGACCAAGTCGTAGGTCTCGCGCCGGTCGATCGCGCCCTCCAGGTCGAACCGGCCGTCCTTCAGCCGGTGCGCGATCTCGAAGGACCCGTCATGGCTGCCGCGCATCCCCGTGAGGGACGGCGGATAGTAGCCGGCCGCCTTCTCGATTCCCGGATCCGGCGGCACCGGCGGCTCGCCCGGTCCGCACCCCGACAGCAGACTGGCGCCGCCCAGGCCCACCGCCACGCCGCCGATGAAGTCCCGGCGGGTGATGGGACGATCCATGCCGAGTTCGCGATCGCGTTTGGTGCTCATGCGGCCGGATTGTAGCGCGGCCCGGGAAGCCGGCCGCGCGCGTCCGTCCCGCCGCCCGCCCCAGGGACTTTGGGGAGGCGACGCACCGATCCGGCCCGTTGGATTGCCTCAGGGGCCGCCGGCACCGTTCAGGCCCGTCTCCACGCGCGTCAATTTCCCCGATCCGCACATCCAAATCACTGATTTCCGGAGAGTTGACCGCCATTTCGAGTCCTTGACAGGTGGTTGACCGCAGTCGGACAATTTGGCGCCGCTCATGGGAAGCGTCAGCCCCTTCCGTCTCTGTCTGGCGGGCGCTGGTGGGTGGCTTCGGAGGTCATACATGCGATCCCGCTTGGTATGGATGTTGGCGATCGCGGCCCTCGTGGCCGCGCCGCTCGCTGGATGGGCGCAACAGACGACCGGCAACCTGCGTGGGACCGTGACGGACGAGTCGGGTGCGGTGCTCCCGGGCGTCACGGTCACGCTACGGGGCCCGAACGTCGCCGGCACGCCCTCGACCGTCACGAACGAGCAGGGCGTCTACCGGTTCCCGAACCTGCCGCCCGGCACGTACTCAATCACCGTGGAACTCGCCGGCTTCGCGACGAGCGCGCAGACGGGCATCCCGGTCGCGCTCGGCGGCACCGCCGACGTGCCCGTGCAGATGAAGCTCAGCACGCAGCAGGAGACCATCACCGTCACCGCCGAGGCGCCGGTCGTGGACTCGACCAGTTCGCAGGTGTCCACCAACTACTCGCGTGAGTGGGTGGAGAACGCGCCGGTCCGCCGGTTCACGTTCTTCGACCTGATCAACGCGGCCCCGGGCGTCAGCCCCTCGACGTCCACGAGCTCGCGCTCGCAGTCGTTCGGGTCGGCCACCAACGAGAACATGTACCTGCTGGACGGCACGGACTTCACGGCGCCGCTCACGGGGGCCGCGTGGCCGTGGCCCAACACCGACGCCATCGAAGAAGTGCAGGTCCTCTCGCTCGGCGCGCCCGCCGACTACGGCAATCTGGCCGGCGCCGTCTTCAACGTCGTCACGCGGCAGGGCACCAACACCTTCAAGGGCGACGGCAACTTCTACTACATGAACGACAGCCTCACTGGCCGCAACACCACCGACAGCCAGGACGACGGCCTGCCGTATCACCGCGACGAGTTCAGGGACATGACCGTGCAGCTCGGCGGTCCGCTGATGAAGGACAAGTTCTGGTTCTTCGGCTCGTTCCAGTATCAGAAGGACGCGGACTCGCAGCCCGGCACCCTTCCTGAGTTCCCGGCGCGCTCCACCGCGAAGCGCTACTTCTTCAAGCTCAACTACCAGATCAACCAGAACAACCGCCTGCAGTACCAGCAGCACGACGACTTCTACCGGATTCCCGGCCGCGCCTCCGCGCTCACCGCGCCGAGCACGATCAGCGTCGAGAACGGCCACAACCCGTCGCCCGGTTTCCTCTGGTCGTCGGTCATCACGCCGACGACGGTGTTCGAGGCGCGCTATTCCGGCTTCTACGGCGTCGACCACGGCGATCCCCTGAACGGCGGCCCGCGCGTGGCGCCCCGCTTCTTCGACCTCGACACCGGTGCGGTCACGGGCGGCATCTACGGCTGGTACGACGGCAAGAGCCAGAAGACGGCTTTCTCGGGCAAGCTGACGAAGTACGCCGACGACTTCCTGAACGGCAGCCACGACTTCAGCGTGGGCGTGCAGTTCAACAGCGGCTTCGGCGAGTACACTTACGGTTACAACGACTACATCTACACCTACGGCGGTGAGCCGTACTACGGCTACACCCAGCTGCCCTACATCCAGGGCGGCCGCATGAAGGGTGTCGGCGTGTTCGCCGACGACACGTACAAGGTCGGCCGCGCCACGTTCAATCTCGGCCTGCGCTTCGACAACAGCAAGGCGTACTTCCGCTCGCTCGACGTGCTCGACCGGAATGGCGATCCCACCGGCACGAAGACGTCGGCCGTGGACAAGGTGTTCGGCTGGACGGCACTCTCGCCGCGCCTGGGCGTGAACGTGAAGCTCAACGAGAGCGGCTCCACGCTGCTGAAGGCCCACTACGGCCGCTACTACCGCGGCATCGTCACCGGCGAATTCGACGCGACCACGCCGACGGTGACGCCGCGCTACCTCGTGACGGCGTACAACCCGGATCTCAGCCCGGCCGAGGCGGAGGTCGTCTCGGACAACTCGAACCTGCGGGTCGATCCCGACCTGAAGAACCCGTACACGGATCAGTTCATCGTGGCCCTCGAGCAGCAGCTTGGCGGCGACCTGGGCTTCTCGATCAACTACGTCGGCAAGCGGAGCCGGCGCCAGACGGCGTTCAACGACATCGGCGGCCAGTACACGCTGGTGCCGTTCGCGGCGCCGGCCGGCGCGAGCGTGTCGCAGGTCTACGCCCTGACGGGCGGCAGCCGGCTGTTCCAGCTCGAGAACGACGACCGGATGTTCTCGGACTACAACGGCGTCGCGTTCGAGGTCAAGAAGCGGATGTCGAATCGCTGGCAGGCCAACTTCGGCCTGACGCTCTCGAAGAGCACCGGCCGCCAGGGATCGAGTTCGGCGCGCTCAACGCCGCTCACCTCGCAGACGAGCACGGCCGGCACCTTCGGCCAGAACCCGAACGACTACATCAACAGCGACGGGCGCCTGATCGGCGACCGGCCGGTGGTCCTGAAGACGCAGTTCGTCTACCAGGCCCCGTTCGGGATCACGGCGTCGATGAACCTGCAGGCGCAGAGCGGACGGCCGATCTACGCCGAGGTCCGCGCGCCTGGCTCGGTCACGAACCTGGGCACGACGCGCATCCTCGCCAACCGCGTGGATGGCAGCGAGCGGACCAAGCAGTGGACGACGCTGGACGCCCGCCTCGAGAAGTCGTTCTCGCTCGGCGGCACGTCGGAGCTGGCCGTGTTCGGGGACTTCCTCAACCTGCTGAACAGCGACGCGAACGAGAGCGTGCTGGATCGCCGCCTGGGCAACACCAACTACGGCGTGCCTTCGCGGTTCATTCTCCCGCGGCGCCTGATGCTCGGCGGCAAGTTCCGCTTCTAGTCCGGTACCGGCAGGCGGCGTCACGACGCCGCCTTACCCTCGACGGGGTGGCGCCTCACGGCGCCACCCCGTTCGTCTGTACGGGCGCCCGCGCACCGCCGCCCGCCGAGGCCACCCGAAGGGCGCCGCCGCCGGGCGATTCGTCCTTGACTTCCCCTCACGAACTCCAGACAATTCGCGCGACCAGTCCGGCTCTTCGTTTCCGGTTCGTTTTCGTTCCGATCGGAGGTCTCATGACAGGTTGGCGCGTCGTGTGTGTCCTGGCACTGGCGGTGGTGCTCGCGGCGGCGCGCGGCGCGGCCGCCCAGCGCACGACGGGCGACATCCGCGGGGTGATCACCGACGAATCCGGTGCCGTGCTTCCGGGCGTGACGGTGACGCTGAGGGGCCCCGCGGTCCAGGGTGCGCCCACGACGGTCTCGAACGAGTCGGGCGTGTACCGGTTCCCCAACCTGGCGCCCGGCATCTACGACATCTCGACCGAACTGGCTGGGTTCTCGACCAAGACGCAGACCGGGATCCAGGTGGCCCTCGGCGCCACGGCGCAGGTGGACGTCCAGATGGCCGTCAGCACCCAGCAGGAGACGATCACGGTCGTCGCCGAAGCGCCCGTCGTGGACTCGGCCACGACCGAGATCGCCACCAACTACACCCGCGAGTGGGTGGCCAACGCGCCCGTCCGCCGCTTCACGTTCTTCGACCTCATCAACGCGTCGCCGGGCGTCTCACAGGGGAACACGTCGGGGTCGCGGTCCCAGGCCTTCGGGTCGGCCACGAACGAGAACCTGTACCTGCTGGACGGCACCGACTTCACGGCGCCCCTGAGCGGCGCCGCCTGGCCGTGGCCGAACACCGACGCCATCGAGGAAGTGCAGGTGCTGTCCCTGGGCGCCAACGCCGAGTACGGCAACGTCGCCGGCGCCGTGTTCAACATCGTCACGCGCCAGGGCGCGAACACCTTCCACGGCGACTCGAACGTCTACTACCAGAACCAGAGCCTGACCGGCCGGAACACGACCGAGGACCAGGACGGTGACCAGCCGTACAACCGGGCGCGCTTCGTGGACTCCACAACGCAGCTCGGCGGCCCTGTCGTCAAGGATCGTCTGTGGTTCTTCGGCTCGTGGCAGTTCCAGCAGGACTGGGAATCGCAGCCGGGCACCCCGGCCGAGTTCCCGGCCAAGTCGAACGCCAAGCGCTACTTCTGGAAGCTGAACCTCAGCCTCAACCAGAACCACCGCATCCAGGTGCAGACGCACGACGACTTCTACGAGATCCCCGGTCGCGCGTCGGCCAACACCGCGCCGAGCACCCTCGGGCTCAACCACGGACACAACCCGTCGCCGGGCGTGCTCTACACGGCGGTCGTCAGCCCGACGACCGTGTTCGAGGCCCGCTACTCGGGGTTCTACGGCACGGCGCAGACCGATCCGCTGAACGGCGGGCCGAAGATCGCCCGGCGCTTCAACGATCTCGACACCGGCAACATCACCGGCGGCATCTACTACTGGTACGACGGCAAGTCGTTCAAGACCGCGTTCGCGGGCAAGCTGACGAAGTACGCGGACGACTTCCTCGGCGCCGAGCACGACTTCAAGGTCGGCATCCAGTACAACAGCGGCGGCGGCGAGTCACTGAACGGCTACAACGACTACATCTATACCTACGGGGCGACGCCGTCGTATGGCTACACGCAGGACCCGTTCTGGAAGGGCGGCCGCATGCGCGCCGTGGGCGTGTATGCGGACGACACGGTCCGCGTCGGGCGCCTGACGCTGAACCTCGGCTTGCGCTACGACTACAGCAAGGGCTACTTCAACGCGTTCGACCTTCTGGACCGGAACGAGAACAAGATCGGCCGGTCGCAGGCCGTGGACAAGCTGTTCGACTGGACCGCGGTCTCGCCGCGGCTCGGCGCGACCGTCAAGCTGAACGAGGCGGGAACGACGCTCCTGAAGGGCAGCGTGGGACGCTACTACCGCGGCATCGTGACGGGGGAGTTCGACAACGCCACGCCCTCGATCGCCCCGCGGTTCGTCTTCGACGGCGTGTACGACGCGGGCGGCAATCCCCTGGGGACGAGCCTCGTCAGCGACAACTCGAACCTCCGGATCGATCCGGGCTTCGAGAACCCGTACACCGACCAGTTCATCGTGACCTTCGAGCACCAGCTCACCGACCGCCTGGGACTCAGCGTGAGCGGCGTCTACAAGAAGAGTGACAACCAGTCCGGCTGGCGGGACATCGGCGGCACCTACGCCCGCGTGCAGCGGACGGCCGAGGGCAAGACGTTCGACCTCCAGCAGCTCACGAGCGGCGCCGCGAGCCGCGTCTTCCAGCTCACGAATCCCGGCGACATCTCGAACACCTACAAGGGGTTCAACCTGCAGCTGAACAAGCGGCTGTCCAACCGCTGGCAGGGCACGTTCGGCATCACGGTGTCGAAGGCCGAGGGCATCCAGGCCACGAGCAACGCCCGCAGCTCGCCCACGACCTCGCCCAACAGCGCGGCGACGAGCAACTTCGGCCAGAACCCGAACGACTACGTGAACGCGGACGGGCTGCTCATTGGCGACCGCCCGGTGCTGTTGAAGGCACAGGCGGTCTACGAGGCCGGCTGGGGGCTGACCCTGGCCGCGAACTACGGGTTCCAGTCCGGCCGCCCGTGGGGCCGCGAGGTCCGCTTCTCCGGGCTCGTCCCAGGTGCGACACGCGTCCTGTTCGAGCCCTTCAACGGCGACCGGCGCGTCGATCCGTTGAACCAGCTCGATCTGCGGCTCGAGAAGGCGCTCACGTTCGGGCAGGTCGAGGGCGCCGTGTTCGGCGATCTGCTGAACGTCACGAACAACGACACGGCCGTGAGCGTGCTCGACCGGCGCTCCACCAGCGCCAACTTCGGCGTGCCCTCGGTGTTCGTCATCCCGCGTCGCCTGATGATCGGCGCGAAGTTCCGGTTCTGAGGGTCGCGCGGCCGCTCAGCGGCCCAGGGCCCGGCGCCGGCGTTCGAGTTCGGCGGCGAACGCGGCGTCGCCCCTGTCCCTGGCCTGCGCGATGGCGGCATCCATGGCTCGGCGGGCGTCGGCGGACCGCCCCGTAGCGGCCAGCGCCAGCGCCAGCGTGTCGAGCACCCGCGGATCCTGGCCGCCCGTGCGATCGTTCAGGCCGCTGGCCAGGCGGAGCGCCTCGTCCGCGTCGCGGAGCGCCGGCGGGTCGGCGGTGACGAGCAGGCGCGCGAGATTGGCGGACGTCGTGGGGTCGTCGGCGTGGCGCGCCAGGGTCCGCCGGAGCAGCATGATGGCCTCGCCCGCCCGGCCTTCGGCCGCCCACGCGAACGCCAGGGCGTTCGCCACGGCGAGGTCCTCGTTGCCGGCGGCGAGCGCGGCCTCCAGGTCGGGCACGGCCGCGGCGGTCCGTCCGAGCCGCACGAGGGCCATCCCGCGGTTCACGCGCGAGGCGGCGCGCCCCGGATCCGCCGCGAGCGCCCTATCCCACGCGCCCACGGCGTTGACGAGATCGCCAGCCGCGGCGGCGCGCTCGCCTGCGGCCTGCTCGCGGTCGGCGACCAGCGCGGCCAGCCGCGCCCGTCCCAGCGCGTGATCCGGCACGAGCGCGACGAGCCGCTGCAGCGTGGCGATGGCGCGATCCGACCGTCCGGTCTCGATCTCGGCCAGCGCCAGGTTGTACAGCGCGACGTCGTTGTCCGGGTCGAGCGCGATGGTCCGCGACCAGACGCTGACGGAGTCGTGCCAGTACGCCGCCTGCGTCCGGGCGCCCTGGGCCAGCAGCACCGCGGCGCCGCCCGCGCCGACGAGGGCCGCCCGGCGCAGGCCATCGGGCGCGGCGGCCAACGCGGCGGCCAGGGCGATCGACAGCACCATGCCGGGGCCGTACATGTAGCGGTCGGCCGTGGCCTGCAGGCCCGAGGGCAGCAGTCCCACGACCGGCGCGAGCAGCAGCAGATAGCTGCCCCAGACGGCCGCCGCCACCCGCCAGGACGCCGCCTGCGCGGTCAGGAGCACCACGGCCGCCGACACGAGCGCGACGACGCCCGTGACGCCCCAGTCGGGCGAGGGCACGCGCGGCAGGGGATCGAGCGGCGACAGGTCCACCGGCCGCAGCGTGCGCCAGACGTACTCCGCCGGGTGGACGAGCGCCCAGCTCACCCGCGGGCCGGGCCCGAAGTCCGCCAGCGATTCGACCTCGCGGGCGCCGGCTTCCAGCCACGCGAGCGGCGCCGCGACCAGCACGAACGGCAGGACCGCGCCGGCGAGCGCGGCGATCGGCCGCTTCCTGGCGCGCGGATCGGCCAGCGCCAGAAGGATGAGCACGCCCGGCAGGAGCGGGGCCGTCACCCGGGCGAGCTGCGACACGGCGTAGAGGCCGACGGCGCAGGCCAGCGCGCCGGCCGACCCGTGGCGGACCCAGGTCACCCAGCAGCCGACGGCGAGGAGGAGCGGCGCGTACGACAGGAGGTAGGGGAGCGCGCTCGCCCACGCGACCGGCTCCGCCCGCAGCGGGTGCACGGCGAAGAGGGCCGTCGTGGCCGCCGCCAGCAGCCACCGCTGGTCACCGGCCTGCCCGCGGTCGAGCAGTCTCGCCGTCAGCCAGAGCAGCAGCACGACGTTCACCGCGTGCAGCGCGAGGCTCGCCGTGTGCACGCGCGCGGGCGCGGACGGCCCGCCGGTCAGGGCGGCGAGGACGAGCCACGAGAGCGGCTGGTAGTGCCCGATCTCGGTCGTGGTGAAAGCCCAGGCCGCCAGGGACCCGCCGCCGTGGGTCGCCGCCGCGGCCGCCACGTCCCGATCGTCCCAGTTCAGGAACTCGTGTCCGCGTACGGCTCCGAAGGTGGCCACGACGGCCAGGACGAGGATGGCGGCCAGCGCCACCGCGCCCGCCGCCGCGCGGGGCGTGTCGGGATCGACGTCGGGGGCGGCGCTCATCGGCAACGCACGCGGGCCTGGTGCCCGGTCGTCCCGGCCGCGGTGGGCGGTCGCGAGGGCCCGCTCATCGGCCCATCTCGGCCAGGCGATCCCTGGCCGGCCGGAAGGCGGGATCGATCGCGAGGGTCCGGCGGAACCACTCCGCGGCCTCGGGCTGCCCGCCGCGCAGCAGCACGAGTCCGAGGTTGTAGGCAAACCGCGCGTTCTTCGGATCGCGCGTGGCCGCCTGGCGGAAGGCCGCGGCGGCCTCGTCGTTCCGGCCGTCGCCGCCCAGCACCATGCCGAGGGAGTTCCAGAAGTCGCCCACCGTCGGATCCAGCTCGGTGGCCTCGCGGAACCGGGCCAGCGCCTCCGCCGGTTGGCGGAGCGCGATGTGGAGCTCGCCGAGCCGCCATCGGATCAGCGCGTCCTTCGGCGCCATCGCGACGACCTTTTCGTAGGCGGCGCGCGCCCGGGCGGCGTCGCCCAGCTCCTGCCAGATCTGGCCTTCGCGATCCACGAGCGCCGGATCGCGCGGGGCGGCCGTCTCGCCCCGCTGAATCGCCTCCAGCGCCCCGCGCGTGTCGTGGCGGGCCAGGCGCGCCTCGGCGAGCGCCAGGTGCGCCTGCGCGAAGGTCGGCATGCGCGCGATGGCCGCGTCGAGGCGCTGCTCGGCGTCGCGCCACCGCCCGAGCCCGGCCAGCGCCCGGCCCTCGTAGTAGTGCACCTGGAAGCTGTCGGCGCCGGCCTGGCGGAGGCGCGCGAAGCGGGCGGCGCTCTCCGCGAAGCGCTGCGCCTCGAGCGACACCAGGCCCTCGCGCATCAGCGTGCTGAGCGTCTGGAACTCCGCGATCTTGTCCTTCGGATCCGCGCCGAGCGCGGTCGTGCCCGGCGCCGCGCCCGGGCTCACGTAGCCCAGGGCGCCCAGCTTCTGCAGCGCCTCGGCCGAGAGGGCGGCGGCGGCCGGCGCGGCCGACACCTGCTCGCGCTCGGCGCGGAGCTGGCCTTCCAGCGCCGCCCGGAGCCGCCGGGCCGTCGCCGTGTCGGTGGACGCGAGGTCGCGGCGCTCGCCGGGATCCGCCGCCAGGTCGTACAGCTCCGGCCGGGGCGCCAGGATGTACTTCCAGCGGCCTTCGCGCCAGACCCGCAGGTCCGACCACTGGTAGTGGATGAGGGGCGTCAGCGACTCCGCGTAGGTGGCGTCGGCGATGGGCGGCCCCCCGGGCGCCAGGTTGGGCGTCCGGTCGGCGCCCGTCGCACCCGCCAGCGGCGGCAGGCCGAGCAGGCTGAGCACCGTCGGCGCGATGTCGATCAGGCGGAACGGTCCGGCGACGGTCGCGCCCGGCGCGACGCCCGGGCCGCGCAGCACCAGCGGCACGGCCAGCGTGGTCTCGTAGGCGAAGAAGCCGTGGCCCGTCTCGCCGTGCTCGCCGAGCGCTTCGCCGTGATCGGCGACGACGACCACCAGCGCGTCGTCCCAGAGCTGGCGCGCTTCCAGGCTCGAACGCAGCCGCCCCAGGAGCGTGTCGGTCCAGGCCACCTCGCCGTCGTACTCCCGGCCCGCGAACTGGGTGGCGAAGGGCTCCGGCGGCTCGTACGGATCGTGCGGATCGTACAGGTGGACCCAGAGGGCCGTGGGCCGCGTGCGCTCGTCCGCGGGCCGGCCGTCGAGCCAGGCCTCGAGGCGCCCGATCGTGTCGTCGCCGCGCCGCTGCACGGCCCCGAGGAAGGTCACCTGCCGGCGATCCACGCCAAACTGGTCGTCGTAGTGGGCGAAGCCCCGGTTCAGGCCGGACTGCGCGGACAGCACGAAGCTCGACACGAAGGCCGCGGTCACGAAGCCGCGCGCGGCCAGCGTCTCGGCCAGCGTGGGCACGTCGGCGGCCAGCGGCACGGCGATGTTGTCGCGCACGCCGTGCTGCCACGGATAACGACCCGTGAAGAGCGACGTGTGGGCGGGTCGCGTGATGGGCACGTGCGTGGTCGCATCCAGCGCGCGCGCGCCCTCGCGGGCGAGGCGGTCGAAGTTCGGCGTCGGCACCGTCGTGCTGCCGTACGCGCCCAGGCGATCCGCCCGCAGCGTGTCGATCGTGACGAGCACCAGGTGACGGGCGTGCGCGGCCGGGGCGGCCGGGGCCGCGGGCGCGCCGGCGCGGCATCCGGCGACGGTCGCGAGGAGGGCCAGCGCCGACGCCGCCCACCGGGCGCGGCGGCCGGCGGCCTTCATCGTCCGCGCTCCAGACGGCGGGCCAAGGCCACTTCGCGTGCCGCCTCGTTCTCGCGGCCCTGCCGCGCGTAGATGTCGGCGAGCACGTAGTGCCCGAGCGGCGCAATCGCGCGGTCCGGCGCCTTGGCGAGCCCGCTCCTGGCGGCCTCGGCGGCGGCCTCGAGCTGTCCCGAGTCGAGCAGCGCCTTCGCCAGGTACAGGAACCCCTCGGCGAAGTCCGGCTTCGCGTCCACCGACGCCCGGAGCCGGGCGACGGCCTCCGCCAGCCGGCCGTCCTTGAGCAGCGCCTTGCCCAGGTTGAACTGCGCGCCGTAGTTCTTGGGATTCCCGGCCACCTCGGCCTCGTAGGCCGCGCGGGCCGCGCCGGGGTTGCCGCGGTGCTCGGCGATCAGGGCCAGGTTGTACTGGCCCCGCGGCACGTTGGGGCGGAGGCTCACGGCTTCCTTCAGCGCGCGCTCGGCCTCGTCGTAGCGGTCCAGGGCCAGGTACGCCTCGGCCATCTTCACGAGGTAGGGCGGGCGGTCCACGTCGAGGCCCAGGCCCTTGGTCAGGTGCTCGAGCGCCTTGGCCGGTTCCCCCTGCTGCATCGCGATGTCGCCGAGCTGGAAGAGGGCGCGGCCGCTCCGGGGATCGAGCTGCTGGCTGCGTTCGAACCCGACGATGGCCTCGGGAATCCTTCCGAGCGCGCGGTAGGCGAGCGCCAGGTTGTAGGTGGACTGCTGGTGCTCGGGGTCGAGCGCCAGCGCCTGCTGGTAGGCGGTCACGGCCTCGGCGTTGCGGCCGGCTTTCGACAGGATGTTGCCGAGCCGCGAGTACGCCTCGATGATCTCCGGGTCCTTCGCGAGGGCCTCGCGGACCTTGGCCACGGCGTCGTCGTAGCGCCCGGCCTCCGAGTCCTGCCCGGCCAGCAGCAGCAGGTTGTACAGGTCGATCGTGTCCTTGGGATCCCGCCGGGGGCGCTCCTCGAGGTTCCGGGCGCTGGTGGGGCCGCCCACGTACCCCAGGGCGCGGAGCCGCTGCTCGGCGGCGGCGTCCACCGGCTGTGGCGCCTTGGGCGCCGTCGCGCTCGCCGTCCGCGCCATGAGGGCCCTCAGCGCGCGCTCCATGGCATCGGCGCGCCCGGGCTCGGCCTCGGCGAGGTTGCGCGTCTCGCCCGGGTCCTGCCCCAGGTCGTACAGCTCGCGCGTCGGAGCGAGGATGAACTTGTAGCGCCCGTCCCGCAGCCCCCGGAGCTCGCTCCACCCGTAGTGGTAGCGCGCGTACCACGACTCGACGAACGCCGGCAGTACCAGGGCCTCGCCGTCGAGCGCCGGCCGCAGCGACGCGCCCTGCATGGCGGCGGGGCCGGGCACGCCCGTCAGGTCCAGCACCGTGGGCATCACGTCCACGATCCGGACCTGGTCGGCGACGACGCGCGGGCGCAGGCCGGGGCCCGCCATCAGGAGCGGGATCTGGACCGAGGCGTCGTAGACGAAGAAGCCGTGCGCCTGTTCCTTGTGCTGCCCCAGCTGCTCGCCGTGATCGCCCAGCACGACGACGAGGGTGTCGTCGGCGTGCCCGCGCGCCTCGAGGGCGTCCAGCAGCCGCCCGACCTGGGCGTCGGCGTAGGCGATCTCGGCATCGTAGGCGCCGACCATGGTCGCCGGGAAGCGGGCCGCGTAGTCGGGCGGCGCGGCATAGGGGGCGTGGGCGTCGTACAGATGGACCCAGCCGAAGAAGGGCCGGTCGTCGTCGGCGCCGAGCCAGGCGAGGGCCTTGTCCACCACCTCACCGCCCGGGCGCTGGATGGCGTCGAGTCCCGGTCCCAGGTCCTGGCCGAGGTCGAAGTCGTCGAAGTACTCGTCGAAGCCCTGGGCGATGCCCCAGCGCCGGTCGAGGACGAACGCGCCGATGAAGCCGCCCGTGCGATAGCCCCGGGCTTTCAGCGTCTCGGCCAGCGTCTCCAGCGACTCGTCCACGTAGAACCCGGTGTTGTCGCGGACCCCGTGGAAGGTCGGGAACGTGCCCGTGAAGAGGCTCGTGTGCGCCGAGAGCGTGAGCGGCGTGGTCGTCGTGGCCGACGCGAACCGCACGCCCCGGGCCGCCAGGCGGTCGAGGACCGGTGTCCTCGCGGCGGGATAGCCGTAGGCCCCGATATGGTCGGCCCGCAGCGTGTCCAGGGTGACGAGCAGCACGTTGGTCGGGCGCCCGCGGCCGCAGCCGGCCGCCAGGACGGCCGCCGCGACGAGGCCCCACACGCCCCTCCGCCTCAGCCACGCGCGCACATCCGCCATGCCGCCCGATTGTACTAACGCCACCCACGCCCCCGATTGCTAGCCGCTAGCCCCTAGCCGCTAGCTAGATGACGACCCCGAGCGGCTTCCGGAGCAGCAGCACGAACACGAAGGAGGCCGCGACGTAGAGGATGAGCCAGTGCATCTCGAACCCGGCCACCGCCAGGGTCCGCTCCGGGTAGTCGAGCCGGATGGCCGCGATCGGACCGGCGGGATCGAGCGGCGGTTCGGAGGGGTAGAGCAGCTGCGAGACCAGGCCGCCGGTGTCGCGAAACGGCGAGCGGCGGGCGGTGGCATCGCCGGGGGACACATAGAGGCTTTTCGTCACCGGCGCGGCTCCGTCCATCTGGATGGCGACGTCGTGGACGCCCGGCGCCCGGGGCTCCACCCGCCAGACGACCTGCCGGAGGGACGGGAAGTAGCGGGGCGGACCGGCCGGGTCGAGCGTCGGCGCGACCAGGCGCGGGAGCGTGCCCGCGGGCAGGGCCGACGTCAGCTCGATCGTGATCGTCGTCTCGACGTTGGGACGGAGCCCGGTGTAGCCGTAGTAGGCCTGCAGCTGCGCGATCGCGAAGGCGAGCGGGACGGCGGTGACGACGAGCGGGACCAGGGAATGCCCGATGTAGAGCGCGTTCTGGGCGAGCACCTCGCCTTGCGCCCGGACGAGGGCCCGGACGTCGTCGTTGAAGAGCCGCATCTCGAGCAGCGAGGCGTGGATCCGGCGCTTCACGCTCGCCAGGGCGGCCTGATTGGAGGTGTAGCGCATCACGCCGAGGACGACGAGCGCCGTCGCCAGCGCGGCCCCGAGCACGACGGCGACCGCCGGCAGGCCGGCCAGCGGCACGAGGATCCGGTCGGCGGCGCTCGTGAGCGCCGCGTTGAGGGACGTCATCGGGCTAGGAGAGGTACCCGAGGCCCTTGAGGCGCTTCTTGAGCTCCTCTTCCGACTCCGCGCCTTCGAGCTGGGCCAGCTCCTTCTCGAGCGCGTGCGTGATGAACTCCTCCACCGACGAGTAGCCGGCGAGGTCCACGATGCGCTTCACGCGGGCGAGGAGCGCCTTGTCGAGCTTGACGCCTGAACCGAAGATCACGGCTGTGGCCTCCTGGGGAAGTCGGTGATGCCGAACTCGGCGAGGATCGAGGCCGCCAGCGTCTGCAGCCTGTCGGCCGGCACCTTCAGCGGCCGGCTCGTGAAGAGGACACCCGGCACATGCGCCGGGTCCATGCTGTGGTCGCCGCTCCAGGGCTCCTTGTTGTCGCTGAAGACCTCGGCGGCGACGACGCCGAGCGCCGAGTCGCTCGACACGCGGGTCCCGCGGGCGTAGCCGACGATGATGTCCGGTTCGATGGCCGGGTAGTCGCGCCCGGCGAACGTGGTCCCGGTGACGAACGCCTTCGTGATGGCGGGCGCGGACGTGGCCGGGTCCACCGTCTCCTCCATCTCCGCGGCGATGGCGCGGGCGAGCGCGGGCGCCTCCGCCGGCGCCACGATGCCCTTGGCCTCACGCCCCTGCAGGTTCAGGTAGAGGCCGTTGAGCCCCACGGCGTAGGCGCGGGTCCGCGACCAGTCCACGCCCGCCAGGCCGGGCGCCAGTCCGGCCTGCGCGCTGGTCACGACGAGGTACCCGTGATCGCGCAGCCAGCTATTCACGTTCACGGCCCGGCGCCACGGCGCGAACCCGTGGTCGGACATCACCACGAGGAGGTCGTCCGGTCCGAGCGCCGCCATGGCCTGGCCGACCACCGTGTCCATCTCGGCGTAGAGACGCGGAATCACGTCGGCGAACGCGGCATCGGCGTCCGTGTACGCGGGGTGGCCCGGGTCCATCGAACGCCACGTGACGTGCGACACCTGATCGATGTGCCCGAAGTAGTAGAAGAGCAGCCCGTCGTCGAAGTGGTCCAGCACGTAGCGGAACTGCCGGAAGTTCTCGTCGGCCGTGATCCGGGCCTGATCCAGCAGCTCCCGCTCGGTCAGCACGTCCACGTTCCTCGCCCGCGTGTCCTCCGGCATGCCCTGCGTGTAGTAGCGCCCCTCGGCCGTGGCCAGCTCGCCCGCGTACGCCTCCGGCGTCGAGATCGGCAGCGCCGGCGCGAACGGGTCGAGGTTGATCGGGCTCGCGTAGAGCTCGAAGTACGGGGTGATGCTCTTCAGCAGGAAGCGGACCTCGCCCGGGAGCGACGACAGCGGCAGCATCGGCAGCGACACGGGCACCCACGAGCTCCACTCGCCGATCTCGAGCATCCGCTCTTCGCCGCCCACCACGAGCTTCACGGCCTGGCTGGTGGCATCCACGTGCGCGGCGAACGGCACGGTCAGCGGCGTCGGCGCCGTGAGGTACGGGTTGTTCGGCCCCTCGATGGCGCCGCGGGCGACGCCGTCGATCACGTCGATCGGCTGGATGACGCCGCCCGACACGTCGCGCCGCTCGAACACCTCGGGCTTGGACGAGAAGAGCGTGAAGATGCCGTACGTGCCGAGCATGTCCGGCGTGCCCATGCCGCTCAGCTCGCGCGTGGCCTTCCCCGAGGGCGGGAAGTTCGCGGGCATCCGGACGATGGTGGTCTCGATGCCCCGCGCCTCGAGGGGCTCCCAGAACGCCTCGCCGCCGCGGAGGAGGTCCACGTGCCCGCCCGACAGCGGGAACTGGTACTTGCCGAGCGTCAGCAGCCGCCCGGGCGGCACCGTCCGCGAGGTCGACAGGAACTGCTCGAGCGTGTCCGGCTGGCGGTGGATGAAGTCGAAGATGCCGTGGCCGCCCGGGTCCAGGCCGGTGATGAAGGTGGACCACGCCACCGGGCTCAGCGGGGGCGTGGAGGTGGCGAGGGGCGAGAAGCCGCCCTGCGCCGCGAGCGTCGCGAGATTCGGGAGTCGGCCGGCGGCCAGGAGCTCCTGGGTGAGCTGGTGATCGAAGCCGTCGATGCCCAGCACGATCACCTTCCTGCCGGTCTTCACGTGCGTCCGGCCGCCGCACGCCGCCGCGGCCGCCGCGAGCGCCACGGCCACCACGGCCGCCACGACGGTCCGCCCCGGCCGGGACGCCGCGATCACGACGCGACCGCCCACGCCTTGCCGTCCATGTGGGCGGGCGGCTCCAGGCCGAACAGCGTCAGCGCCGTCGGGGCGATGTCCACGATCGACAGGTCGCGGGTGTCCACGATCTTCCGGTTGCAGAAGACCACGCCCGGGACCAGCCGCGGGTCGATGCAGTGGTCGCCGCTCCATGCCTTCGTGTTGTCCTCGAAGACCGGCCCGGACACCATGCCCGTGGCGCAGTCCCAGGACGTGCGGTAGCCGGCGTTGTACCCGATGACCAGATCGGGCGCGTTCTCCGAGTACGGTCCCCGGTAGAGCGCCGTCGTGTCGAAGGCCTCGCGCACGCCCACCTCGCCCTTGGCCTCGTCCTTCAGGCCCTTCAGCCGGGCCACGATCTCGGCCTTGAGCGCCTGCGCCTCCTCGCCGGGCGCGACGATGCCCGACTGCTCGCGCCCCTTGAGATTCAGGTACATGCCGGAGAGGCCCAGGCAGTACGCGCGCGTCCTCGACCAGTCCACGTCGCGCAGCCACTCGGCGCTGCCGTCGGCGCCGTCCTTGAGCGCCAGGTAGCCGTGGGCGTGGAGCCACGCGTTCAGGTTCACGCCGCGCCGGAACGAGCTGAAGCCGTGGTCGGAGATGACCATGAGCACGTCGTCCGGAGCGAGCGACGCCATGACCTCGCCGACCAGCGCGTCGTTCTTCCTGTAGAGGGCCTTGATGGCGTCCCGCTCCTCGGCCGGCGCGTCCGTGCGGTGCGCGGGGTGCTTCGGATCGAGGTAGCGCCAGAACATGTGCTGGACGCGGTCGGTGGCGTCGAACACGCAGACGAGCGATCCCGACCGGAGCTTCTGCAGCGCCGTCAGGCACATGGTCCGCCGCTCGTCGTCGATGTCGTGGGCCTGCTTCAGGAAGGTGGCGTTGTCGGTCACGCCCTCGTTCAGGGCCCAGGTGTCCTCGGCGAGGCCGAGGGTGGCGAACGGGCCGTGCCGCTTGGCGAGATAGCTCGCGTAGAACCCGGGATGCGAGATGGGCATCGCGGGCTGTTCGGGGTCGAGGTTGATCGGCGACATGTAGAGCGACACGTGCTCGCCCATCTCGAGCACCTGCACCCGGGCGATGCCCGCGACCGTGACGCCTGGCGCGGCGGGGAAGGGCAGCGGCAGCCAGTCGCTCAGCTCGCCGGGCGCCAGCGTGACGCTCGTGCCGCCCACGGTGACGATCGCCCGCGCGGCCGCCCGGTCCAGCGCGATCGTGAGCGGGCAGGTGAGCGGCGGGTTGCCGACGACGAAGCCGTTCTCGGGGCCCGTCACCACCGTGTCCACGCGGTCGGCCTCGACCACGATCGGCACCCGCTGGCCGCCCTCCTTGAATCGCGCCGTGGCCGGGCGCGTGGTGAAGAGCAGGAAGGTGCCCTGCGTGCCGAGCAGGTCGGGCACGCACATGGCGCTCAGCTCGGCGCCGTAGAAGCGGTCGGGCGGAAACGTGATCGGCACGCGCAGCACCGTGCTCCAGATGCGGCGCTCGCCGAGGATGGTCCAGAACGGCTTCGACCGCCGCAGGTTGGTCAGCTCCGGCCGGTGCCGCGGAATCAGGTACTTGCCCAGGCGGAAGAACTTCTCGACCTTCCCGATCCGGGTGCCCGAGAGGAGCGGCAGGTAGGTGCGCCGGTCGCGGTCCAGGAAGTCGAAGATGTTGTGCCGCGCCGGATGCGTCCCCGTGCTGAACGAGGACCACGCCACCGGCGACAGGGCCGGATACGTCGTCTGCAGCCGACGGTAGGTGCCCGCGGCCGCGAGCTTCGCGAAGTTCGGGAGGATCCCCTGCTTGAGGAACTGGTCGGTCAGGCCCGGATCCTGGCCGTCGAAGCCGATGACCACGAAGCGCCGGATCTTCGAGGGCGGCGGGCCGGTGCGCCGCACGAGGCGCCAGACCGCGCGGAACGGCCACGCCAGCACCGACGCCGCCACGGCGATCATCGTGACGAAGATCACCAGGAACGACGACATCACCGCGAAGCCGGCCCCCGGCCCGATGTAGGCATCGGCGGGAGCAGCCGCGACGAGGACGAACGCGAACGTGAGCGCGCCGAGGGCGGCGCGCGTGTGTGGTACAAGTCTCGCCATGCCGAAAGGCGCCGAGCGCACCGGTCGACCGACCGACATTGTACTGCGCCGGACCGGGGATCCCGTCCGGCGGCCGGGCCGCCCGTGATCGGCCGGCTCGTCCGCCGGGTGCGCTACGGCCCGCCCATCGTCATCGTGTCGGGCCTGCCGCGGTCGGGGACCTCGATGATGATGACGATGCTGGCCGCCGGCGGCGTGCCGCTCGTCGTCGACGGCGTGCGCGAAGCCGACCCCAGCAACCCGAAGGGCTACTTCGAATACGAGCCCGTCAAGGACCTCGACAAGCGCGGCGCGGATCTGGGCTGGCTGCGCGGGGCGCGCGGCCGGGCCGTCAAGATCATCTCGTTCCTGCTCACGTGGCTGCCGGAGGACTTCAGCTACGACGTCATCCTGATGCAGCGCGACCTGGACGAAGTGCTGGCGTCGCAGGCCGAGATGCTGTCGCGGCGCGGCGAGGCGCCCGGCGAGGCGGAGGCGGCCCGCGCGACCTTCGAGGGCCACCTGGCGCAGCTGGACCGCTTCCTGGCGTCGCGTCCCTGCTTCCGGACGCTGCGCGTCCCCTACCGCGACGCCGTCGCCGCGCCGGCGGCCACGGCCGCGCGGGTGGCCGCGTTCCTGGGCCGGCGCCTCGACACGGCCGCGATGGCCGCGGCCGTGGATCCGGCCCTGTACCGCAATCGCGCCTAGGCCGCCGGCGGGCGGGCCCGAGGACACGCCGCGCCGTGCGCGTCGGTTGTAGGATGGCGGCCATGCCGAGTCGAGTGCTGACCCTCATCGCGGTGGCGGCCGTCGGGATGGCGGCCTGGTGGATGGGAACCCGCCGGACCGCGCCGCCGGCCCCCTCCGCGCCGCCCGCCCTGATGACGGCGTGGGTGGCCACCGCCGAGCAACAGGGCATCGTGGGCTACCGCGACCCGGCCGTGGCGGTGGCGCCCGGTGGGCGGCTGGTCGCCTACACCGAGGGCCGCCGGCTCCGCGTGGCGCCCGTCGGCGGCGGCGTGGACGTGGCCGACGTCCTCGGCGACGGGCAGGTCCGCCACCTCACCTGGGTGGACGACCGGCGCATCGTGTTCGAGGACGGGGGCGCCGCCCAGCGCTGGCGGCTCCACGAGATCGGCCGGGACGCCCGTCCGCTGTGGCCGACGCCCACGCTCGAGAGCACGCCGGGCGGCCTGACCCTGCCGGCCAACGCGCTGCGCCAGCTGGCGGCCAGCCCCGACGGCGTCTGGCTCGCCGGCATCGTCAACGGCCGCGAGGGACCCGAACTGTGGCGCGTGCGCCTGGACGGGCAGGAGCTGTGGCGGACCGCCATCACGACGGGCCGCGCGTCCTGGCCGGCCTGGGCCTCGCCGACGGAGATGGCGTGCGTGCTGGCGACGGGCGACGCCGCCGGCATCTCGGTGCCGTGCGGCACGGCCCCGATCGCGACCACGCCGCCCCTCCACGTGGCAGGGCCGATCGCCTTCTCGCCCGACGGCCAGACCGTCTACACGGCCGCCGCCAACGACCGCGGGTTCGTGGACCTGTGGCGCGTGTCGCGCGCGACGGGGGAGGCCGCCCGCCTCACCGACACCGCCCGCGACAGCTACGGCCCGTCGGTGGCGCGCGACGGCGCCGTCGTCTACAAGACGCAGGAGTACCGCACGCATCTCGGCGAGCTCGCCGGCGGTTCGGTCCGGCCGCTCACCACCTTCCAGTCCGAGACGCCGTGGTGGCACCCGACCCGGCCGCTCCTGTCGATGACGTTCGGGACGTGGCGCCGCCAGCTGGACGACGCGAACTATCCGGACATCGCCCAGGAAGTGGGCGTGATCGACGTAGACGAGGACGCCCCCGCGGACCGGCCGCGCGAGGTCATCGCCGCGTCGGCGTCAGAGGACCAGGGCATGGCGTGGTCGCCCAACGGGACGTGGATCGCGTTCCACTCGCATCGCGAGATGTCCGACGACGTCTGGGTGCGGCCGGCCGATGGCAGCCAGCCCGATCGCCGGCTCACGATGCTCGGCCGGGGCGCCGAAGTGGGCTGGCCGCGCTGGGCGCCCGACGGCAAGACGCTGCTCCTCGACGGCACCAAGGACGAACGCTCGGTGCTCTTCACCATCGGCCTGGATCAGGACACGGGGCAGGAGACGTCGCCGATCCGCGAGCTCGGCGCGGAAGGCTTCGAGATCACTCACGGCGAGTGGCTGCCCGATGGCCGCCGCGTGGTGGCCATCGCCAAGGAGGGGCCCGGCCGCCACGCCGTGCTGCTCGTGCCGACGGATGGCTCGGCCCCGCGCGTGCTCCACCGGTTCGCCTCGGAACACGACTTCCCGGGCATCACCGTGTCGCCGGACGGCGGCGCGTTCACGTTCGTCGCGCCGGCCGCCGACGGCCACTACCAGCTGTTCCGGCGCGCGCTGGCCGGCGGCCCGGTGGAGCAGCTGACGTTCGATCCCGTGCACAAGTCGCAGCCGGCGTGGTCGCCCGACGGCCGGCGGCTCGCGTTCACGGCGTGGCGCTACGTCGCCTCGATCTGGCGCATCGCGCCGTAGGCGCCCCGGGGCACCGGCGTCGCGCCGGCTACTTCGACGCGACGAACATGATCTCCAGCAGGCCGTCGGCGCTGACGAGGCCGGCCTTCACGGCGGCCCGGGCCGGAAACTCCTTGATCGCGGACCGGTACGCCCGGTTCATGGCGTCGAAGTTCGCGGTATCGGGGAGGTAGACCACCGCGTCGGCCAGGTCGCCCCAGCCGAAGCCCGCGACCTGCAGCGTGCGGCCGACCCGCGCGAGCAGCTCCGTCGTCTGGGCCTCGGCGTTGCCCTTGTTGGCGGGCGTGTTGCCGAGGAGGCCCGACAGGTACAGCCGGTTGCCCACCTTGACGGCGCTGCTCAGGATGGGGCTCGGCTTGCCGGGCGAGCCGTCGGCCGCCGGGGTGGTGAAGACCTGCTTGGGCAGGCTCGAGGCCGTGAGCGTGATCTCGACGACGTTGGCCGCGCCCATGAGCGGCGCCACGACGGTGGCGCGGGCCGGCGGTTCCTTGGTGAAGACCGAGCGGTAAGCCTCGTTCATCTCCTGGAACCTGGCCACGTCGGTGATGAACACCTTCGAGGCGACCACGTTGTCCACGGTCATGCCGGCGGCCTTGAGGATCTCGGCCGCGTTCTCGAGCACGGCCTTCGTCTGGACGCCCATCGGGCCCTCGACGACCGAGTTGTCCTTGCCGTTGCGCGACACGAGCCCCGCCATGAAGAGCGTGCTGCCGGACTTGATCCCGTAGCTGTACGGGTTGGGCGACTTCATCCACGACGCCGGGTGGATGACCTGCCGCTCGCCGCCGTTCGGGATGGCCACGGCCGAGATCTCGATGAGGGCGTTCGGCACGACGAAGTCGCTCACGACCGTGGTCCGGGCCGGCGGGTCCGCCTTCCAGAACGTCCGGTACACCTCGTTCATGGCCGCGAAGTCCGCGGCGCTCTTGATGTAGACCTGCATCGAGGCCGCCATGGCCAGGCTGGACCCCGCCTTCTGCAGCGTCTGGTCGATGCTCTGCAGGACCTTGGCCGTCTGGTTCCTGATGTCGCCCTCGGCCACGATCGTGCCGGCGACGTAGATGAGCCCGTCGGCCCTGGTGGCCTGGCTGAAGGGGAACTGCGCGGGCCCCGCCCATCGCTGCACCTGCGCCGTCATGCTGCCTCCGAGGACGAGGAGTCCGATGAGTGCCGCCGCTAGAGTTCGTCGCACACGCGCCTCCCTGGCGCCGCGGACCCGGCGCCGCCGCCGGCCCCGCATCCACACCACGCCTGGCGCGCCGATCCGGCGCGCCGGCCGGAAGAATAGCCGAACCCGACCGGAGTCCGCTACACTACGGTGCGCATGTCGTCGTCGCTGTATTTTCCCAAGATCGTCCGCAAACGCTCGAAGCTGCATGGATGGGGCGTGTTCGCCGCCGAGCCCATCAACAAGAACAAGATCATCGTCGACTACGCGGGCGAGCTCATCGACAACAAGCAGAGCGAGAAGCGCGAGGACATGTACCTCAATCAGGGGTGCATCTGGGTCTTCCGCGTGAACCGCAAGTGGTCGCGCGACGCCAACGTCGGCGGCAACGTCGCCCGGTTCATCAACCACTCGTGCCGGCCGAACTGCTACAGCACCGTGGACGGCCAGACCATCTGGATCCGCGCGTCGAAGAACATCAAGCCGGGCGACGAGCTCACCTACGACTACAACACCGAGGGCGACAAGACCATCCCATGTCGCTGCCGACCCGGCTGCACGACCCGGCTGTGAAGGGGCGCGTCCGCCCGGCCGTCGCCTGCCTCCTCGCCGGCGCCGTGGGGGCGCTCGCCGCCGCGCCCGCCGACTCCGTCGTGCCCCAGACCGTCCGGGTCGGCGTGAGCGTGCCCGGCGGCGGGGTCCGCGTCCAGACGCTGCCCCTCGAGGACTACGTGGCGGCCGTGCTGTCCGGCGAGGGCCAGCCCACCGCGGGCGCGGCCGCCCAGGAAGCCCTGGCCATCGTCATCCGGACCTTCGCCGCCGCGAACCTGCACCGCCACCGGGCCGAAGGCTACGACCTGTGCGACACGACGCACTGCCAGGTCCTGCGCCCCACGCTCCCGGCGGCACGGGCCGCGGCGCTCGCCACGGCGGGACAGGTGCTGCTCGACGAGGGGCGGCCCGCCTTCGTCTTCTACTCGGCCAGCAACGGCGGGCGGCCCGCGCTCGCCTCGGAGGTCTGGCCGGGCGCCAAGGACTACGCGCCGGGTGCGCCCACCGACGACGCCTGCACGGCCGAGCCGGGCTGGACCGCCGAGATCACGACCGCCGATCTCGAGCGCGCACTGCGGGCGGCCGGCGCCACGGGCCGCCGCCTGCGCGGGGTGTCGGTGCTGTCGCGGACGCCGTCGGATCGGGCCGGGACCTTGCGCGTCGACGGGTTCACGCCCGACACGATTTCGGCCCACGAGCTGCGCATGGCCCTCGGGCGCACGCTGGATGTCCGGGTGCTCCGCAGCACCGCGTTCGAGGTGGCGCGCTCGTCGAGCGGCTACCGTTTCACCGGGGTCGGCTACGGCCACGGCGTGGGATTCGGCGTCGTGTGCGCGGGCAACCGGGCCGCGCGCGGCGAGTCCACGGCCGCCATCCTGCGGGCCTACTTCCGCGATCTGCGCGTGGGGCCGGCCCCGCTCGCCGGCGACGCGTCGGCCGCCCGCGTGGCGTCGAGCGCTCCGTCCGGGGGCCCGGCGCCGGCCGCCGCGCCGTCCGCGGTCCCGGCGGCGGGCCCGGTCCGTTCCGGCGCCGCGCCCGCGATGCCCGCCGACGTCCATCTGGCGCTGCCGCCAGGGGAGGAGGGCGACCGCGATGCCCTCCTGGCGCTCGTCCGCCGCGCGCGGGACGACGTGGCCGCGCGCGCGGAGGTGGACGCGCCACCGCTCCTGACCGTCACCGCGCACGCCTCCCGCGAGGGGTTCGGGCTCGCCACCGGCCAGCCGTGGTGGGTGTACGGCGCCACCGTCGGCACGGCCATCGACGTGGCGCCCATCGGCACGCTGCGGGACCGCGGCGCGCTGGAATCGACGCTCCGCTTCGAGGTGGCGTCGGCCGTGCTCGGGCCGCACCTCGCCGACGCGCCCGCCTGGGTCAGAATCGGCGCGGCGGCCTACTACGCGCGGCAGACCCCCCTCCCCACGCCGCGGGACCCGCGCATCCAGTGTCCGAGTGATGCCGAGCTGCTGCGTCCGGTCTCGGGCGGCGCCCAGCTCGAGGCGATGGCCCGGGCCGAACGGTGCGTGGGCCGGGAGATCGCGCGGGGCAAGGCCCTCGACGCGCTGCGCTAGGCGCGCGCCTTCGCGCAGGCCCGGGCAGGAGAGCGCCTCGGCGTGCGCGGGCGGGTCGTGTTCGGCCCGCCGCGACTGGCCGATAGCTGGAACGGAGACACAACGTCGTGACACGAGAGCGGATCGAGCAAGTCGTCCTGGGCGCCCTCACCAACGCGAACCTGGCCCGCGAGGCCTCGAAGCAGCTCGCGGTGGCCGCGGATGCGCCGATCTTCGCGCCGGGCAGCCCGCTGGATTCCCTCGGGCTCGTCGCGCTGCTGGTGGACATCGAGGACGCGCTCCGGGACGAGGGCATCGAAGTGGAGCTCAGCGACGCCCGGGCGATGTCGCAGCGCCAGAGCCCGTTCCGCGACGTGCCGGCGCTCGTGCAGTACATCGGCGGGCTGCTGGAGCCCCGGTCGTGACGCCGCGCCGGGTCCTCGTGACGGGCGCGTCGCGAGGCATCGGCGCCGCGCTGGTCGAGAAGTTCCTGGCGGCCGGGGATCGCGTCTTCGGCTGCGGCCGGAGCGCCGAGGTGCCCGCCCACGAGCGCTACCGGCACTTCGCCCTGGACGTCGGCGACGCCGACGCCGTGCGCGAGATGTTCCGGGCGGTCCGCAAGGACGCCGGCGGGCTCGACATCCTGGTGAACAACGCCGGGATCGCCCGGATGAACGTGGTCGCGCTCACCCCGGCCGACGACGCCCGCCGCGTGCTGGAGACCAACGTGCTCGGCACGTTCTTCTGCACCACGCAGGCCATCCGGCTGCTGCGCCAGTCGCCCTCGCCGCGCATCATCAACCTCTCCACGGTGGCCGTGCCCCTGCGCCTGGAGGGCGAGGCCATCTACGCGGCCTCGAAGGCCGCCGTCGAGATGCTGACGCGCATCACGGCGAAGGAAGTGGGGGCATGGGGCATCACCTGCAACGCCGTCGGGCCGTCGCCGATCAAGACGCGGCTCACGGCCAACGTGCCCGAGGCGACCATCGAGAAGCTGGTCCAGCGCCAGCCGCGGCCGGGCTGGGCGACGACCGACGACGTGTACAACGTGGTCGAGTTCTTCGCGCGGCCGGAGAGCGGGATGGTCACCGGGCAGATCGTCTATCTGGGTGGGTTCAGCTGATGGTGGACGTGCTGATCGATGCGGTGGGCGAGGCGCCCGAGCGGCTGGCGATCGCCGAGGGGCCCCAGGCGCATTCCGGCGCCACGCTGTTGAAGGCCGTGGCCGACGCCAGGGCGCGCCTGACGGCCGAGGGCGTCGGCGCCGGCACCGTGGTGTCGCTCGAGGCCGAGTACGGGCTGCAGGGCGTCGCGTGGTTCATCGCGCTGACGGCCGAGTGCTGCCTCATCGTGCCGCTGTCGCGCGCGGCCCGCGCGCATCACGCCTCGTTCCTGCAGATCGGCGAGGTGGAGGTGCGGGTCGCCGTCGGCGACGGGGGCGTGACCGTGAGCCGCACCGGGGCCTCGGCGACGCACGCCCACTACCAGACGCTCCGCGATCGGGGAGTGCCGGGCCTGGTGCTCTTCTCGTCGGGATCCACGGGGGCGCCGAAGGGCGTCGTGCACGACCTGGAGCGGCTGCTCCGCAAGTTCCGCGTCCGCAAGCGCGCCTTCCGCACGCTCGTGTTCCTGCAGCTCGATCACATCGGCGGCGTCAACACGCTCTTCTACACGCTGTCCAACGGCGGCGCCTGCGTCGTGGCCGCCGCCCGGACGCCGGACGCGGTCTGCGAGGCCATCGCCGCCCACCGCGTGGAGCTCCTGCCCACGTCGCCGACGTTCCTGAACCTGCTCATGCTCTCCGGGGCGCACCGCCGGCACGATCTCTCGTCGCTCCAGCTGGTCACCTACGGCACCGAGCCCATGCCCGAGAGCACGCTCGCGCTCGTGCACCAGGAACTGCCGCACGTGAAGCTGCAGCAGACCTACGGGCTGTCGGAGGTCGGGATCCTCCGGTCGCAGTCGCGGGGCAACGACTCCCTCTGGGTCCGCGTCGGCGGGGAGGGCTACGAGACCAAGATCGTGGACGGCCGGCTGTGGATCCGCGCCGAGTCGGCGATGCTCGGCTACCTCAACGCGCCCAGCCCGTTCTCGCCCGACGGCTTCCTCGACACCGGCGACCTGGTGGAGCAGGACGGGGAATGGCTCCGGATCCTGGGCCGGAAGAGCGACATCATCAACGTGGGCGGTGCCAAGGTGTACCCGGCCGAGGTCGAGAGCGTGCTCCTCACGCTCGACAACGTGGCCGACGCGGTGGTGGAAGCGGAGCCCAACGCGATCACCGGACAGATCGTCGTCGCCACGCTCAGGCTGAAGGCGCCGGAGCCGATGCCCCAGCTCAAGGCGCGCGTGCGCGCCGCCTGCGCGGCGAAACTCGAGGGGTACAAGGTGCCGACCCGCATCAAGGTGACCGAGGACGTGCTCTACTCGGAACGGTTCAAGCGCTTGCGGTAAGGTATACAGCCGGCCCGACCGCCACGACGCCGTGCGACCCCTCCTCAAACAGCTCTCGTCGTTCGCCGCCCAGGCCGCGGTGCTGCCCTTCACGGCGCTCTGCGCCCTGGAGCGCGCGCTCGGGCCGGCGGGCGAGGGGGCCTTTGCCTTCTGCGCCCACGCGCTGGCCGGCGTGCCGGGCCGGCCTGGCGTCATCCTGCGCGCCGCGTTCTACCAGTCCACGCTCGCCTCCTGCGGTCCCAACCTGTACGTGAACCACGGCGCCTTCTTCACGCACCGTGTGGCGCAGGTGGGCGCCAGCGTCTACGTCGGCCACTACGCCCTCGTCGGCGCCGCGCGCCTCGGCGACGGATGCTCGATCGGCAGCCGCGCCAGCGTGCTCTCCGGCACCGCGCTCCACGAGCCGGGCCCGGACGGCCGCTGGACGCCGTATCACGTGGACAAGCTCCGCATGGTGACCATCGGCGAGCACGTGCTGGTGGGGGAGGGCGCGATCATCATGAACGACGTCGGGCCGCGGTCGCTCGTCACGGCCGGCGCGGTCGTCTCGGCGCCGGTGCCGGGCGGCATCGTCGTGGCCGGCAACCCCGCCCGCTTCGTGCGCAAGCTCGAGTGGCCGTCGCCGGCGTCCGCGTCGGAAGCGGGAGCGACGGCGTGAGCCGCGAGCGGCTGGCGTTCATCGACTGGCTCAAGGCCATCGGCATCACGCTGGTCGTCTACGGGCACGTGGCCGGCTGGACGATCAACGAGTACTTCCCGCCCATCTTCCCGAAGCAGCTCGGCGTGGCCCTGTTCGTGTTCGTGGCCGGCTACTCGCTGGCGTCGGAGCGCCGCCCGGTCGGCACCGTGGTGGTCCGCCGGCTGTTCGAGATCGTGTTCGTCGGCGCCCTCTTTGCCGTGCTGCTGTCGCTCATCGGGCTCGCCGTGGACGGCGGCGCCCGGCTCAGCAACTTCACGCCCCTCGCCTTCGGCGCCAACGTGCTCGTGAACAACTTCCCGGCGAATCCGACGACCTGGTACATCGGCACCTACATCCACCTGATCGTGGCGTGGGCCCTGCTGTTCCGGCACGTCACGGTGACGACGCCGGTCCTGCTCGGGACGCTCGCCGTCGAGATCGCCGTGCGGGCCTACGCCTGGGAGCACCTGGGCGGGTTCCAGGCGTACATGCTCCTGCCGAACTGGCTCGGCTGCTTCCTGCTCGGCCGCGCGGCCGGGCAGGCGGCGATCGGCGGCCGGGAGACGCCCGTGAAGGGCGGTGCCCTGGGCTGGACGCTGGTCGTGGCGGGGCTCGTGTGGCTGATCGCCCAGCCCGCGCTGGGCATTCCCCTCGACATGTTCGGGCCGTTCCGGCCGGTCACCGGCGGGACGTCGGCGGGGATGCGCGTCGTGCTGTCGGCGGCCGTGTCGACGCTGTACCTGGGCACGTGCTGGGGGCTCTACCACCTGACGCGGCGGCTCGGCCCCTCGCGTGCGGCGGAGTTCCTGTCGGCGCAGACGGTCTTCGTCTTCGTCGCGCACATGCCGGTGATGTACGCGCTCGACCCGCTGATGGCCGACTGGTCGATGGCGGCGCAGTCGGCCGTGCGGATCCTCGTGTGCTATGGCCTGATGGCGGTGGCGTCGATGTACTTCCGCCGGCTGGTCCCGGTGACGGCCCTCCGCGATCGGGTGCTCACATGGATGGGAGCAGCGGCAGCGTAGCCCGGACGCCGCGCGACGACGCCTCGTCGAGGGGCGTGATTCGCCCGGCCACCCCTTCCACGAGCGCGTGCGCCCGGATCAGCGCCAGGCCGAGTCCGCCCCGGTAGCGCGAGAACGGCAGGCGCGGCAGCGCGTCCTGGAGGGGCGCGGTCGTGGTGAACTCCACGTGGCACGCCGCCGCATCGCGCCACACGTGGCAGCGGAGCACGCCGCCGTGCTCGCGGACCACGACCTGGGCCAGGGCGTCCACGACGAGCGCCAGCTCCTCGCGCGTGAGCGGCACGTCGCCGACCACCGACGCCGCCTCGTAGGCCACCTCCGTGACCACGTCGGTCGCGCCGGACTGCAGGAGCGCGGCCACCTCGCTGATGGCGGTTCTCGCCGCCGGCCGCTGGCGTCCTTCGGCCGACCAGATGGCGGCCACCTGCCTGAGCTGATCCAGGATCTCCACGATGAGCTCCTGCGCGCGGCGCGCGCCGGCGACGGCGCGGCGGTCTGCCGACGAGAGCGCGTCGGCATGCTTTTCGAGCAGTCCCAGGTAGCCGCCGACGACGCCGGCGGGCGCCCGGAGCTCGTGCCCGGTGAGCGAGAGGAGCTCGGCAACCTCGTGGGGGGTCATGCGCCTGACGGTACTATGGGCGCGGTGCCAGTGGAGGGGCCTTCTCCGCTCGTCAGCGTCGTGATTCCCGTCCGCGGCGATGCCGGCCCGCTCGGGCGGCTCCTGGCGCAGCTCACGGCGACGCCCGAGGTGGAGGTGATCGTGTCGGCGGCCGCCGACGCCGGGACGGGCGCCGCCACCGGCCCCCTCCACGCGGCGCGGCCGGACGTCCGATGGGTCGAGGGGCCCGCCGGCCGGGGGACGCAGCTGAACCGGGGGGCCGCCGGCGCCTCGGGCGCCTGGCTCTGGTTCGTCCACGCCGACAGCGTCGTGCCGCCGGGCTGGCTCGAGGCGTTCCGGACCCTCGATGCGGAGGCCGCGGTGGCCGGCGGCAGCTTCCGGTTCCGCCTCGACTCGCCGGCCTGGCAGGCACGGCTCCTGGAGCGGGGCGTGGCGCTCCGGGTCCGCCTGTTCGACCTCCCGTACGGCGATCAGGGAATCTTTGCGCGCCGCGCGGTGTTCCAGTCCATAGGCGGGTTCCTCCCGATCCCCTTGATGGAGGACGTGGAGTTCATCCGGCGCCTGAAACGGCACGGGCGGCTGGCTCATCTCACCCTTGGGCTGACGACGTCGGCCCGGCGGTGGGAGGCGCGGGGCTGGGTGCGGCAGAGTGCGGCAAACCTGGCGACCCTCGGGCTCTACGGTCTCGGCGTCTCGCCGGATCGGCTGGCTCGCAGGTATGATCCGGGAACCCCTTTCGAACGAGGCTCATCAGATGCTGATCAAGCGGACGCCTGACCTGCGCGAATCGGACGTGACCCCGCGGGAACTCTACCTCCGGCGGCGTGAGTTCATCGGCGCGGCGGGCGTGACGGCGCTGGCCGTGGCCGGCAGCCTCGCGACGCCGGCGGCCGCGCAGAATCCGTCGGCGCAGAAGCTCGGCGCGCTCACCAAGAGCCCGTTCAGCGTCACGGACGAGAAGATGAACTCGTACCGCGACGTCACGACCTACAACAACTTCTACGAGTTCGGTCTCGACAAGGGCGACCCGTCGCGCAACGCGCACACCCTCAAGCCGCGCCCCTGGTCCGTCAAGGTCGAGGGCGAGTGCGCCAAGCCGGGCACCTACAGCATCGAGGGCATCCTGAAGTGGTTCCCGCTCGAGGAGCGGATCTACCGGATGCGCTGCGTCGAGGCGTGGTCGATGGTGGTGCCGTGGAACGGCTTCCCGCTCGCCGACTTCGTGAAGCGGTTCGAGCCGACCTCGAAGGCCAAGTACGTCCAGTTCAAGACGCTCGTGGACCTCAAGCAGATGCCGGGGCAGAGCGAGCCGGTGCTGCAGTGGCCGTACACCGAGGGGCTGCGCATGGACGAGGCGCTCCATCCCCTGGCGATGCTGGCGGTGGGGCTCTACGGCGAGGTGCTGCCGAACCAGAACGGCGCGCCGATCCGGCTCGTGGTGCCGTGGAAGTACGGCTTCAAGGGCATCAAGTCGATCGTGAACGTGCGCTTCGTGGAGCGCGAGCCGCTCAACACGTGGCAGCAGACGCGGGCCGACGAGTACGGCTTCTACGCCAACGTGAACCCGGACGTCGACCATCCCCGGTGGACGCAGAAGACCGAGCGCCGCATCGGCGAGTTCTTCCGCCGCAAGACGCTCCCGTTCAACGGGTACGCCGACCAGGTCGCGTCGCTCTACAAGGGCATGGACCTGCGCCGCTACTACTGAGCGCCGGCCGCATGACCCAGACCCAGTTCGTCCGGCGCGTCGCCAAGCCTCTGGTCTTCGCGGCGGCGCTCGAGCCGGCCGCCTGGCTGATTTACAACGCGTTCTGGGGCGACCTGGGCGTCAACCCGGTCGAGACGATCACCAACCACACCGGGATCTGGACGCTGCGCTTCCTGGTCCTCACGCTGGCCATCACGCCCGCGCGCTGGCTCACGGGCGTCAACCCGCTCACGCTCTTCCGCCGACCCCTGGGCCTCTTCGCGTTCTTCTACGGCACGCTGCACTTCATGACGTACTTCGTCCTGGACCACTCGCTGGTGTTCGCCGGCGTCTGGGAGGACGTGGTGAAGCGGCCGTACATCACGGCCGGCTTCACGGCCTTCGTCCTGATGATCCCGCTGGCGATCACGTCGACCACCGGGTGGATCCGGCGCCTCGGCGGGCGGAACTGGAACCTGCTGCACCGCCTGGTCTACGTGAGCGCGCTCGGCGGGGCCCTTCACTACTTCTGGAAGGTCAAGCTCGACACGACCAATCCCGTCTACTACTTCGCCATCGTCGGCGTCCTGCTGGCGGTGCGGGTCTGGAAGACCGCGGCGAAGCGCCAGGCCGCCGCGTCGGTCGGCGGCGCCCGCGTGCCGCGCCAGGCCTGAGCCGGCTGGCGATGACGGCCCGGCGTCCGGCCGTCGCGATGCTGGCGCGTGCGCCAGGCGCCGGTGGCAAGACCCGCCTCACCGCATCGCTCGACGGGCTGACGGCGTCGGCCCTCCGGACGGCGATCCTCCTCGACACCCTGGAAGCGGCGCTCTCGCTCGCCTGGCCCGTCCACGTGTTCGTGACGCCCGCGGGCGAGGTGGAGGCCGTGGACGCCCTGGCGGCCGCCGACCCGGCCCTGGCGCCGGCGCGGCCGCGGCTGCACGTCCGGCCGCAGGCCGACGGCGACCTGGGCGCCCGCATGACGGCGGCGATTGCCGGGACGCTCGGCGCCGGCCACGACGTGGCCGTGCTCGTGGGGTCCGACATTCCCGACCTGCCGGCGCGGGCCGTGGCGGCCGCGGCCGCCGCCGCGGCGCAAGGAGGCGGCCGGGTGCTGGCGGCCGGCCCGGCCGAGGACGGCGGCTTCTACCTGCTGGCGGCCGCGGATGCCTCGGCGGCGGCCGCCGCCTTCGCGGGCATGACCTGGAGCCACGACGGCGTCCTCGCCGGCATCACCGAGCGGGCCCACGCCAGCGGATATGCCGTCGCGCTCGTGGACCGCTGGCACGACCTCGACGCCCCCGCCGACCTGGCGCGCCTGGTGGCGGCCGGTGGTCCCGGGGCGCGGCGCACGCGGGCCGTGGCGCGCGCGATTCCGCGGTACAATTCGCCGCGTGACTGACGTGGCCCTGCCGACTTCGCCCTGGCGTCTGCTCGCATGCGCGGCGATCGTGGCCGCCTGCGCCTGCAGCGCGCCGAGCGCGTCGCCGCGCGAGGCCGCCGGTGTCGCGGTGGAGCAGGAATCGCTGCTCATCAACCACGTCCGGCCGCGCCGCGACTCGGTGGGCCCGCTGCCCGACCGGTTCGAGTGGACCGCGGCCCAGGGCGCCGATCGCTACGCCATCGGCCTGTGGGACGACGTGGACCGCCTCCGCTGGCGGTCCGATGACATCACGGGCACGTCGATCGCGTGTCCGGCGGGCCTGGATCTCGAGGCGGGCACCTACTTCTGGATCGTCGTGGGGCTCCGGGGCGAACAGCAGATCGCCGACTCGGGCCGGGCGGCCTTCGTCGTCGAACGGTAGGCCGGAGGGCGGCGTGATCGGCACGCGGCCGGGGCAGCGATGAACCGACGGCCGGTCGCGACGTGGGCCGCGGTACTGGCGCTGGCCGGGCTGACGGCGACGGGATGCCGGTCCGGGCCAGGCGGGCCCACCACGCCGGGCGGCCCGGTGATGCCGCGCGCGAACGTCCTCCTCGTCACGATCGACACCTTGCGGGCCGACGTCGTCGGCACTTATGGACATCCCGGCGGCCTCACGCCGCAGCTGGACCGGCTCGCCGCCGCGGGCGCACGCTTCGAGACGGCCTACGCGCACGTGCCCCTGACGTTGCCGTCACACACGTCGCTCATGACCGGGGCGTATCCCTTCGTCAACGGCGTGCGGGACAACGGCTCGTTCCGCTTCGACGGCGGGCGGCCCACGCTGGCGACGGCGCTCAAGAACGCCGGCTACCGGACCGGCGCGTTCGTCGCCTCGTTCGTGCTGGACGCCAGGTTCGGCCTGAACGCGGGCTTCGACGTCTACGACGGCGCGACCCGGCCCCGCACCATCGGGGGGGAACTGTCCGTGCTGGAGCGGCCGGCCGACGAGGTGGTGACGGCGGCCCTGGGCTGGCTGGGCACGCCCGCGCCCTCGCCGGCGCCGTGGTTCGCCTGGGTCCACTTCTACGATCCGCACGATCCCTACGAGGCGCCGGAGCCGTTCCGCACCCGGTTCTCGGGCGATCCGTACGCCGGCGAGGTGGCGTTCGCCGATGCCGAGCTCGGCCGCCTGCTGGACGCGCTCCGCGAGCGCGGGCTGCTCGACCGGACGCTCGTCGTGGTGGCCGCCGACCACGGGGAATCGCTGGGCGAGCACCAGGAACGCACGCATGGCCTCTTCGCCTACGACGCGACGCTCCGCGTGCCGCTCGTCGTCTGGGGACCGCCGGGCGTACGGGCCGGCGTGATCCAGGGGCCGGCGCGGCTCGTGGACGTCATGCCGACCGTCCTCGACGTGGTCGGCGTGGCCGGGGCCGCGGCCAGCGGCCGCAGCCTGGTGCCGTCGATCGCGTCCGGGCGCATCGCCGAGGACCCCGGCGTGTACTTCGAGGCCCTGAACGCGAATCTCACCCGGCACTGGGCGCCGTTGACCGGGCTCATCGCCGGCGGGCTGAAATTCATCGACCTGCCGCTGCCCGAGCTGTACGACCTGGCGGCGGACCCGTCGGAGAGCCGCAACCTGTTCGAGGCCCGGCGCGCCGACGCCACGCCCATCGCCCGGCGGCTGAACGCGCTCAAGGCGGGCGCCGCGCCGGCAGCGCCGCAACCGGTGGACCGCGAGACCGAGCGGCGGCTGCGGGCGCTGGGCTACGTGGCCTCGTCGGCCCCGGCCGCCGATCGCGCCTACACGGACGCGGACGATCCCAAGCGCCTCATCGGCCTGCACACGTCGCTCGAGGACGCGCTCGCGGCGCTCAAGGCGGGACGCGCCCCGGAGGCAGAGCGCCTGCTCACGCGGCTCATCGAGGCGCGGGCCGACTTCACCGTGGCCTACGACCGGCTCGCGCAGCTCTACCGGGACACCGGCCGGCTGCGCCAGGCGATCGCCACGCTGGATCGGGCGGCGAAGGCCGGCGCGGCCGACGCGGGATCCCTGGCGGCGCTGGGGGGGTACCTGCAGGAAACGGGCGATCTGGCGCGCTCCATCGAGGTGCTGGAGGCCGCCCGCCAGCTGAACCCGTCGGAGATGGAGGTGTACGAGAAGCTCGGCGTCACCTACACCCGGACGGGCCGGTTCGCCGACGCGCACCGGATGTTCGATCACCTGCTGTCGGTGGCGCCGAACTCGGCGACCACCCTGAACAACCAGGGGTCGCTGCTCCTCACCGAGCGGCGGTGGGCCGAGGCGGCCGAGAGCCTGAAGAAGGCCATCGCCATCGATCCCGGCATGGCGAACGCGCACAACGGGCTGGGCGTGGTCTACGCGCAGCAGGGCGACTTCGAGCGTGCGATCGCCGAATGGCAGCAGGCCCTCACGCTGCGCCCCGACCTTCGCGACGCGCGCGACAACATCGCGAAGGCGAAGGGGTTGCTGGGGAGAACCAGGTAGGGACCGGGGACCAGGGACCAGGGACGTCGCGTACGTGCGACGAGGGCGGCCCGGAACGTCCGAACCGCCCTCGTCGTTGTCGGATCCAGCCGCCAGCCCCTAGCCGCTAGCCGCTTTCCACGCGTCGGGAAGACGCATCAGAACTCCAGCCGGATCCCCGCCTGGAACACCCGCGGGTCGAGCGTGGCGATCACGCGCTTGTAGGTCGGGCCCAGGGTGAGGTTGAAGTTGGTCACCGCGTCCTGGTTGAGCAGGTTGTAGATGTCGAGCATGCCCGTCCAGCGCAGCTTGCCCGTCTGGAACGACTTGTCGAGCCGGAGGTTCACCAGGCTGACGTTGTCGGACCGGTTCTCGCTCAGGTTCTGGAGGAAGAACGGCGCCCCGAAGTTCGACAGGTTGAGACCCGGCGAGGTGCCGCCGTCGGAGACGATCGGCGAGTACGGGAACCCGCTCTGCAGCCGCCAGTTGGCGGCCACCCCGATGTCGTAGGGGAAGGTGTAGCGGCCCAGGAACTGGTAGTGCCACACCGTGGTGTCCTGGAGGTTCGGGGCGCTCGGGTTCGGCGTGAACTCGAAGTTGATCCCGATCGGGTCGGCCGAGAGCGGGCTCGTGCTGACCTGCGAGGCGGCGCGGAAGTCGGTGCGCCACTGGTAATCGGCGCTCGTCTGCACGAAGAAGTTGTGCAGGCGCTTCGAGTAGGCCACTTCCACCGTGTCGTAGTGGAAGGTGCCGCCGGGGTAGTTGCCGTACTTGCCGTCGGTCGAGTCCGCGAGGCTGTCCGGCACGTCGAGCAGCTGCAGCACCTGGCCGGTGGCGTCCACCACCTGCGTCGTGGGCACGTTCACCTGGCCGACCCACGCCGACACCAGGTTCGTGCCGTAGAACGACGCGAAGTTGTAGTGGTTCTTCCGCACGTAGGTCAGGCGCGCGGACGACTCGCCCGGCAGCTGGAACTCCATCGAACCGCTGATTTCCTCGGTGGAGGGCGTCTTGAAGTTCGTGTCCACGGGCGTGCTGTCGGCGCCGACGCGGAGGCGCAGCGAGCCGAGCTCGTTCGGTCCGTCGTAGCGCTGGTTGCCGTTCTGATCGACGAAGTTGTATTCCGCGATCGACTGGCCGCCCGGATTGATGGCCGAGAAGCCGTCCGCCAGGTTGTTGTAGTAGCGGCCGTAGAAGGCCTTCAGCACGAACTTGCCGTCACCGTGCACGTCGTAGGTCGCGCCGAGCCGCGGCGCCAGGTTCGTGTTCGACAGGATCGTGGCCGCCTGCACGTCCGTGGAGGCCGGGAAGATCGGGGTGCCGTCGGGGGCCACGTCGGTGATGAGGGGCTTGCGCACCGCGTCGCCGTAGCCGACCTTCTGGTAGTCCATCCGCACGCCGAGCGTGAAGGTCAGCTTGGAGTTCGGCGCCCACCGGTCCTGGATGTAGGCGGCGTAGTGCAGGTCCGTGTTCGGACCCACCGTCCAGCCGGAGCCGTAGTCGCCGGCTGCGCCCGTGTCCACGAAGCGGATGCGGTCCGGCCCGCACGCCGCCGCGCTGTCGCACGGATACGAGTAGCGGATCTGCCCCGACGTGCCGTTGTGGCCGTAGCGGTACGAGTCGAGGATGCTCTCGAACCCGAACTTGAAGTCATGGCTGCCGGCCTTCTCGGGCAGGTAGTAGGTGAGCTGGGCCTTCACCTGGGGCTTCTTGCGGTAGGTGGAGAAGGCGTTCCACCCGGCGCCGGCGACGGCGTTGGTGGTCCGGAACAGCTTCGGCGGGTTCACCGCCGGGTCGACCTTCACGACCATCGGCCAGTCGAGCGTGAAGTTGCCGACGTTGAGGTTGAAGAAGGCCCGGTCGCTGACCACGCGCTGGTACTCGCCCTTGTACATCCGCGAGTAGCTGTCCTGGGCGCGCACCGACTCGGGCGGCAGCAGGGTGGAGAGGCCGCGCTTCGGCTTTTGCTTGCGGCCCTGCTGGAAGTAGCCGATGAAGGTGTTGTTCTGGCCGACCTTCGCCGTGGCCTTCGCGGTGTAGTTGTCGAAGATGCCGAGGTCCGTGGCGATGCTCTGCGCCACGCCGGACACCTGCTTGTCGATCTTGAAGTGGTTGTAGGCCGCGTAGAACCAGACCTTGTCGCGCATGATCGGGCCGCCCAGGTCCGCGTGCCCTTCGTAGTAGATCAGGTTGGGGTTCAGGCAGGACGGATTGCCCGTGCCGTCGTTGGGGCAGGTGTAGCCGCGATCCTTCATGTCATTCGGGGCCGCGTTCGTGCCCACCCAGCTGCCGTCCTCGTAGCTGTAGTTGTACAGGCCCTTGAACTCGTTGCCGCCGCTCTTGATCGTGGTCACGATCGCGGCGCCGCCCGAGTTCATCTCCACGTCGGCGCCGAGCGCGCTGACCGAGACCTCTTCGTTGGCGTAGTAGTCCTCGTAGAACCCGGTGCCGCCCACGCCCTCGGTGTGGTCGATGCCGTCGGAGACGACGCGCGCCTGGTTCTGGATGCCGAAGCTCTCGTAGCCGGACTGCTGGCTCTTGTGGCTGCCGCCGACGTCGAAGCCCTGCATGCGGACGCCCGGGGCTTCCGACAGCGCGCCCCACACGTCGGTGGAGTTCGGCACGGCGATGAGGGCGTCGCCCTTGAGGCTCGTGCCGATCTTGGTCGTGGACGTGTCGACGAGCGGCGAGTCGCCCGTGACCGTGATGCTCTCGGTGAGACCGCCCACCTCGAGCTTGGCGTCGAACGAGATCGTCTGGCCGAGCGTCACGCTGATGTTCTCGCGCTCGACCTTCTTGAAGCCTTCGAGCTCGAACGTGAGCTTGTACACACCCGTCGGCAGCGCCGGGAACATGTAGTTGCCGTCGGCCTGGCTCACCGTGGTCCTGACGCCGATGAGCGCCGGCGAGGTCGCCGTCACGGTGACGCCCGGCAGCACGCCGCCCTGGGCGTCGCTGACCGTGCCCGTGATGCGGCCCTGGGTGATCTGCGCGTACGCCGGCATCGCCATCAGCGCGGCGACGCCGGCTATTGCGACGAGACGAATCAGTTTCGACCTCATGGAAGTCATCCTCCTCTTCGTATTCCGAACAACCGGTTTGTGTCGCTGTGAACCCACCGCGGCACGAACAGCCCTGTGGGGGTGGGCCGAATGGTAGTCCTGTAATGGACGAGCTTGTGAAGAAAAGGATGAGCTGTGGGACGGATGGCCCGGGGCGGCGATACCTCGCGCCTTTATTACTGGGGTGAAAGGCTGGAGACCGGGTCAGCCCAGGGACCGACGCCCGGGCTTGCGTTGCCGGGCGCCGCTGCTAGGATGCTGGACACTGTGCCTCGCCTGACCGCCAGGTCACGGACCGCCCGCGCCGCGGTGCCCCTCGCGCTGCTCCTGTGGGCCTGGGCACTGACGGGCGTTGGGGCCGAGTCGGGTGCGGGGCCAGTGCCACCGGCCCAACCCGCCTCGAGCGCAGCGCCCCCGGCGAGCCGGCCCGCCGGGGACCTCGTGGGGGCGGCGGTCTGTGCCGAGTGTCACGAAGAGGTGCACGAGGCGTGGAGCGGGGCCCGCCACAGCCGGATGATCCAGCGGGCGAGCCGCGCGAGCGTCGTCGGCGACTTCCGGCAGACCGATCTCCGCCTGCACGGCGACCCGTTCCGGCTGCGCGCGGCCGACGGCGCCTTCTACATCACCGAGTCGCGGTGGAGCGGCGCGCCGGTGGAGCACAAGGTCGAGCTGACGCTCGGCAGCCGGCGGATCCAGCACTACCTGACGACGGTGGATCACGGCCGGATCGTGGTCCTCCCGCCCGCCTGGGACGTCGAGCGCAAGGCGTGGTTCGACAGCGTCGAGATCATCCGGCCCGACGAGGGCGACACGCAGGTGGTGCAGCAGTGGAACAAGAACTGCGTCGGCTGCCACGTGAGCGAGCAGGACAACCGGTACGACCCGGCCACGAAGACCTACGCCACGACGTGGCGCGACGAGGGCACGACCTGCGAGCGCTGTCACGGGCCCGGGCGTGAACACGTCGAGCGGTACCGGGCGGCGGCCGGGCAGGCGCCGCCGGGGCCGACGGGCATCGTGCGGGCCACGCGCCTGACGCCGGCGCGCAGCACGGCCGTGTGCGCGCAGTGCCACTCGCTGCGCGACCGGGCCGCCCCCGGGTTCCGGGCCGGCGAGGCCTATGACGACTACTTCGTGCTGAAGCTGGAGTACACGCCGCGCAAGGAGCAGGATCCCGTCTACTGGGCCGACGGCCGCCCCCGGCGCTTCTCGAACGACGCCGCGGGCTTCTGGCAGAGTCAGTGCTACCTCCGCGGCGGCGCCACCTGCGTCACCTGCCACGACCCGCATGCGCCGAACGTGGATCGCCACGCCGAGCTCGCGCCCGCGAACACGGCGCTGTGCACCCGCTGCCACGAGGCCATCGGGCGGGACGTGGCCGCGCACACGAAGCATCCCGCCGCGAGCGCGGGGAGCGCCTGCGTGGACTGCCACATGCCGCGCGAGGTCGTGAGCATCAAGGCGCGGATCCGGGACCACACGATCGGCGTGCCGACGCCCGAGAACACGGTGAAGTACGGCATTCCGAACGCCTGCACGACGTGCCACACCACGAAGTCGGCGGCGTGGGCCGTGGACCGGATGGCGGCGTGGTGGCCCGACGGGCGCCGGCGCCGGAACGTGGCGCGGGCCACGGCGTTCTCCGAGGGCCGGGCGGCCAGCCCCGAAGCGCTGCCGAAGCTCGTGGCGCTGACCAGGGACCCGGCCGAGGGCCCGCTCTCGCGGGCCAACGCGCTCGGCTATCTGCGCGCGTACGACGACCCGGGCGCCGTGGCGGCGCTCGGGGACGCGCTGGCCAGCGACGAACCCCTCCTGCGGATGGTGGCCGCATCGAGCGTGACGCAGCCCGCGCTGCAGCCCGGGCTGCTGCGGGCGCTCGGGGATGCCAGCCGATCGGTCCGCCTCGCGGCGCTCGTGTCGCTCGTGAACCTGGGGACGCCGGTCGTGACGCCGGGCGACACCGTGCGCTTCCGGTCGGTCAGCCGGGAGTTCGCGGCCCAGGCCGCCGAACACGAGGACGACGCGGCGACGCAGACCGACCTCGGCCTGGTCCACCTGTTGAATGGCCGCCTCGAGCCCGCCTCGACGGCGCTCTCGATTGCCCTGGATCTGTCGCCGAAGTTCCCAGGCGCCGCGTTCTTCCTGGGCCTGGTACGGCTGGGGCAGCAGCGCCCCGACGACGCGCGCCGCCTCCTGGCGCGCGTGCCCGCCACGGACCCGTTCTACGCCACGGCGCGGGCCCGTCTGAAGCAACTGGACGCGCAGGAGCGGCGCTGACGAGGCTCGAGACGCGCGTCGCGGTCTCCGGGGGATTTGATGAGCTGTGATATAGTGCTATTCTTCTGTCGCGGGGTGGAGCAGTCCGGTAGCTCGTTGGGCTCATAACCCAAAGGTCGCGGGTTCAAATCCCGCCCCCGCAACCATGAGAGCCGCGCACGCGGCTCTCGCCATGTACGGGCGGGATCTTCGAGTCTCAACGGGGTCCCCGCCGCGCGGACTGGGCGCGGTGGGGTTTCGTCCCGCCCCCGCCATCATGAGAGCCGCGCACGCGGCTCTCGCCACGTACGGGCCTCTCAGCCCGGACCTGCGATCACGCGAGGCCGAGCGGCCACGCGGCCGTGGGGCGCGTGGCAAGCCACAGGATGAAGTCCGTGGCCGGCGGCGTGCCGCCGTGGCGACGGAGCAGCGTGGCGGCCTGGGCCCGGTGTCCGTGCGAGTGCAGGCTCACTTGAAGCAGCGCCTGTGCGACCGAACATCGACCGCCCGGCACGAGAGGGCTGTCGAGCGTCCGGTCGAGGTCCGCGGCCGTCGCGGCGGCGAGCCACGCGGCTTCCTGCTCCTGCGTGTCGGCGTAGCGCGCGACGAGCGCGTCGAAGGTGGGCGCCGGCTGGGACTCCTGCGGCACGTCGAACGGCTCGCCCTGCACCGTGCGCAGCCAGAAGCGATTCGCCAGCAGGATGTGGTGGAGCAGTCCGAGGATCTCGGCATCGGCGGCCGCCGCCGGGTGCTGCCGCACGGCCGTGAGCAGGGCGGCATTGGCGTGGCCCTTGTGTGCGTGCAGGTCCCGCAGGGTCGTCAGCATCGCCCCGCATCGTATCCGACCGCCGCGCCGGGCGACCCTAGTCCGGATGCGGCGCGAACGGCTTCTCGAGCAGGTCGAAGCCGTTTCGGTGCGAGTAGCCGTGGCGGACGTAGAAGCGCCGCGCCCCGTCGTTCTGCCGGCCGAGCTGGAGCGAGACGTTGGAGCAGCCGGCCTCGGCGGCGGCCGCTTCCCCCGCCCGGAGCAGCGATGCGCCGACGCCGCTCGCCCGATGGTCGGGGTCCACGTACAACTCGTCGATCTCGGCGGTGAGGCCCAGGTGCTCCAGACTGAAGACGTAGACGGCGATGAGATAGCCCACGGGCGCGCCGTCCACCCTCGCGATCCATGCCGCGCCGAGCCGGCCGTCGGCGAGCAGCCGGGCCAGCGCGTCGGCGACGTGCGACGCGTCGAATCCGGACAGGCCCTCGAACACCCAGTAGTCACACACGAGCGGCACGAGGGTCCCGATGTCGTCCGCCGTCGCGCGGCGGATCTCGGCGCGCCGTCGTGGGTCGGCCGTCGTTGCCTGCTGGTCCGGGGTGTCGGTCATCGGGGCCCTCCGCTGGCCGTGCGTCGTCACGACATGATGGCAGAGCGCCTGCCGCCGTGTCGCGGGACGCGCTGCCCGGGCCCCGCCGAGCCGTCACACCGGGCCCGTCCGGTCAGGTCGTGCGATGGCGCTTCACGACGGCCGGGCCGATCGCCGCAAGCGTCGGCGTGCCGCAGCACGCCATCACGCGTCCCAGCTCGGTCTGGAGCATCTCCAGCACGGCCTGGACGCCGTCGGCGCCGTAGGCCGCCAGCCCCCACGCGATGGGCCGTGCGACGAGCACGGCCGTCGCGCCGAAGGCCAGCGCCTTCATGATGTCGGTGCCGCGCCGGAAGCCGCCGTCGGCGAGCACGGGGACGCGGTCGCCCACGGCCTCCACGATCGGCGCGATGAGGTCGAGCGGCGCCGGCTGGCCGGGCGCTTCGGGCTGGCCGTAGGTGGAGACGACGAGGCCGCCGGCGCCGTGCGTGAGAGCCGCGCGGGCCTCGTCCACCGAGGCCACGCCCTTCACCACGGCCGGCACCGAGACGTCGCGCATCACCCGGTCCACCGCCGTCCAGTCGATGCGGCGCCGCGCCCGGGCCGCGGCGTCACGCGGGCCGACCGTGATCATCACGGCCTTGCAGCCGGCGCGCTCGGCGGCCTCGACCCGCGTGCGCGTCGCGCCTAGGTCGTCACCGGCGAACACCTGGACGAACACCGGCACGGAGGGAGGAGCCGCGGCCAGGGCGTCGATGCCTGCATCCGCACCGGCGTTCAGCACCACGGCGGCCTTCGCGGCCCCGGCGCCGCGCAGCACGGCCGCCTCGCCCTCGGCGTGGAACCGGCGGGGGTCGGCAATCGGGCCGGCGATCACCGGCGCGAACAGGCGGACGCCGAAGAGGTCCACCGACAGGTCGAGGTCCAGGCAGTTCACCATCATCCGGGGCCGGAACGTGATGCGGTCGAACGGGGCCCGGTCGCCGCCGGCGACCAGGCGGGCCAGATCCGGACCGAGCATCGTCGCGGCCTCGGCTTCGAACTCGAGGACGTTGACGAGGCCGTCGCGTGGGGTGACGCGCGGCCGCGCCGTGGTCGTCGCCTGCCTGTCGAGGCGCCCCGCCCGAGGCGCGGTGCGCTGCAGCCACTCCCGTCGTGTCGTGGCCGCCATGATCAGTCGAACCTCGCGGCCACGGCCGACCGGTTGACGTCCGCCAGCGATGCCGCGCCGGCCGCGGCCATCGTGGCGACCAGTTCGGCCTGCACCATCTCGATCACGCGCCGCGTGCCGGCGGGCCCGAAGGCGCCGAACCCCCAGCGCGTGGCGCGGCCCAGGCAGACGGCATCGGCGCCAAGCGCCAGTGCCTTGAAGGCGTCGGCCCCACGGCGGAACCCGCTGTCGACGAGCACGGGCACCCGTCCCGCCACCGCGTCGGCAATCTCGGGCAGGACCTCGAGCGTGGACGGACCGTAGTCCAGCGATCGGCCGCCGTGGTTCGACACGATGATGCCGTCGGCGCCGTGCGCCACGCACAGCCGCGCGTCCTCGGGCGTGAGGATTCCCTTCACCAGCATCGGGACGGCGATGAACGGGCGGATCCGATCCAGGTAGCTCCACTCGTACCAGAGCCGCGTGTCGGGTACCCGGTAGGGGTTCCTCGGGCCGCCGCCCGCGGGCCGTGGCGCCGGCCCGCGCACGCTCCCGCCCAGATTGCGGACGTGCTGGGAGCGCTCGTAGTAGGTGGCCTGCTGATCCACCGTCACCACGACGGCGCGGCAGCCCAGCCCCTGCACCCGCTCGAGGATCGTCCGGCTGTCGTCGAGATTGCGGCGCGGGTAGAACTGGAACCACGTCGGTCCCGCGCCTCCCGCAACAATCCGGTCCACCGGCTGGCTGGAGTTGTTGCTGATGATGAAGGGCGTCTTCGTCTCGGTGGCGGCCTGGTGCATGCCCGCTTCGCCGTCCGGGTGCAGCGCCGCCTGCAGCGCGGTCGGGGCGACGAGGATCGGGAAGTCCAGGTCGAGGCCGAGTATGCGGGTGCGCGCGGTCACGCGGCTCGCGTCGACGGCGGGCCGGGGCACGATGTCCACCCAGTCGAAGGCATCGCGGTTCCGGCGGATGGTGAACTCGGAATCGGCGCCGTGCGCCGTGTAGTCGTAGACCGCCTGCGGCACGTTGGCGAAGAAGATCGGCTCGAAGTCGAAGACCGACGCCATCTCGTCGAACCCGGGCACGCGGCGGTGCGCCGGCAGCGGACGCGGATCGCGCTGGGCCGCCGCCAGCGGCGAGGCCGCGACGAAGGCCGCCAGGCTCGCCAGGGCCCTTCGGCGTCCGGGACTCGTGCACCATCGGCGTTCCACCGGCCCCATCCCGCCCTCCAATCGGTCCCGATCCCCTGCCGCCGCGCCGCGTCCGCCGACCCGCGATCGGCAGGGCGCGGCCGGTCTGGACACTAGGCCCGGCCGCACGGCAAGTCAAGGCGCGGACACCGGCGCTTCGCGGACGGGCGCCGACGGCCTGGGGAGGGCGGTCTGGCGGGGACGCCTGCACAGGCATCCACCCCAGCCATTGATCTCCCGCCAGCTCGTGTGTTACACCCTCGCGGTCGGCCCCCACCTCGAAGTCGTCCGTTCGGAATCGTCGGCTGTTTCTCTCTCGGTTCGTCAGCCTTCGGGAGGCACAGTATGCGCGGTGTTCGATTCGGTCTGGCGGTAGCACTCCTTCTGGCGGCGGCCACGTCGCTCTCGGCCCAGCAGGGCACGTCGCAAATCGCGGGCAAGATCACCGACGAGCAAGGTGCGGTGCTGCCCGGCGTCACCCTCGTCGTGACCAACGAAGAGACCGGCGTCTTCCGGGAAGTCGCGACCGGTGCGTCGGGCGCCTTCTTCGTGTCCCAGATCGTGCCCGGACGCTACAAGCTCCGGGCGACGCTCGAGGGATTCGCGCCGCTCGATCGCAACGGGCTGGTCGTGCAGGTGGGGAACACGGTCACCGTGGACCTGACGCTGACGGTCGGATCCCTGTCGGAGACCGTCGAGGTGACGGGCGCCTCGCCCCTCGTCGACACCAGCAGCACGAGCGTCGGCGGCAACATCGGCACGGCGGAACTGTCGACGCTGCCCGCCATCAACCGGAACTACTTCTCGGCGGTGGCGCTCCTGCCGGGCGTGCAGTTCACGCCCTCCAACCAGATGGGGAACGACACCATCATCGCGGGCGGCCAGACGTCGCAGAACACCAACGTCTCGGTGGACGGCGGCTACAACGCCGACGACGCGCTGGGGACCAGTTCCGGCGCCCAGGTCCGGACGCCGCTCGAGGCCATCCAGGAGTTCCAGGTCGTCACGGGCATGTACGACGCCGAGTTCGGACGGGCCAGCGGCGCCGTCGTCAACGCCGTGACCAAGGTGGGCACGAACGAGTTCCGGGGCGTCGTCTTCGGCTACTCCGCCTTCAACCAGCTCACCTCGCGCGACTTCTTCGTCAAGCAGAACGATCTCCCGAAGCCCACCGTGACCAAGCGCGAGTGGGGCGGCGTGGTCGGCGGGCCGATCGTGAAGAACCGGATGCACTTCTTCCTGAGCCTCGAGCGCCAGGTGGACAATCCGAACCGTTCGCGCGTCTTCTCCTCCAGGCCAGAGCTGAACTTCTCACGCGTCGAGGAGCGATCGGACTGGAACACCCTCATCCGGATCGACCACCAGCTCACGCAGAACCACACCTGGGCGGCGCGCTGGCTGCGCGAGTCGGCCCCGCAGTTCCCGGTGATCGGCACCCGCCAGACCGAGGCGTCGTTCCAGGACGAGACCGACCTCGACCAGACGGCCGTGTTCACGCTGACGAGCGTCCTCGGCAACTCGCGCGTCAACACGGTGCGGCTGGCGAGGACGTGGGAGCACTGGTGGCACGCCAACGAGTGCGCCCGGGCGCAGGGCGACGAAGCGGTGCAGGACCAGTCGCGCTGCCCGCCGCAACTCGACTACCTGGAGTTCCTCGCCCAGGCCAGTACCGAGCTGCAGGGGCCCTGGGACTCGAACTGGCAGGTCGAGGACGACGTGTCGTGGTACGTCCCCACCCGGCGCGGCGACCACGAGTTCAAGCTCGGCGCCCGCTACAACTTCACTGAGCTCGAACGCGTGTCCGGCATCAACCGGAACGGCACCTTCCGCTTCAACACCAACGCGCCGTTCGACGCCGCCGATCCGCGGACGTACCCCGAGCGGCTCACCATCCGCGTCCCGAACGCCTTCCGGGAGTTCGTGAAGAACCACACCTTCGAGGCGTTCGTGCAGGACAAGTGGCGCGTGGGCCGCAACACGATCAGCGCGGGCCTGCGCTACGACCTCGAAGTGATCCCGCTCGACGAGGCCGACAACCCGTTGTTCGCGGGCGCGGGATATCCCGTCGACAAGAACAACGTGGCGCCGCGCCTCGGGTTCACGCGCGCGCTGGACGAACAGAACCGGTCGGTCATCCGCGGCGGCTACGGGATCTTCTACAACCGCACGATCCTGGGTGCGGTCGACGACGTGCTGGAGTTCTCGAAGTTCACCGAGTCGGCGGTGCTGCAGTTCCCGAACAACAATGCCGACCCGGGCCCCAGCCGCGGCCAGTTCCCGACGGACCCCTGGCTGGTGAACGGGCCCTTCATCAATCAGGCGCTGCTCGATCGGCTGTATCCCGGCGGATCCCGCATCCGGAACGCGGGCGTGGTGATCTTCGACTCGCCCGATCGGCAGCAGCCCTACGCGCACCAGATGACGGTGGGCTACACGCGGCAGATCGGCCAGGCGATGGCGGTGAGCGCCGACTACGTCAAGTCGATGAACCGCGACATGTTCCTGGCGCGCAACCTGAACCCGATGCGGCGCGCGGATACCAGCCGGACCGGGGCCATCACGCGGAGCGACGCCTTCGGCGTGCTGGGCGAGGCCTACAGCCAGCAGGTGTGGGTGATGGAGAACACCGGCAGGAACGACTACGACGCGCTGAACCTCCAGCTGGAGAAGCGCATGTCGCACAACTGGTCGGGCCGGGTGTCCTACTCGCTGGGCTACTCGCGCGGCACGGCCGAGAACCAGGCCGACAAGAACACCTACCAGGTGGGCACCGATCTCAAGCTGGGCGAGTGGTCCGGGCCGAGCCAGGTGGACCGCCGCCACATCCTGTCGGTGAGCGGGCAGGTGGACATCCCGAAGACGTGGGGCATGAACGTCTCCGCCACCGGCCGCTACATGAGCGGGGCGCCCTTCACGATCTTCGACAGCAGCATCGACGCGGACCAGAACGGCGAGCTCGTCGACCCGCTGCCGGCCGGCACGTACAGCGGCACCGCCCTGAACGCGCTGAAAGACGTGAAGAACGACGGCGGGCGCAACGGCGCCTACGGCCCCGACTACTTCCAGCTGGATCTGCGCGCCGGCTGGCGGGTGCGGACGCGGGAGAACCACGCCCTCAACGTGTTCTTCGACATCTTCAACGTGACGAACCGGGCCAACTTCGACAACCCGTCGGGGGACCGCCGTGTGGCGTCGACGTTCCTCGTGCTCACGAACCTCCGGGGCGGCGGAGGCTTCCCGCGCCAGGCGCAGTTCGGCGTGCGGTACCAGTTCTGAGCGGCGGGGCGCCCATCGGCCCGCGATGGGCGCCCACCGCGTGCCTCTGGGCACACTGTGGCCGCTGCCGGCGCATGCCCTGTCGAGGCGCGGGGACGCCCACCCGCGCCCGCCTGTACCCGTACTCCACGAAATCCTCAGGAATTCCGCGTCCTCTCCGCAGTTGCGCCACGGCCTCGGGCCGCCGGCACCGGACTTGCCCATCGGCGAGTCGTCGGCACGCGGATGGTCGCGACCGATCCTGCAGGAGGTGCGACATGAGGGTGGCGTCTGCGGCGCTGCTGGCCCTGGGCACGCTGGCGGCCGGCCAGCCGGACCGGCCCGGGCACGGCGTGAGCGATGCGGAGATCGAACGGGTGCTGGCGGTGGCGCGCGGCGACGCGGCTGCCCGCGCGGACTTTCACCGGGCGTATGGCCTCGAGATCGATCACCCGGTGGTCGAGCGCATCGAGATCGTCACCGAGCGGCGCCGGCTGGCGCTCATCGCCGAGGCCCGCCTCGCCGCCGGTGACTGGGCGTTCGCGCGCGGTCTGTGGCGGGCGTGCGAGGCGCTGCGGCCGTGGCGGCGCAAGGTGGCCATCGTCGGACGTCTGCGCTTCCCGCCGCAGAACGCCTACGTCCTGGCGCCGCCGCTCGACCTCGATCTCATCGGGCGCGCCGGACGCCTGCCCCGCCTCGCGCTCGAGGGCGCCACGGTGTTCGGGCTCGGAACCGGCGCGCCGAACGAACGGCTGCCGGTCGCGGGCGCGACCGTGGAGGCGCTCTTCGACGCCGACGTGGCGGACGCCGCGCGGGAGGTCGTCCTGCGGGCCGACGGCGTGGAACTGGTGCGTCGGGCCCTGGACGTGTCCCGGCAGCCATGAGCGGTGCCGCGGACGGCCCGCGGCCGTCCACTCAGGCAGCCTGCCGCGCGCGCGCGTTCAGGGCGTCCGCCACGTGCTCCCAGACGGGCACGCGCGGCGTCTGCAGGGCCATGATCTCGCTGTGGGTCAATGGCAGGCCCCACTCGTCGGCCTGACGGAGCATCCGGTGCGGGTTGCGGAAGAACGCCGCGCGCAGTTCGTCGTCGGCCTGCAGCTCATCGATCAGGATGTCCAGGGTCTGGTCCAAGGTGCGGATGGTCGCGGTCATGTCAGCCTCCGGTCCTTGCCAGGGCAAGCCGCGGGCCAGCGCGGCGAGCGGCCGGAGGCGCGCCGAGTTCCCGTGATTTCCGGGCTTTCTGCGCCGTCGCCTCGTACGCCCCCCAGGGACCCGCTGCGGCCGCTGCGCGCCGCAACGCGAGTTGCGCATTCCGGGACAGGTTGCGTTCATGGGAATGGCGAGCGGGGGTACATGCGACGGGCCGGACGGCGCTTTCGGCCCGCCACCGACACGCGTGGCGGCCGCAACCGTCCGGCCCGATACGGCTGGCCTCGCCTGCCGCCGCGCGGCCCTCAGCGGGCCGGCAGGTAGTCGAAGGTGTCGACCACCACCTCGACGCCCGCTGCCGGGTAGTCGAGGGTCGCGCGCGCCTGATACGTGAGGCCGGTGTCGGTCGTGCGGTAGTCGGCCCGGATCCGGACGCGGGTGCCGTCGTAGGTGGTCGTGATCTCGATCCGCCGCATGACCAGACGCTCGCGATCGACCCACGCCGTCATCTGATCTCCCGCCTCCAGCAGTCCGTGTCCCTGGATCCGCAGCGTGGCGGCGTCCTCGGGCGTGAGGACGGCCCGGGCGGCGAATGCCTGCAGGCGATCGGGCGGCACGTGCGCGTAGGACTCGGCCAGCGCGGCCAGATCGGCGAGCATGTCGCGCAACGCTTCCTTCTTGCGGGCGGTCACGCGCTTCCTGACGGCACCGGCGGGTCCTGGTGGTCCCGGCCGCGCGGCATCGACCGCCGCGCCGCCACCGATGGTCGTCTTCTGGAGCCGGCCGTCGTAATCGAACCGGACGTGCTCGAGCCGCACCTGCTTCGACTCGCCGTTGACGCGCAGGTCGGTGCGGCTGGTCCAGGAGTAGTGGCGCAGCGCGGCCTGATTGGTGCGGTGCGCGTCGGCGAACTCGCGCGGCTGTGCGGCGAGCGCCGCGGAGAGGACGAAGCCGAGCGCGGCGGCCAGTGGCAGGGTGGTACCGAGGGACGGGCGGAACATGACGACCTCCTGGGATGCGGAAGAAGAAAGGCCCCGCCGGGCCGCGGCCCGGCGGGGCGTCGGGAGACGCCGCCCGGACCGCGGGGCGGGGCCGGGGCACCCGGGCCACGGGCTACTGCGGGGGGTAGTGCTTGAAGAGCTTCTCGGCGGTCTTGTTGATGTTCTTGTCGCGCTTCTCCGGCTTGGCGTTGACGTCGATGTCCTTCGTCGCCGTGCCGCGCCAGACGATCGTCTTGGTCCCCGGGTCCACGAGGTCGACGATCATCGTGCCGACCAGGATCTCCTCGGCGCGCGCCGACATGTTGCGGTAGCCGCCGAAGCGATAGCCGCCCCAGCCGGAGCCGAAGCCCGAGATCTGGAGGTCCTTGTCGAACGTCGCGTGGTAGGCGACGAGGACGTCGGGACGCGCCCCGGCGTCCACGCGGGATAGGCCCTTGCGCGCGAGCTGCGCGTCGACGGCGTTCACGATCCGCTGGTGCACGAGCGCGTCGGGCACGTTGGTGCCCGACGCCCAGGCGTAGGTCCTGAAGCCGCCGAAGCTGACCGACCGATCGAAATCGAAGCTGATGGACTGGGCGGAGGCCGCGGTGCCGAGCAGCAGTCCAACGACGGCGACGAGGGTTGCGAGTCTCATGACGTTCTCCTCTGGTGATGGATGGGTGGTGGTGTCGCGCGGCCCTCGGCGGCGCCTCACTGCGCCGCCGCGACCGCCGCCCCCTCCTTGGGCAAGTTCAGGGCCAGGTCGCGCGACGGGCGCCTCTCGCCGAAAACCTCGGCGTCTGGCGCGATCCGAGGCGCTCGCGTCGGCGCACGTGCCGCGAGTTGTGGCGTGAACGGCAGAGTGCGCGTATCGGGACAGGCTGCGGAGTGGCGCCACCCCGGGACGCACCTGTGGGTGGCGGGAGGCGGATCGAGCTGGCGGGGACGGCAGGCGCCGCGGGAGCGCAGGCTAGGAGCGGCCGAGCAGGAAGACCGGCGGGACGCGCACTTCATCCCACGCGCGCGTGCTCGGCAGGCACGCCGCGATGACATGCACCACGGCGGCGAGCGCACTCGCGAGGGCGAGGCCGTCGAGGGACAGCGACGGTTCGGGCGCGGCTGCCGTCCAGGCGCCGTGGATCGTCGCGGCGAGCGAGGCGGCAGCCAGCGCGCTCAGCAGGTGACCCATGCGCGACGGACGGACGTACCAGAGCGCGGCGCCGAGGGCGACGGCCGCGCCGGCGACGCACACCGCCGCCGCTCCTGATCCGGCGATCGGGCCGGCGTTTCCCCCGGGAACGCCGACGATGACCTCGAGGCCACCGATCGCCAGCGCCCCGCCGGTGAGTCGCAGGAGCACGCGGCGCCGCCCGATCGTCACGGCGTGAGCACTCCGCCCGTCAGCCGCACTTTCTGGAGGCGCGGATCAACGCGCTCGGCGGCCTGGACCCAGAGCAAGGGGTCCGTGGCGAGCACGGCGGCGATCTCGGCCCGGCTCAGGTCGAACCCCTGGTCGACGAGGTCGAGCAGGGCGCGCTCCGGCCGGGCGAGGAATGCCTCGCGAAAGGCTTCGTCGGTGATGAGCCGGCCAATCAGCATCTCGATGACTCGATGTGCCACGGATTCGTCCCTTTCGTCTGACCCGGAGTCTGGCAAGTTCGGGACCACCCGGCGCTCAACTGGGAGATCGTCGAATCCGGCCGATTCCCGCCATCGTCCTGTGGCCAGTGGGCCGCCCCGGCGCTCGGCGGGCGGGCCAGGGTGCTCCGATACGCACAGCTTGTCCGCCGCGGCGCAGGCGGGCGCGGCGTGGGGAAGCGCAGGGCCGCATTTGTCGCCGATCTTCGGACGGCGTGGTGTACGGCACGGGTCTCGCAGTCCGCCGGCCGCATTGCCCGCCGCCACGCCGTGCGCGGGTCCGGAGGTCACGGTGGAACGCCAGGTCGTCATCGCCCGTCCGCACTCGAGCGCCTCGTCAGCCGCGCACGCCGACGCCGCGACGCTGCCGGCCGATCTGCGTGAGGAACAGCTGATCCGCCTCGAGCTCCTCTACGTGCTCGGCGTCGCGTTGTGGGTGCTCACGCTGGTCATGGATGCGTGGTTCGCCCCGCATGGCGACCGTGGGCCGTACCGGTCCATCGTCGGCGGCGTCGCGGCGGCCCTGGCCGCGTGCACCGCGCTCTTCGTGCGGTACGCGCCGGTCAGGCATCAGGTGAAGGTCGATGCCGGCACCTTCGCGATGGTGCCGCACGCCTGTGCGATCGCCCTCCTCAACAGCTGGACGCCCCAGCCCACCGACGTCCGGCCGCTCTCGCAGGTCACGGTGCTCATTCTCTTCGTCGGGATGCTGGCGCCGGCGCGTCCGTGGAAAGTGCTGGCCTGCGGGCTCGTGGCCGCCGCGATGGATCCGCTCGCGGTCTGGGTGGCGCACGTGCGCGGGCTGCCCACGCCGCCCCCGCTCAGGACGTTCCTGATGTTCTACGAGAACTTCGTGTGCGCGGTCCTGGCCGTCGTGCCCGTGCGCGTCGTCTACCAGCTCGCGGGCCGGATTCGTCAGGCCCGGGCGCTCGGCAGCTACCACCTCGTGGAGCGGCTGGGACAGGGCGGCATGGGGGAGGTGTGGCGGGCGCGCCACCGCCTGCTCGCGCGCGATGCCGCCATCAAGCTGATCCGGCCCGAGTTCGCGGCCTCGTTCGGCAGCACCCAGAGTGCGGCGGCCCGCTTCGAACGCGAGGCCCAGGCCACGGCGTCCCTCACCTCGCCTCACACCATCCGGCTCTACGACTTCGGGCTCACCGATGACGGCACCTTCTACTACGTGATGGAACTGCTCGACGGCCGCGACCTGGAGTCGCTCGTCGCCGAATTCGGGCCGCTGCCACCGGCCCGCACGCTTCACCTGCTGCGCCAGATGTGCGCCTCGCTGGGCGAGGCCCACGCCGCCGGGCTGATCCACCGCGATGTGAAGCCGGCCAACGTGTACGTCTGCCGCCTGGGCCTCGAGTACGACTTCGTGAAGGTGCTGGATTTCGGGCTGGTCCGGCACGAGGACCGGGCGCGGGCGGGCACGCTGATGACCCACGCCGGTGCCGTCGTCGGCACGCCGGCCTATATGGCGCCGGAAGCCATCACCGGCCATGAGGTGGACCGCCGCGCCGACGTCTACGCGCTGGGCTGCGTCACCTACTACCTGCTCACCGGCCAGCCCGTCTTCGGCGACCACGGCGCGGCCCGGCAGCTCGCCGGCCATCTCCAGGAGCGGCCGGTGCCGCCGTCGCTGCGGGCGGCCGGCCCGGTGCCACGGGCGCTGGACGACCTGGTGATGGCGTGTCTGCAGAAGGATCCGCGTGATCGTCCTCAGAGCGCCGAGGTGCTCGCGGACATGGCCGAGCGGGTGCTCACGCGCGATGCGTGGGATGCGCATGCCGCCCGGCGCTGGTGGGGCGAGCGGGAGCGCGACACGGCGGCGCCGGCCGGCTGGCCGCTCCGCCACGGGCTGACGACGGTCGCGATGTGATCGTCGGCCGGCCCGGCGGCGGGCCGGACCGCGACGCTCGCACGAGCGAGGGAGGACGGTGATGCGGAACTTCGGTACGAGAGGATCGCGGGGCTGGCTCGCGATCTGGACGACGGCGGCGATCCTCGCGGCCGATGCGGTCACGTGGGCGCAGACCCCCGATGCCCTGCCCACGCGCGGCGCGGCGCTGGACGTCGCCCGCGACGCCCGCGTCGGCGAGGTGTCGCCGCCAGGCCGCACGGTCCTGGAGCGGGCGCTCTATTGGTACGACACCCAGTCGGTGCTGGACCGGCTCGTCAGGGGCTGGCACGGCCTCCACGTCGTGGGCGGCCGCTTCGCGGCTGGCGCCGGGTCGGCGCTGGGGGTGGGCTACACGGCGAGCACGCGCGCACTGGCCGTCAACGCCGAGGTCGCAGGCAGCTCACGGGGGTCGGCGCGCGGGCTCCTGGAGCTCACGGCCCGGCGGATCGGCCGAGCGCCCATCGACGTCACCGTCCACGCACGGGGCAGCGACGCGCCGCAAGAGGACTTCTTCGGCCTCGGCATGTCGAGCCGGGTCGAGGATCGCACCAACTACCTGCTGACGAGTGTCGAGGGCGGGGCCACCGTGACCTGGCACGCGGCCCCTGGTCTGGACGTCGCCGGTGGCATCGGTTACCTGAGCCCCCGCGTCGGGCACGGCACCGATCCACTGCTGCCGTCCACCGAGGAGACGTTCGAGACGGCGGCCATTCCCGGCTACCTGGATAGGGACGACTTCCTGCACACCGACATCGCCGTGACCTACGACCGCCGGGACCTCCCACGGCACCCGCACACCGGCGGCCGCTACGGAGCGCGCCTCGCCACCTACCGGGATCGCGACCGGCACACCTTTCGGCGCACCGAACTGAGCGCCGAGCAGTACGTGCCCCTGCCGAACCGGTATCGCACGCTTGCCGTCGCGGCTTCGGCCGTCCTCACGGCGTCGGGCGACGGCATCGACGTCCCGTTCTACCTGCAGCCGTCCCTGGGCGGCGCCAGCCGGCTCCGCGGCTTCCGCGAGTTCCGGTTCCAGGACCGCAACGCCGTCGCCATGACGGCGGAGTATCGCTGGGAGGCCTGGTGGGCCCTCGACGGCGCCCTCTTCGTGGATGCCGGCACCGTCGCTTCGTCCCCGGGCCGCCTGCGCGTCAAGGACGTCGCCGTCTCCTACGGCGTGGGCCTGCGCCTGCACAGCAACAGCGCGTTGGTCACCCGTCTCGACCTCGCCTTCAGCCGCGAGGGCTTCATTCCGCTCCTGAGGTTCGAACATGTCTTCTAGGTTCACGCCCGCGGTGGCGGTGCTGGTCGCGGCGCTCGTCGCGGTCCCCGCGCTCCAGGCGCAGCATCTGCCGTCGGCGGCCCAAGCCGATGCGCTTCGTTTCTATCCTGACGATCCGATCGCGCGGGATGACGACATGCGCGACATCCCGCCGGTCGCGCCCCACGATCTGTCGAAGAGCTACGACTTCGTGATCGAGACGTTCCGAGGCTCGGCCGAATCGTTCGGACCGGCCCTGAACGTGAACACGCTGGGTGAAGTCCCCGACTCGAGCTGGTTCACCAACCGCCTCGGACAGCACGACCTGACCATCGAGGAGGTCGTCCGCGGGCCGGATCGGGTCGAGGGGCCGGCCGACGGCCCGTGGATCGTGACGGGCCGCCCGGAGGCTGGCATCACGCCGAAGTTCACGATCCGCGACGCGCGGGGCGACACCTATCTCATCAAGCTCGATCCGGCCGTGGCCACGGAACTACCCTCGTCGGTCGAGATCATCTCCACCAAGATCCTTCACGCCGTCGGCTACCACGTCCCCGAGGACTACCTCGTCACGTTCCGGCGCGAGCGGCTCCAGGCGTCGCCCACCGCGACGACGCGGACCTCGTCCGGCGGTACGCGCCGGCTGCGCGCGTCGGATCTCGATCGGTGGCTGGCCGACACACCGCATGGGCCCGACGGGACCATGCGGGCGGTCGCCAGCCGCTATGTGCCGGGCCGGGTGGTGGGGCAGTTCCGCTACACGGGCCGGCGCTCCGACGATCCGAACGACCTCTACCCGCACGAGCGGCGGCGGGAACTGCGCGGCCTGCGCGTGTTCGCGGCGTGGTTGCACCACGACGACGCCCGATCGCTCAACTCGATCGACACCTACGTCGAAGAAGACGGCCGCCGCTATCTCCGCCACTACCTCCAGGACTTCGGGTCGAACCTGGGCAGCGGCAGCACGTCGGCCCAGCAGCCGCGCGGCGGGTACGAATACCTGATCGAGGGCGGCCGGATCGTGAAGGGCCTGCTCGCGCTCGGGCTGTACCAGCCCGCATGGACCCACGCCCGGTACCCGGCGACGCCGTCGATCGGCAACGTCGAAGCCGAGTTCTTCGAGCCGTGGAAGTGGAAGACCGAGTATCCGCAGCCGGCCTTCGACCAGATGGACGACGCCGACGCCTTCTGGGCGGCCCGGATCGTCTCTCGGTTCACCGACGACATGCTGCGGGCCATCGTCGCTACCGGCCGGCTGTCCGATCCGGCGGCCGCGCGTTACCTGACCGACGTCCTCATCGCGCGGCGCGACAAGGTCGTCGCTTACTGGCTCACGCGGACCACGCCTATCGACGAGGTGGCCGTCACCACGGGACCGGGCGGCGTGCGGATGCGCTTCGCGAACGCCGCCGTGCGGACGGGCGTGGCATCGCCGGCGACCGGCTACGACATCCGTTGGGCCGCCTTCGACAACAGGACGGGGCAACTGACGGCGGTCGGCCCGTCCGTGCGCGTCGTGGAGCCCGACGTAACCGTGCCCGAGGCGGCATGGGGGCCGCCGGACGGCTCCGGCGCGCGGTACGCCGCGGCTGCCGTGTCGGTGTCCCATCCCCAGTACCCGCACTGGGTGCGCCCGGTGGCGGTCACCCTCCGTGCCCGCAGTGGCGTCATCGCGGTAGTCGGCATCGAACGGCCCACGGGAGGTCGCGATGCGCACCGCTAGGGACGCGCGCCTCGGCTTGATCGCGCTGGCGGCGCTGCTGACGGCCGCGACGGCCTCGGCACAACCGGCCGTGCGGAAGGCCGCCGTCGGCCAAGAGCTGAGCGCGCTGCTCGAGGCCACCACGCGGGCCGTCGGCCCGGCGGTCGTCGAGATCCACACGACCGCCTTCGTCCCGGCCGATGGCCGGGTGGCCCGTTCGTCGGACCTCGTCACGACGCAACGGGGAGCCGGGTCGGGGGCCATCGTGGACGCCGACGGCTACATCGTGACCAACGCGCACGTGGTGCAGGGCGTGCAGCGTCTGCGCGTGGATCTCCCGATGCCGGCCGTCGGCCACTCGATTCTGGCCGCGCGCACGCGCAGTCTGTCGGCCGAGGTCGTCGGCATCGACCTCGAGACCGACCTGGCCGTAATCAAGGTGGCGGCTTCGGGCCTCCCCGTCGTCCGCATGGGCGACTCGGACGACCTGCGGGCGGGGCAGCTCGTGCTGGCCTTCGGCAGCCCGCTCGGGCTGCAGAACACGGTGTCGCTCGGCGTCGTGAGTGCCGTGGCCCGTCAGCTCGAGCCCGACGCACCCATGATCTACGTCCAGACCGATGCGCCCATCAACGCCGGCAGCAGCGGCGGGCCACTCGTGGACCTCGACGGCCGGCTCGTCGGGCTCAACACGCTCATGATGTCGCGCACCGGCGGATACGAAGGCCTCGGCTTCGCGGCCCCGAGCAACATCGTCCGCACCGTCTACGAGCACATCCGCGCGCACGGCCGGGTTCGACGCGGCGACATCGGCGTGCGCGCGCAGACGATCACGCCGGCGCTGGCCGACGGGCTCGGCCTGGCAACGGACGCCGGCGTCGTGCTGGCCGATGTCCTTCCGCGATCACCGGGGGCCGTGGCCGGTCTGATTCCGGGGGATCTGGTGCTGGCGCTGGACGGCAAGCCCATGGAGAACAGCCGCCAGTTCCAGGTGGGTCTCTATCGGCACTTCGTGGGGGACGTCGTCACGCTCGACGTCCTGCGCGACGGCGAGCGCGTGTCCGTGCCGGTGGCCCTCACCGAACGGCCCGATCCGCTGGCGCGCGTCTCGGCGGCGGCCGACCCGCGGAGGAACCGCGTGGAGATGTTAGGCATCCTCGCGGTGCCGCTCGATGTCGAGGTGGCGCGCCTGCTCCCGATCGTACGGCGCGGACGCGGTGTGGTCGTGGTGTCCACCGCCGGCGCGACGCTGGATGCGGTGGACGGCAGCGTGCTCCCAGGCGACGTGATCTACGGCGTGAACCGGACGTCTGTCGCGGACCTCGCCGGCCTGCGACAGGCGCTGGCCGCGCTGCCGGCGGATCGGGCCCTCGTCCTGCACATCGAGCGGGGCGGCGAGCGCCTGTTCCTGACCTTCCTCAGGGACTGACGAGCGCTGCCGCGTGCCCCCTGCGCTACTCCAGGCCGTGCTTGCGCATCCGGATGTAGAGCTGGTGCCGGGTCATGCCGAGCGCCTTGGCGGCCTTCGACTTGTTGAAGCGCGCGGCCGCGAGTGCGTTCTCGATCATGGTCTTCTCGAGCCCGGCCAGATCGCCGGCTGAGGCCGGGGCGCCGGCGCCGGTCGGCGCGCTCGCCACCGGCGGCGGCAGGGGAACCGGGACGGGGACGGCCCCCACGCCGGGCGCGGGGGCCGCGATGGGATCGGATGCGGCCGCCGACGAGATGCCGAGCAGATCCGCGGTGATGAGCCCGCCTTCGCAGAGAATGGCCGCCCGCTCCAGCACGTTCCGGAGCTCGCGGACGTTGCCGGGCCAGTGATAGGCCACCAGCAGCTCGCGGGCGTCGCGGGAGATGCCGCCCGGCGGCCGCCCGAGGCCCTTGCCGATCTCGGTCAGGAACGCTTCGCTCAAGGTCGGGATGTCGGCCTTCCGGTCCCGCAGCGGCGGCAGCCGGATCGCGAAGACGTTGAGGCGGTAGTAGAGGTCCTCCCGGAACTGTCCGCTGGCGATCGCGCGAGGCAGATCGCGGTTCGTGGCCGCCACGATCCGAGCCTCGCTCCGGAGGACCCGGGTGCCGCCCAGCCGCTGGAACTCGCGCTCTTGGAGGACGCGCAGGAACTTGGCCTGCGCGGTCGGGCTCATCTCGCCGACTTCATCGAGGAACAGGGTGCCGCCGGCGGCCTGTTCGAGCTGGCCCGGCTTGCTCTGTACCGCGCCCGTGAACGCCCCGCGCTCGTAGCCGAAGAGCTCGGCTTCGAGGAGCTGCTCCGGCAGGGCCGCGCAGTTGAGGGCCAGGAACGGCCCGCCTTTGCGCGGGGACGCGCGGTGCACGAAGCGCGCGACCACTTCCTTCCCGGTGCCGGACTCGCCGAGCAGGAGCGCCGTGGTCTCGGTGGCCGCCACCTGCGTGGCCTGCGTCAACACCTGCCGCCACTGTGGGGAATCGCCGATCACGCGGCGGTAGCCGGTTCGCGCGTCCAGTTCGTCGGTGAGCGCCCGCACGCGCGATTCCAGGCGGGCCGCCCGCTCGGTGGCCTCCTCGGCGCGCCGCGTGGCCTCGAAGCCGCGCTCGTGCGAGAGGCGCAGGGCCAGCCGGTCGGCCAGCCGCCGTCCTACCGTCACGTCGGCAGGCGTGAAGCCACGCAGGGCTCGCTTGAGGAACACCAGCGTAGCGGCGACGCGCCCGTCCAGGTGCACGGCCATTCGCAGACCGGAGCGGAAGCCCTGCTTCAGGGCCTCGACCATACCCTCGGTGGGATTGACCGACATGTCGTCGACGATCACATGGTCCCAGTGGTCGTTGCGCATCTCCTCGGGCACGGCCACGACCCGTGGCGCGGCGAGGTCGTCGAAGTCGCTGCTGAAATAACGCTGCATCTGCGCCCTGTCCGCGGAGAAGACGCCGAGCAGCGTCGAATCATGAGGCAGCACCCGACGGGCGATCCCCGACAATCGTTGGAACGCCTCGCCAATAGGGACGTCGTCCCGGATCGTCAGCAGGAGCGCGTCGAGCAAGTCCAGGCTGGCGGCCCGGGACCGTAGCTCCTCGGTGATGCGCACCTGTTCGGCCAGGCGATGGTGCGAGAGCGCGAGGGCAATGTGGTCGGTGACGCGGCGGGCCACCAGGACGTCGTTCTTCGTGAAGCGCCCTGGCGTCCGGGAGTAGAAGTTGACGCCGCCGAACACCTTGCCTTCGAGATGGATGGAGACGAAGAGCGAGGAGCGCATGCCGGCCCGGGCGCCGGGGCCACTCGAGTACTCCGGGCGATCCCGGTAGTCCTCGACGATTCGGGTGTCCACCGCGTCGGCCGACAACGCCGGCTGGGGCGTGGGGATGTCGAGCACCTCCGGGAGCTCGCCCAGGCCGTGGCTCGCATGCACGCGCGCCCGCGCGCCCCCGTCGAGGAGCTCGAGGATCGACAGACCGTCGTGCGGCAGGACGGCCTGCGCCACGTCGGACACGCGCTCGAAGACCGCGCGGACGTCGAGCACCCCGGCCAGCGCGGCCAGCAGGCCGTCCAGCATCTCGAGATTGGCCGTCCGCTCGCGAAGCGCGGCCGCCGCGCGCCGCTCCTCGGCCATGCGGTGGTGGGACAGGGCCACCGCGACGTGATCGGCGAGGCGGCGCGCGACCAGGAGGTCCGTGGTGGTGAAGGCCGCGGGCGACCGCGACAGGAACGCCAGGCCGCCGATGGTCCGGTGGTCGAACTTGATGGCCAGGCGGAGCACGGACCGGGCGCCGAGCTTGGCCAGCGGCGCCTCGGCCTCGATGGGATGGGCCGCCAAGTCGTCCACGATCGAGTATTCCCAAGCCTTGATCACGGACACGGGGTAGCCGTGGGACACGGGCGGGCCCGCCACCGGTCCGCGATCCGACAGGGCATAGACGCGGGCCGTCGTCATGTCGTCGCTGAACTCGCGCAGCAGCAGCAGATCGTGGGGGAGGGCGCGCTGCGCGGTGTCCGACAGGCGGGCGAACACGTCGCGGACGTCCAGTACCTCGAGCAGCGCCGGGACGAGGTCGGACGCGCGGTCGAGGCGCCGCAGGCGCTCGAGCTGTTCGGCCGGCGTCGCCTCGGCCCGCAGCACGTCGGCGCCAAGCGCCGCGAGGCCGGCCAGCGCGTGGCCGACGGCGGCGGGTGGGTCGTCGCCCGCGACGGCGCCGACCCAGACGCGCGTCCCGTCCTGGTCGCCCGGCACCGGCAGCGACAGCACCCGCTGCACGCCGTGGAACCGCAACTGCCATTCGGGGGACCGATCGGGGAACGCCGACAGGGCCTCCGGGCCGGTCTGGACGAGGCCCGTGCCGCCCGGACGAAGCGCGGCTGGCGCGTCGTGCGCGGGGGACACGTGCGCACCCACACCCTGGTCCGACAGCAGCAGGACGTAGACGTGGCCCTGGTCGGCGGGCCGGACGAACCCCACGGCGCCGGTGGGCAGGACGTCGCGGGCGGCCGTGAGGAGGCGCGTCAGCGCGGGTCGATCGGGCAGGTCATGCATGGCCATGCGGGCGCTCCTGGCCGGACACGGGGTAGCGGGGTAGGCTCAGCATCAACAGCGCCGCGCCCGCGAGCAGCGCCGCCAGCCGTACGAGGTGGGGGGCGTAGGTGCCGTCGGCATCGAACGCCCGGCCCATGAGCGTCGGGCCCACGGCCCATGCGACGGCCGTAATGGTGAACATCACGCTGTAGATGGTGGCGAAGGCGCGCAGCCCGAAATAGCGCGTGAGCAGGTAGGGCGTGACGTCCGACTCGCCGCCCATCCCGAGGCCCACGCAGGCGGCGCCCAGCAGGCCGGCGGCCCGCGATTCCGCCGTGGCCAGCACGAGGAGACCCGCGGCGGCCAGCCCCAGCAGCGCGATCGAGATGTAGGGGGCGAAGAAGCGATCGAGCAGGGAGCCCGTGCCGAGGCGTCCCAGCAGGGCCGCCGCGCCCATGGCCGACAGCGTCAGCGCCGCGCTCCCCGCGTCTACGCCGCGGTCGGTCAACAGGGCCGGCAGGTGCACCGTGAGGCTGCCGGTGGCAAGCGCGTCGCACAGCAGGACCGCCGCAAGCACGACGAACGCGGGGGTCTGGACCGCCTCGCGAGCGCGCATGCCCGCGGGCGGGATCCCGCCCGCCCGTCGCGGGTCCGGCCGGGCACGCACGAACGCCGTCACGACGGGCACGCCCATCAGCATCAGGACGCCGAGGGCGACCTGGGCGGCGCGCCAGCCGACGCCGTCGATGAGCGCCTGGCCGACGACCGGGTGGATCATCGCGCCGGCCGCCACGCCGGCCATCACGACGCCCAGCGCGCGCCCGCGCCGGCCGTCGAACCACGTCGAGACGAGGCGCGCGTGCGCGACGGGGTTGGCGCCTTGGCCGCACACGCCGCTCAGCGCGAAGAGCAGCGCCAGGTGCCAGAAGGGGGCCGTCACGAACCCCCGCAGCAGGAACAGGAGGCCGGCGGCGGCCAGCGCGGGAATGAGCACCGTCCGCGCGCCCACGCGGTCCATCAGCAGGCCCGCCGGCGTGGAGAGCGTCGCCGCCATGAGGGCCGACAGGCCGAAGGCCCCAGCCACCATCTGGCGCGTCCACCCGAACTCCTCGCTCAGGGGCTTCAGGAAGACCGCGAACGAATAGGGGTGCAGCGACCAGCAGAACACGCCGGCACTGCTGGCGAGGGCGACCTTCCAGCCTCGATACCGCCAGCTGCCCTCGTCGGCGGCGGGCAGCGGCACGACGGACGCGGTCGCGGTCGAGGTGGACATCGGCTGGCGATTATTTCCCAAGCGCGCGGCGTCCGGCGACGCCCGGTGGTCCCGGCTGGAAGGCCCGGCACTCTGTCCCGATCGGGCCAGCCTGACCGGGGCCGCACCCGTGCCACCCGCCCGGGCCCAACCGCCTCGAACGCCTCAACTCTCGCTATGTGAGTGCCTTACGGCGACCGACCGGCGCCAGATCCGGGCTGGCCTCCTTGTTGCCCTGCCAGGGGACATCAACCGCCCTCGCACAAGGAGACCTGGACCATGGCAAGCCGAACCCACAAAGGCCGTCCGTCGGCGCCGAAGCTCGTGAGCCGCCGCCTGCTGCAGCAGTTCGGGGTGCACCCGAAGGATCGCGACGCCGTCGCCCTCGACATGCGCGGCCGCCGCGCGCTCTGCATCGCCACGAACCACGGCGTGCTCGACATCGGCGTCGCCACCGGCGTCTTCGGCTCCGAGTTGACCGTGCCCTACTACTGCTTCCTCGATGCCGGCATGACGGTGGACGTGGCCAGCCCGCGCGGCGGCCTCGTGCCGGTCGACCCGCTGTCGATGGACGCCACCATCCGCACGCCGGACGACGACCGGCTGCTCGACGACGCGGACTTCCGCGCCAAGCTCGCCGACTCGCTGCCGATCGCCGAGGTGGACTTCACGCGCTACGACGTCATCTACCTCGCCGGCGGCTGGGGCGCGGCGTTCGACCTCGGCCAGTCGGACCTGCTCGGCCGCAAGGTGAGCGAGGCCTGGGCTGCGGGCAAGGTGGTCGGCGGCATCTGCCACGGGCCGCTCGGCCTGCTGCAGGCGCGGACGCCCGACGGCGAACTGCTCGTGAAGGGACGCCACCTGACGGCCGTCACCGACAAGCAGATCCACGAGCTGGGCGTGGCCATCACGCCCCTGCATCCCGAGACCGCGCTTCGCCAGGCGGGCGCGCTCTTCGAGGGCCAACGGCATCCGGCCCGCGACTTCTTCGCCAATCACTGGGTGGAGGACGGCAACCTCATCACCGGCCAGAACCAGAACGCCGGTCCGATGGTGGCGCGCCTCATGATGCAGCGCGTCCTGGCCAACGAGGCGGCGACGGCGCGGGTGGCGTCATGAGCGTCACGGGACTGCCGCGCAAGCCGAACCTCGTCATCCTGATTACGGACCAGGAGCGCGAGGTGATGCACTGGCCGGAGGGCTGGGCCGAGGCCAACCTGCCGGCGCGGCGCCGGCTCATGGCCCACGGCCTCCACTTCCGGCGCGCGCAGTGCAACACCGCCGCGTGCTCGTCGAGCCGCGCGACCTTCTTCACCGGGCTCTATCCGGCGCAGCACGGCGTCAAGAACCTGGTGGCGTGCAACGACTACGGCCAGGCCGTGCAGCGCCGGCTGAACATCCTGCCGAGCTCGCTGCCGAACCTGGCGACCGTCCTCGCGGCGGCCGGCTACCACGTCGAGCTGAAAGGCAAGCTGCACCTGACCCGGCCCGTCGGCTACAACGCCGCGACGAAGCGCTACGAGTGGTCGGCCGGCGACGCCGCGCACCTGGCCGAGCGCTACGGCTTCCACGGCTGGAACCCGCCCGACATGAGCGACCC
>JBFWXO010000035.1:0-69348 GCA_050187355.1 Vicinamibacterales bacterium
GTAGTCGATCGCGTGCACCTCGAAGGCCTTGAGCGCGTACTCGTCGTAGGCCGTGACGAAGACGACGGCCGGCATCTTCTCGGCGCCGACCTTCTCGATGACGCCGTAGCCGTCGCACGCCGGCATCTGGACGTCGAGGAACACGAGGTCCGGCTTCTGCTGGGTGATGGCGTCCACGGCCTGCTGGCCGTCGCTGCACTCGCCGATGAGCTCGATGTCCTCTTCCTGCCGCAGCATGCCGACGACGCGCTCGCGCGCCATCGCCTCGTCGTCGACCACCATCGCTCGGATCTTCGTCATGCTGCGCCCTCCGACATCAGTTCCACCGCGCTCGCTTCCCTGGCGGGTTCTTCCACCGGCAGGTCGATCCGCACCGACAGTCCGCCCTCGGCCGGGCTCGACACCGAGAAGTGGTGCCGGCTGCCGTAGAGATGGACCAGGCGCGACCGCGTGTTCGACAACCCCACGCCGTGTTCGAGATCGGACAGTTGGGCCGCGTCCATGCCCACGCCGTCGTCCCGCACCTCGAGCCGGAGCACGTCCCCCGCGCGGCTGGCCCGCACCCACACCTGGCCCGGACCGGCCCTGGGACCGATGCCGTGACGGATGGAGTTTTCGACGAGCGGCTGCAGCAGGAAGTTGGGCACCGAGCAGTCCTCGGTGCCCGGCTCGATCTCGAAGTTGACGGTGAGACGATCCTGGAAGCGCGCTTGTTCGATGGCGACGTAGTTGCGCAGGAAGTCCAGCTCGTGCGCGAGCGCCACCTCCTGGACGTCTCCGGTCTCGATGGACTGCCGCAACAGGTCCCCCAGCCGGACGAGCATGGCGTCGGCGGCGTCGACGTCGCGGTGCATGAGCGCCGAGATGGAATTCAGCGTGTTGAACAGGAAATGGGGCTGGATCTGCCGCTGCAGGGTCTGGAGCTGGGCCTCGACCAGGCGGGTCTCGAGATGGGCCGTCGCCAGCGCGCGCGAGCGGGCCTCGGAATGGTAGGCGAGGGCGTGGGTGAGGCCGATGATCGCCCAGTAGCCCAGCATCTCCCAGTCGAAGTTCAGGAAGAACATGCGACGGAATTCGGCGGCCAGCGTGCCCTGCGGCATGCCGAAGGCCATCATGATGCCGGCGCGCCCGCCCGTCACGAGCGACACGTGGAGCAGCGTGGCGACGAACACGCCGCAGACGTGCACGGGCACGCTGCGCGCCAGCGATCGCCGCTCGAGCGGGAAGCGGCGGGCCAGCCACACGATGCCCGGCGTCAGGACCGCCCAGCTGTACCAGAACGAGAGGTTCAGGGCCAGCAGCAGCCCGAACGGGTCCTGGCGGGAGGGCGGGGCGTAGGTGGAGACGTAGTAGAAGGCCTGGAACGCCGAGAAGAACCCGAGCACCGTGGCGACGCCAAGGACGTACCGGAACCGGATCTCGACGGAGCGCGTCGTCATCTGCCCACTATCGACCGGTGTGCGACGCCGGTCAACGACCGAGACGCGCGTGCGCCAGGGCAGGGCCGCGCCCGCGTCACGTCCGGCAGGCTGTTCGACCCGGCCGGCGTGGCGTTCACCACGATCCGGCGTACCTCCGTCCCGTACGAAGCGCGGGTGCGTCCCGAAGGCAGGGTTGTCCGGCACGGCCAGCCCCTGTGCACGCGCCGTGCCGTCCTCCGGCCCGACGCGGGCCCGGGGCTCAGGCGGTCGCCGGTTCGAGGAGGAGGAAGCCGAGCGGCGGCACGGAGAGCGTCAGCGTGCGCGGCTGGCCGTGGCGCGGCACGTCGTCGGCCAGCGCCGCGCCGCCGTTGCCCTTGCCGCTGCCGCCGTAGGCCTCGGCGTCGCTGTTCAGGCGCTCCACCCACCGGCCGCCCTGGGGCACGCCGAGCTGGTAGCCGTCACGCGGCACGGGCGTGAAGTTGGCGACGGCCGCCGCCCACGTGCCGGTCCGCCGGTCGCGGCGCAGGAGCGAGACCACGCTGTTCTCGTGGTCGTGGCAGTCGATCCACGAGAAGCCGGCCGGTGACTGGTCGTCGGCCCAGAGCGGCGTCGACGCGCGATAGGCGTGATTGAGGTCGTGCACCCATCGCTGCAGGCCGGCGTGCCGCGCATCGCCGAGCACGGGCCAGTCGAGCTCGCCGTCGTGGTTCCACTCGTGCCACTGCCCGATCTCGGCGCCCATGAAGAGGAGCTTCTTGCCGGGGTGCACGAACATGTAGCCGAGCAGCGTCCGGAGCGTGGCGTGCTTCTGCCAGACGTCGCCGGGCATCTTCGCCAGCAGGGACCGCTTGCCGTGCACGACCTCGTCGTGGGAGAACGGCAGCAGGTAGCGCTCGCTGAACGCATAGAGCAGCGAGAAGGTGATGCGGTCGTGGTGCCACTTCCGGAACACGGGATCGTGGGCGCAGTAGTCGAGCATGTCGTGCATCCACCCCATGTTCCACTTGTGCGTGAAGCCGAGCCCGCCGAGGTGGACGTCGCGGGTCACGCCCGGCCACGACGTGGACTCCTCCGCCATCATCAGCGCGCCCGGACACTGGGCGCGGACGACGCTGGTGAGGTGCCGCAGGAACTCCACGGCCTCGAGGTTCTCGCGACCGCCGTACTGGTTCGGCACCCACTGGCCCTGGTCGCGCGAGTAGTCGAGGTACAGCATCGACGCCACGGCATCGACGCGGAGCCCGTCCACGTGGTATTCGCGCAGCCAGTAGAGGGCGCTGCTCAGCAGGAACGTCTTCACCTCGTGGCGGCCGTAGTTGAAGACCAGCGTGCCCCAGTCGCGGTGCTCGCCCTGCCGGGGATCGGCGTGCTCGTACAGCGCGGTGCCGTCGAAGCGGGCCAGACCGTGCGCGTCCTTCGGGAAGTGGCCGGGCACCCAGTCGAGCAGCACGCCGATGCCTCGGCGGTGGCACGCGTCCACGAAGAACTTGAAGTCGTCGGGCGTGCCGAAGCGGCTGGTGGGCGCGAAGAAGCCGATCACCTGATAGCCCCACGAGCCCGTGAAGGGATGTTCCATCACCGGCAGCAGCTCGATGTGGGTGAAGCCCAGGTCGGCCACGTACGGCACGAGCGTCGCGGCCAGCTCGCGGTAGCTCATCGGGCGCGCGCCGCCCTCGGCCCGCCGCCACGACCCGAGGTGCACTTCGTACACGGACATGGGGGCGGTGTCGGAGCGGGACGCCCGCGCCGCCGTCCACTCCGCGTCCCCCCACGTGTACGCGCTCTGCCAGACGACCGACGCGGTGTCGGGCGGCGCTTCGAACGCGCGGCCGTAGGGATCGGCCTTCTGCACGACGCGGCCGGCCGCGTCCAGCACCTCGAACTTGTAGCGCGGGCCGGGGCCCAGCCCGGGCAGGAAGATCTCCCACACGCCGGCGTTCGTCACGAGGCGCATGGGATGGGTGCGCCCGTGCCAGCCGTTGAAGTCGCCGACGACGCTCACGCGCCTCGCGTTGGGCGCCCACACCGCGAAGTGGACGCCGGGCGTGCCGCCGTGGGAGCGGACGCGGGCGCCGAGCGCGTCATAGGCCCCGTAATGAGTCCCCTCGGCCAGCAGGTGCGCGTCGATCTCGCCGAACACGGGGCCGTAGCGGTACGGGTCGTCGATCTCGACCGGGGCGCCGCTGCCTTCGACGACGCGCAGGCGGTAGTCCGGCGCGGTGGCGGCGTCGAGAACCACCTCGAACACGCCGTCGGGATGGATGCGCGTCATCTCGTGTCCGGTCCCCGAGGGCCGCTCCACGAGCGTCACCTCGCGGGCGCGGGGGCGAAGCGCGCGGACCACGACGTGGCCGTCACTGGTGGCGTGCGGGCCGAGGACGGCGAACGGATCGCGGTGCCATCCGGCGGCGAGGGCCTCGACGTCGGAGGCCGCGAGCGTGGGCGGGCGCATCATCGGCCGCGATTCTATCGTGCTGGTCGCGCCGCGTCCCCCGCGTTAAGATCGCGGGCATGACACCTGGACTGTATGCACGCTTCTCGACGACGGCCGGCAACTTCACGATCCGCCTCTTCGAGAAGGACACGCCCAAGACCGTCGCCAATTTCGTCGGGCTGGCCGAAGGCACGAAGGAGTGGACCGATCCGGCGACGCGCGCCAAGGCCGCGCGGCCGTTCTACGACGGCCTCATCTTCCACCGCGTGATCCCGGACTTCATGATCCAGGGCGGCTGTCCGATGGGGAACGGCATGGGCGGCCCGGGCTACCAGTTCGAGGACGAGTTCGCGCAGGGGCTCAAGCACGACCGGCCGGGCATCCTGTCGATGGCCAACGCGGGCCCGAACACCAACGGCAGCCAGTTCTTCATCACCCTCGTGCCGACGCCCTGGCTCGACAACCGGCACTCCGTGTTCGGCGAGGTCGTCGAGGGCATGGACGTCGTGCAGGCCATCGGCGCGGCCAAGACGGGCCGGCAGGACCGGCCGGTGACCGACATCGCGATCCAGACGGTGAAGATCGAGCGCGTGGCCTAGGCGCTAGGGGCCGACCCCGTCGCCGGGACGGTCGTCCTTCGACGCGTCCCCGTCGCGGTCCTTCGGCGGCTTCGAGCCGACGCGGCGCACGGCCAGCGAGACGCCGGCCAGGGCCACCGACAGCAGCGCCATCGACGCCAGTTCGGGCATCTGCGAGGGGCGGCTCTCGGGCGGCGCGTCGAGCGCCATGGACAGGACGAACGCGAGGACCATCGGGGGAGCCGTCATTCTACCCGACGCTCCCCCGAGGCGAACTCCGTACGAAAGCCCTGCCGACAGGAAATTCTATCCGGCGAAGCGTCGCGGAGAGCCGCGCCGCGCTCAGTCGTGCCATGTCACGCCTTTGAGCAAGGCCCAACCAGACTTCCAGCGATCAACTGGCAGCCGGAGGCCGTGACGTTCTGACGGAGCAGCGAGAGGACCGGGCAGCGCCGGTGGGAGAAGAGCCGGGGCGGGAGGGGGACGCGCGCGGGAGGGAGCGGAGCCCCGCTCCCGCGCGTGCCGAAGGCGAACCTAGAGCATGCTGGTGGACTTGTTCAGCGCGCCAGCCAGGTTCGTGAGCGCCAGTTCGATCGTCTTGCGCGACGTGGCGACGTTCATGCGCATGTAGTTGTCGCTGCCCTTCCCGTAGGACTGGCCCGAGTTCAGGTGCACGCGCGCGTTCTTCACCAGGTAGCGCTCGAGCATCTGTTCCTTGCTGAGCGAGGGCGCGTTGGCCGGCTTGGTGCGGTTGTGGTCGGCGGCCATCGCCTCGGTGTTGATGCGCTTCGAGAACTCGGTGAAGTCGAGCCACATGAGGTACGTGCCCTGCGGCTTGACCGCCTTCACTCCCGGCAGCTTGGCGTTCACGAAGTCGGTCGCGAAGCTCGTGTTGCCGTCGATGTACTCGACGCACTGGGCCTGCCACTCCTCGCCCTCGGGCGTGTAGGCGCCCATGTTGGCGATGATGCCGAGCGTGTTGAGGTCGGCGCGGTGGTTGACCTTGATCCGGTCCAGGTAGTCCTTGTTGGTCGAGTAGAACCACGCGGTCTTGTGCGCGGCGAGGCCGAAGGACTTGCTGGCCGCCTTGAAGGTGATGCTGTTGTCCACCACCGCCTTGTTCGGCAGGCTCGCGAACGGCGTGTACTTCTGGCCCTTGGCGACGAAGTCGCAGTGGATCTCGTCGGCCAGCACCACGACGCGGTGCTTCAGGCAGATCTCGCCGATCCGCAGCATGTCGTCCGCGCTCCAGCAGTTGCCGGTCGGGTTCTGCGGGTTGCAGAGGATGAAGGTGTTCGTGTCGACGCTGATCTGCTTCTCGAACTGGTCGAAGTCGAACGAGAACCGGCCGTCGGGCGACTTCTTCAGCAGCACTTCCTCGGCGATCGTCTGCGTGGCCCGCAGGTCGCCGTAGAAGCCGTTGTAGGTGGGCGTCGTGAGCAGGACCTTCGTGCCGACGGGCGAGAACGTCTTCAGGGTGGCGATGATGCCGGGGTGCACGCCCATCGTGATGATGAGGTTCTCCGGCGGGATCGTCACGCCGTAGTGCTTCTTGTTCCAGGCGATGATGCCCTCGGCGAACTCGGACGGCATGTCGAGATAGCCCCAGTTCTCGTGCTGCATGCGGTCCATGAGCGCCTTGGTGACCGCCGGCGCTTCGCGGAAGTCCATGTCGGCGATGCCCATGCCGACCTGAATCGAGTCCTTGCCGTACTGGCGGATGATCGAGTCGTACTTGATCGAGTGCGTGCCGAAGCGGTTGTACGGCGTGTCGAAGTCGAACTTCGTCGCCGCCAGCGCGCCTCGCGAGGCGGCGGCCGCCGCGGCCGGCGCCCCACCACCGACTGCACCGAGCAGCGCGGTCATGCCCGCGCTCTGAAGGAAGGATCTGCGCCCAAGCCCGAATTGCTTCGACATGTGAGTCTCCGGCGGCACAACCAGGCACCGGCCGACATGGCCGGGTCCGGCACCAAAAATACCGGCTCATACTAAACCCAACCCCCGCGCATGGATGGAGTTTTTTTCCGTACGGCCCGATTCGGCCGCCCCAGGCAGCCGGCCACGGCCTCCGGGACGCCCGCGGCCGTCCCGGACGGGCCGGGTTTCACGGAATGACGGCCGTCTGTCGAGCCGGCGCCGCACCGGTGCCAGAGGCGTGCGCGCCGCGAACCGTGAATGTGTAGCTAGCGGGCGGCGCAGGCGTCTTGAAGCGGCGCACGTGTCGGAGCGGCACGCTGCCCGTCAAGCACGGCAGAGCTGACCAGGAGGGCGCCCCTCGGCGCCCCGGCACGCGCGCCGAGAACGTCCGCGCGGGCGCCGGGCCCCGGGCAGGCCGGGACGCTCCGCGCCCGCCCGGCTCAGGGAAGGTCGAGCCGCGCCGGCGCCGTGCCCAGGGGAAGGCGGTCGGTGTACATCCGCACAAACAGCCGGCCGCCGGCGAGGGCATCGCGCTCCCGCGCGCGCAGGGTGACCGAGCCTCGCGCGGCCCGCTGACCGCCACGCAGGAAATGGGTCACGATCGGCCCCACGCGATCGCCTTCGGATCGGTGCAGCGCCAGGGCGATCACGGTCGCCGGCCCGGCCGCCGCGGCGTCGAAGTCCAGGAGGCCCGTGGTCGGATGGTAGACGAAGGCCACCGTCGCCGAGGCGCCGTCGGTCGCCGCGCCCACCGCGGCCTTGAAGGCCACCGGGGCCGGCGCGGCGCCGCCCACGAGCGGCGGTGTGCTGAACGGCGGGCGGCGCGGCCGGGCGACCTGCTCCCAGGCGTAGGCGTACTCGAGCAGCGCCGGCTCGGTGAAGGCGCCGCCCAGGAGCTCGAAGCCGACGGGGAGCCCGTCCGCGGTGAACCCCGCCGGCACCGCGAGGGCGGGCAGCCCGGTCGTGGCGCTCAACTGGCAGGTGGTGCCGAGCTGGGGCTCGCCGATCAGGGCCGGCTTGCGGCGAAGGGTCGGGTAGACGAGGGCGTGCAGCCGCTGGCCCTCCAGGGTGGCGAGCACGACCTCGCGCAGCGCGCGCCGCTTCACGAGGGCCTCCCGGTAGTGCTCGGAGTCGCGCCGCTCGGGCGTGTTGCGCAGCCGGAACGTCTGGTCGAGCGCATCGTGGTGGAGGCCGCGATCGAGAATCTCGCCCAGCGACGCCACCGGCGCCCCCGGTTGCTTGAGCAGGTAGGCCGCCAGGTCGAACTTGAACTCGTCGGCGATCACGCTGCTGTCGCGCAGCAGGTCGTCGAGGCCCGGCACCTCCGCGTCCACCACCTCGGCGCCCTCGGCCTTCATCGCCGCCAGCGCCTTGCGCACGATGTCGCCGACCTCGTCATCCTCCGGCGCCGTGCCAAACAGCGGACCGACGATGCCCAGCCTGACGCCCTTGAGCGACGCGCCGGCGAGTCCGTCGCGGTAGGAGCGCGGCACGTGCGCGGCCGCGTCGGCCGTGATCGGGTCGTCGCGGTCGGGTCCCACGGTGGCGTCGAGCATGATCGCCAGGTCCGTCACGGTGCGCGCGAGCGGGCCGGCCACGTCCTGCGTGTCGGACAGCGGCATCACGCCGGTGCGGCTCGACAGCCCGCGCGTGGCGCGCAGGCCGACCAGATTCTGGTTCGCCGACGGGATGCGGATCGACCCGCACGTGTCGCTGCCCATGCCCGCGGCCGCGAAGCTGGCGGCGACGGCCGCGCCGGTCCCGCCGCTCGACCCGCCGGGCAGGCGCTGCAGATCGTAGGGGTTCCGCGTCTGGCCGGTGAGCGACGAGATCGTCGTGATGCCGGCCGCCAGTTCGTGCATCGTGGTCTTGCCCAGGATCACGGCGCCGGCCGCCTTCAACCGCGCCACCTGGAACGCATCGGCCGTCGGCTGGAGCGTGGCGAGGGCCAGCGTCCCGCCGGAGGTCGGCATGCCGACCGTGTCGTAGTTGTCCTTCACCAGCACCGGGATGCCGTGGAGCGGGCCGCGCGGCCCCCGAGCCGCGCGCTCGCGGTCGAGCGCGTCGGCGTCGGCGAGCGCGGCGGGGTTCAGCACCACGATGCTGTTCAGGGCGGGGCCGGTCTGGTCGTACGCGCGGATGCGCGCCAGGTACGCCTCGACGAGTCCCCGCGACGTCACGCGCCCGTCGGTGAGCGCCGTCTGGAGGTCGGGAATGCCGCGCTCGTAGACGTCGAAGAGCGGCGCCGCCGGCGGCGCCGGCCGGGCCGCACGCTGGGCCGCCAGCGAGGGAGCGATGAGGAACGCCGTGGTGAGCGCGGCGGCAAGCGGTCGGAGCGCGGGGGGCATGACGGGAGATTGTAGCGAGTGCCCGGCGCGCGGACGCGCCGGCCGGGCCCGGGGGCGCGGAGAAACCCGCGTGCGCCAGCGCCGCGCTCGGGCCGCGCGGCCCCAGCGCGTCACGCCCGTCGTGGCACGGCTGCTGCGTGCGACGATAGTGAGGTCGTCAATGGTCAGAACCTGTCCGGCCTGCCACAAGGCCAATCGCGTCCCAGCCCGCCATCTGGCCGACACCGGCCGCTGCGGCGCCTGTCGCGCGGTCCTGCCGGCTGTCGCCGCGCCGCTCGAGGTGGACGCGACCGGCTTCGACGAGGTCGTGTCGGGCGCCACGGTGCCGGTCCTGGTCGACTTCTGGGCGCCCTGGTGCGGGCCGTGCCGCATGGCGGCCCCGGCCGTGGCCGAGGTGGCCAGGTCCGCGGCCGGGCGAGCCCTCGTCCTGAAGGTGAACACCGACGAACATCCCGAGGTGGCGGCCCGCTACGGCGTCCGGGGCATCCCGAACTTCGTGGTGCTCCGCCGCGGGACCGTCGCGCACCAGCAGGCAGGCGTCGTCGGCGCGGACGTGATGCTGCAGTGGCTGGCGTAGGGCATGTGCCCCGGTTACAGGGGGCGGGTGGGAAAGGTGGACAACGGCGCGGTCCGGCGCCCACGATGCCCCCTCCAGGTTCGCAGGACCGAAGGCGCGCCGTTGCCTCCACCCCGGTAGACGGAACCACGGTGAATTTTTTGGGGGACCGCCTCCCGGCGCCGCTCCGGCCTCCGATCGACGCGGGTGGCCGGCCGTCATTCCCCGGCCTTCCCCGCCTCCGATGACCGCCTCGAGGACGAGCGCGCTCCGCACCCTCGTCGCGTTCGCCGTCATCTATCTGGGGTGGGGCTCCACCTTCCTGGCGGTCAGGGTGGCCGTGGCCTCCATTCCCCCGCTCCTGGTCGGAGCCAGCCGGAACCTCGTGGCCGGCACCATCCTGGTGGGTGCCGGGCTCCTCTCCGGGGCGGGGCGCCCCTCGGCCGCGGCCACGGTCCGGGCGCTCGCGATCGGGGTCCTCATGTTCGTGGCGAACCACGGCGCCATCGCCTGGGCGTCGACGCGCAATCCCTCGGGCATCACGGCCCTGCTCGTCGCCACCATCCCGCTCTGGATCCTGGTGTTCGAGTGGCGCCGCGGTGAGACGGCCCGGCCGCCGGCCAGAGCCATCATGGGGCTCGGTCTGGGATTCGCGGGATCGATCCTCCTCCTCTGGCCGACCACCGGCGGCGCCCGGCTCGACCCGGTGGCCTCGGTGGTGACGGGGCTGGCCGCGATCTCGTGGGCCGCCGGCACGCTGACGGCCCGCCACGCCCACCTGTCGACGTCCGTGGCCATGGCCACGGGCCTGCCGATGCTGCTCGGCGGCACGGTGCTGGCGGCGGCGTCGGCGGCCGTCGGGGAGTGGTCCAGCCTCAGCCTGGCGGCGATCCGCCCGGAATCCGGCGCGTCGCTGGCGTACCTGATCGTCGTCGGCTCGCTCGCGGGCTTCAGCGCCTACCTCTACCTGCTGCGCACGATGCCGGCGTCACGGGTCGTGACGTACGCCTACGTCAACCCCGTCGTCGCGCTGGCGCTCGGCGCGTGGCTCGGCGGCGAGTCGCTGGACGGGGGCACGCTCGCCGCGGCGGCCGTGAGTCTCGCGGGCGTTTATCTCTCAGTGTCGAGCCGTTGACGCCGCGGGCAGGGCGAGGCGCGCCGTGCGGACCGTGCCGTCGCGCCAGGCCACGATGGCGTGGTCCCCGGAGCGCGCCAGCATCGGCACGCCGGTCGCGCGCCCGCTCGAGGCCGGCGCCACCACGATGGCCGGCTGGACGCCGGCGGGCGTGACCTCGCGGACGCGTACCTCTCCCGTGCCCGTGCCCGTGCGCTCGAGCCAGCTGACGAGCGCCCGGCCCCGGTCCAGCAGCAGCACGTCGGCCCATCCCGCCGGGTTGCCGTCGTCCACGCGCACCGGTGGTCCGAAGGTGGCCCCGGCATCGGTCGAGAACGCCACCTGCACCTGCGGTCGATCGCCGGCGGCCGTGAACCACGCCACGGCGGCGTCACGCTCGCGCGCCGCGACGGCAGGGCCGTTGGTGGGGCACGCCGCGATCGCCCAGCCGTCCCGGTGCACGGGCGCCGGCGCCGACCAGCGGCCGCCGACCTTCCGGACGATCGCGATGTCGCGGATCTCGCCCGGCAGGTGATCGCGATAGACGGCGATCGGGCCGTCGGCCGTGATCGCCATGTCCGTGCTGCAGCACGAGCAGACGTCGGTGTCGATCACTTCGCGCGATCCCGCGCGCCCGTCCTCGCCGAAGCGGACCGCGCCGAGGGTCTTGACGGCGTGGGCCTCGTCCACCGTGCCGTCGTCGGGGGCCAGCGGCGTCAGGAACACCGCGTCGAGACCGCCCGCCGACGGCGCGAAGGTGAGGAAGCCGGCGTAGTCCGACACGTTGGCGAAGCCTTCCTCGAACGCCGTGGTCCACGTGCGTCCGGCGTCGGCGGAGGTGGCAACGCGGATGCCGTACCCGTAGCCGCCCTGCGCCTTGCCCGTGTGCACCAGCCAGTGCGCGAACAGGCGGCCGTCGGCGGTGGCCGTGAGCGACGGATGGTCGATCCAGTTCACGAACCAGTCGCGGCCTTCGGCGATCGTGACGGGGGCGCCCCACCGGGTGCCGTCGAGCCGCGAGAAGCGCAGCACCTGCCCGCCCGACGCCGAGGGCTCCATCCATGTGAGGTAGGTGTGCCCGTCGGCGGCCGTGGTCAAGGCGTAGTTGGCGCTGCCGGCTCCGGCCGGCGAGGGCAGAAGGTCCACCGGACCCGCCGCGCCGGCGGCCCCGAGCGTGGCCACGGCGGCCGTCGCGATCGTGAGTCGACGAAGCATGAGGCATTCTGCTCCAGGATCGGGCGGATGCGACGCCGTCGTTGCCGGCTCGGCCGCACGCGGTAGGATGGCGCCGTGCCGAGCGCATGACCAGCCCTGGGGAGTGGAACGCGGCCGCCTATCACCAGGTGTCCTCGCCCCAGACGACGTGGGGCGAAAAGGTGCTGGCGCGACTGGCGCTCGCGGGCCACGAGCGCGCGATCGACGCCGGCTGCGGCAGCGGCCGGCTCACGGCCTCGCTCGCGGCGCGGCTGCCCAACGGCCACGTCCTGGCGCTCGATCGCTCCGCGAACATGCTGGCCGTGGCGCGGACGAACCTGCGCCCGGCCTTCGGACGGCGGGTGTCCTACGTGCGCGCCGCGCTGCCGCTGGTGCCCGTCGCGGGATGGGCCGACGTGGTCTTCAGCACCGCCACCTTCCACTGGGTCGCCGATCACCCGGCGCTCTTCGCGCACCTCTTCACCGCGCTCGCGCCGGGCGGGCGGCTGCACGCGCAGTGCGGAGGCGGCCCCAACCTGGCGGGCGCCCACGCGCTGGCGGAGACGGTGATGCGGCGCCCCGCGTTCGCGCCCTTCTTCGCGGACTGGACCGGCGTGTGGCAGTTCGCCTCGGCGGACCAGACGGCCGACCGGCTGCGCGCTGCGGGCTTTCACGACGTGCACACGGACCTCGAGGAGGCCCCGACCACCCTGGCGACCGCCGAGGACTACCGCGCGTTCGTGACGACCGTCATCTACCATCCGCACCTGGCCCGGCTGCCGCTGGATCGCCACGGCCCGTTCATCGACGAGATCACGGCGCTGGCCGCGGAGGGCTCGCCGCCGTTCACCCTCGACTACTGGCGGCTGAACATGACGGCCCGGCGTCCCTGAGGGAACGTTCGCGGGCGGGCGGACCCGCGTTCTGAGCGGGCGGACCCGCGTTCTGAGCGGGCGGCTACAGGCAGCGGCGCGCCACGCCGACAAGACGATCGCTCCTGGAGTCACGCTACATGAGGCCACTGCGCACCGCCCTCACCGTCCTCGTCCTGGCCGCCTGCACGGCGTCTCACGGTCTGGCACAGACCGAGCGGGGCACCGTCACCGGACGGGTCACCGACGGGTCGGGCGGCGCGCTGCCGGGGGCCACGGTCACCTTCCAGGCCGGCGACCCGCGCGCGGTGCCCGTGGCCACGGTGACCGACGAGGTCGGCCAGTACCTCTCGCCGCCGCTGGCGCCCGGCACCTACGCGGTGACGGTGGAACTCTCGGGGTTCGCGCCGGAAGCCCGGCGCGGCGTCGTCGTCCGCGAAGGCGACGTCATCGTCCTCGAGCACTCCCTGCCGGTGGCCGCGGTCACCGAGTCGGTGGAGGTCGTGGCCGCCGCGCCCGTGGCCCCGCCCCCGGTGCCGCCGCTCAAGCTCGATCCGCCGATCGCCCCGAAGGTCGTCCCGGTGCCGAAGGAGCTCCTCGCCTCGGTGTGCGGTCCGGGCCGTCCGGTCGCGAGCCCGCTGTCCATCGGCCGCCTGCTCGCGGCACGCGACGAGCCCAAGCGCTCCATCTTCGGCAACGGCGACGTGCTGGTGCTGGACGTCGGCACCGACATCGGGCTCGTGCCCGGGCAGAACCTCGTGGTCCGCCGCCGCTTCCGCGTGGGCGACAAGTCCCTCACCCTGGCGCACGCCGAGTTCGGCGAGCAGACGGCCGGCCTCGTGCAGGTGGTGGAGACGAGCCCGCTGTCGTCGATCGCGGTCGTCGTCTACACCTGCGGCGAGCTCTTCGCGGGCGACGCCGTGGAGCCGTTCGACGCGCTGCCCCTCCTGACGGCGGCGGCCACGGGCGCGCCCCGGTACGACGACCCGGCGCACATCGTGCTCGGCGAGCACGGACAGACGCTGGGCGCCGCGCGTCAGCTCATGGTCATCGATCGCGGCACGGCGCAGGGCGCGGCCCGCGGGCAGCGGCTCACGGTGTTCCGGCGCGCGCTGGGCGATCGCGGCCCGGTGCAGGCGATTGCCGACGCCGTCATCGTGGCCGTACGGCCCGACTCGGCCACGATCCGCATCGAGCGGACGCGCGACGCGGTGAGCGTCGGCGACTACGTCGCCCTGCACCGCTAGCCCGCACGCCGCCCATCGGGCGCGTGCGCGTGCCTGCGCCCCGCGTGCCGCCAGCCAGGGACGCGGCGCGGACGTCTAGAGGGCATGCCTTCCGTCCGCCCATCGCGGCGCGTCTTCCTGAGCTGGCCCGCCGTCCTGCTCGCACACCGGACGCTGGCGGCCGGCGCGTCGACCGGCCAGACTGTGGGCGGAGGCGCGCGCATGATCACCCGTCCCATCCCGTCGAGCGGCGAGGGCCTGCCGGTGGTCGGCGTCGGCACCTACGTGGGGTTCGACGTCGCGCCCGGCAGCGAGCGCTACGCCGCCCTGCCCGGCGTCCTCGACGCGCTCCTCGGCGCCGGCGGCACCGTGATCGACAGCTCGCCGATGTACGGGCGCGCCGAGCGCACCACGGGCGAGCTCCTCGCGGCGAGGGCGCCGCGGCCGCCGGTCTTCCTGGCGACGAAGGTCTGGACGTCGGGCCGCGAGGCCGGCCTGGCCCAGATGGAGGCCTCGTTCCGGCTCCTGCAGACGCGCCGCATCGACCTGATGCAGGTGCACAATCTCGTGGACTGGCGGACGCACCTGCCGACGCTGCGCCGGTGGAAGGACGAGGGCCGCCTCCGCTACGTCGGCATCTCGCACTACACCCCGTCGGCGTACGACGCGGTGGAGGCGGTCCTGCGCGCCGAACCCCTGGACTTCCTGCAGATCAACTACGCGGTGGACGATCGCGCCGCCGAGGCGCGCCTCCTGCCGCTGGCGCGCGATCGCGGCGTCGCGGTCCTGGTGAACCGGCCCTTCGGCGGCGGCGGCCTCCTGGGGCGCCTCCGCGGCGCGCCGCTGCCAGGATGGGCCGGAGACGCCGGCGCGTCGAGCTGGGCGCAGCTCGCGCTCAAGTTCGTCCTCTCGCATCCGGCCGTCACGTGCGCCATTCCCGGCACGGGGAACCCGCGCAACATGGCCGACAACGCCGCGGCCGGCGCGGGGCCGCTGCTGACCGAGGCCCAGCGCCAGGACCTCATCCGGGCCGTCGCGCGCTGAGTCGTGGCGCACACGTCACATCTACGAATATAGATGTGTTGCTTCATGTATTAGCCTGACGCGGTCCGCGCTGCCCGCGATGTCCACGCCGACCGCCACCACCGCCGCCTCGTCCGCCACGTCCCCGGCGCCGCCACGGCGGCACGTCGTGACGCGGCCGGCCATGACGATCGAGGGGCACGCGCTGGCCGACGTCGAGCTCGCGGGCTGGGCCTACGGGCCGCCGATCGGGCAGGCGCCGATCGCGGTCGTCGTCGGCGGCATCACCGCCTCGCCCTTCCCGCTGGGCGACGGCCGGCCCGAGGAGGCCGGCGGCATCGAGCCCTGGTGGCCGGCGCTCTTCGCGCCCGATCTGCTCGACGTCTCGACGACCACCGTGCTGTGCCCGTGCTGGCCGGGGAACGGATCCACGTGGCGGGGCTTCGACGACGACGCCCCCGGCCTGTCCGTCCTGGGGCTGTCGGATCTCGTGGCCGCCTGGCTCGACGGCATCGGCGGCACCACGCCCGTGACCTTCGTGGGCGCGAGCCTGGGCGGGATGGTCGGCGTGGCGTTCGCCACGCGCCACCCCGGACGGTGCCGCCGGCTCATCACGATCTCGGCCGGCCTCAGACCCGACGGATGGGGCACGGCCACGCGGCACCTGCAGCGCGAGCTCGTACGCGACGGTCTCAAGAACGGCGACGTCCGCACCGGCATGATCCGCGCGCGGCAGCTCGGCATGCTCACCTACCGGGGGCGTCTCGAACTCGACACGCGCTTCGGCACCTTCACGCCGGGCCTGGATCGCCCGCCGGTGGCGGACTACCTCGATCGGCACGGGCGGCGCTTCGCCGATCGGTTCCCCGTGCGCACGTTCCTCTTCCTGAGCGAGGCGATCGATCGCGGCGCCATCGGCGTCGACGTCCGGACGCGCCGGGCGCTGCTCGAACAAGTCACGGCCGAGACGATCGTCGTGGGGGTCCCCGGAGACATGCTGTTCCCCTGGGGCCTGCAGGTGGAGCTCCACCGCGAACTGCAGGCCGTGGGCGCGCAGTCGTCGCTGTGGACGCTCGACTCGGTGTACGGCCACGACGCGTTCCTGGCGGACCAGGATCGGCTCGCCGATCTCCTGCGCGGGGCCCGCGCCTTCGGCGGGGCGGCCGATCAGCCGCGGCCGCGCTTCGACGGCGTGGGCGTGGAGCCCGTGCGGCGGCTGCGCGTCGGCCTGGTCGGCTGCGGCACCGTCGGCGGCGGGCTCCTCGAGATGATCGACCGGCAGGGCACGGCGCTCGCCGATCGCTACGGCGTCCGCCTCGAGGTGACGCGCATCGCGGTCCGCAATCCCGACAAGCGGCGGCATCCGCTGGCCGCCGGCATCGCCTTGACGACGCGCCCGCTGGAACTCGTGAGCGATCCGGACGTGGACGTGGTCGTCGAGGTGGCGGGCGGCGCGGCCGTGGAGCCGATCCTCCGCGCCGCGCTGGCGGCCGGGAAACCCGTGGTCACCGCCAACAAGACGCTCCTGGCCACGAAGCTCGCCGAGCTGGGCGTGCTGGCCGAGCGAACGGCGACGCCCCTCTACTGCGAGGCCGCCGCGGCCGCGGCGCTGCCCATCATCCGGCACCTCGCCCATCGGGCCGACGAGGTGCTGAGCCTGGCCGGCATCGTGAACGGGACGTGCAACTTCGCGATGACGCGCCTCGAGCAGGAGCTGTCACTCGACGAGGCCGTGGCCGAGGCGCAGGCGCTCGGGTTCGCCGAGGCCGATCCGTCGGCCGATCTCGACGGCCTGGATGCCGCGGCGAAGCTCTCGATCCTGGCCTACCGGGCGTTCGGCGTCTGGGTGCGCCCCGACGCCTTCCCCGTGCGCGGCATTCGCGAGCTCGATCCGGCCGACTGCGACCTGGCCGAGTCGATGGGGTGCCGCATCCGCCTGCTCGCCCGCGCCGCGCGCGTCGGCGACGCGCTGGACATGGCGGTGGAGCCGCTGCTCCTGCCCGCGTGGCACCTGCTCGCCTCGGTCGAAGAGGAATACAACGCCGTGTACCTCAAGTGCGCGGCGTCGGGCGACCTGAGCCTGTTCGGCAAGGGCGCGGGCGCGCTGCCGACGGCCACGGCCGTGCTCGGCGACCTCATCGACCTCGCCCAGCACAACTCCGTGCGCTGGCCCATCCCGCAGCCGGCGGCCCTGGCGGGCGTGGGTGGGACCCCGGCCCTCGACCGCCGGCACTTCCTGCGCGTCTCGGCCGATCCGCATCCGGGCCTCGATCGCCGCGTGGAGAGCCTGGTCCGGCGGGCGGGGCTGACGGTCCAGAACCGCGCCGAGCGAAGCGCGGGCGACCGGGTCCACCTGGGCTACGTCGTCTCGCCCGGGTCGACCCGCGCGATCGAGGACGTGCGCCAGGGCATCGCGCGCCTGGCGCGCGTCAGCCGCGTCATCGCCCTCGGAGTCCACGAGTGAGCGCGGTGGCGGCCTGGCTCGACCCGCGGGCCTGTCCCGACGAGCGGCCGCCGCTGTCGGCGATGGAAGCGCGCACGCGCGACCTGCACGCCGCCATCGACGATCACGCGCGGCGCGCGGGCGTCCCCTACCTCCACCCCGCCGAGGCGACCGTGCAGCAGGACCTGCTGGGCTCGTCGGCCGTCATCGAGTGGCAGGAAGGGAAGGCGGCCTTCCTCTTCGCCGCTGACGGGTGCTGGTCGGAGCTGCCGCCGCTCTACGCCCGTTACGGCACGGCCGCGACCCGCGCCCTGATCGACCGGCTGAAGACCCTCGAGGGGGCCGGCGCCGCCGTCGTGTGCGACTCCGGCATGCAGGCGACGGCCCTGGTCTTCGACAGCCTGATGGCCCCGGGCGCGCACGCCGTGCTGACCCGGCAGGTCTACAACAAGACGCGCAGCTACATGCAGTGGCTGGTCGCGCGCCTGGGCGGCGCGCTCACGGTGGTGGACGACGGCGAGTACGACGCCCTCGCGGCCGCGATCACGCCGGCCACGCGCGTCGTCTTCGCCGAGACGTTCACCAATCCGCTGCTGCGGGCGCAGGATCCCGTCCGCCTCGCCGACATCGTCGCCCGCGCCCGGCAGGCCGGCGCCGGCGACGTGCGCCTGGTGGTGGATTCGACCATCGCCACGCCGTGGGCGTTCCAGACGCCGCTGCTCGCCCAGGGCGTGGACGTCGTCGTCGCCAGCGGCACCAAGGCCCTCAGCGGCACGGACCGCGACCTGTGGGGATACGTGGCGACGAACGAGACCCAGGCCGCCAACGCGGTCATGGACCTGGTGGCCATGCGCGGCGGCATCCTCGACTGGCGGCGGGCCACCGCGATTCTCGAGCGCCTGGACGGCGCGGAGGCGGCGCACGCCGAGCGGAGCGAGACGGCGGCGCGGGTAGCGGCGTTCCTCGCGGGCCACCCGTGCGTCGCCGAGGTCTTCCACCCGTCGCGGCCCGACCATCCGGACGCCGGCGTCATCCGCCGTCACTACCGCCGGCATGGGTCGCTCGTCTCGTTCCGCGTGGCCGGCGCCGACGAGGCCCGCGCGCGCCACGTGGCGGACGTCCTGGCCACCACCACCATCGTCCGATATGCGCTGTCGTTCGACGGCCTGGCCACGAAGGTGAACCACCACCAGACGGTGTCGGAGTACTTCACGCCACCCGACCAACTCCGCCGGAACGGCATCGATCGCCTGATCCGCCTGGGCATCGGGCACGAGGCGCCCGAGGACCTGATGGCGGCCCTGAACTGGGCCCTCCACCACGCCGCCCGGGTGTCGCCGGACACGGTGGCGGCGTGGCAGGACGAGCGGCGACACGCCCTGGAGGGCGGCTCAGCTCGGCGCTAGACTGGAGGGGTGCCGCCCTCCACGCACGACGGGCGTCCGCCCGTGCAGCGGTATCGACCGGTCCCGCTGCTGATCGGCCTCGCGATCGCCCTGCCCTTCCTCACGAGCCTCGTCGCCGCGGGCGTCGCCCTCGCCCGCCAGTCGGAGCTCGACGCCTCGATCGCGTGGGTGACCGGCACCGTCGAGATCCGCCGGGTGACGCAGGAGCTGCGGCTCCACCTGACCACCGTGCAATCCTCCGCGAGGGGATACGTGCTCACGGGCCGCCGGGAGTTCCTGGAGCCGTTCGACGCGGCGACGCGCGATGCGGCGGGCGCCGCAGAGCGCCTCGAGTCGCTGGTCCGCGATATCCCGGCCCAGCGGGAACGGGCGGCGCCCTTGCGCACCCTGGTGGCCGAGCGCATTGCCCTGGCCCGGAGCGTGGTGGAGACGGCGGCCTCGGGCCGGGTCGCGGAGGCGCGCCTCGAGATCGAGTCTGGCCGCGGGCTGCGGAACACGAGCCGTGCCGTCGGCCTGGCGGCCGAGATCGACCGCGCGGCCACGGAGCTGCTGGACGCGCGCGAGGCCGCGCTGGAAGCGACCGCCCGCCAGCAAGGCTGGTGGCTCACGGGCCTGCTCGTGTCGAGCACGGCGGCGCTCGTCGTGCTGCTCGCGGTCGTGAAGCGCGCGCGGGACTACGAGGAGATCGTGCGCATGTGCGCGTGGTCGCGGACCATCGAGTATCAGGGCGCCTGGATGTCGTTCGAGGACTACCTCGCCGCGCGCTTCGGGTTGCAGACGACCCACGGCATCTCGCCGGAGGCGGCGCGCAAGGTGCGCGAGGAAGCGGCCCGCCAGGACGCGGCGGCCGCCGCTCCAGCCGCCGAGTCCCCGTCTCCGAACCCGAACCGGAAGGGATAGCCGGGGCGCGACGCCCGGCCGATGGCCGGTCCGCCGCCGTGCGTCGGACGCGGGGGGCGGAGCGGCACGGGAGCCAGGCGCCGATCGAGCCAGGCCGCAAGCCCCTGCACACGCCAGCCGCGGTCGAAGGCCAACACGGCGGGAGGACACGGCCCACGTCTGGCGGGCACGCCCTGGTCGGGCACGCCGGCGGTGCCGGGCGCCAGCACCACGACGTCAGCGACGGGCAGGCACTGCCACGACGACGGCTTCCAGTCGTCGGTGTGCGCTGAGACCACGAACGCCGTCACGTCCGCCGCCAGGTGCGGGGCCAGGCGGTTCGACTCGACGATCACGTCCCAGCCCAGCCGCGCCAGGCGCCGCACGAACGCGGCCGCGTCGGGCGTTCGCGCATCGGGACACCGGCACAGGTAAGCGGCGCCGGCCCCGGCCGCCAGACACCGGGCGGTGGCGGTGTGCGGGGACCCGAGATCGTGGCGCTCGATCGTGAAGCCCTCAGGTCCGCCGTGTCTGTGCGCCGAGACCTTCACGGTGGCGACGGGCCGTCCCCTCAGCGTGCGCACGAGGTCGACGACGAGCGCCGTCTTCCCGACACCACGGCTGTGGCCGCCGACCACGATCGTCCGGCCGGGCCGGAAAGGACCTAGGCGTCGCACGCGAACTCCGCCCCGTCGTCGATGGGGGGCTGAATGACCGGGAGCAGCTTCGGTCCCGGGCGGGGTCCGACGCGGCGGGCCAGCACTCGCGAGGCGGTCCGGAGGTATTCCACCGGGGCCTCCACCAGGTGCGCGGCCAGCCGGTCGGCGACGTTCGCCAGGTGCCGGGCCTGGAAGCCGTCGGCAGCCTCGCGGGCCACTGCCTGGTGCTCGGCGTCGCCGGCCATCACGGCGTAGGCCTCCTTGGTGCGCAGGAAGGCGACGAAGCCGATCTCGACCGCCACGTGATCCGGCGACTCGAGGAGCGCCGGGCGGTAGCCGAACGCCTCGTAGAGGCCGGCGAGCGACGACATCACCGAGCCGAGCTCCAGCGTGTCGTGATAGCTCACCTCCCGCGGCGGCGCCGGGCCGCCAGGTCCGAACAGGGAGTGATAGAGCCCTTCCGAGGCTTCGTCGAGCGCGGACGCGGCCGCGCCGGCCAGATCGGCGTCTCGCACCTCGGCCGCGAGGGCGGTCACGTCCGCCCGCCACGATTCGGACGGACACTCGAACAGCCGGCCGAGGAGCCGCCAGGCCGCCGCGTCACGCAGCAGTGCGATCAGGCGTGTGCCGCCCGCACCGGCGGGGGCCTCCGTCAGCACGTCCCCGGTGCTCATGACGTGCCTCGCATCGAGAGGGTGACCCAGCCGCTGCGCATCTTGCGCGCGCCGGCTTCCTTGGCCGACCCCTCCCAGACGGCCAACGCGACCGCGCCAGGCGATGACGGCGTGAGACCGCCGGGCAGGGGCCGCACCACGACCACCGACCAGCCCGTCGGCGTGCGGACGCCCTTGCCCCGTGCGCCGCTCGTGCCGGCCGGCGCGATCGACCCCGGCCCCTCGGCCACGAGTTCCTCGACGGCCGTCGTGCGCGGCCCCCCGCGACGGTTGCCCACCGCGTCGGCAGGCGCATAACGCGCGGCCATCTGCCGCTGCGCATCGGACCCGGCCTCGAGCGACGGCGCCTCGAAGGGATAGTGATCCACCGTGGCGTTCGGATACAGCGCCTCGATCCCCGGCCCGCGGCCGTCGACCGTCGCCTGCCAGTCGGCGCGCCAGTAGACGATCTGCACGCCCTTGCCGGCCTGCCCCATCTGCGGGTCCGGCACGCTCGGCTCCGCCACGGCCGGCACCTGCACCGCGCACCCGTCCACGAACCGGCCGTTGCCGGGCAGGTCGTCGCGCGAGGCGTCATCCCACTCCAGCCGGAACGCAATCTCGCGCGGCGTCGCGATCGCGCGCACGCGCACTTCCGGCGTGGACGCCGTCGTCAGCCGCGGCTCGACCAGGTCCTGCAGCAGGAGCCTCTCGACGTGCTCGGGGGCGGCGGCCCACGCGGCGTCCCCGGGATCATCAGGCAGGGCCTGGGCCATCACGGCCACCACGTCCGGCGTCGGCGCCGGCGCCCGCGCGCACCCGGCGGCGGCACCGAGCACGATCATCGCACCCACAAGCAGCGCTCGTCGCATGGCGTCCCCCTACGGACAATTGGTCCGCATGATCTGGTAGACCTTGTCGAAGCCGGCGCGCACGTGCACGGGCTCCTTGAGCGGCACGCGCACGAGCGTCGTGCCGCGGTCGTCGACGCCCGCGACTTCTTCGCCCTTGCGCAACCACCGTGTCATCACCGACTCGGTCGCGCCGAAGAGGCTCAGCAGACCGGCCAGGTCCGGATCGTTCGCGGCGTTCCGGTAGGCGGCGATGGCGGCGTCCACCCCGGGTCCGAACATCTGGCGCAGGAACGCCGGCGGCACGTGAATCGGCGGGATGTAGTAGACGTTCGGTTCCAGGCCGTACTGGGGATAGAGCGGCAGCGCGATCTTGCGAAGGTGCACGAGGTAGTCGATCGGGTTGTCCGGCCGCGCGTTCTCGGGCGTCGAGATGTAGCCGGCCATCCGGATCTTGCCGATGCAGTTCACGAAGCACTGCGGCTGCAGGCCGACCTCCATCTTCGGATAGCACGCGATGCACTTCTCCGAGGTCCCCGTCATGGGGTTGAAGTAGACCTTCTTGTACGGACACCCCTTCACGCACTCCTGGTAGCCGCGACACCGGCCCTGATCGACCAGCACGATGCCGTCCTCCGGCCGCTTGTAGATCGAGCCGCGGGGGCAGGACGCCAGGCAGGCCGGGTAGGTGCAGTGGTTGCAGATGCGGGCCAAGTAGTAGAACCAGGCCATGTGCGGGAGCGCCAGGCTCATGCCGGCGTCCACGCTGCCGGCGCAGTCGTCCTCGCCGACGTTCGGGTAGGCGTAGTCGTCGCCCTCCGGCCGCCAGCTCAGCACGCGCTCACCGGCCTTCGCCGACTCGAAGATCGTCTGGCCGGTGTAGCGGCCGCCGCTCCAGCTCCCGCCCTCGAGCATGTCGAGCAGCTTGAGGTCCCACGCGAGCGGATACGAGCCGTACGGCTTCGTCTCCACGTTGTTCCAGAGCATGTACTCCTGGCCCCGGCCCGACGTCCACGTCGTCTTGCAGGCCAGGGTGCACGTCTGGCACGCGATGCACTTGTTGGTGTCGAAGACGGCCGCGAACTGCTTCTGCGGCCGGCTCTCCGGATACCAGTAGGACATCTCGCGGCCGATCTGCCAGTTGTAGACGCGGGCCATCGCTCACTCCTTCGTGCCGCCGAAGTAGCCGCCGGCGAGATACCGTTTCATCGCGTCCGATTCGTTGCGCGGCCGGATGCCGAGCGAGACCGGACGCCAGACGCCCGAGGCGCCGATGCCCCCGGGTTCGGCCCGCGTGATCTTCACGAAGGCCTCGCGCGGCGCGCCGGTCGGGCAGTGAACGTCGGGGAGGAAGCCCTTGCCGATGCCCTGCCCGAAGAGGCCCTTCCGGACCAGCGAGTCGGTCATCCAGGTGGGCTTCAGCCACCCGCGCGTGGCCGACTGGTGCGAGCCCGAGCGGAACATCGCCTGGAATTTCGTGCGGGGGTTCTTCGCCAGGCCGTCCTTGCGGGTCTTGGCGCCCTCGACCGAGCCGGGCGTCGCGCCGTACATGTTGAACCACATGCGGGTGACGCCGCGCGGCGTGCCCGGGTAGTACCGCGCGCGGCAGATCAAGCGGGCGAACTCCATGTCCTTGGCGTTGGTCTGCCAGCCCCGGAACGGCCGGTCCTCGGGGTCGGCGTCGATCCAGACGTAGTCGCCGTCCTCCACGCCGAGCTCGCGCGCGTCGGTCGGGTTGATGTCCACGTAGCCCTCGGCCACGAACGGATTGCGCTTGTCGCGCCGGTAGATGTCGCCGAACGGCCCGAACAGCACCGCGTTGATGTCGGTGTCGATCGGCATCGTGTGCGCCCCGTGGCGGTATTTCGGCGTGTGGAACACGAACTTGTAGCCCTGCTTCGCCAGCGGGTGCTGGGTGTTCTTCGCCTCGGCCCACGTCATGACGACGTTGCGGCCGCAGCGCACCTCGCACGACAGATCCGTCCGGGCAACCCCGTAGTCCTCGGGTCCTTTCGGACGCAGCGCCTCGTGCTTCGGCGCCACGATCACGTTCGGCTCGTGGAAGGTCGAGTCCACGGGCTCCCGGTGCACGGGCAGGTTCTCGCCCGCCTCGATGAACTCGTCCTCCTCCCGGTAGAACTCGAGCCGGCCGGTCTTCGTGTACCAGGGCGTGGAGTCGGCGAGCTGGTCGTAGCCGACCACCTTGGGCGAGGTGCGCGAGTTGAGCAGCACCGGGACGCCTTCCCGCGCCTTCGCCTCGAGCTCGGTGAAGCGGTAGCCCTTCGTGTTGGTCGACGTGTCGAGGATGCGCTGCAGGTACACGTCGGTCCGGCCGTCGCGGACGAACGTCCACATGTCGTCGAAGCGGCCGTCGCCCGTCAGCGCGGCCAGCTTCGACGCGACGAGGGCCATCACCTCGATGTCGCCGATCGTCTTGAAGATGCGCGGGATCGGCGTCCGCGGAAACACCGACAGGAACGGATTGGTGACCGACGCCGTCATGTCCGGGTGCTTCAGCTCGCTCCAGGAGTCCACGCCGAACACCACGTCCGCCCACTCGCACGAGCCCGTCCACCACCACTCGTGCACGGCGATCATCTCCATGCGCGGCAGCGCATTGACCACCGTGTTGTAGTGCCACTTGACGTTGCCGAGGATCGAGTTCGCGTTGGCGAACCACATGACCTTGGTGGGCGCCGGCATGTGCGTCGACCCGGTCAGCAGGCGGTTCCCGACACGGAGCGGATGATCCTCGTGGTTGTAGAAGTGCGCCGACTCGGCCCGCCAGTACTGGCGGGGACGGGCCAGCTTCGCCGCGTCCAGCTCGATGTCGAACGGATTCTCGTTGATGTACTGCGGCACGCCGTTGAAGAGCGCGACGCGGTAGTTGCCCGCGTACGACCCGACGTTGCCGCCGATCCGGCCGACGTTGCCGGTGAGGGCCGCCAGCAGGAAGATGTCGCGGTCCTTGTTGTCGTTGTTGAAGAACTGGTTCGGCCCCATCCCGATCGCGAACAGCGTCGTGCCAGGGTCGCGGGCGAAGTCGCGGGCCAGCTGCTCGACGGCGGAGGCCGGTGCCCACGTGATCTCCTCCGTGGTCCTGGGGTCGAAGTGGGCGGCATACTCCTTCACCAGGTCGAACACCGGGCGACACCGCACCGACGCTCCGTCGGCCAGGCGGACCGTGACGCTACCCTCGAGCTGTGGATCGCCGACGGTCGAGCGCTGGCCCACCTGGTCGCGCGTGAGGGGCTTCGGCTGACCCGAGGCGCGGTCCCACCAGACGTAGTCGCCCCACTCGGTGCGCATCGCTTCGGGAATGACCTGCCGCTGCTGCGCGGCCGGCGCCGGCTCCCGTTCGCCGGCCTTCAGAACGTGCGTGCTGGTCAGCTCGGTCAGCCCGCCGCCGAAGACGTCCTTCGCGCGGAGGCACTTGAGGGTGTCGGTGCGCACGAGCACCGGCAGGTCCGTCCAGCGCTTGACGTAGTCGGCGTCGTAGAGCCCGTCGCGGAGGATCACGTTCGCGAATCCCAGGGCCAGCGCCGACGTCGTGCCGGGCCTGACGACCACCGCCTGGTCGGCCTTGCTCGACGTGGACGAGTACTCGCAGGCGATGACCACGACCTTGGTACCCTTGAGCCGCGCCTCGGTCAGCCAGTGCGCGTCGGGCATCTTGGTCGAGATCCAGTTCATGCCCCAGACGACCACCGTCTTGCAGTGCTCGACGGCCGACAGGTCGAACTCGACCGTCTGCTGGCCCGTGACCATCGGATGCCCCGGCGGCAGGTCGGTGTGCCACGAGTAGTTGTCGAAGCCACGCGACCCGACGGCCTGATCGGGCCCCACCTTGCGGACGTGCGCGTCGAGGAGGGCGAGCGAGTTGGCCATGCGGTACATGCCGAAGACCCGCGTGACGCCCAGGAGCGGCATGCCGCCGCGGAGCTTGATGGTCTGCGTGCCGGCGCCGCCCGTGGCCTTGATCGTCTCCGGGTCGTAGTGCTGGGCGGTGAGCCGCGCCATGCCGGCCTCGCCCGAATACGTCTCGGCGACGTTCTTGAGGGTCCTGGCGACGAGCGTCGCCGCCTCGTCGTGCGTGAGGCGCACCCATTCGTCGCGCGCGCGCTGGAAGTACTCCGCCGGCGCCCGGCCGTCGTCTCCTCGCGGAAAGCCGGCCTCCACCCAGCGTTTGAACCCGGCGCGCACCATCGTCTGGCTCACGCGGCGGTCGCCGTAGAACCGGCGCGTCAGGGCCAGGCCTTTCTGGCACACGCGCGGGTCCCACCGGTGCGTCGTCCGGTTGCCGGCCAGGTCCACCGCCTCGCCGTAGCGCATCGTGGGCCCGATGCGCGTGATGACGCCCTGCCGGACGAACGCCTTCAGGATGCAGTTGTGCGTGTCGTTCGGCGCGCAGGTGAACGTGTAGGTCGAGTCGTACGCGAACAGGTCGCGGTAGGTCTTCTCCCAGTCGCGGTTCGGGTACGCGGCCAGCGGGTTCGAGGGCGCCTGAAGCCCCCAGGCGTCGTCGGCCGACAGCGCGAAGCCCCCAAGACCGGCCGCGGCCACCAGGTCGAGGAACTGGCGGCGGGTTGGGTGTGTCATGGCTGGCCTCCCCAGGAGCGGATGAACGTGACGATCGACTCGATGTCCGCGCGCGTGAGCGTGGGGTGCGTGGGAGACGGCTCGGCGAACGCCGCCATCCCCGTGCCGCGCCGCCCGCGCGCGATGGTCTCGACGAAGTAGGTGTCGGTGCCCGCCGCGAGCAGCACCGGGTTGTTGAGCGCCGGCGCGTCGACTCCCTCGCCTCGCGCGCCGTGACACCCGGCGCACGTGCGCTCGAAGAGCGCCTGCCCGGCGCCGGCGTCTCCGGCGACCCATCGGGCGGGCCGTGACTCCACCGGGGCCGGCGTGCCCGCCATGGCGCGCAGGTGGGCCACCAGGGCCGGGATGTCCGCCTCGGTGAGGCCGGCGGTGCCGTCGCCCCAGGCCCGCATGCGCCGCCCGGGCCGGCCACGGCGGATCGTGTCGGCGACCAGCGCATCGGGCGCCACGGCGAGGAAGTCGGGATGGGCCACCGACGGGAACGTGGCGACGCCGGGGGCACGCAGGCCCCGGCCGTCCGTGCCATGACAGCCCGTGCAGAACGCGCCGAAGAGCGTCGCGCCATCCGAGGCGTACTCCCGTTCGCCGAAGCGCGTGACACGCATCCGGTCGCGCGGGAGGTAGCTGCCGGCCACGTCGCGGCGGCGCAGCGACAGCGTGAAGAGCGTGAGGTCGTCGACCTCGGCCGGCGTGAGCCGCGACGCCGGCATCTGCGAGCCCGCCACGACCGAGGAGGGCGCCCGCACGTGCTGGCCGAACCAGTTCGCGAGGGTCCGTCCGCCGGGCACGGCCTCGAAGTCGGCCCGTCCGGGGTCCTTCTCGCCCGCGCGCGTCAGGTCCGGACCGTCGTCGCCGCCGGCGCCGCTCACCTTGTGGCAGCCGAGGCAGCCGTTCGAGAAGAACGTGGCCTTGGCCGCGACGACTCGCGGGGCGGCGACGCGGGTGTGCAGGTAGTGGTCGACGTCGGCGCGGTCGTCCGCCGAGAGCGGCCCCCAGGCACTCCGCCACGGGCCCGCGGTCTCGGCGGCCGCCTTGTCCACGTGCGCGGCGTACCAGCCGGGGGCGTAGCCCGCCAGGCCCGCCCGCGACAGATCCGGGCCCTCCATCCCTCCACCGTCCGGGCGGATCGTGCCGCCGCGGCCATCCACCCGGTGGCACGCGCGGCAGTCGAGTCGCTCGAACGTGGCCGCCCAGCGATCGAACTCGACGCGGCGCGGCACGCCGGCCACGGCGTGACAGGTCCCGCAGCCTGCCTCGGTGGCCGCCACCGGCAGCATGGGCTCCGGCCAGAACGCCACGTCGCCGTGCGCGTCGGCCTTGGCCGTCGCCCGCCCCTGGCCGCCGTGGCACACGGTGCAGCCGAACTCGCCCGGGTCGTGCACGACGGCCGGGTGCGCGTTCATGCCGGGGCCCGCCGCGCCCTGTTCGCCTGGCGCCATCGACACGTGGCAGGAGACGCAGCGGTCGGCCACGCCGAGCGACGGGTTCACGACCTGGCGGAGCATCACCGGCGCCGGGGCGCCGTCGATGGTGACGTCACGCTGGACCTGCCGCCACTCGAGCAGCACCTGCTCTCGCACGGCGGCCAGGACGAGCAGCGCCAGCACCCCCACGCTGGATACGAGCAGCAGCCACTTGTTGCGGTCGAGGGAGGCCATGGCGTCACGCTCAATGAACGGGCCAGTCGGCTGGCGACCAGTAGAACTGCCAGTTGGGGCCGCGGAAGTACGTGCCCACGACCGTGAGCACGACGAAGCCGCAGAGGAAACAGGTGAAGAGCCCCAGGGCCCCGGCCCGCGTCGAGTTGAAGCGCTTGACCAGGGCGATCGAGTAGGCGGCGTAGACCGCGGTCAGCAGCGTTCCCGGGTTGACGGCCGTGATGACGAGCTGCGGAATGGCCGGGAACCACTCCCGCAGCCAGCCGTAGCGGATGATGATCGTCTCGACGATCAGCGCGGACGCGAACCCGACCCCCAGCGAGGATCGCACCAGCGGCCAGCCGCCCGGCCCGCCGAACCACTCGCCCGTCCCGGCCTGCTCGCGGTCGAGGAACGGGATGAGCCCGAGGCCGACGAGCACGATCGACGGAATGCCGATCCCGCCCATGAAGGCCGAGAACGCGACCAGCTCCTGCAGCCCGAGGAAGTACCACGGCGCCTTGGCCGGGTTCTCGGGCACGAGCGGGTTGGCCAGTTCCTTGAGCGGCGCGTCGGACAGGATCGCGAGGAAAGTGCACGCGAACACCGTCATCATCAGCACGGCGAGCTCCGCGTAGAAGAGGTGCGGCATCGAGGGCACCGTCTGCTCCGGTCCGCGGCCGACGGCCGGCGACCGCCCGCGCACGATCGCCGCCAGGTGGTAGGTCTTCTGCGGCGCGTCCCTGAACACGGGGTAGACGCCGGTCGCCGGCTCCAGCCGCCGATCCACGTCGGCCGGCTTCGCCAGGCCGCCGTCCTTGCGGATCCGCCAGAAGTGCACGGCCATCAGCAGGCCCGCGGCGAGCGGCAGCAGCATCACGTGCAGCAGGTAGAAGCGGATCAGCGCCTCCTCGCCGACGGCGTCGGAGCCGAGGAGGAGCAGCCGCTGGAGGCCGCCGGGGTCGAAGTACCGGGTGAGCCCCAGCGCGTCGGTGACCTCGCGCGGCGACTGGGCGATGTTCGCGCCGATCGTGATCGCCCAGTAGGCGAGCTGGTCCCACGGCAGGAGGTACCCCGTGAACGACAGCGCCAGCGTCACGACCAGGAGCGCCATGCCGACGATCCAATTGAACTCGCGCGGCGCGCGGTAGGCGGCCGTGTAGAAGGCACGGGCCATGTGCAGGATCACGGTGACGACCATGAGATTGGCCGCCCAGCGGTGGATGTTCCGGATGAAGCGGCCCGTGGGCACGACGAAGTGGATGTCCTTCATCGAGTCGTAGGCCACGTCCGGATAGGGCTTGTAGTAGAACATCAGCAGCACGCCGGTCACGAGCGTGATGAGGAAGGCCGCGAGGGTGGCGATGCCGAGGCCGGCGGTCGTGCTCCAGCGGAGGCTCCAGCGGTGGGTGCGCACCGAGTGGAGGTGCAGGAAGACGTTCCCGAACACGAACGTGGAGCGCGTGCGGTCAGTCGTCGGCGCGCCCGTCCGCAGCGCGGCGGCCATGAAGCGCGACGGCGCCTGTCGCAGGTTGTCGCGGAAGGCCTGCAGCGCGTCCGAGCGGGCGCTCATACGGCCACCTTGGTGCCGGACGGCACCTGGACGTCCTCGTCCACCATGAGGGCGCCGCCGGCGGACGTCACCTGCAGCCACCCGAGCGGGGCGGGCGCCGGTCCCCCCGTGACGGTGCCGTCCTTCGCGAACCGCGATCCGTGGCATGGACACTCGAAGCCCGCGGCGGTCGGCTTCACGATGCAGCCGAGGTGCGTGCACACGATCGAGATCGCGTGCACGCCTTCGTCGTCGCGGAACAGGGCCACCCGGCGCCCCGCGGGAACGAACGCCTCGCCCGCCGGCAGCGTCTCGGGAATCGACACGCGGAACTTCTTCGACGGCGTGGGCAGGACGGCGGCGCGCGGCAGGCGGAGCATGCCGACGGTGGCGAACACGAGCGCGCTCGCCATGGACCACAGCGAGAGCAGGCCGAGCACGTCGCGGCGGGGAACCGCCTCGGGATCCAGACGCGACTGCCCTGGGCCAGGCGTGACGGTCATGAGGCCCTCCAGCTGGTGGTGAACGAGACGCGCTCCATCGCGATGGCGTCGGCGGGGCAGCGCAGGACGCAGAGCGCGCAGCGGATGCACCGATCCTCGTCCTTGAGGATCGCGGAGTGCCCGCCGCGATCCGCGCCGTCGCCGAGGGTGCGGGCGATGGCGACGTCGCACGCCTCGTCGGCGGCGAGGTCGTCCAGCCCGACGAGCGTCAGGCACGCCGTCGGGCAGACGTCCACGCAGCCGCCGCACAGCACGCACCGCGCGCCATCGAACACGGGCGTCACCCCGCAGTCGAGGCACCGCGCGGCCTCGCGCATCGCCTGGTCCCGGTCGAAGCCGATCTCCACGGGGACGTCGGGGTGCGTGAGCCGTTCGGCCGGCTCGCGCACGGGCACACCCTGGCGGCGAATCGACTCGTACCCGCGTTCCCGGCGGTAGTCGGGCAGCGCGAGGTGGAGGGTGACGGCCGACCGGTGGAGCTCGCGGCCGGTGACGTAGGCGTAGACCGATCGGGCGGCGGCCTTCCCCGACGCCACGGCGTCGATGAGCAGCCGCGTGCCGTGCGCCAGGTCGCCGGCCACGAACACGCCCGGCGCCGTCGTGGCGAGCGTGACCGGATCCGTTCTGGGCCATCCGGGGCGCGCCATCTCGACGTCGCGGCCGCCCTCCTCCAGGAAGCGCGTGACCGGCGCCTGGCCCACGGCCAGGAGCACGGTGTCGCACGCGATCGTCTGGTGCTGGGCGTCGTCGAACTGCGGGGCGAACCGCCGGGCGTCGTCGTAGACGCGCAGGCACCGGCGGACGACCACGCCGGTCACCAGGCCGTCGGTGCCGCGGGCGATTTCCACGGGGCCCCAGCCGTTCAGTCGCTCGACGCCCTCCTCGTCGCCCTCGACGATCTCGATCGTGTCGGCCGGCATCTCCTCGAGCCCCTCGAGCGACACGAGGCGTACCCGCGACGTCCCGGGCAGCCGTGCGGCCGTGCGCGCGGCGTCGTAGGCGATCTGCCTGAGCACCGTGCGCGCCACGTCGTACGCCACGTTGCCGCCGCCGACGACGACCACGTCGCGTCCCATGTCGAGACGCTCGCCGAGGGCCGCAGCCCGGAGCAGGTCCACGCCGCCGAACACGCGCGGTCCCTGCTCGCCGGGAATGCCCACGGCGCGCGACGACTTGGCGCCGACGGCGACGACCACGGCCGCGTAGTCGCGCCTGAGGTCGGCGAACGAGACGTCCGCGCCCACCGTGATCCCGCACCGGATCTCGACGCCGAGCGCCCGGATGACGTCGACTTCCTGCTCGATGAGCGCGCGAGGCAGCCGGTAGGCGGGCACGCCCACCGCCAGCATCCCGGCCGCCACCGGCTCGCTCTCGAAGACGACGGGGGAGAAGCCCAGGAGGGCCAGGTCGTGTGCGGCCGACAGGCCGGCGGGGCCGGCGCCGATGACGGCGACGCGCGCGCCGTGGGCGGACGGGATGCTGCCGTCCATCCGCGCGCGGAGCAGCGCCGCCATCTCCTCGGCATCGGCCGCGACGCGCGGCACGTACGCGCGGGCCGCGTCGAGCACGTGGGCGGCCGGACGCGCTTCGGGCCCCGCCTGCGCGCATGCGAACATCTTGAGCGCGCGAATCGCCACGGGCCGGTCCTTCCCGACGAACCGGCCGTCGTCGTCCACGCGCGGGACCTGGCCGCGCCGGCAGGCGGCCTCGCACGGCGCGCCGCAGATGCGCCCGCAGATCGAGGCGAAGGGGTTGGGCCCGCGCGCGATGAGGTACGCCTCTTCGAAGCGCCCTTCGGCGATCGCCCGCACGTAGCCGCGCGCGTCGGTGTGCACGGGGCATGCGCGCTGGCACGCGATGAGGCCCGCGTGGTACTCCTCCCCGGGCACCGCCACCCGAAGGCCAGCCTCCCCGGCCGTCCGCCCCACGCCCTCCTCCATGGCGTGGATGTTGGACGCGCGATCGGCGGCCCGCTATGACCACCGTCATACGGACGCGACCGCCGGCGGGCCGGCGGCCGGCCGACGTATGACGACGGTCATGGATCCTGGTGGGCCACGAGCCGAGACTGGCCTCCACGGCGGGCGGAAGAGGACATGACCGAGACGCGCCGACCTGAGGACGCCGAGTTGGCCTCACTGCCGCTCGATGCGCTGTGCGACCGCCTGCTGGGTGACCTGCACGCCCCGATCCATGCCGCGGTGCCGACCATTCGCGCCCGCCTGGCCGTGCTCGCCGACCGGACGCCACAGCCGCGCACCGAGGAGCTGCGCCGGGCATTCGCGGCCGCCGCCGAGCGCCTGGCCGCGCACCTCGCCAAGGAAGAGAACATCGTGTTCCCCGCGCTGATCGCGTTGGCCGAAGCCGAGCGGGCTGGACGGTCGAGGCCACCGCTGGCCTTCCCGACGGTGCTCCATCCCATCCGTGCGCTGGAGGCCGAGCACCGCCGCCTGGCGGCCGCCATCGACGAGCTCACGGCGCTCTCCGACACGCACCCGGACCGTGCATCGGCGCCCTGGACGGCGGTGAGGGCCGACCTCGCGGCCCTCCACCGCCTGGTGGCCGCCCACGTGCAAGTCGAGGACGAAGTCCTCTTCCCGCGGGCGCTGGAGCTCGACGCCCGGCTCTAGCGTCAGGGCGTCGTGGCCGAAAGCCAGGCTCGTGGCGGCAGTATGATGCGCAGCGTGACCGCCCCCGGGGGCGACATCGTCCGTCGGCTGCCGGTCTTCCGCCGGCTGAGTTCCGAGGACCGCGCGCGCATTGCCGCCTCCTCGCGGCTCGTGCGCTATCCGCGCGGGGGACGTGTCTTCTCCGAGGGCGATCCCGCGAGCGCCTTCCTGGTCATCGTCGAGGGGCGCGTCAAGGTGTTCAAGGCGACACCGGCGGGCAAGGAGATCATCCTGGAGATCTTCGGCACCGGCGACCCGCTCGCCGCCGTGGCCGTCTACGAGCGACAGGCGTTCCCAGCCTCCGCGCAGGCCCTGGAGGAAACGACCTGCCTGAGCATCGAGCAGCGGGAGTTCTTCGCGCTGCTCGAGCACCATCCGGCCCTCACGCTCGGCCTGCTGTCCGGCCTCACGCTGCGACTGGCGGAGCTGACGCGCCGCCTCGCCGAGCTCTCGGGCGCCCGCGTCGAGGCCCGGTTTGCGCGGTTGTTCCTGAAGCTCGGGCACCAGATCGGCCGCCAGGACCGCGGCGGTGTGTTCGTGCCGATGGCACTCACGCGGCAGGAACTGGCCGACCTCACGGGGACCACCATCGAGACGGCGATTCGCGTCATGAGCCGGTGGCAGAAGGAGGGCCTGCTCCACACCGACAAGGACGGGTTCGTGCTGCTCGAGCCGGGTGCGCTCGAGGAGATCGCCGCGTCGTAGCGGCGGCGTCTCACGGCTCGTAGCGCATCATCGCCATGAAGCCGTTGTCCATGTGGAACTGCTGGTGGCAGTGGAACAGCGCCAGCCCGGGCTGATCGGCGGTGACGTCGATGTCGACCTGCTTCCACGGCGGCACGACCACGACGTCCTTCAAGAGACCAGAGGTCGGCCGGCCGTCCACGCGGGCCAGCTCGAAGGTGTGGCGGTGCAGGTGGACCGGATGCGGATCCGCGCTCTGGTTGTCGAGCGTCCACCGGTAGCGCTTCCCCGCCTGCACGACGATGTCGTCGGTCCGGGGGTACGGCTTGCCGTTGATGGTCCAGTGATGACCGTCGGTGGCCCGGAAGGCCAGCGTGAGCCGTCCGTCGATCGGGCCGGCCGGCAGCTCGCGCACGCCGAAGATCGTGTAGTCCCAGGGCCGCGGGAGCGGGTCCTCCCACTGCGGCGATCCCGACGCGCCGGCGTACTCGACGACGAGGCCGAGGCCCTTGTCGCGGTCGGCCGCGCGCGGCGCGCCGAGCACCCACACCCCGGGGTGGTCCATCTCCACGGTGGCGTCCACGCGCTCCCCCGGGGCCACCTCCACGATGGGCACGGCGAGCGGCGTCGGCACGCGATTGCCGTCGAGGGCGAGCACGTGGAACCGGTGCCCGGCCAGGGCGAGCTGGTGGGTGATCGTGGCGCTGGCGTTCACGATGCGGAAGAGGACGCGGCTGCCCTCCTTCACGCGCAGCGGCTCACCCGCCCCCAGCATCCGTCCGTTGATGCTGTAGCTCTTGAATTCGACGTCGCGGGTGCCCTCGCGGCGGAACGACGGCTCCCATTCGTGCAGCACGAGCGGCACGTCGGCGTCGTACGCGCCGGCCTCGTCGGCGTCCTCCACCACCATCACGCCGAACTGGCCCGTGTAGGTGCCCTTCCCGAGGTCGTTCGCGGCCGTGTCGTGGCTGTGGTACCAGCGCGTCCCGGCCGGCTCCGGCGTGAACACGTAGCGCCGCCGCCCGCGCGGCGGCACGCCCGGCGTGCCCTCCTCGTAGACGCCGTCCACGTTGGCCGGGATGTGGAGCCCGTGCCAGTGCACGATGTCCTCGCCGGCCGTGTCGTTGAACACGTCGACCGTGATCGGCCGGCCGCGGCGCACCCGCACGAGCGGTCCCGGCACCTGGCCGTTGTAGGCGAGCGTCCGCACCTCGCGCCGGGGCGCGATCTCGTGGCGGTGCTGGCCGATCCGGAGCGTCACGTCCGCCGGGCCGGCCAGTTCCTCGGCCGCCTGCGGCGGGTGCGCCGTCCGCCGCCCGCCGTGCTGGCCGCTGACGAGCGCCGGGGCCGAGGCCCACGCCGCCGCGGCGGCCAGCCATTCACGACGAGTCATGCCGCCACCGTACCACGGGTGCCCGGTCGCGACCGGGCGCTACTGCTGAATCGACTTCAGGAAGTCGGTGAGCGCCTGAATCCGGATCGGCACGGTATCGCGGCCGATCGAGCGGAAGAGGGATCCCCACACCGGCATGTCGCGCGAACCGTGCGCGGCGATCTCGTCGGCGCCCTCGATGTAGCGCTTGATCTTGATCTCGGGGAAGGTGCCGCCGTTCCTGGCCGTGATCTTCGTCAGATCGGCTGGCGCCTTGGTGAGCGCCTTGGCCGCCGGGCCCGTGCCCCTGGCATCCAGGCCGTGGCACGAGGCGCAGTACGCGTTGAACATGCCGGCCCCGTCCGACGCCTGCGTGCGCGGCATCGGCTTCTCCTTGACGGTCTGCGCGTACGACGTCCCGGCTGCGAACGCCAGCGCCGTCACCGCGATGAGGATGTGCCTGGTCATCGCCGACCTCCTCCGAGACGTCGTGGCAGCCGATCGCGCTCGCGAGCCACCAGGCCGCAGCGGGGGTGCGAACGACGCTCTTGCGGGCTCGGGGCCAGCAATTCCAGTACCTCGCGACCTTGCCGCCCGTAGGGCGATCTCCGGCCGCACGGGCGCCCGGCGCGGTGGGGAATCCGCACGGGGGGCTGGTGATTCCGCGCGGTCTCCCCGTGTTCCTGGCCGGGCCGCCTCACCGGGATCCCAGGTTCACGACGCTTTCGAGGTACGTGAACCACAGCGTGTCACCGGCGAACGTGCCCGTGACCACCGGGCCTCCCGCCATGCGTCCGACGAAGACGTTCAGCGACAATCGCGGCGTCACGACGTAGTCCGAGGAGGCCTCGATGGCCGTGCCGAGCCGCCGGCTGCCATTGGACCGCCGGCCCACGTACCCGAAGACCCCGCCCCGCTCCAACGTGGCGCCGCTCCCGGCGTACCAAAGATCGGCGGCCGACGCCAGGTCCAGGCGCCGCAGATCGAGCCGGACTCCGAGCTCCGGTCGCGGGCGCGCCTGCACCCCCGCGAACACGTCGCGCAGGTTCATCACCCCGTAGGCCGTGGTCTGGGCGAAGCGCCGCACCGTGGGGAGCAGCGGGAAGAACGTTCCGTGCGTGTCGTCGGCGGCATCCTCGTCGCCGCTTCCGTGATAGATCCCGGCTCGCAGCCAGGGACGCCAGGGCGCCTTCGTCCACTGGTACCCGCCCTCGAGCGCGGCCGCGAAGGCGCGATGGTCCTGCCCGTACCACGTCCCGGTCTGCCCGGCGCCCCACGCGAAGAGATCGACCTCACCGGCGCCAGCCGGATAGGCGCCGATGAGCGTCGCGCCGCCGGTCGTGACATCGACGTCCGCGCCGGACGGCGAGCTGCGCCCCAGGTTGTCGGGGCGTTGAGTGACGGGGCGGCGATCGTGATACTGCCACGCGAACGCCTGCACCTGCGTCCGCGGGCCCGGGCCCGCCGCCGGGCGCGAGCTGACGGTGGCGCCGGCCACCGCGAGATCACGCATCGAGGTGTTCGCCTGCCGGGCGAACCCGCCCTGCGTGGGCAGGAAGCCCACGGCGGTGAGGCGCCACGCCGGACGGGTCAGATCCACCCGCAGGCCGTCGAACACGCGCTGGTAGATCGACCACTCGAACTCCCCCACCAGCCGCGCGTCGAGGCGCTGGCGCTTCACGGTCTCGATCTTCGCGACCCCGCTCGGCGCCTCGGCGCCAGACGTGTAGCCCATGCGACCGACCGCCAGATCCAGGCCGCGCGCGACGTTGGGGAATCGCAGGGTCGCGAAGCGCAGGTAGACCTGGCCCGACTCCGACCGGCGCCCGCCCTGGTCGAAGTACAGCGCCCCGGTCCCGAGCGCCCCGGGACCGACGGCGCGGTCGGGAAGTCCCGCCATGCCGACGACCTGCGCCGCCAGCGTGAGGTCCACCCGTGGCCAGTGACCACGCAGATCGACGCGGAGGCGGTCGGCCAGGAACGCGTAGTCGGGATCGCCGCCGCCGGGCCTGGGTGCGAAGAAGCGCCACGATTCGAGACGCGTGAGATTCACGGCCGAGACGCGCCAGGTGGGAGGCGGCGGCGCGGCGGCGCTCGCCCCCGGCTGAGCGGCCGCCGTCGCAGCGACAGCCAGCGCGAGGCACGTCGCCCACGCGCAGGAGCGGCACGCATTCGCCCGGGCCCAGCCCCTGGCAGGACGCGGGAACACGACGGAGAGAAGGTCCATGGGCGCATGCTGGACCGGTGCGGCGCGTCACTCTATGACGGCCGTCATAGGCGGCGCGCCACGGCACGGAGCCGCGGGACGCGCCCGCCGCGCCGCCGGGCGCGTCAGTTCGCGAAGGCGGCGATGCCCGTCTGCGCGCGGCCCAGGATGAGCGCGTGGATGTCGTGAGTGCCCTCGTAGGTGTTCACGACCTCCAGGTTCACCAGGTGCCGGATCACGCCGAACTCGTCCACGATGCCGTTGCCGCCCATCATGTCGCGCGCCATCCGGGCGATGTCCAGCGCCTTGCCGCAGGAGTTGCGCTTCATGATCGACGTGACTTCCGGCGCCGCCGTGCCCTCGTCCTTCATGCGCCCCAGGCGCAGCACGCCCTGCAGGCCGAGCGTGATCTCGGTCTGCATGTCGGCGAGCTTCTTCTGGATGAGCTGATTCGCCGCCAGCGGCCGGCCGAACTGCTTGCGGTCCAGCACGTAATCGCGGGCGCGGAACCAGCAGTCCTCGGCGGCGCCCAGCGCGCCCCACGCGATGCCGTAGCGCGCGCTGTTGAGACACGTGAACGGGCCCTTCAGGCCGCGGACGTCCGGGAAGGCGTTCTCGTCGGGGCAGAACACGTTCTCCATCACGATCTCGCCCGTGATGCTCGTGCGCAGGCCCACCTTGCCGTGCGTGCCGGGCGCGCTGAGGCCCTTCATGCCCTTGTCGAGGACGAACCCGCGGATCTCGTCGGCGTCGTCCTTCGCCCACACGATGAAGACGTCGGCGATCGGGCTGTTCGAGATCCAGGCCTTGGTGCCGTTCAGCACGAAGCCGCCGTCGGCCTTCTTCGCCCGGGTGATCATCCCGCCCGGGTCCGATCCGAAGTTCGGTTCGGTCAGGCCGAAGCAGCCAATCCACTCGCCCGTCGCCAGCTTCGGCAGGTACTTCTGCTTCTGCGCCTCGGTGCCGAAGGCGTTGATGGGCACCATCACGAGCGAGCCCTGGACGCTCATCATCGAGCGGAAGCCCGAGTCCACCCGTTCGACCTCGCGCGCGACGAGCCCGTAGCTCACGTAGCCGAGCCCCGCGCCGCCGTACTGCTCGGGGATGACGATGCCGAGGAAGTCCAGGGCGCCCATCTCGCGGAAGATCGACGGGTCCGGCTTCTCGTGCCGGAACATCTCCAGCGCGCGCGGCGCCAGCTTCTCCTGGCAGTACTGGCGCGCGGTGTCGCGCACCATGCGCTCCTCGTCGGTCAGTTGCTGGTCGAGGAGCAGCGGGTCGTTCCAGGTGAAGCGCGCGGACGTCTTGGCCATGGCGTCGCTGATCTTAATCCAGCCGTGGCCGGACGCCCGGGGCGGCCGGGCCGGGCCGCGTGGCGCACGCGCGCCTCACGCGCCGGCGGCCGGGGATGTCTCCAATTCCACGCCCAGGCCGTCGGCGATGCGGTTCACGAAGGCGAAGTAGGCGACGACGGCGCAGGCATCGTGGATGGCGCGGTCGTCCAGGCCCACGTCGCGCAAGGCCTGCACGTGGGCGGCGGTCATCCCGCCAGGGTCGAGCGTCAACGCGTCGGCGTAGGCCAGGAGCGCGCGCTCGCGGTCCGTGAGGTCCGGCGTGGCGAGGGGCGTGGACGTCAGGCCGTCCACGAACGCGAGCTGCGCGGCGGGCGGCAGGCCCTCGCGGGCCAGGATGGCACGGAGTCCCGCTCCGTGATGGTGCAGTCAATAGTGGCAGCGGTTCAGCGCCGAGACGCGAACGCCGAGCACCTCCCGCTCGCGCCGGCTGAGCGGGCCGGGCCGGTGCATCACCTGCACGTACAGGGCGTGGTGCTGGCGCATCACGGCGGGGTGCACGGCATGGACCTGGATGATGTGATCCGGGTCGTTCACGCGGTCGGCGGGGTCGAGCCGGTCGGGCGGGACGTAGGCGATGTGGGCCATGGGCGCTCAGCGGGGCCGGCGGACGCCGGCGGCGGGCGAACGGGCCGCAGGCTACCACGCCCGGCGCGCGGCGGCCCGGCGCCGCGCTCAGCCGCGCACGGCCCGGCCGACGGCCTGGGCCAGGGCCGACGGGCCGCCCGTGTGCTCGACGACGGGACGTCCCGGAAAGCGGGCCGTGAAGCGCGCGGCCAGGGCCGTCCGGCGCGCCAGGCTGACGCCGCCGTCGAGGACGAGCGCGTCGGGCGCGGCGTCCATCAGCCGGGTCGCCTCACCGTCGGTCGAGGCGCCCACCGGCGCATGCCCCGCCGCCGCGAGCCGGGCGACGAGACGCGGCACGACGGAGCGGGGGGCGACGACGAGCAGACGCGCGCGGCGTGAGCCGGGTCGCGAGGCCATGCGCTCCATGGTGCCCGACGCCGCGGCGGGACGGCCAGCGCCAGCGCGGGACGCGGCCTTGACATTACATCTACATTGTAGATATTACGATCCTCCATGCCACGGACCACGCCCCCGCCGGCCCTCGGCGAATTCGAGCACGTCGTCCTCCTCGCGCTGCTGCGCCTCGGCGCCGACGCCTACGGCGCGTCGGTCTCGGCCGAGATTGAAGCCCGGAGCCGGCGTGAGGTGTCGATCAGCGCGGTGCACACCACGCTGGATCGGCTCGAGCAGAAGGGCCTGGTCCGCTCGCGCGTGGGCGACCCGACGCCGCAGCGCGGCGGCAAGCGCAAGCGACACTTCGACGTGACGCCCGCCGGGCTGCGCGCCGTGCGCGCGGCGTACGGCGCAATCCAGCGAATGGCCGACGGCCTGGACGGCCTGCTCGGAGAGCCGGCATGATCCGGCGCCGCGTCCCGATCCTGGCCTCGTGGCTCGTGGCCCGCGTGACGCCGAGGTCGCGCCGCGACGAACTCCTGGGCGACCTCGACGAGATGCTGCACGAGCGCCGGGCGCGCTCCGGCCCCCTCGCGGCCTGGCGCTGGTACTGGCGACAGACGGGCCGCGCCGTCCAGGACGCCGCGGAGCGCGCGATCCACCGGGAACGCGGGCCGCTCGGCCGGGCGCTCGCCGAGGACGCGCGGCACGCCTGGAGGGCCCTCGTCGCGCGGCCGGCGTTCTCCGCGGCCGCCGTCGCGATGCTGGCGCTGGGCCTCGGCGCCAATGCCACGGTGTTCAGCTGGGTCAACGCCGTGCTCCTGGATCCGCTGCCGGGCACGACCGAGCCTGGACGCCTGGTGCAGCTCTCCTACCTGTATCGGGGCGACCCGCTCACGAGCTTTTCGGTGCCCGACTACCGCGACGTCCGCGACGGCGCGCGGCAGCTCCAGGGCGTCGCCGGCCGCGACGACCTGGCGGTGGGCGTCGTCATCGACCGCGACGCGGAGCGCGCCTGGGCCGAGGTGGTGACGGCCAACTACTTCGACGTGCTCGGCGTGCCCATGGCGCTCGGCCGGGCCTTCATGCCGGCCGACGATCGCGACGGCACCCTTCCCACCGCGGTCCTGGGCCATCGCTACTGGACCACGCGCTTCGGCGCCGACCCGGACGTGATCGGCCGCGAGATTCGCGTGAACGCGCAGGCGGTGACCATCGTCGGCGTCGCCGCGCCGGGCTTCCAGGGCGGCGAGTCGGGCCTGGCCTACGACCTGTGGCTGCCGCTCGGCGCGCACCCGATCGTGGCCCCGGGACCCAGCCGCCTCGAACTGCGCGGCAGCCGCTGGCTCACCCTCATCGGACGCCTTGCGCCCGGGGCCACCCCGGAGACCGTGCGCGCGGAGCTCGATCGGACCATCGACGGCATGCGGCGGGCCTTCGCCGGCCAGGGGCGCTACATGGACCATCGCGGCGCCGTCTTCGCACTGGCGTCCTCGCCCAACGGCGCCGTGTCGATCCTGCGCCCGGTACTCCTGGTCCTGATGGCGGTGGCCCTCGTGGTGCTGCTCGTCACCTGCGCCAACCTGGCCGGGCTGCTCCTGGCGCGCTCGTCGCAGCGGCAGCGGGAGATGGCCGTCCGCCTGTCGATGGGCGCCAGCCGCGGCCGCCTCGTGCGCCAGCTGCTGCTCGAAGGCGCGATGCTGTCGGCGCTCGGCGCGATCGGCGCCCTGGCGGCCCTCCGGTGGACGGCGGGTCTCCTGGTGGGCATGGCGCCGCCGTCGGAGCTGCCGATCGCGTTGTCCGTGCCCGTGGACGCCCGGGTGCTCGCCGTGACGGCCGCGTGCGCCTTCGGCACGGTGCTGCTCTTCGCCCTGGCGCCGGCCGTCCAGGCCGCGCCCCACGACGTGGCGGGGACCCTGCGCGACGCCGGGGCGGCGGGACGCCTCTTCGGCCGCCACCGCTGGCGCCGCGCCCTCGTCGCCGCGCAGGTGGCGCTGTCGATGGCGCTCCTGGTGGGCGCCGGGCTGAGCCTGCGCAGCCTGCAGGCCGCGTCCCGGATGACTCCGGGGTTCCGGGCCGAGGGCCTGGTCGTCGGCTGGCTGGACCTGTTCTCGGCGGGCTACGACGAGGCGGAGGGCCGCGCCTTCTACGCGCGCCTGCTCGACGGCGTGCGCGCCCTGCCAGGCGTGACGGGCGCCACGCTGGGCCGGCGGGTGCCGCTCGGGTTCACGGGGCCCGCGTCGAGCGACTTCACCGTGGACGGGGCGCCGGCGACCGACGGCGCCAACGTCGCGGCCGTGTACCACGTGGGCCCGGACTACGCCACCACCCTCGGCGCGCGCGTGCTGGCAGGCCGCGATCTGTCCGGCACCGACACGGCCGGACGGCCCGCGGCCGTGCTCGTCAACGAGACGATGGCGCGCACGTACTGGAAGGACCGCTCGCCCGTCGGCGGGCGCGTGATGTTCGGGCAGCCCCGGACCGATCGGCCGCCCGCCTGGATGACGGTCGTGGGCGTCGTGGCGGACATCAAGCAGCGGTCCCTCACCGAGCGGCCGCGACCGACGCTGTACGTGCCCGTGCTCCAGCAGTACGCCTCGGGGATGGTCCTGCACGTCCGCACGAGCGGCGACCCCGATCGGCTGGCCGGCGACCTGCAGCGCGTCGTACGCGGCCTGGACCCGCGCGTGCCGTTCTTCAACGTGGGCCGGCTCGACGACCATGCGGCGGCCGCCACCTTCACCCAGCGCCTTGCCGGCGACGTGCTGTCGGCGCTCGGCGGCCTCGCGGTCCTGCTGGCCGGAATCGGCGCCTACGGGCTGCTCGCGTTCCTCGTCGGCCTCCGCCGGCGCGAGATCGGCATCCGGCTGGCGGTGGGCGCGACACGGCGCCAGGTGGTCGGGCTCGTGGCCGGCGCTGGCGCCCGCGTGGTGGGTGCCGGCCTGGCGGCCGGGCTGCTGCTCTCGGTTGCCGTCGGGGTGGGGCTGCGCGGCCTGCTCATCGGCGTGACGGCATCCGATCCGGTCACCTACGCGGGCGTCGTGGCGGTCCTGGCGCTGGTCGCGGGCGGGGCGTGCGTCGTGCCGGCGCGCCGGGCCGCCGCGCTCGATCCGGCGCTGACGCTCCGCGACGAGTAGCCGCCCGCGTCCGTCGATTGGACCGGGCGTCGGCTACGCCGAGCGGAGCGCTTCTGACGCGTCCACGCGGGCCGCCCGGCGGGCGGGCACCGCGACGGCGACGACCACGGTGGCGAGCAGCACCACCGGCACGGCGGCGAAGGTGGCCAGGTCGAACGGGCTCACGCCGTAGAGGAGGGCGCTCAGCGGCCGCGCGACCAGGGCGGCGCCCCCGATGCCCAGGGCGAGCCCGACGGCCGCCAGTACCAGGCCGTGGCCCAGCACCATCCGCCGCACGCGGTCGGTCGTGGCGCCCAGGGCCAGCCGCACGCCGATCTCGCGCGTGCGCTGGCTGACCAGGTAGGCCATGACGCCGTAGACGCCAATCGCCGCGAGCAGCAGCGCCAGCGCGCCGAAAACCCCGACGAGCAGCGCGCCCATCCGGGCGGCCCAGAGGCCCTGATCCAGCACGCCGCCGAAGGTGAGGACGCCGGTGAGCGGCATCGTCGGCTCCATCCCCTGCACCACGGCGCGCACCGCCCCGAGCGCCGCCTCCGGCGCGGCGCTCCTGACGATGAGGCTGATCTGGGTCTGCGGCTGCTGCGCGAGCGGCTGGTAGGCGAACGCGAGCGGGTCCTCGCCGATGAAGTTGACCTTCGCGTCGCGGGCGACGCCCACGACCTCGACGGGCGCGTCCTGGCCGAAGAAGAAGAAGCGCTTGCCGATCGGACTCTCGTCGGGCCAGAACTGCTTCGCCATCGTCTCGTTCACGACCGCCACGGCGGGCGTGCCCTGCCGGTCGGCGCCCGTGAAGGCGCGGCCGCTCGTCACCGGGATGCCGGTGGTGTCGAAATACGACGGCGAGATGAGGGCGATCTGCACGAAGCGCCCGGCCGCGCGGTCGCGCATGTCCTGGCCGTCGAGGAACACCGTCCGGGCGAAGCCGCCGAAGGTGAGGGGCACGGCGTTGGTGAGAGCGGCCTGCTCGACGCCGGGCGCGGAGGCGACCCGCTCGAGCACCTCGCGCTGGCGGTCGTACGCGGCCTCCGGCGCCATCCCCCGCGCGGCGAGATCGAACGAGAGGGTGGCCAGCGACCGGGCGTCGAACCCGGGGTCGATCTGCTGGGCGTTGGCCAGGCTGCGCACGAAGAGCCCGGCCCCCACCAGGGCCACCGACGACAACGCCATCTGGCCGACGACCAGGGCGTGGCGGAGCGTGAACCAGCCCCGCCCGGCCGGCTGGCTCGAGCGGTCCTTGAGCTCGCCCACGAGATCGGGCCGCGTGAACTGGAGCGCCGGGGCCAGCCCGAAGAGCACGCCCGTCACCACGGCCGCGACGGCAGTGAAGGCGAGCACGCGGCCATCGATGGGAAGCGTCAGCGCGTCGGGCGGGAGGAATGGCGGCCTGAGCGCCAGCAGGCCCAGCCGCGTCCAGTAGGCCACCACGAGGCCCACGGCGCCGCCGAGCAGGCCGAGCAGGAGGCTCTCGACGAGCAGCTGGCGGACGAGCGCTCCGCGGCCCGCGCCCACCGAGAGCCGGACCGCGATCTCGTGCCGCCGGGCCGCCGCGCGGGCGAGCAGCAGGTTGGCGACGTTGGCGCACGCGATGAGCAGCACCAGCCCCACCACCACCATCAGCAGCACGCCGGCGGTCGCGGCCGCGCGCTGCTGCGCGGGCACCGGGGACACCGTGGTCTCGGCGAGCGGGACCACGGTGGCGCTCCGCCCCTCGTTGTCGGTGGGGTACTCCTCGGCAAGCCGCGCCGAGATGGCGCGAACGGCGCTCTTCGCCTGCTCGACCGTCACGCCGTCGCCCAGGCGGCCCGTCACCTGGAACAGGAGCGCGCGGCGCGAATCCCAGTTCTCGGCGATGAAGCCCGTGGTGAGCTCCTTCTGCATCGAGAACGGCACCGTGATGGCGGGCGCTCCGAACACGCCGAGCCCGGTGTATGCCCGGGCGGTGACGCCGATCACCGTCAACTGATGGCCGTTGACCGACAGCGTGCGGCCGACGATGTCGGGCGCGCCGCCGAAGCGGCGCTGCCAGAAGCCGTAGCTCAGGACCGCCACGGGGGCGGCCCCCGGCGTGTCGTCACGCTCGGCGGCGAATCCCCGGCCGAGCGCCATCGGCGGCCGGATCGTGTCGAAGTAGTTGGCGCTCACGATCTGCCCACCCACCTGCTCGGGCTCGCCCTGCCCGCCGGCCACGTTGAACTGGCCGAACGTGGCCGCCGCCAAGCCCGAGAACACGCGGGCCTCGCGCCGGTAGTCCTCGAAGTTCATCCGGGAGGTCGGCGTGTTGGCGCCGAACGCCCCCGAGCCCTGCTGCGGCACGACCGTGAAGAACGCCACGAGGCGGTCGGGCGCCTCGACGGGCAGCGCGCGCAGGAACACCTCGTTGACGAGCGAGAAGATGACGGTGTTGGCGCCGATACCCAGCGCCAGCGACAGGACGGCCACGGCCGTCACCACGGGCTGTCGAACGAGCAGGCGCGCCGCGAACCGGATGTCGCCGACCAAGTGTCCCATGGTTCCCTCCCGTCGACTCTGAGACGCACCGGGCCCCGGGTTGGTTCTCGCCGCCCGCCCGGGACCTCCGCACGGCTGGCGCGGGCCGGATAGTTCGTCCCAGGGCCGTCCCGCGCGCCCAGGGCCGCGGCGGGCTGTCGCCCGGAGAGGACGCCCTGGGATTCGGCCTATTCGGCGCGGAGCGACCGGGCCGGATCGACATGGCCGGCCCGCCACGCCGGCACGAGGCACGCGAGGAGTCCCGCCGCCGCGAGCAGCAGAAGGGCCGCCGCGATCGGGCCGGGGTCGGCGCCGGCCGTATAGCCGCGGGCGGCCGCGAGCCGGCCGGCGGCCGCGGCCGCGACCGCGCCCAGGACCAGGCCGATCGCCACGGGCCGCAGCCCTCGGGAGAGGACCATGCCGCGCACCTCGCCGGCACGCGCGCCGAGCGCCAGGCGGATGCCGATCTCAAGGCGCCGCTGTTCGACGCTGACGCTGAGCGCCCCGTAGAGGCCCACGACCGCGAGCAGCAGCGCGAGCAGGCCGAACACGGTGAGGCCCGCCGCGACGAACCGGCGCGTGCCCGTCGTCGCCGCGACCACCGCGGCGTAGGGCTCGATGTCGGTGACGGGCTGGGACCGATCCAGCGCGAGGACGGCCTCGCGCACGGGGCGGGCCAGCGCGAGCGGGTCGCCCGCGGTCCGGACGACCAGCGTCATCAGGGTCTCGGCCCACGCCCACTGGGCCTGCGGCACGTAGACCTGGAACCCCACGGGGCGATCGAGGCCATGGTGCCGCACGTCGCCGACGATCCCCACGATCGTCCGGGGGGCGCCCTGCTGGCCGCCCAGCACCACCTGATGCCCGAGCGGATCCTCGCCGGGGAAGAGTTCGTCGGCCGCCGTCCGGTTGATCACGGCGACCCGGGCGGCGCCGGCGCCGTCGGCGTCGCCGAGGTAGCGGCCGCGCTGCAGCGGAATGCGCAGCGTCTCGAAGACGCCCGGCGTCACCACGAACCGGTCGGCCATCGGCGCGTCCTCCGGGTTCGCGGCGAAGCGGCCGACGATGTGAAGCCCGTAGCCGTCGATGCCCCCGCCGAGCGGCAGCGTGGTCACGCCGCCGGTCGCCTCCACGCCCGGCAGCGCCCGCACGCGATCGAGGAGGTCCGTGTAGAACGAGACGGCGGTCGCGATCTGCTCCGGCGTCTCGCCCTTGTTGAACCGGGCGCCGCCGGCCCAGAGCCGCAGCGTGAGCACGCGATCGGGATCGACGCCGGGCGCGACGGCCAGGATCTGCTGCACGTGGCGCGTGAGCACGGCCGCCCCCGCCAGGAGCACGGCCGCCATCGCGACGTTCGCGGCGACGAGACCGGCGCGGAAGCGCCACGCCGCCGCGCCCTCGGTCCGGCGGCCGGCGCCGTGGAGGGCGTCGCTCGTCTTCCCGCCGGACAGCCGTCGCAGCGGCACGACCGCGAAGACGAGGCCGCTCGCCACGGCGATGCCGGCGGCCAGGGCGATCGCCCGGCCGTCGAGGGCCGCCGACGCCAGGCGGGGGAGTTCGCGCGGCCCCGTGGTGGCGATGAGGCGGACCGCCGCCCAGGCCGGCGCCAGGCCCGCGAGCGTGCCCGCCGCCGACAGCAGCACCGACTCGGTCACGAACAGCCGGGCCAGCCGGCCCCGCGTGACGCCGAGCGCGGCCCGGACCGCGACGTCGGCCGTGCGCTCGCTGGCCCGCAGCAGCTGCAGGCTGGCGACGTTCGCGCACGCGACGAGCAGGAGCAGCGCGACACCGGCCCAGAGCAGCAGCAGCGCCGGACGCACGGGGCCGAGGAAGACGTCGCGCAGCGGCACGACGGCGGCGGACGCCTGCGTGTACTCGGTGGGGTGGGCGCGCTCGAGTTCGGCGAAGAGATCCGAGAGCTCCCGCCCCGCCGCGGCGGCCGAGACGCCCGGCGCGAGCCGGCCGAAGACGGCGAGGTGCCGGCAGGTGCGGCACGCGAAGGACGCCGCGGGATCGTACCCGAGCGGGAACCACACCTCGGCGCCCCCATACAGCCGGCTCGCGATGAGATCGTCGACGCCCGGCGGCATCACGCCAACCACCGTCATCGGGATGTCCGAGATCCGCACGCGACGGCCGACGATGCCGGGATCGGCCGCGAAGCGCCGGCGCCACAGGTCGTCGCCGAGGATGGCCACGCGCCGGGCCTCACCGGGACGGTCCTCCGCCTCGCTGAACGGTCGGCCGAGCCGCGGCGCGACGCCGATCAGGTCGAAGTACCGCCGCGATACGCGCATGCCGTTGACGCGCTCGGCCGGCTGATCGCCCTCGCTGAAGGTGGCCGTCGACTGGGAGGCCGCCACCAGGTCGGTGAAGGCGCGCGTGCGCGCGGCCGCGTCCACGAACGACAGGTAGCCGAGGTTGGACGGCTGCCCGCGGCTCGTCTCCCTGACGCTCACGAGCCGATCGGCGTCGCGGTAGTCCAGCGGCGCGAGGAGCACGGCATCCACCACGGCGAAGGTCGCGACATTGGCGCCGATGCCGATCGCCAGCGCGGCCACGGCCGCCGCCGTCGACACGGGCCGGCGCCGCCAGCCCCGCAGCGCGACGCGGACGTCGCGCCCCAGGATCTCCAGGTGCTCGCCCGGCGCGGTGCGCAGCAGGTCGAGGACGGTGGCCCCCCAGAGCCGCCCGCTCTCGAGCGCGCCGCCGCGGCCGGCGGCCGAGCGGCGCTCGGCCTCGAAGGCCGCTTCCATGTCGCGGCCGTAGCTCTCGCGGAACTCGCGCGGCAGCAGCCGCAGCAGCCACCGGAACGCGCGCGGCGCCATCAGAGCGCCCCCAGCTTCAGGCGCGCCTGGGCCAGCGTCTCGGCCATGCGGCGGGCCTCCGCCACCGCTACCGCGCGTCCGCGGTCGGTGAGCTGGTAGTAGCGCCGGCGCTCGTCGTCGAGCGACGGGTCGGGCCGCTCCACGGTCTCGCGGATGAGTCCGTCGTCCACGAACCGCCGGAGGGCCGCGTAGAGCGTGGCCGCGCGGAGGCGCACCTTGCCGTCGGTGCGGCGGGCCACCTCCTTGATGATGGCGTAGCCGTGCTTCTCGCCATCGGCCAGGGCCACCAGCACCTGGAACATCGCGGGGGTGAGCGGAAGATACGAGGACGGGTCGAATCGAACCATGGCGGGCACACTATATCGTCAACTGACATAGTTGACCAGCCTTCGATAGACACCGGCGCGCCGGGCCGGCGCGCCGGCGACCGCTGCGACGGAACCCGGCGGCGGTGTGGGAGGATCGTCTCCGTCCATGGGCATCGCGGGCGACTTCGTCCTGATCGTCGTGGCCGGCCTGGCCGGCGCCGTCGTGGCGCGCGCGCTGGGCCTGCCGCTCCTCGTCGGCTACATCGCGGCGGGCGTGGCGGTCGGGCCGCACACGGCCGGCCCGACAGTGGTCAACATCGAGGATCTCGAGCTGCTCTCGGAAATCGGGGTGGCGCTCCTCCTCTTCGCCCTCGGCCTGGAGATCTCGCTCCGCGACCTGCGGGCCGTCCGCGCCGTGGCCGTGGGCGGCGGACCGCTGCAGATCGTCCTGACGGGGGCGTTCGCGGCGTGGCTGGGGCGGGCCGCTGCCGGCATGACGGGGGTGGAAGCGCTGTGGTTCGGGGCGATGGCGGCGCTGTCGAGCACCATGGTCGTGCTGAAGACCCTGGCCGCCACCGCCACGCAGGCCACGCTGGCGAGCCGCGTGATGATCGGGCTGCTCGTCGTCCAGGATCTGGCGGTCGTGCCCATGCTGATCGTGCTCCCGCAGCTCGGCGCGACCGCCGGCACCGGGAGCCGCCTCCTCCGGGCCGGGCTCCTGGCCGCGACGTTCCTCGCCGGCATGGTGCTGGCCGGCACGCGACTCCTGCCGCCCGTCCTCCGCGCCATCGTGCGGTGGGGCTCGCGCGAGCTCTTCCTCGTGGCGGTGGTGGCGGCCAGCGTGGGCGTCGGGGCGCTCGCGCACGAGTTCGGGCTGTCCTTCGCCATCGGCGCCTTCGTCGCCGGCCTCGTCCTGAGCGAATCCGAGCTGAGCCACCAGGCCCTGAGCGACGTGGCGCCGCTGCGCGACGTCTTCGGCCTGCTGTTCTTCGTCACCGTCGGCATGCTGCTCGACCCCCGGGTCGTCCTCGACCGCGCCGGCGAGATCGCGCTCCTGGTCGGGGCGCTGGTCGCGGGCAAGGCCGCCATCGCCGGGGGCATCGCGTGGGCCTTCGGCTATCGCAACCTCGCGCCGTGGATCGTCGGGCTCGGCCTGGCGCAGATCGGCGAGTTCGGCGTCGTGCTGGCGCGCGCCGGTCGCGGCGGCGGCTTCCTGAGCGCCGGCACGTACGACCTGGTCCTCACCTGCACGATCCTCTCGATGGCGATCTCCCCGCTCGTCTTCCCCGGGCTGCTTCCCGTCGTCAGGGCCTGGACCCGGTGGCTGCGGCCGCCGGTCGCCGGCGATCGGCAGCTGCCGGTCACGCGGCTGGAGAACCACGCGATCGTGGCGGGCTACGGGCGGACGGGCCGCGCGGTCGTGGACGCGCTCGTCGAGACGGGCGTGCCGCACCTGGCGCTCGACTCCTCGCTCGAGGCCCTGGCCGTCCCGCTCGAGCAGGGGCTGCCCGTCATCTGGGGCGATGTCGCGAGCGAGCACATCCTCGACGCCGCGGGTGTCGCGAACGCGCGGATGCTCGTGGCCGCCGTGCCCGATCGGCATGCCGCCCGGGCCGCGATTGCCTACGCGCGCCGCGTCAACCCCCGGATCTTCGTGCTGGCGCGGGCCACGACCGCGGCGGAGGTCGAGGCGCTGCGCGCGCTCCGCGTGGACGCCATGGTCCAGCCCGAGTTCGAGGGCGGCATCGAGATGGTGCGCCGCGCCCTCGTGCAGCTCAACCGGAGCACCGACGACGTGGACCGCGTGGTCGCCGAGCTGCGGCGGCGTCAGTACGAACCGTCCGACGCGTCCTAGCGGTCAGCCGGCCGGCGGGCCGGAGTCGGGCAGGGGCTCGATGTGCACCAGGACGTCGGCCACCCAGTCGAGCCGCTCCCGAAGACGGCGGCGCACGCGGCCGGCCACCTCGTGCGCCTCGCCCACCGTCATGCCCGGCGCCACCTCCACGTGCATGTCCACGTGATAGCGGAGGCCCGTCTTGCGGGCGTAGGCCTTGTCCACGCCGAGGACGCCCGGCACCTCGAGCGCGGTCACCCGCAGCCGCTCGATCAGCTGGGGGCCGGGCATCGTGTCCACCAGATCGAGCGCGGCGTCGTAGAGCACGCGCAGCCCCATGGTCACGACGACCAGACCGACGACGATACCGCCGACGTGATCGGCGGCGCCGAAGCGCTCTGGCGCCGCCATGGCGAGGCCGACGGCCGCCAGGGCCACGACGGCCGACAGGAGGTCCATCACGTCATTCCAGGCATCGGCCACGAGCGCCGCGCTCCGCAGCCGGCGCCCCACGCGGAACTTCAGGCCGGACATCGTGCCGCGCACGGCCAGCGCGAGGAGGAGGGCGGCGAGCGCCAACGGCGCCGGCGTCGGCGCGACCTCGCCCAGCGTGCGGAACGACGTCCAGCAGATGCCGGCGCCGCCTGTCGCCAGGATGGCGCCGACGACGAAGGCGCCGAGCGTCTCGACGCGGCCGTGGCCGTACGGATGGTTGGCGTCGGGCGGGCGCCCGGCCGCGATCATGCCGAGCAGCACCGTCGTGGACGCCAGGACGTCGCCGGCGAACTCCACGCCGGTGGCGAAGACCGACGTCGAGTGCGCGATCAGGCCGACCGTGACGTTGACGACGGCGAGGGTGGCGCTCGCCGCGATGCCGGCCACTGCGAGCCGGCGGCCGATCCGGAGATCCGCGTCGTGGCCGGTCATCGGCGTGCCGCCGTGCGACTCGCGCGCCCGACGCGGTAGGGCGCCAGCACGGCGTCGAGGTCCGTGCGCAGCCAGGCGCGCGCGCTGCCTTCCTGGTAACAGGCCCACGTCATCAGCGATCCGCTGATGGCGGTGTCGATGGCGCGCGCCAGCCGGGCCGGCCGGCACGCGGCGGAGAGCGCGCCCGAGGCCACGGCCTCGCGCACGAGGGCCTCGATCTCACGGCGCACGCTCCGGGCGTGCTCGACGAGGTGCCGGCGGGACCGCGGGTCGGCGAGGTCGAGCTGCAGGTAGGCGAGGTTGCGGGCCAGCGCCTCGGGGGTCGGCGCCAGGCTGGCCATGCCGTCCACGTAGGCCCGCAGCACCGCCAGCGGCGGCCGGGCCTGCCGTCGGAGGTCCGCGAAGCGGAGGCCCGCGCCCCCCGCGAACTGGGCGGAGAGCGCCAGCAGCAGGTCGCTCTTGCTGCCGTAGCGCTGCACGAGCCGGCCGGCCGTGACCCCGGCCTCGCCGGCGATGTGCGCCAGGGTCAGCTCGCGCGGACCGCGGTGCGCCATGGCGCGCCGCGCCGCGGCGAACACGTCGTCGTCGGTGACCTTGGAGGGCCGTGGACTCATCGGAGTTGACGCCGCTCTAAATCGGCATTTAGCATATCCTCGCTAAACGTCCATTTAGCCAAGGAGCGCGACCATGCGAACCGTGATCTACGGCGGCGCCTGCAGTCTCGACGGATTCCTGGCCGGCCCGGACGGCGCCATCGACTGGCTGCACTTCAGCGCCGACGTCCAGGCGGAGATGACGAAGTCGTTCGCACGGGCCGACGCCCTCGTCTTCGGACGCAAGACCTGGGACACCGCCGTGGCCAGCGGTGGGGGCGGGGCGATGGGCGGCATGAAGGGCTACGTCTGCTCGCGGACGCTGACTTCCCTTCCGGACGGCAGCGGCGTCGAGCTCGTCACGGGGGACGCCGCCGGGTTCGTCAGGGACCTGAAACAGCGGCCGGGCCAGGACATCCTGATCATGAGCGGCGGCTCGCTGGCCCGATCGCTCCTGGCCGCCGGCCTCATCGACGAGATCGGCCTGAACGTCCATCCGATCCTGCTGGGTTCGGGCGCGCCCGCGTTCCTCGACTGCGGACGCCGGGTGCCGCTCGAGCTCACGGAGGCCCGCACGATGGAGGGCGGATGCGTGCTCGTGACCTACCGCGTCGGAGGCCTCACCGCCAGAACCTGACGCCCACGGCGAACTCGGCCCCCCGAGGCGGCAGCCCCACCGCCCGCGCGCCGGCGGCGGTGCCGAAGAACCGCCCGTGCCAGTTGAGGCCGAGGTACGGCGCGAACTCCCGCCGCACCTCGTAGCGGAGTCGGAGCCCCGCGTCCACGGTGGTCAGGCCCCGCCCGAGCCCCAGCGTCCGATCGCCGCGGCTGTAGATCTCGAACTCGACGAGCGGCTGCAGGACGACCCGACGCGTCACGAGCGCGTCGTGCTCCACCTCCACGCGCAGGTGGCTGCGGCCTCCGGGCTCGACGTACGCCGTAGCGGACAGCTCGATCCAGTACGGCGCCAGGCCCTGGATGCCCAGGGCGGCGGCGGTCCGTGGCTCCCCCGGCCGCACGTCCTGGCGGACGCCGACGAGGACCGTCCACCACGGCGAGACCGCGCGCCCGTACAGCGCCTGCATCTGCGCCTGCTCGAACCGTCCATTCGGCCGGTCGCCCTCGACGCGGAACCAGACGCGATCGAGATCGGTGCCCACCCAGCCGCTGGCATCCACGCTCAGGCCCTGAACGCCGTGCCCGGTCTGCCACTCGAACTGATCGAAGAGGACGAGGCTGTTGATCCTCGCTTCCTCCATCACGTGCGCGTGCACCGGCGGGAAGGCCACGGCGCGGTCGTCCGGGGTCACCGGCGGCGCGGGCTGCCCCTGCGGAGCGCCGTGATCGTGATCGGCGGCGTCCGGCGGCGCGGGAGCCGTCTCGTGGCCGGCATGGGCGCCGGCGGGCGGAGCGCCCGGCTGCTGGGCTCGGACACGCGCCGGCCCGCCGAGAACGACCACGGCGGCGAGGGCGAGGACGGCGCCCCCCCTCATGACTGCGCCTCCAGGTCCACGTGGACGGCGCGCATCATCCCGGTCTCCATGTGGAACAGGAGATGGCAGTGGTAGGCCCAGCGGCCGAGCGCGTCGGCCGTCACCCGGTAGGATCGCCGGCTCCCGGGCGGCATGTCGATCGTGTGCTTGCGGACCAGGAAGCGGCCGGCGTCGTCCTCCAGGTCGCTCCAGAGGCCGTGCAGGTGGATCGGGTGCGTCATCATCGTGTCGTTCACGAGGACGATCCGGACGCGCTCGCCGTAGGTGAGCCGAATCGGTTCGGCCCGCGAGAACGGCACGCCGTTGAACGACCAGGCGAAGCGCTCCATGTGCCCGGTGAGGTGGATCTCGATCGTGCGCGACGGCTCGCGGCCGTCCGGGTCGGGGAACGCGCTGGCCAGGTCCCCGTAGGTCAGCACGCGCCGCCCGTTGCCGCGCAGTCCGATGCCGGGGTCGTCGAGCTTCGAGATCGGCGCCGTCGCCTGCATGTCCACCAGCGGATTGCCGCGCTCGGTGTCGGGATGCGCGATGCCCGAGGTGCCCGCCATCTGGTGCCCGGCATGGCTGTCGGCGCCGGCGGACGCCGGCGGCATGACGTGGCCGGCGTGCGGGTCTGGCGCCTCGGGCGCTGCCGGCATCACGTGGCCGGCGTGTGGGTCGGTCGCGTCGGACCCGGCCGGCATGACGTGGCCCGCGTGCGGGTCAGTCGCGTCGGCCGGCGCCGGCATCGAGTGCCCCATGTCCGCCATGGAGAGCACGGGACGCGGGTCCAGGGCGGGCACCGGCGCGCGCAGGCCCACGCGCGTGGCGAGCGTCGCGGCCGCGAAGCCCGTGCGGTCCATGGCCTGCGCGTAGAGGGTGAAGGCGTCGCGGCCGGCCGGCTCGACGACGACGTCGAAGGTCTCGGCCACGGCGATCCGGAACTCGTCCACCTCCACGGGCCGCACGGGCAGCCCGTCGGCGGCCACCACCGTGAGCCTCAGTCCGGGAATCCGCACGTCGAAGTACGTCATGGCCGACGCGTTGATGACCCGCAGGCGGACGCGCTCGCCCGGCCTGAAGAGCCCGGTCCAGTTGGCGGCGGCGGACTGGCCGTTCACCAGGTACGTGTAGGTGGCGCCGGTGACGTCGGCCAGGTCCGCGGCGCTCATGCGCATGCCCGCCCACATGCGGCGGTCGTCCAGGGTGGAGGCCCAGCCGTCGCGCCGCGCGTCGGCGAGCAGTGTGCGCAGCGTCCGGCGGTGGAGGTTGTAGTAGTCGGACTGCTTCTTCAGGCGCCTGAGCACGCCGCGCGGGTCGTCGTCGGTCCAGTCCGACAGCACGATGACGTGCTCGCGATCCGCCGTGACGGGATCGGGACCGTCCGGCTCGATCACGATGGGACCGTACACGCCCAGCTGCTCCTGGACCCCGGAGTGCCCGTGGTACCAGTAGGTGCCGCTCTGGCGAACGCGGAAGCGGTAGTCGTACGCCGCGCCGGGCGCGATGCCGTTGAAGCTCAGTCCGGGCACGCCGTCCATCGCCGCGGGCAGCAGCAGGCCGTGCCAGTGGATGGAGGTGTCTTCGTCCAGCGTGTTCGACACGCGGAGCCGCACCTCGTCGCCCTCCCGCCAGTGCAGCAGCGGGCCCGGCAGCGACCCGTTGACCGTCACGGCCGTGCGGCGGCGGCCGGTCACGTCCACGGCGGTCCGGCCGATCGCCAGGTCGAACGACTGCCCCGTGAGGCGGTCCTGCGGCCGCCGCCCGGGCGGCTGGGCCCACGCGGGCCACGGCCCGAGGCTGGCGGCGAGACCGCCGAGGGCAAGCTGCCGGATCGCGGCGCGTCGAGACGGCTGAAATGACATCGCTCCGAGTCCTGTCGTCCACCGGAGCGCGGTCGGCGCTCACGGCCCCCGGGGCACGCCCGGGGTGAGTCACGGCGCGGCGGGCGCGCCGGCGGACGACGGATCAGATGCGAAGGACGTACGCGCGGCGCGCGAGCCGGCGGCCGGGACCGCTCGAGAGGAGGGCCGGGTGCGGGCGGCCGGCACGCGGGACGCCGGCCGCGGCGGGCGTCGCGGCCATCACGGCCGCACGCAGGTCCGGTCCGGAGCCCAGGAGGCCGGATCGCGGGGGCGCGCCCGGCCCGGCATCGGCCGCGCAGCAGGCGTGGTCCGCCCCCAGCGCGTCGCACGGCGCAACGCCGGCCGCGGGAGCCGACGCGGCCATGTCGGCCGGAGCCTGGGCGGACTCGTGGTGGTGATGGGCGTGGGTCGCGGCCGCCACTGGGGCCGCCTCGGCCGCGGCCGGACCGCCATGCCCGGCCATCGTCATGCGAGCCTCGGGCGCACAGGTCAAGGCGCAGACCGCTGCGGACACGGGCGTCGCGATCCACGACCACGCGACGAGCAGGACCGCCAGGCGGCGGACGCGGGCAGGCACGATCGCAGTATACCGCCGGGCCGACGGCCTCAGAGCTCGGTGCGCACGGTCCAGATCTCGGGGAACAGGACCACGTCGAGCATGCGCTTCAGGTAGGACACGCCGCTGCTGCCGCCGGTGCCGCGCTTCGAGCCGATGATGCGCTGCACGGTCGTCAGGTGGCGGAACCGCCACAGCCGGAAGGCGTCCTCCATGTCCGTGAGCTCCTCGGCCAGCTGGTACATGTCCCAGTGCGCCGTCGGCGCCTTGTAGACGATGGCCCACATCGCCTCGACGCCGGGATGCGCCTCGTAGGGCTGCGCCCAGTCGCGGTCCAGGCGGGCCGCCGGCACCGGCAGCCCGCGCCGCGCCGCCAGGCGGAGGGCCTCGTCGTAGAGCGACGGCGCCGCCAGCGCCGCGTCCACCTCCGCCAGGCGCGTCTCGACGCGCTCGTGCGGTCGGCGCATGACCGGGTTCTTGTTGCCGAGGCTGAACTCGATGCAGCGGTACTGCCAGCTCTGGAAGCCCGAGCTCGACCCGAGCGACGGCCTGATGCGCGAGTACTCGCTCGGCGTCATCGTCCCCAGGACGTCCCAGGCCGCGACCAGCTGCTCCATGATCCGGCTCACGCGGGCCATCATCTTGAAGGCCGGCTCCACCTGATCGGCGGCGAGCGCGCGCATCGCCGCGCGCAGCTCGTGCAGCAGCAGCTTCATCCAGAGCTCGGAGGTCTGGTGCTGCACGATGAAGAGCATCTCGTCGTGGGCCTGCGAGCGCGGATGCTGGGCGCTCAGGATCTGATCGAGGTGCAGGTACTCGCCGTAGCCCATGGCGCCGCCGAGGTCGAGCGTCAAGTCCTCGCCGTCGATGCCGCCGGGCGGCGGGGTGGGTGCGGTCATCGGTGCAGTCTCCTCGGGTGAGGCGCCCGCTAGGTCACGGCCTTGCGGACGGCCAGGGCCGGATCGCGCCACCCGCCGCCGGCCAGGACCGCCGCCAGGTGGTCCACCGCGTCCCAGACGTCCACGAAGCGGACGTAGGCGGGGGCGAAGCCGAAGCGCAGGATGTCCGGCGCGGATTCGTCGCCCGGACGGAAGTCGCCGATGACGCCGCGCGCGATGAGCGCCTGCACGATCGCGTAGCCGCCCTCGGCGCGCGTGAGGCTCACCTGCGATCCGCGCCGCCCGGCGTCGCGCGGCGACACGACCGCGAGACCGTGGCCCGCGCACCGGGCCTCGACCAGGGCGATGAAGGTGTCGCCGAGCGCCGCGGCCTTCTCGCGGAGCGCCGGCAGCCCGCCCAGGGGCTCGGCCGCGAGCAGGGTGTCCACGCCGCATTCCAGCGCCGCGAGCGACAGGACGGGCGGCGTGCCGCACAGGAAGCGGCGCGCCCCCTCGGCCGGCGCGTAGCGCCAGTCGAAGTCGAACGGCGAACGGTGTCCCATCCAGCCCGTGAGCGGCTGCCGCAGCGCGTCGCCGAGCCGCGGATGGGCCCACAGGAAGGCGGGCGCCCCCGGGCCGCCGTTCAGGAACTTGTAGCCGCAGCCGACGGCCAGGTCGGCGTCGGCGCCGGTGAGGTCCACGGGCATGGCGCCGGCGCTGTGCGCGAGATCCCAGACGACCAGCGCCCCGCGCTCGTGGGCGGCGCGCGTCACCGCGGGCATGTCGTGCATGGCGCCCGTGCGGTAGTCGACGTGCGTCAGGAGCAGCACGGCGGTGCGGTCGTCGAGCGCGCCCGTCACGGCCTCGCGGTCGTCGACGAGCGCGAGCTCCCAGCCGAGGGCCTCCGCGACGGCGCCCGCGATGTAGACGTCGGTCGGAAAGTTCCGCCGCTCGGTCACGAGGCGGGAGCGCCCGGGCGGCGTCACCGCGGCGGCGGCGTGCAGGGCCTTGTAGAGATTGACCGACGTGGAGTCGGCCACGGCCACCTCGCCGGGACCGGCGCCGATGAGCCGCGCGATCTTGTCGCCCACCACGCGCGGCAGATCGATCCACCCGGCGCTGTTCCACGCGCGGATGAGATCGCGCCCCCACTCCTCCGCCACGACGCGGGATACCCGCTCGAGCGCCTCGACCGGACGCGCGCCGAGCGAGTTGCCGTCCAGGTAGACGACGTCGTCGGGCAGGGAGAAGCGCGCGCGGAGGCCGCGCAGCGGATCCCGCGCATCGAGCGCCTCGCAGGCGCCCCGGCTCGTGGGTGCGGACATCGTCACCGGACGATGCTACGCCAACGGGACGCGCCGCGAGCGGCGCGCGCCGAGGCGCCGACCCGATCGAGGCCCGACGGCGCCCGCTCGCGACGGGAACGATTCCCCACCGGCGGCGTTCCTCCGCGCCGCCGGGCGCGCGATCGCGGGTGCCGTGCCCGGCCGCGGCGAGGGCGACCCGTCCCCAGGGGGGCATGGTCCTTGCTCGCTCCGGGATGGCCGCGTTCGTACGGCGCGGGATCCGCGGGGCTCCACGCGGCGGCGCGGCCCGGGAGGCCCTATGGGCGTGCACTGGCTCGTCGTCGCCGTGCTGGGGCTGCACGGCGTCCTCCACTTCCTCGGGTTCGCGAAGGCGTTCGGTCTCGCGCCCCTGCCCCAGCTCACCCAGTCGATCGCGCGGCCCATGGGCGCCGCCTGGCTGGCCGCGGGCCTGCTCGTCCTGGCCAGCGCCGCGCTCTTCGCCGGCGGCCACCGGCGCTTCTGGATCGCCGGCGCGATCGCGGTCGTCGTCTCGCAGGCCGTCATCGCCACCGCGTGGCGCGACGCGTGGGCCGGCACGCTGGCCAACGTCCTCCTCGCGACCGTCGTGGCGCATGCGTGGCTCACTGAAGGCCCCTGGAGCTTCCGCGCGCAGTTGCTCCGCGACGCCGGACCCGCGCTGGCCGCGTGCGAAGCCGCGCCGATCGTCACCGAGGCCGACCTGGCCGGCCTGCCGGCCCCGGTCGCACGCTACCTTCGCGTGGCCGGCGTGGTCGGCCAGCCCCGCGTGCGGAGCTACGCGCTGAGGTTCCGCGGCCGCATCCGGAGCGCCCCCGACAGCCCGTGGCTCCCGTTCACGGCCGAGCAGGTGAGCGTGGTCGACCCGCCGGTGCGCCTCTTCCTGATGCGGGCGCGCATGCGCGGCCTGCCGGTCGAGGCCTTCCATCGGTCGATCGGCGGGCACGCCACGATGCAGGTCCGGGTCGCCGGCCTCGTCCCGATGGCGGACGCCCGCGGCGACGTCATGGACCGCTCCGAGGTCGTGACGATGTTCAACGACATGAGCCTGCTGGCGCCCGGGGCCCTGCTCTCGCCCGCCATCGCGTGGGAGGCCGTGGACGATCGCACGGCGCGCGCCCGGTTCGCGAACGGCCAGACGATCGCGGCAACGCTGTACTTCGGCGACGACGGCTTCCTGACGAACTTCGTGTCCGACGATCGGTCGCGGCTGTCCCCCGACAACACCCGGTTCGTGCAGCAGCGCTTCTCGACGCCCGTCCACGGCTTCCAGCGCTTCGGACCCGCGGCGACGGCGACCGTCGGCGAGGGCCGGTGGCACGGTCCCGAGGGCGAGTTCACGTACGGCGAGTTCGGCGTGGTCGACCTGGTGCTGAACCCGCGGTAGGCAGGCGCGCCTCGAGCCGCGCGTATGATGGCCTCGCGCAGGTGCGCGCTCGATCCGTCCGCCGTCGAAAGGCCTCGCCATGCTGCAGTTGATCACGTGGACCGTCACCGGCCTGGCGGCCGGATGGCTGGCGCGCACCGCGATGCGCAGCCGGCGGGAGTTCGGGCTCCTCGGGGATCTCATCACCGGGTGGCTCGGCGGCGTGGTGGGCGGCTGGCTGTTCCGCAAGCTGGGCGTGGTGGCGCCCGACGCGGCGGTGGTCCACGTCGTCGTGGCCCTCGTCGGCGCCACGGCGCTGCTGATCGGCATCCGATCGCTGCGGCGGGTCATGTCGGCCGCCCGTGTCGGCGGCCCGGCCGACACGCCGCTCGTCGACCTGGAGCAGCGCATCCGGACGCTGGGCGATCTCGAGCGGGGCTTCCTGAGCCGGCTGCTGGCGCTCCAGCCGACGCGCGATCCCAATCAGGCGTTCGAGGCGCAGTCGACCTTCGGCGAGCGCGTGGCCGACCGCGTCGCCCTGTTCGGCGGCAGCTGGACGTTCATCGGGCTCTTCCTCATCGGCATGGTCAGCTGGATGGCCGCGAACCAGGAGGGCGGCCGGGCGTTCGATCCGTACCCGTACATCCTGCTCAACCTGGTGCTCTCGTGCCTGGCGGCGCTCCAGGCGCCGATCATCATGATGAGTCAGAACCGCCAGTCGGCGAAGGACCGGCTCGACGCCAAGACCGACTACGAGGTGAACGTCCGCGCCGAGATGCAGATCATGGCGCTGCACGCCAAGCTGGATGCGCTGCGGGACGAAGAGGTGCGTCGGCTGACCGATCTCGTCAGGGAGCAGCAGCGTCTCCTGGACGCGATGCAGCCTCGGATCGACCGGACGCCGGAGGCCTAGCCGGGCCGCCAGCCGCCGGCTCGCCGTCCAGCGCCAGGACCACCACCGTGCGGTCGTCGGTCCAGTCGCGCACGTCGGCGGGCCCGTCGCCGGCGATCGCCGCCGCCATGATCGCGTCGCACAGGCGCCACGCCCGGCGCGGATCGGCGGCGCCGGCCTCGACCAGCGCGTTCACGACGACGGCCGCCTGGTCGCCGAGGGCCTCGGTGACGCCGTCGCTCACGAAGACGCACACGTCGCCCGGCCGGAGCGCCACGCGTCGCTCGTCGTAGACGGTGCCGGCGAAGAGCGCCGCCGGCGGCCCGAGCGCCTCGAGGCGCTGCGCGCCCGACGCCCCGACGACGAAGGCCGGCGGATGCCCGGCGTTCGCGTAGCGGAGGCTGCCGTCCACCGGGTCCACGAGCGCCACGGCGGCGGTCACGTACGGCGCGCCCGACCACTGGTCGAAGAGGGCCGCCGACAGGCGCGTCAGCACCGCCGCCGGCGCGGCGTCCATCCGGGCGATGTAGCGGAAGGCGGCGCGGAGGGTGGAGAGCGCCATCGCCGCGGGCACGCCCTTGCCCGAGACGTCGGCCACGAGCACCATCCAGCGGCCCTCCCCCGCCGGCACGAGGTCGTAGAAGTCGCCGCCCACCCGGTGCGCGGAGGTGAGCCGTGCGGCCCAGCGGAGGCCGTCGGCGTCGGCCGGCAGTTCGGGCAGCAGCCGCCGCTGCAGATCGGCGGCCAGCGCCATCTGCGTGTCGAGGACCAGGGCGGCCCGCTCGGCCGCGACGAGTTCCGAGCGCGCCGCGCTGAGGTGGCGCCACAGGTACACCGCCACCCCGAGCGCCGTGGCCAGCACGAGGTCGCTCACCCAGGCGAGCTCCCACTCGGTGGGCCGCACGATGCGGATGATCGTCGTCTCGGCGGCGCCGGCCACGACATAGGCCGCGAACGCCACGGCGACGCTCTCGGCGAGGATCCGGGGCATCGGGGAGCCGAGCCAGGACGGCTGGACGGAACGCGGCGTGGTGGTCGTCATTTGAGCAGGATCTGCCGGTAGCCGCCGGCGATGAGGGCCGACACGTCGGCCAGGATCTTGGGCAGCTGCAGGCCGCCGGGGTAGGCGAGGTAGCGCGGCTCCCAGACCGGATCGAACTTCTGCTTGAAGGCCCGCAGTCCCTGAAAGGCGTACACGCGCTCACCGTGCTTGTAGGCCAGCGACGCCAGCCGCTGCCAGATCGACGGCACCGGCGCGGGCTCCACGCCGGCCAGCGGCGCCATGCCCAGGGCGAACGTCCGGTAGCCGTGGTCGCGCCCCCACAGCATCACGTGGACGAGCAGGGCGTCCATCACGCCCTTGGGCGCGTCCGAGGCGTAGCGCATGAGGTCGAGCGACAGCTCGCCGCCGGGCGTGCCCGGCCACAGGTTGCAGAAGGCCTGCACGCGCCCGTCGCGCTCGACGACGGCCACGGGAAAGCGCGCGAGATAGGCCTCGTCGAAGAACCCGAGCGAGAAGCCCTTCTCCGCGCCGGCCTTCGCGCGGAGCCAGTCGTTCGACACGTCGCGCAGCTGCGGCATGAGCGCCGGAACCGCCTCGACCGGCACGACGCGAAAGGTCCCGCCGTCACGCTCCAGACGGCGCACGGCCTGCCGGAACTTCGCGCCCCGTCCCCCCTCGGTGGTGAAGGTGGTGAGATCCACCTTGGCTTCCTCTCCGAGCTTCACGAAGGTCAGGCCGGCATCGGCGTAGCGGTGCATGTCCTCGGGGCCGATTTCGTAGAAGACGGGCACGGCGCCCCAGGCGTCCGCGCGCTCGACGAACTGCCGGATGAGCCCCGGCGTGGCCGACGCCGCGCCCACCGGGCCGCCCATGGCCACCCAGGTCCGGCCCTGGACGCCGTACATCACGAACGCCTGCCGCGCGGGATCGAACAGGAGCCCCTTGTCGCGCAGGAACACCAGGTTCGCGGCGGTGGATCCGTCGCGCGCGATGGCGGCGGCCGCGTCGTCCAGGTCCGAGGGGGTGGGCTCGTCCACCTCGTGCGGCACCGGGCGCAGCAGGCTGGCGACCGCGGCCACGAGCACGACCATCGAGGCGCCGACCGTGGCACGCAGGAACCGCGAGACATCGCCGCGCAGCTCGAACCGCCACCACAGGTCGTTGGCGTAGTCCACGTGCTTGAAGGCGAAGACGCCCAGCCACCACGACGCGGCCAGCGTCCCCACGACCGCCACGAGCCACGCCCCCGAGAAGCGCAGATCCACCGCCGCCGCCCGCCGGTCGAAGGCGCGACGCATGCGCAGGAGCGCGAGGAGCACGGCCAGGAGCAGCAGGGCTTCTTCGTAGTCCACGCCCTTCAGGAGCGACGCCCCGATGCCGGCGGCCGCGAGCAGCGTGGTGAGGTAGTAGGCGGCGTCGAGACGGCGCGCCAGCCCTTGCGCCAGGACGATCAGGGCCGCGCCGACGACGCTGGCGAGGAAGTGCGACGCCTCGATGACGCCGAGCGGCAGCAGGCGATCGAGCCACATCAGGCGCCCTGGCAGCGCCGGCGTCGCGCCCGAGAACAGCAGCACCGCCCCGGAGAAGAACGAGCTGGCGGCCAGGATCCGGGGCGCCAGCTCGCCGGCCACGCCGGACAGCCAGCGCCCGGCCTCGCCGAGATGCGCGCGGCGCTGCCGCCCCTCGTCGATCACGAGGCCGACCAGCGCGAGACCGAACGGCAGCAGGTAGTAGATCACGCGGTACGCCACCAGCGCTGGCACGAGATCCACCGAGGCCATCCACGGTCGCAGCAGCAGGACCATCAAGCCCTCGAACACGCCCAGGCCGCCAGGCACGTGGCTGACCATGCCCGCGAGCACGGCCACGAGGTAGGCCCCGATCAGGGCCGTGAACGTGACGTGACCGGGAGGCACCAGCACGAACAGGACGGCGCCGGCGAGCGTCCAGTCGGCCAGCGACACGGCCAGCTGGCGGAGCGCCAGCCCGGGCGCCGGCAGCGCAAACTGGTACCCGGCCACCCGGACCGGCGCGCGCACGATCGCGGTCGCGCCGAGGAAGGCCGCCACGGTCGCCACGAGCAGCCACCCGATGGCCGCGCCGGCGGCCGGCGGCACCAGCGCGACGGCGCCCGATCCCGCCCCCGCCACCAGGCTGAGCCCGCCCAGCGCGAGCAGCCCGAGCCAGAACGTGATCGAGTAGCTCACGACCACCCGGGCGAGCTCGGCGGCGGTGACGCCCCAGCGCGAGTAGAAGCGGTAGCGCACCGACGCCCCCGAGAACATCGCGAAGCCCACCGAGTGAGCCACGGCGTAGGCGAGCACGGCCGCCGCCGCGATGCGCCGCCGCGGCAGCGCCTTCTTCGCATACTCGAACGCGAGCACGTCGTAACCGGCGAGCACGGCGTAGTTCACGGCCGTGAGGACGAGCGCCGCGCCGAGCCGCCAGGGCGGCGTGGACGCGACGGCCGAGGTCAGGGCGGGCCAGCTGACCGCCCGCAGTTCGAGCCGCAGCATCTCGAGCGCCGCCAGGAAGGCGGCCAGCGTGGCCACCAGCGGCAGCGCGCGCCTCACCCGCGGACCGACGGCATCCATCGACTCATCTCCCCGCCGGAACCTGCTGGTCCACCCAGCTCACCGCCTCGATCAACCGGCGGTCGAACTCGGGCAGGTTGTCGCTGAACCGGTGGTCCGCCGCCGGCACGAGCCACAGGCGCTTCGGCTCGGCCGCCGCGTCCAGCACGCGCTGGACCTCGCCCTGCGGCACGTACTCGTCGTGGGTGGAGTGGATGGCGGCCAGCGGCACCGGCGCGATCCGCCCGGCCACCGCCGCGGCGCTGAAGGTCGGCTCGGCCGGCATGCCGTGCGTGACGTAGATGAGGGCGTCCCTCCACCGCCATCCCAGCTCGTTCAGATCGGGCAGCCCGAGCCCGATGACGCCGGCGATCCGCGCCTTGGTCTCCGGGTCGGTCGCCGCGAGGACCGACAGGCCGGCGCCCTCGGACACGCCGACGAGAATCGGCCGCGCCGTGCCGCCGGCGGCGGCGAAGTCGGCCAGCACGCGGTAGTCGCCGGGTTCGTCCTCCGGGCGCAACGCGCCCTTCGCGTCGGTGAAGCTCGCCAGGTAGGCCTTCACGTCGAAGCCGACCACGAAGCAGCCGCGGGCGGCGAGCACCTCGGCGACGTGCGGCCCGAGGTGGATCCATCCGCCATCGCCGCTCGAGACCACCACCGGGCGCTCCCCCTTCGGGCCGTAGAGGCGCACCGTCTGCGGGTGGCCGCGCAGGACCACCGTCGCGGTGTCGACGGTGGCGGCGCCCGCCGTGCCGGCAGCCAGAAGCGTGATGAGCAGCGCGAGTCGTCGCACGGAAGTCACTCCCCGACCCCGGCGTCGCGCGCCGCGGCCTCCACCCAGGCGAGCGCGTCGCCGAGGGCCTGGGACAGGGCGGCACGACCGCCGTCGAATCGATGGTTGCGGGCCGGCACGTCCCAGAAGCGCCGCGTCGGCGCGTCCGGGCCGAAGAGCGCCCGCGCGCGGGCCGCGGGCAGGTAGTCGTCGTGCTCGGCCTGGATGACGGCGGCCGGCGGCGCGCCCGGCATCCGGAGCCGCTGGTACGGCAGCCACGGCCAGACGCGCGTGCCGCCGGCCTCGGCCGGTCCGTCGTCCGAGGCGTCGTCGTCGATCCGGAGATCCTCGCCGTCGGCGAGGCCGACGGCCACCACGCCCCTGACCCCGGTCAGACCGGGCTCGGTCGCCGCGATCGCCGAGAACGCCGCGCCGCGGGACCAGCCGGCCAGGATGACGGGCGCGGCGGCGCCGGTGCCCCCGGCGCGCCGTGCCTTGGCGATCACGGCGGAGTAGTCGGCGGCGAGTTGCCGGGCGTCGAGCGGACCGGCTCCTGGACGCTCGATGTGGAGGAAGGCGCGGGAGCTGAACCCCACGACCGGATAGCCGTGCGCGGCGATGGCCCGGAACATGTCGATGGCACGGCCGAACCAGCCGCCGTCACCGCTGGCGAACACGACCAGGGGCCGGCCGGCGGCGCCGGCCAGCGGCCGCGCGACGTGAAGCACGAGGCGCGAGCGGTGCAGCGGGACGGCGTCGGCGTCCACCACGACGCCTGGGGGATCGGCGCGCAACGCCGTCGACACGACACCGCAGCCCGCCATGCCCGCGATGCCAGCAACGGCGGCGGCGACGGCCACGAGCCGCCGGCATTCCCTGCCCGCCCGGCACAGGGACACGACGGGCGCCGGACTCGCTTCGCCAACGCCGCCGGTCACGTGCGCCATGGGTTCGTCTTCTCCATTGGACGAGGCGGCGCGTTGCATCGCCGTGTCGCATGGATGACAGCTGTGACAGATCGCGCGGTGTCATCGATGTCATGCCCGCGACAGGGCGCGGACACGCGCCGGTCCGTATCGTCCGGGTGGAGGGCGCCGCTGCCGCGCCGGCGCACCCCGCCGAATCGTCCGCGCGGATCGACGGAGCCTCACCATGCAGCGCAACTCGTTCTTCCTCACCATCACGTTCCTGGCCCTGGCCGGCGCGGCCTTCGCGGCCCCCACCGTCCACGAAGCCTGGGCGTCCGGGCGCATCAGCCGCTTCGACGCCGCGACCCACTCCGTGATCGTCTCGCAGGGCCGCCACGAGATGACCTTCGTGCTGGCGCCCAACGCCCGCCTGACCCACGGCAAGACGGCCCTGCAGCAGCAGGACCTCGCGTCCGACGTCGGGCACGCCGTGAAGGTGCGCTACACGACCGGGCCGACGGGCAAGGTGGCGGACCTGGTGGAAGTGGGCGCGGCCCGGACGGCCACGCCGGCGCCGGCGAAGATGCCGTCCAGGACGTCGAAGCCGTCGAAGAAGTAGGCTCACCGACGACCTCCCCCGCCGACGCGCACGCGGCGCCGGCGGCCGGAGGCGGCGGGCACGTCGCGCGGACCGCTCCGCCCGCGCGGCATCCGCGCCGATCTGGCAGAATGCGCGCGAGGTGCCCATGCCCGTCTCCACCGGCCGCCGCCGCGCCGTCGCGACGCCGATCGCCGCGCGCATGAGACGCCTGCCGCTGCTCCTGGCGCTTGCCTGCAGCGCGGCCGCGCTGGCGCGCCCCGACGCCCAGGGCCCGGCCGTTGGCGGCCACGTCTATCTCGACGCCAACGCGAACGGCGTCCGCGATCCCGGCGAGATCGGCGTCGCCGGCATCGTCGTGTCGAACCAGCGCGAGGTGACGCGCACGGATCTGGACGGCGCCTTCCAACTGTCGTCGAGCGGGACAGGCGTGGTCTTCGTCTCCGTTCCCGACCAGCATCGGGCGAGCGGGCCGTTCTGGGCGCCGGCGCGAGGCCCGCTGGCATTCGGCCTGGTGCGGGCGCCGGCTGGCCCGTCGTTCACGTTTCTCCACGCCTCCGATCCCCACACCAGCCCCGAGAGCGTCGCGCGGCTGCGCAAGGTGCGGGCGATCGCCGAGGCGCGTCGGCCGGCCTTCGTCCTCATGACGGGCGACCTCGTGAAGGACGCCCTGCGCGTGGACGAACGTGAGGCGGCCGGGTACTACGCGATGTACCAAGCCGAGGCCGCGGCCTTCCCGGTACCGGTGTGGAGCGTGCCCGGCAATCACGAGAACTTCGGCATCGAACGCCACCTGTCGCTCGTCAGCCCGCGCCATCCGCTGTACGGCAAGGGCATGTACCGCGCGCGTCTGGGTCCCACCTACTACTCGTTCACGTACGGCGGCGTCCACTTCATCGGGCTCGACTCGGTGGACGTTTCGGACCTCTGGTACTACGGCCACGTGGACGACCAGCAGCTGGCGTGGCTGCGGGCCGATCTGGCCGAGGTCCCCAGGAACATGCCCGTCGTGACCTTCAACCACATCCCGTTCGCCAGCGCGTCCGAGGCGGTCAAGGGCTTCGTCGAGGACGGCGCGGCGCCCACCACCCTGCGTGTGAACGGCCGGACCGTGTTCCGGCACGTCGTCTCGAACCTGGCCGACGTCTCGGCGGCGCTGGCGGGCCGTCCGTGGCCGCTGGCGCTCGGCGGCCACATCCACCTGCGCGAGACCGTCACGTTCGGCTCGCCGCTATCCACGCGCTTCGAGCAGGCCGCGGCCATCGTGGGCGGAGGCGGCGGCGTGGTCCCGGCGCGGTCCGGCGTCACGCTCTACGAGGTGGTCGACGGCAGGATCGGCGATGGGCGGTTCCTGCCGATCGACGAGCGCTGAGGCCGGCGCCATGGTCGGCGGCGTTCCTGGCGATGCGCCGCAGGATGGGGAACCCGCCCGCACCTCCAGGCCCGGCGGGCGCACGGCGTCCGTCATCGACTCCGAAGGGCCGTTGAATCGCCCCGGCCCGTCCTGCCACCATGCCGGACGCGGCCAGTATCATGTTCCGCCGGTCCGCAGACCCGGTGCCGCCCGCGGGCGCCACGCTCGTCCAGCCGCCCGAGGAGGCCGACATGTCCGTCTCGACACCGTTCATCCACGAACTCGACGCCGAAGCTGCCACGACGCGCCGCGTCCTGGAGCGTCTCCCCGACGCCGGGCTCGACTGGCGCCCGCACCCGAAGTCCATGTCGCTGGGCCAGCTGGCCCTGCACGTGGCCACGCTGCCCCGCCAGGGGTCCGAGTTCTTCGCCGGGGACACGCTCGATGTCAGCGCGGCAGCGGGCGGTTCTCCCGTGCCTGCCTCGCGCGAGGCCGTGCTGCAGGCCTACGAGGCCGCGCTCGATCACGCCCGGGGGTTCCTCTCGAACCTCTCGGACACGCAGGCGGCCGGCACCTGGACGCTCATGAGCGGCGAGCGCGTGCTCTTCTCCGCTCCGCGGGCGGCCGTGATCCGGTCGTTCCTCTTCAACCACTGGTATCACCATCGCGGCCAGCTCGTCGTGTATCTGCGGCTGCGCGACATCCCCGTGCCGTCGGTCTACGGCCCGACGGCCGACGAGAACCCGTTCGCCACGGCCTGACGGCCGACGTGCCCGACGGCAGCGTCGTTCACCAGGACGCGTCCAGCACCACGGCCGTCCAGCCGGCGCGCCGATCGGTGTGCCGGTGGTGCATGCCCAGGTGCTGGTAGGCGCGGCGGACGTCGGCCTCGAGCGCGAGCGGGATGCCGGAGAGCACCAGCCGGCCCCGCCGCGCCACCCTCCGGACCAGCACGGGCGCCATCTCGATGAGGGGCGCGGCCAGCACGTTGGCGGCCACGAGCGGCCAGGTGCCGTCGACCGCGTCGGGCCCGCCGCCGACGAGGCGCAGCCGATCGGCGAGGCCGTTCAGGCGCGCGTTCGCGGCGGCGGCGTGCAGCGCCAGGGGATCGACGTCGAGCCCCGTGGCCTCGGGGGCGCCCAGCCGCAGCGCCGCGAGCGCGAGGATGCCCGATCCGGTGCCGACGTCGAGCATGGGTCGGCCCGGCGCGTTCGCCAGGGCATCGGCCAGGGCGGCCAGCGACAGCGCGGTCGTGGGATGGAGCCCGGTGCCGAAGGCCGGCGTGTCGATCAGGCGAAGCGCGTCCGGGATCGCCGGGAGCCCCTCCGGCGCGACCGTCAGGCCGCCCACCGTCACGGCGCGCGGCCCGAGCACCCACACCGATCCACCGTCGCGCGGCGTGGCGGCGGACACGGCGACCGCCCCGACCCCCAGCGCGCGGGCCGCGCTTTCTGGAGCGACGCCGTCGGGCATCAAGGCCGCGAGCCGATCTCCGAACGGCTCCACGTCCAGGGCCCCCAACTCGACGAGGCGGTCCAGCGCGTCGCCGGGCGGGTCGTCGATGTCGATGCGATACGGCACGCCCGAAGCCTACGCCAGCGCCGCCCTGGCGTACCCTGAAACCACCGCGCGCGCGAGGGACCTCACACGGGGCACGGCGCGCGGGTGCGCAGGGAGGTGGGCCATGCGTCGATCGATCGTTGCCGTCCTCATCGGCGTCGTGTGCGCGGCCGGGCCCGTCGAGGCCCGGGACGCCGCCACGGTCGCATGGACCGCGGTCGGGGCCGCAGCGGGGTTCGGCGTGGGCCTGCTGGGCGGCCTGCGCGCCTTCGACGACGCCGTGCACTCCGATCGGAAGGTGTGGACGACGGCCGTCATCGGAGGCGCGGTCGGGGCCGTCGTCGGCTTCTCGATCGGACACGAACGCCAGCGCCGGCGGGCCCATCCGTCGATGTCCGGGGATCGGGTGGGCCGCCGTTCGGCGCTCGAGGCCGCCCTCCTCCGCGAACTGGCGCGCGGAGTGCGGCTGCCGGGGCCGGCACCGATGGCCGTCCCGGCCGGCCGGCCACCGGAGTCCGCGCCGTTGGTCCCAGCATCCGTCAACGGCGCTTTACGCGACTGATTGACAAAAATCAGCATGGTTTGCTACTTGATTGAGCACTCAACTCAGAGTGCTGCCGTGGCCACCACCCGCGAACGGATCGTCTTCACCGCGATGCAGCTCTTCTGGGAGAAGGGCTACGCTTCGACGTCCATCGCGGACATTCTCAAGGCCGCCGACGCCAACTCCGGAAGCCTGTACCACTTCTTCCCCGGCAAGCAGGACCTGCTGGTCGCCGTCCTCGACGCCTACCTGGCGGGCATCGACCAGATGCTGCTCCAGCCGCTCTGGGACGGCGTCAACGACCCCATCGACCGGGTGTTCGCGCTGCTGAACGGCTACCGGCAGCACCTCGTGGGAACCGAGTGCCAGTACGGCTGTCCCATTGGCTACCTGGCGCTCGAGCTCCACGAGCCGGACCCGGCGATCCGCGAGCGGATCGCCCCCAACATCAGCCAGTGGGTGG
>JBFWXO010000036.1:0-62414 GCA_050187355.1 Vicinamibacterales bacterium
CGACCCGCGGCCGGCGGCCGGCCGCTTCTTCGGCGCGCCGGCCCCCGCCGGGCCGCCGACGCTCGACGGCGCGAGCCGTGGCCTCTTGGCGGCGGCGATGGCCATGCAGGAGGCGGGGGCGCGCCCGACGGCGCGTCAGGTGGCGGCCTGCGATGCGGCCCGCGCGCAGCTGCAGGACGTCATGCGGCGCTGGGCCGCGCTGAAGGCACGCGCGGGACAGCGCTGAGGCCGGCCCAGGGGCGTGCACCTGGCGGCCCGCGGACCGAACGCCGGAGGCCGGGCCGGGACGGCGTGCCCGGGGGAGGGACCGCCGTACGGAAAAAGCGCGGGAGGCACCGAGGAAAAGGTGAACCTCCCGCGAACGAGACTCCCCCACAGGAGCCGCTCGATGGAGGCGGGCGCCCCGGGGGCACGCCCGCCTCCGATGTGGATGCGCTACCAGACGAAGCGGAAGCCCAGGCGCGCCGTGCGCGGCGCGAGGATGGCCGACGGCTTCTGGTAGCCGAGGCCGGTGGCCCGGCTGATCGTCTCCGACGAGTGGCTGTTGGCCATGTTGAAGAGGTCGAGGAAGAGCCGGACGCGCGTGCGGCCCACCGTCTCGATCGTCTTCTCGCCCCGGATGTCGAACACCCAGATGTTGTCCTCGCGGTTGTCGCCGGCCCTGTCGGCGTAGGCGCGGTTGCCGCCGGTGCCGCCCGACGTCGCGATGAGGCCCGCCGGCGCCGAGATCGTCAGCTCGCGGGCGTAGTTGGACCCCGACTGGTGCCGGATGACCGGGGTGACGCGCACGCCCCACCCGGCGTCGTAGCTCGCCGTGACCTTCATGTTCCACAGCGTCCGGTCCTCGGCGCCGGGGCTGTTCGGGTTGCGCTGCGGCCCGTTCGGGAAGTCGGTCAGCCAGGTGAAGGCGCCGCCGATCTGCCCGGACCACCGGTTGCCGTACCGCTTGTTGAGCGAGAGCTCCGCCGTCCTGGCGCGCGAGTACTGGTTGGTGTTGCTGACGATGGTCGTGGTCGGGAACTGCGACGCGAGCGAGGAGGGCAGGCCCAGCATCGCGATGTTCGTGTCGTCCGCCGTGCCGCGCCGGCCGTCCACGCCGATGTCCACGTAGGTGAAGGGCACCGTGAACGCGTCGAAGCCGCGCAGCGGCTGCGCCGAGGTGTCGATGAGGTCGTCCTGCGTCTTGTAGACGAAGCCCGCGCGCACGCCGAGCGTCGAGGCCAGCTGCCGCTCGAGCCAGACGCTGGCCTCATGGCTGTAGGGCTGCGTGATGTCGGGATCGAGGAGGACGGCACCTTCGAGCGCGGCGCTGACGAGGGTCGTCTCTTCGCCGGGCTGCCACACGCGGTCGCCGTTGGCGTCGTTCCAGCGGTAGGTGGCGTTCTTGGCGGCCGTGTTCGGATTGGCGGCGCCGCCGACGCCCACCCCCGGGTTGTGCCAGAAGTAGCCGTAGTTGGCCTTCAGCACCGTCTGGCCGTCGCCCGCCAGGTCGAAGATGACGCCGACGCGCGGCGCGACGCCGTTCCACGTGAACATGTCCTGCTTGGCGAACGACTTGGCGGCCACGCTCACGGGACCCACGGTGGCCGCGAGCTGTTCTTGCGCGGGGAGGAAGGCGTTGTAGTGGTCGAAGCGCACGCCGGCGTTCACCGTGAGGCGCCCGTTGTTCCAGGTGTCGTTGATGAAGGCGCTCCGCACGTTCAGCGCGGACCGCGACGTGAGCGCGCCGTCCTTGCCGAGGCCGAGCGCTCCGGCGTCGGTCGCGGTCGGGAGCCGGAAGATCACCTGGTTCGAGCGGCCGTTGTTGTAGACGTGCTCGATGTTGCCGCCCACGCCCTGCAGGTAGCCCTCGTAGCCCTGTTCGTTCAGGAGCTCACCGCCGAACTTGAGGGTGTGGCTGCCCGCGCCCGTGTCGAGGAACAGCGTGCCGGCGCCCGTGACCTGCTTGCGGTCGCGGTCGAGCTGCCACTTGCGGTGCGCGCCGGCGATTTCGAGCGTGCCCGAGTCGCGCCAGAAGTAGTCGTCGTCGCTGTTGGCGAGGGTGGGGAAGTAGTAGCCGAAGTCGCCGAAGCGCGCCTCGACGTAGAGCTTGTCGCTCAGCGTGCCGTTCCACTCGCCCTTCCACACCCACGAGCCCGAGTCCTGCTTGTAGGTGGGGCCCACCGAGTCGTAGCGCGCCGTGCCGAACGGCAGGCGGGTAGGCTGCAGCTTCTGCCCCCACTGGTAGTACCCGATGAACTTGTTGTTCTGGTTCATCTGGTAGGTGATCTTGCCGACCGGATTCCAGAGCTTGGTGTCGAACGTCTTGTCGAAGTTGAAGTTCGGCTGGGCCACCGCGTTGAACTGCGTGCGGTAGGTGCCGAACCACCACACCTTGTCGCGCTTGATCGGGCCGCCGACGTTGATGGCCGTGTCGTAGTAGTGGTCGATCTCGTTGCTGTGCGCGCGGATGGGGCTGTTGTTGAACGCCGCCGGGTCCGTGTAGGAGCCGGGGATGTTCGCGCCCTGGAGGGAGTTGTTGTACCAGTCGAGGTAGTACTCGCCCGAGAACTGGTTGCCGCCGGACTTGGCGATGAACTGGCTCTGCACGCCCGGGTTCGGCATCTCGGCCGACTGGCCCGACGTGCCGAGGAACACCTCTTCGAGCGACGAGTAGTCGAAGTAGAAGCCGGCGCCGCCGGTGCCTTCGGTGGTGTTGATGCCCTCGATGAGGACGCGCACCTGGCCGCTGAAGCCGTAGGCGGTGTAGCCCGTCTGGGTGCCGGCGCGGTTGCCGCCGACGTCGATGCGCGACATCTGCACGGCCGGCGTGACCGCGAGCAGCGACCACATGTCACGGCCGTTGGGAATCGAGGCGAGCTGCTCGGTCTTGAAGTTCTGCTGGATGCGGGTGGCCGTGGTGTCGATGACGGGCGACTCGCCCGTGACGGTCACCGTCTCCTGCAGCGACGCCAGCGCGAGCTCGACGTTCAGCGTGGCCGTGAAGCCGAGCGAGAGCTGGATGCCCTCGCGCCGCACGGTGTTGAAGCCGGCCAGCTCGTAGCTCACGGCGTAGACCCCCGGCGGCAGGGCCGGGAAGCGGTAATTGCCCGTGTCGGACGTGATGGCCGTCTGCGCGCCGAGCGCGGACGGGCTGGTGGCCGTCACCGTGACGCCCGGCAGGACGGCGCCCTGCGCGTCGGTCACGCGTCCCTGAATCGTGCCGGTGCTGCTGGCGCCGCCGCCCTGCGCCATCGCGGGCGTGCTGCACCATACCGAGAGCCCGAGCGCCGCCGCCAGAGCGAAAAGTCTCATGCCTGTTGCCTCCCATCCCCTCGCGCGAGCCGTGGTGTCCAGCCCGCGTAGACCAAAGCGCCGTCGTCCGGCCGCCGCCGCCCACCTGCAGGCGATTCGCGGGCGCAACGCGAGCCGCCTCGCCTCGCGACTCAGGCCGCCGCCATTGACCGAGCGGCCGAGTCCGAAACGTCATCCGTAGGTCGGACGCGCGAAGTTGTATCGAACCGGTTGGAGGTCCAACAATTCCGTCGTCACCCGCCGTCGACTGATGGCTTGTCCGGGCCCGGACTACGGCCGACGCACCACCAGCTCGTCGCGTGCCGGGCGAGCCGGCCGACGGGTCGGCGGCGGGACCGGCGGCACGACGGCGACGCCGGGACTGCTGTCGTGGGTGCGTCCTTCCGGCCATGCGCCGGGCGGGCGGCGGCGACCGTCGAGGTGGTGTCCGGGGCGGGACCGGCAGGGGAGCCGGACGCGCCGGGGTCCGTGCGGCCCGGCAGCGGTGGTGCTTCCGAGTACCCCCTGGGTGGGTGGACTTCGATGCCGAACGAGGCAGTAGGGCCGTGTGAGTTGACGGCGTATCACCCGCGCCGCAGGGCCACGACCCCAGACCGGCACCTGGCGCCGCCGCCGTGGCGTTCGGGCGCGGCCACCGACCGCGGCTGAGCCGCTGGAGGGCGGCAGAAAGTCACCACCGCCGTGATCCCCAAGGCCCGATCCTCGGCCCGTGCCGCACTGCGCCCGTGTCGGTTTGCGTCTCGCTCCCGGACCTCACGCGTGGACGGGCGTGTCACCGGAGTGTCCACGGTGCTCGGGCATTCCCAGGCCGGAGGCACGGCGGGCACCCGACGTGCTGGTCGTCATACCTGCGTGTTCAGATCACGGCGTCCGAGCCCTATCGACCCCGCGCGCGGCGATCCATCGCGTCGAGCCGCTGGCGCATCGCGTCGAGGGCGGCGGCCTGTTCCGCGATGGTGGCCTGCTGGGCCCGCACGAGCGCGACGAGGGCCTCGAAGTCCCGCGGGTGGACCGACGGGGCAAGGGTGCCGCCGCCGGTCACGACCGGTGCCGTCACCGTCCCGAGCTGGCCGTTCGCATCGACGAACACCGGCACGGCCGGCCCGGTGAGCGCGGCGCGGTGGATGCCGGCGATGAACGTCCGGTTCTGGCCCGCGCCGCCGTTATAGGGGAAGCCGATGCGAATGGTATTCGTATCGCCGGCCGTGCCGTGCACGCCGGCGCCGAGGTAGACGTTGTAGGAGCCGGTCGTGGCATTGAACCCGGCACGGTCGCCCAGCGCCACGTTCGAGCCACCGGTCGTCAGGCTGTAGAGCGCGCTGGTCCCGTGGGCGGTGTTCAACGAAGCCGTGTTGTTGCAGAGGGCGCTCGTGCCGGTGGGCCGTGTTGTCATTGCCCGTGGTGTTGAGTTGCAACGCCTGGGCGCCGGTGGCAACGTTGTTCGTCCCGGTGGTGTTCAACGACAAGGCCGTCGATCCTGTGGCGGTGTTGAACGTGCCGGTGGTGTTGCTCCACAGCGCCACATAGCCGGTCGAGACATTGTGTTCGCCCGTCGTGTTGGAGCCCAGGGCGTCCGCACCGGTGGCCGTGTTGAAACGACCCGACACGTTCGAGTAGAGCGCACCGGCGCCGCTGGCCGTGTTGAAGGTGCCCGTCGTGTTGGTTCGGAGCGCGTTGCTGCCGCTGGCCGTGTTGTCGTTGCCCGTCGTGTTGCTGAAGAGCGCGTAGCTGCCACTGGCCGTGTTCAAGGTGCCCGTCGTGTTGGAGTAGAGCGCGGAGGTGCCGAGCGCAGAGTTATCAAAGCCGGTGGTATTCGACCACAGGGCGCCGATGCCTACGGCCGTGATATCGCCGGTCTCAAAGACCAGCGGATCGCTGGCGCTTCGCGACGCGGCCGGATCGGTGCCGGCGCGCGCTGAGCGGCGCGCGGGCGGCGACGCGGCCTCCCGTCGCGACGGCTCGGGGGCGGTCTTCACGGTGTCGCCCGTCTGCGATGGGATGACGGCTACTCCGGGCATTGTCGCCACCACGAACACTTCGCCCGCTTGCCGCGCCGGGTCGACGACGGTGACGCGATACGTGCCAGGCGTCTCGAGCAGCACGGTCTGTAATACAGCGTCGATCCGCTCCTCGGTCCCGCCCGGCAGCACCTCAGCGGGCTGTCCGTTCACCGTAACGTCGGGGGCCGCGCCGAACCCGGTGCCCGTGATCGTCAGCGTGGCGCCGCCGGGGCTGACCGCGACGGAGTAGACATGCAGCGGGGCCGGCGCCTGCGCGACGGCCTGCCGCGGGTGCACGGCGAGGAGGGCGAGCACGACAATGGGCACGAGTGGGATGACGAGCCGGCAGGTGGGCATGCGAGAGCCTCCCGCAAGCAAACTCTGCCGTAGCCGTCCGGCGTGGCGCAAGCGCGAAGAATGTGTAGCGGCGCCCAGGCCAAACACGCGGGCCGCCCCGCTCATGATGTCTGGTTCCACTGCGACGGCTGGACTCACCGGCGCACGCGAATGCAGACCTTTGGTCAGGAGGCGAAGGGACTTTCTACTCGGCGTGCTGCCACCCGCACTAGACGATGAGCTCCTGTGAGGCAACGCACAGGCGGAGCGACCGCGGAAGAGCCGCGTGGTAGTCGTCGGTCGCTGTCGGTACCCGAGAGTCCCCTGAGACCGGCGCTGACGCGGAATGGATGGGGACTTAGGCCAAGACTCTGGAGCCGGCGGTCGGACTTGAACCGACGACCTGCTGATTACGAATCAGCTGCTCTACCAACTGAGCTACGCCGGCCAGGCGAGGTCGCGTGGCGCCACGGCAGGCCGGGCACCAAGACCCACGATCCTACCACGCGAGCCCGCCGGCCGGAGCCTCCCGCGGCGAGGGCCGGGTGTGGCGCGACGAGGGGCCGCCGGCCCCCGGCGGCGGTGGGCCTAGCGCCCGGCGGCCTCCACCGTCGCGTCCGAGTCGCGGCGGCGGCGCACGCTCCCGGGGGCGGCGCCCGCCCACCAGCCGGTGCCGGCGATCCGGCCGAGCAGCGCCTTGACGTCCTCGGCGGCCATGGCGCGCGAGAAGTAGAAGCCCTGGGCCAGCGGGCATCCGAGCGAGCGGAGCATCTGGAGCTCCGAGGGTGTCTCGATGCCCTCGGCCACCACGTCGATGCCCAGGATGGCCGCCAGCTCGATGGCGTACTGCACGACGCCCAGGCTGGCGCCCTGCTGCGGCCCGCCCATGTAGCTGCGGTCGATCTTCAGCGTGTGGGCGCCGAGCCGCTTGATGTGCTCGATGGTCGCCAGGCCCAGGCCGAAGTCGTCCAGCGCCACCTTGAACCCGGCGGCCCGGAGCGCCGACGAGACGCCCACCACGTGCTCGAGGTGCGTCATCGCGTCCAGTTCGGCGATCTCCAGCTCGAGGTCCCCGGGCGCGACGCCCGCGGCCGCCACCGCGGCCGACAGCCGGGCGACGAGGTCGGGCGCGTGGAACTGCTTCACCGACAGGTTCACCGAGATCCGCATGGCGCCCGCCGCCTGGTGCGCGGCGCGCCACGAGGCCAGCGCCCGGCAGCCCTGGCCGATCGTCCGCCACCCCAGCGAGACCATGAGGCCGGTCTCCTCCAGCAGGGGCACGAAGATGTTGGGGCGGAGGAGCCCGCGGGTGGGGTGGCGCCAGCGGAGGAGCCCCTCGGCGCGCACGAGGGCCCCGTCGGCGATGGCCACCGTGGGCTGGAACCACATCTCGAACTCGCCCCGCTGCACGGCCGCGTCCACGTCGGCCTCGAGCTCCATGAACTCGGACGGCAGGGCCCGCGCCGAGTCGTCGAAGAGCTGGGTTTCGGACGGGCCGCGCGCCTTGCCCCGCACGAGCGCCGAGTAGGCGTCCTGCAGCAGGTCGTCCACGCCGTCGTGCGCGGCGCTGTTCATGGCGATGCCGATCGAGATCGACGTGAACAGGCGGTGGCCGGCCACGGGGAAGGGCGCAGCGAGCTGCTCGTGCAGGCGCGCGGCCACGCGGGCCGCGTCGCGCGCGTCCTCCAGGTTGGACAGCGCCAGCGCGCACTCGTCGCCGGAGAGGGGCGGCAGGCCCGCGCCGGCCTGGGCGGTGCGGGGATCGTGCGCGCCCAGGCGGGCCACGAGATCGCCCTCGCGCAGGCACCGGGCCAGGCGCGTCAGCACGTCGCGCAGCAGCACGTCGCCGCCTTCCATGCCCAGCGATCCGTTGATGGCGTCGAAGTTGTCCAGGTCCACCAGCAGGACCGCGAAGCGGGCCGACGGATTCTCCCGCGCCGCGCCCAGCAGGCGGTCGACGTGGGCCGTGAACGCGGCGAGGCCCGGGAGGCCCGCCAGCGTGTCGGTCCGGTTCCGCTCGGCCACCTCCGCCAGCGTGCCCGCCAGACGCAGCGCCTTGCCCTCGCCGTCGCGTTCGGCGGTGGCTTCGGCCACCACCCACTGGAAAGCGCCGGCCCGGGCGCGAAGGCGGTGTTCGCTCCGGAAGAGCGGGGTCTCGCCGCTCAAGTGGCGGCCCAGCGCGTCCATGACCGCGGCGATGTCGTCGGGGTGCACCCGGCCGAGCCACGCGTGCAGGGACTCCACGCTGTCGCCCCGTGCGACGCCGAGGAGCGCGTGCCAGCCGGCGGAGTACGCGACGCGATCGGACGTCACCGTCCAGTCCCACGTCGCCGCGGGAGCGTTGGTCGGGTCGGTGCTGCGCGACATGGCGGATCCCGCGGTCCTCGACGGACGGAGGGCGGACTTCGGGGATGGTAGTCCCGGAGGGCCGTCAGGCCAAGAGGGGACTGCGCGCTACGCCGCGACGAGGCGCTCGACGCTTTCGGCCAGGTGCTCGACGTCCACGGGCTTGGCGGCGAAGGCGTCGCACCCCACCCGCATGGCCAGGTTGCGCGAGTCGGTCCGGGCGTTCTCCGACATGGCCACTACCAGGATGCTGCGCGTCACCGGGTCGGCCTTCAGGCGCCGCGCCGACTCCCAGCCGTCCACCGCCGGCGGGTCCATGTCGATGAGCACGACGTCCGGGCGCTCGCGCCGTACCGCCTCGAGGGCCTCGCGGCCCGTCCGGGCCCACTGGACGTAGAAGCCGCGGGCCTGCAGCGTGCGCAGCACGGTCTGCCGCATCCCGTCCTGGTCGTTCACGACCAGCACGCTGCGGCGAGGTGCGTGGGCAAGCGGGGCGGGGGCCACGTCCTACGGCGTAACAGGATCCGTGCCAGGGTGCCGCCGCGGGCGATCCCGCGCCGCGCCGGGCGGAGGTGGGCGCCGGCCCGGCCGTCGGGGCGGCGGCGGACCGCCAGGGCCGCGAATCTTGCGCGCCGGTGGTGACGATTTCGGCCACTTCGCCGCCCGTGCGACGGCGGGCGGTTCCGTGCGCTACCATCTTGGGTTCGGAACCCCGAACCGGCCCCGGCCGGACGGACCCGCCGCGCCATGGCCCCGTTTCGCTCCGCGCCCGAGCCCCTCGTCGTCCGGGGGGCCCGGACCCACAACCTCAAGCACGTGGACGTGACCGTGCCGTCCAGCCAGCTGGTCGTCCTCACGGGCGTGAGCGGGTCCGGCAAGTCGTCCCTGGCGTTCGACACGATCTACGCCGAGGGGCAGCGGCGCTACGTCGAGTCGCTGTCCGCCTACGCCCGCCAGTTCCTGGAGCGGATGGAGAAGCCCGATGTGGACAGCATCGAGGGCATCGCTCCGGCCATCGCCATCCGCCAGAAGAACAGCGTGCGCAACCCGCGGTCCACGGTGGGCACGGTCACCGAGGTCCACGACTACATGCGGCTGCTGTACGCGCGCGTCGGCCGCACCTACTGCACGCGCTGCGGCACGGAGGTCGTGCGGGAGACCGCCGAGGTCGTCGCCGACCGCCTCCTGGCCCTGCCGGACGGCACGCGCCTGCTCGTCGGCTTCGACATGCCCGTCCTCGCGGCGCAGGCGCCGGCCCGCGCGGCGGCCGACGACGAGGGGGACGACCCGGACGCCGGCGACGACGCCGGTCCCGAGCCGGCGGCGCCCGTCTCGGCCGGGATGGCCGCCGTGGACGCGCTGCGCCGGAAGGGCTTCGGCCGGCTCCTGGTGGACGGCGCCGCCGTGGCGTTCGAGGACCTCACGCCGGACGTCGTCGACCGCGCCGGCGCGCTCTCGGTGGTCGTGGATCGCCTGCGCGTGGCCTCGGATCAGCGCTCGCGCCTCACCGACTCGATCGAGGTGGCCTACCAGCAGGGCGGCGGGGCCGCGTGGGCCATCGAGGTGACGGCGGACGGCGGGACGGGGGCGCGGCACCTCTTCAGCGAGCGGTTCGAGTGCCGGCCGTGCCAGCTCACCTACGAGACCCCGCAGCCGCGTCTCTTCTCCTTCAACAACCCGTTCGGCGCCTGCCCGTCGTGCCACGGGTTCGGGAACGTCATCGAGCTGGACGTGGACCTCGTGGTGCCCGATCCCGCCAAGACGCTGGCCCAGGGCGCAATCGAGCCCTGGACGAAGCCCCACTACCGGTCGCACCTGGCCGAGCTGAAGAAGGTGGCCCGGTCGATCGGCGTGCCGCTCGACGTGCCGTGGCGCGACCTGTCCCCGCAGCAGCAGCGCCTGGTCATCGACGGCGACGGCGCGGACTGGGGCGGCGTCCGGGGCTTCTTCGCCTGGCTCGAGCGGAAGAAATACAAGGTGCACGTCCGCGTGTTCCTCAGCCGCTATCGGGGCTATCAGACGTGCCCGGACTGCGGCGGCACCCGGCTGCGGCGCGAGGCGCGGGCGGTGAAGGTCGCCGGCCGGACGATCGACCAGGTGTCGGCGCTCACGACCGACGAGGCGCGGCGCTTCTTCGACGAGCTGTCGCTCGGACCGCAGGACGCGGCCATCGCGCAGAAGGTGCTCGTCGAGATCCGGCGCCGGCTGGGCTTCCTGGCGGACGTGGGACTGGACTACCTGACGCTCGATCGCCTCTCCTCGACGCTCTCGGGCGGCGAGGCCCAGCGGATCAGCCTGGCGACGTCGCTCGGCGCCGCGCTCGTGGGCACGCTCTACGTGCTCGACGAGCCCTCGATCGGCCTGCACGCGCGCGACAACCAGCGGCTCATCGGCATCCTGCGCCAGCTCCGCGATCTCGGCAACTCGGTCCTCGTCGTCGAGCACGACGCCGACATGATCGCCGTGGCCGATCACGTGGTCGACATGGGGCTGGGCGCCGGGGAGCACGGCGGCCGCGTGATCTACAGCGGGCCGCTGGCGGGGCTCCTCGAAGAGCCGCGCTCCCTCACCGCGAAGTACCTCCGCGGCGAGCTGCAGATTCCCGTGCCCGCGCAGCGCCGCAAGGGAGGGCCGCAGCGGCTGCGCCTCATCGGCGCGCGCGAGCACAACCTCCAGGGCGTGGACATCGAGATCCCGCTGAACACGCTCACCTGCGTCACCGGCGTGAGCGGATCGGGCAAGTCCACCCTGGTGCACGACGTCCTCTACGCGGGGCTGAAGCGGGCAAAGGGCGACTGGGATCGGAAGGTCGGCTTCCACCGCCGGCTCGAGGGCGCCGAGCTCATCTCGGACGTCGTGCTCGTGGATCAGGCGCCCATCGGCCGGACGCCGCGCTCGAACCCCGTCACCTACCTGAAGGCCTTCGATCCCATCCGCGAGCTCCTGGCATCCACCAAGGACGCCCGGAGCCGCGGTCTCACGGCCAGTTCCTTCTCGTTCAACGTGCCGGGCGGGCGCTGCGAGGCCTGCCAGGGCGAGGGCGAGGTGCGGGTGGAGATGCAGTTCCTGGCCGACGTCTTCGTCCCTTGCGAGCACTGCGACGGCAAGCGCTTCAAGCCCGCCGTCCTCGACGTGCGCTACCGGGGCAGGAACGTCACCCAGATCCTGGACCTGACGGTGCGAGAGGCCCTGCAGTTCTTCAGCGGCTCGCTGAAGGTCCTGCGCCGCCTCCAGGTGCTCGACGAGATCGGCCTCGGCTACATCCGCCTGGGCCAGCCGGCCACCACGCTCTCGGGCGGGGAGGCGCAGCGGGTGAAGATCGCCGCGCACCTGGCGTCGGCGGGCGGCGAGCGCCTGCTCTACATCCTGGACGAGCCGACGACGGGCCTCCACTTCGACGACATCGCCAAGCTGCTCGCGGCGTTCCGGAAGCTGCTCGAAGCCGGCAGCACGCTCGTGGTCATCGAGCACAACCTGGACGTCGTGAAGACGGCCGACTGGGTCATCGACCTGGGCCCGGAGGGAGGGGTCGGGGGCGGCCGCCTCGTGGCCATGGGCACCCCCGAACAGGTGGCCCACGTCGAAGGCTCGCACACGGGCCGGTACCTGCGCGAGGTGCTGGCCGGGGCCAAGACGACGTGACTTTCCGGGTGACGGAGGTGTCCCAGGCACTGGGACGCTTCCATGACCTCCATCCGCCGCCCCCGCGCCCGTGCAGCCCTGCCGGTAGAATCCCCCGGACGAGACCGGACTAAATGGACGTGGACCAGGACCCCGACCGGCCGGACGACCCCGATGCCGCGCTCGTCGAGCAGGCCCGTCTGTCGCTGAGCGGCGACACGCGGGCGTTCGACGAGCTGGTGGCCCGCCACCGCAGGCGCGTGATCGCCAACTGCCGCTACCTCGCGTCGGCGGACGAGGCCGAAGACCTCGCCCAGGAGGTGCTGGTCAAGGCGTACTTCGCCCTCCGCAGGTACGAGCGCCGATCCAAGTTCTCGACCTGGTTGTATCGCATCAAGGTCAATCACTGTCTGAACCACCGGCGCGCCGCGAAGAAACACGATGGCGACGTCGCCCTCGACGACGCCGCGCCGGATGCCGCGGCGCTGCAGGTGGCGCCGGAGGCGGAGGCGGCGCTGGAGCAGCAGGCCGACGTCTCGCGCGTCCGGGCCGCCGTGGCGCGCCTGAGCGACACGCTGCGCGTGCCGCTGGTGATGCGCGAACTGGACGAGATGAGCTACGAGGAGATCGCGGCCGCGATCGGCATCTCGCTGTCGGCCGTCAAGATGCGGATCCTGCGCGCACGCCAGGAACTGCGACAGGCGCTCGGAGGCGTGGATGGCTGAGCCGCCCGCCCCGGAACCGCCGGACGAGCCGCTGCTGGGCCTGGCGGGCGCGCTGGAGGAGGACGGCGACGAGTCGTTCGCCCGGCTGCTCGGCCGCGTGCACCGATCCATCGCCCGCCGCGAGCTGTCGGGGCAGGCGGTCGACCTGGCAGCGGTCGGGCTGACCGGGGTGCTCCTGGAGTACCTCCGGGCGATCTTCGAGGCGTTGGGCATCGGGAAGGGGAGCCGTCGTGCTGAGTGAACAGTTGGGGATGGCCTATCGGGACCTCGTGGCCACGATCACGGGCGTCCTGCCGCGCATCGTGCTCGGCGTCGTGCTCGCCGTCGCCCTGGTCCTGGCCGCCCGGGGCATCCGGCGCGTCACGCGCCTCGCCTGCCGCCGGGCCCGCGTGGACGGCCTCAGCGACATGCTCGGCCTGACCGGCCTCGTCAAGCGCGTCGGCGTGCACCAGCCGGCGAGCGAGTGGGTGCCGGCCCTCGTCTACACGGGCACGCTGCTGCTCTTCACGCAGACCGGCGCGACGATGCTGGGCCTGACGCCCATCGCCGACTCCATCCGGGCCTTCTTCTCCTACCTGCCGAACGTCCTGGCCGCCGTGGCCGTGCTGCTCGGCGGGAGCGCGGCGGCCGACGTCGCGGGCAGCGCGGTGCGCCGCGCGGCCGGCGATTCCGGCATCGACCTGGCGCCGACGCTCGGCAGCGTGACCGCGGGCCTCATCCTGTTCGTCACCGGCATCATGGCGCTGGCCCAGCTCCGGATCGACACCGAGATGATCCGGATCGTGACCATCTGCGCCCTGGGGGGCATCGCGCTGGCCTTCGGCCTGTCGCTCGGCCTGGGCAGCCGCGACGTGACGCGGGGCATGATCGCGGGCTTCTACGCCCGGAAGATCCTGCGCCCGGGCGACGCGGTGTCGATCGAGGAGGCGTCGGGCACGCTCGTGGCCATCACGCCCACGCAGACCGTGATCGAGACCCCGGGCGGCGACCACGTGGCCGTTGCCAACGCACGCTTCCTCGACGGCCGCGTGTCCTACAAGGCCGGGCAGGCCGGGGAGTGACGGCGGGCCGGGCCGCGTCCGGCCGGCCCCTCGCGCCGCGCTTCTACGCGCGGCCGACGCTCGTCGTCGCCCGCGAGCTCATCGGGGCCGTGCTCGTCCACGACGGGCCGGACGGGCGCGTGGCTGGCCGGATCGTCGAGGTGGAGGCGTACGTCGGCGAATCGGATCCGGCCTGCCACGCCGCGCCGGGCCCGACCCCGCGCAACGCCCCGCTCTACGGTCCGCCGGGGCGCGCCTACGTGTATCTCAACTACGGCATGCACTGCCTGCTGAACGCCGTGACCGAGGCCGACGCCCGCCCGGCCGCCGTCCTCATCCGGGCCGCGGAACCGCTGGAAGGCTTGGAACTGATGCGCGCCCGGCGAACGCGTCCGGGCGGTGTGCCGCCGCCCGACGTGGCGCTGTGCCGGGGCCCGGGGAACCTGGGGCGCGCGTTCGGCATCACCCTGGCGGAGAACACCCGCGACCTCACCTCGGGTCCGCTCACCATCCTCCGCGGCGACCCGGCGCCGGTGGTCCGCTGGACGCCGCGCATCGGACTGACGCGGGGACAGGAGCGGCACTGGCGGTGTGTGGCGGCGGACAGCCGGGCCGTGTCGGGCCCGCGGGCCTGGGTGGCGGAGGGACTGCCGGCGCCCCGGCCGGCACGTGCGGTGGCGGATCGCCGGCGCGCCTGACGGCGCCGCCGTCAACGCTGGGGAACGGCCTGGCCTGACGAGGACTGCACCGGGACGCGCAGGGTCTGCCGCCGCGCGTCGCGCAGGACTTCGAGCGTCGCGGTGCTGCCCACCGGCGCATCGGCGATCGCCCGCAGGAACGCGGCGGCGTCGGTCACGGGCTTGCCGTTGAAGGCCAGGATCACGTCGCCCGGCTGCAGGCCGGCGCGGTAGGCGGCACTGCGCTGGTGGATCCGCGTCACGACGAGGCCGTCGGTCCCGCTCGCGCCGATCTCGCTGGCGATCCGGGAGGTGAGGGGCGTGACCTCGAAGTAGCCGAGCGAGCCGCGCTGCACGGCGCCGTACTTCTTCAGGTCGTCCACGACGCGCCGGGCCAGGTTGCTCGGCACGGCGAACCCGATGCCCTGGTAGCCTCCGCTGCGCGAGAAGATCGCGGTATTGATGCCGACCAGCTCGCCGGCGGCGTTGACCAGCGCGCCGCCCGAGTTCCCGGGGTTGATGGCGGCGTCGGTCTGGATGAAGTCCTCGTAGGCGGCGATGCCGACGTTGGCCCGGCCGAGCGCGCTCACGATGCCCAGCGTGACCGTCTGATTGAGCTGGAACGGATTGCCGATCGCCAGCACCCAGGCGGCCACCTTCAGCCGCGAGGAGTCGCCCCACGGGATGGTGGGCAGGCCGCGGGCGTCCACCTTGAGGAGCGCCAGATCGGTGGACGTGTCCACGCCGACCACCTTCGCGCGGAACTCCCGCTTGTCGACGAGGCCGACGGTGACCTCCGCCTCGCCCTCGCCGACGACGTGGCTGTTGGTCAGTACGTACCCGTCGCTCGAGATGAGGACGCCCGAGCCCAGGCTGGACTCGTAGCGATCGCGGCTGCCGAACATGTCGCCCGGGTCGCCGAAGAAGTACTGGAAGAACGGGTCGCTCGCGAAGGGCGAGGCCGAGCCCCGCACGCGCTGCAGCGAGGCGATGTTGGTGACGGCGGGCGTGGCCACCTCGGCCACGCGGGTGAAGTCGGGCCCGGCCGCGAGGACCGGGGCGGCGCTTCGCGCGGCGGGAGCGGGCGGCGCCTGCTGGTCGGCGGCGGCGGACGGCTCCGGCGTGGCGCCGAGATCGGCGGTGGCGCGCATCCGGCCGGAGACGACCAGGCCGGCGACCACGCCGGTCAGCACGAGCGAGAGCGCCACGGCGGTGCGCCGCATCGAGGTCACCCGACGTCGATGCGCCGCGGCGCGTGGGTCGGCGCCTTCGGCACGGTGATGGTCAGCACGCCGTCCTTGAGCTCGGCCGAGATGCGGGATGCCTCGACGCCGATGGGCAGGCGGAAGGTGCGGGCGAACTCGCCGTGTCCGCGTTCGACCTGGTGGTACTGGTCGCAGGCGACGCGGGCGTCGCGGCGCCCGTGCAGCGTGAGCTGGCCCTCCTGGATGTCCAGGTGAATCTGGTCGCGCGGCACGCCCGGCAGCTCGGCCGTGACGACGTAGGCGTCGGCGGTCTCGCAGAGGTCGGCGGCGGGAACCCAGCCCTGAGACGTGGGCGCCGGCAGCCGCTCCATCTTGAACTGGATGGCCAGCAGGTCGCGGACGGGATCCCAGCGCGCGAACGCCACGAAGGGGATGGTAGCACGGCCGCTGCGCGCGGCCGGGGCGTGGCCGGGCCGCCGGCGGAGGCCCCCGCGCGGCGCGGCGCGGGCCGCTGCGGTGCGGAGGGCCGAGGACCGCGTGATACCATCCGTGGGATCGAGACTTCCCAGTAGGACACCCATGGCGAACACACTGCCGGCCACGCGCCTCAAGAGGGGCATGATCATCCTCCAGAACGGCGACCTCCTCCGGATCATGGAGCTGGAGCACAAGACGCCCGGCAACCTCCGCGGCTTCGTCCGCGTGAAGGCCCGGAACCTGCGGACCAACGCCAGCGCGGAGCAGCGGCTGCGGTCGGAAGACGTCGTGGAGCGCGCGGTGCTCGACGAGAAGCAGATGCAGTATCTCTACAGTGACGGCGACGGCCATCACTTCATGGACACCTCCACCTACGAGCAGATCCACCTGAGCGAGGAAGCGCTCGGGGACTCGTCCGGCTACCTGAAGCCCGAGATGACGATCAGCGTCGAGTTCTTCGGGACCGAGCCCGTCGGCATCGAACTGCCGCAGACCGTGGACCTCAAGGTGGTGTCCACGGTGCCGGCCATCAAGGGCGCGACGGCCACGAACCAGCTCAAGCCGGCGACGACGGAGACCGGGCTGGTGGTGCAGGTCCCGCCCTTCATCGGCGAAGGCGACGTGATCCGCGTCAACACCGAGTCGGGCGAGTACCAGTCGCGGGCCTAGGCGCGGGAGCCACGCAGTGGACGTCGTCCGCGCGGCCAGCCAGGGCTGGATCGAAGTCATCGTCGGCAGCATGTTCAGCGGGAAGAGCGAGGAGCTCATCCGCCGCGTGCGCCGGGCGCAGATCGCCCGACAGCGCGTGCAGATCTTCAAGCCGGCCGTGGACGTGCGCTACGCCGTGGACCACATCGTGTCGCACGGGGCCCTGAAGCTCGAGGCCGAGCCGGCCTCGTCGTCCGCGGACCTGCTGGCCCGGGTCCGCGAGGACACCGAGGTCGTGGGCATCGACGAGGGCCAGTTCTTCGACGCGGCGCTGCCGGCGGCTTGCGGCGAACTCGCCGATCGCGGCATGCGGGTGATCGTGGCCGGGCTGGACCAGGACTACCTCGGGCGGCCCTTCGAGCCCATGCCGCACCTGCTGGCGGTGGCCGAATACATCACGAAGACGCGGGCGATCTGCGTGGTCTGCGGCAACCCGGCCAACCACACGCAGCGGCTCGTCCACAGCGCCGACCGCGTGCTGCTCGGCGCGCACGGCACGTACGAGGCGCGCTGCCGGCGCTGCTTCGATCCCACGCTCTCGCGCCAGGAACCCATCCAGCCCGCCAATTGACGCCGGTCGCGGGGGCTGGGCAGAATTCGGTACGTGTCGCTCGCCGCGTACCTGCCGGACGTGCTCTTCGTGCTGGGCCTCGGCTTCCTCGTGGCCAACGTGCGCGCGGCGGTCGCCCTGATCCAGTGGGCGCGCCGGCGGCCGGGCGCCCTCCTGGTCTGGGCCGCGCCGAAGCCGCCCTTCTACGCGATGAGCCTCACGATCGGCGCCGCCATGGGCTGCCTGCTCGCGTCCGCGTACTTCGTGCCCCGGCCCCTGCCGGCGGTGTTCGGCGAGCTGATGATGTTCGTGTACTACGCCGGCGTGGTGCCCCTCACGTCGCGCATCGCCCTCGGGCTCTACGCCGACGGCATCTGGGCCGAGTCGGGATTCATGCCCTACGAGCAGATCGGCGGTCTCCGGTGGCTGGACGGAGAGTCGCCGATCCTCGTGGTGGCCTCGCGGTTGCGGACGCTGGCCCGCCGGCTGCCGGTCCCGGGACCGCGCCTCGGCGAGGTGCGCCGGCTGCTCAGGGAGAAGATCGCCGAGCACGCCATTGACATCGACTCGGGGCCGGGACTCCACCTGGACGGCCGCGACGCGAGGAACGACGTCTGAGTGACCGGCCCGGGAGGGGCCGCGCGGTGGCGGCGCCCCAGGGACGGGCCGTGGGGCCGCGCCGGACACCGGGACTCCCGGTCGGGCTAATGCCCGGAAGGCAACCGCCGATAAGAGGAGCGTTCACATGGCTGCGCGACCCACCTGGAAGGGCTACCTGAAGGTCAGTCTGGTCACGATTCCCGTCCGGGTCTATCCGGCGACGGAGTCGGCGGCCACCATCTCGTTCAACCAGCTCCACGAAGTCTGCCAGACGCGCATCCAGCAGAAGAAGTGGTGTCCGACCTGCGAGCGCGACATCACGAGCGCCGAGGTGGTCAAGGGCTACGAGTTCGAGAAGGGCCGGTGGGTCGTGGTGGACGACGAGGACATCGCCAAGGTGAAGACCGAGTCGACCAAGGTGATCAACCTCGTCCAGTTCGCGGGGGCCGACGAGATCGACCCGATGTACGTGGACAAGGCCTACTACCTGGCGCCGGAAGGCCCCATGGCGGCCGACGCCTACGCCGTCATGCGCGACGGCATGGCCGGCAAGGCCGGCATCGGGAAGGTGGCCATCCACGGCCGGGAGTACCTGGTGGCCGTCAAGCCGCACAAGCAGGGCCTGGTGATGTACACCCTGCACCACGCGGCCGAGATCCGCACCATCGACCAGATCGACGAGCTTCGGGAGGTGCGCGGCAAGGTGTCGCCGGCCGAGGCCAAGCTGGCCCAGCAGGTGATCGCGAGCTACGAAGGGCCCCTGGACCTCAAGACCTACACCGACGAGTACCAGGCCGGACTCCGGGCCATCATCGACGCCAAGGTGGCGGGCGAAGAGGTGGTGGCGCCGAAGGAAGAGGCCGCGCCGAAGGTGATCGACCTGATGGAGGCCCTGCGCCGCAGCCTCGATCAGGTGAGCGCGGGCAAGAAGTCGACGGCCAAGGTCGCCGAGGCGCCGGACGCGCCGAAGAAGAGCGTGAAGACGACCGGGCCGAAGGCCGTCGCCAGGAAGCGAAAGGCGTCGTGACCGTGCACGAGCAGCGAAAAACCGTCTGGGCCTAGACGTCCGTCCCGGCCCGTCGTCCGGGCCGCCTCCGTCAGCGGAGCCACCAGCCGAGCAGGCCGAGGCCCGACGCCGTCGGGTCCCGCAGCCAGTCGGGCGGCGTCAGCCAGACGAACGCCAGGATGGCGACCACCCAGATGTCGTAGGGCAGCGTCGCGCGCTCGTCACGCCAGAAGAAGAACCGCCAGAACGTGCCGCCCACGCCGGTCGTGTCGGGCATCGGCAGGCGGTTGAGCGCCAGGTAGGTGTAGTAGATGCGGTTGGCCACCGTCACCACGGCCAGCACGAGGATCACCCACAGCACCCCCGCCATGCGGTCGGTGAAGGCGCCGATCATGAAGAGCACGATCCGCTCGGGCCGCTCCATGAAGCCCACCTTGCACTTGTCGATGAGCGACTCGGCGCGGGCGCGCGCGTAGCTCGTCATGATCGAGAAGATGAGGGCGGCGGTCGCGACGAGCACGTAGCCCTTGCGCCCCAGGTCGGCGTAGAGCCAGATGAGGCCGGTGAAGAGGGCGAGGTCCGAGAAGCGATCGAGCGTGGAGTCCCAGAACGCCCCGAACTGCGACTGCTTGCCCGTGATGTGCGCGACCTTGCCGTCGATGAAGTCGAAGATGTTCGCGCAGATCATGACGACGCCGGCGAGGACGAACCGATCCAGGGCGATGGCCCAGGCCGCGGCGACGTTGATGATGACGCCGATGAGCGTGAGGACGTTGGGATGGATGCCCAGCGCGACGCTGGCGTTGATGATGAGGCGCAACGGCAACATGCACGCGGCGCCGATGAACCCAGTGAAGGTCATTGACTAAAATGTGACCGTTAACAGTAGCGCATGGCCATTCAGGATCTCAAGGAACAGATCGCGCGGCTGCCGGAGCAGCCGGGGGTCTACCTGTATGGCAACGCCGCCGGCGAGACCATCTACGTCGGCAAGGCCCGGGCGCTCCGCGACCGGGTCCGGACCTACCTCGGGGCCTACGGCTCCGGCCCGAAGACCGACGCCCTGCTGGACGAGGTCACGACGCTGGAGGTCATCGTGACCGACTCGGTCGTCGAGGCGCTGGCGCTCGAGAACAACCTGATCAAGCAGCGCGCGCCCAAGTTCAACATCCTGCTGCGCGACGACAAGAGCTACCCCTACCTGCGCCTGACGACGAGCGAGGCGTTTCCCCGCGTGCTGGTCGCGCGGCAGGTGGCGCGCGACGGCGACGTGTACGCCGGGCCCTTCCTGCCGGCCACGCTCGCCCGGCGCACCATCGGGCTCAGCCACAAGCTGTTCGGCCTGCGGTCGTGCAACGAAGTGATCACGGGCCGGCGGCCACGGCCGTGCCTGGAGTACGACATCCACCGCTGCCTGGCGCCGTGCGTCGAGAGCGTCTGCACGCCCGAACGCTACGCCGCCGCCGTCGACGACATGCGCAAGCTGCTCGAGGGCCGCGTCGAGGAGCTCGTGGACGACATGCGGGCGCGGATGCTGGAGGCCGCGGCGGCCGAGCGCTTCGAGGAGGCCGCCCACCGCCGCGACGCGATGCGCGTGCTGGAGGCCGTCGGCGCGCGGCAGCAGAAGATGGCCACGCCGGCCTTCGGCGACCGCGACGTGTTCGGGGCCGCCCAGGAGGCCGGCCGTGCCGTGCTCCAGGTGTTCCAGGTGCGCCGCGGGCGGGTGGTGGAGCGGCTCACGCTGCAGAGTGCGACCGGCGACGCCGCCGACGGCCTCGCGGCCCTCGTGGCGGCCGGGCTCCAGCAGTTCTACGAGGACCATCTGCCGCCGGCCGAGGTCGACCTGCCCGTGGCCATCGAGGACAGCGAGACGACCGAGGCCTGGCTCACGGCGAAGGCGGCCCGGCGCGTCAGGCTCCTCGTGCCGCAGCGCGGCGACCGGCGCCGCCTCGTGGACCTGGCCACGCGCAACGCGGAGATGGCCGTGCGCGCCGTCGGCGCTCCAGCCGGGGACGCGCGTGCCGCGCTCGACGGCCTGCGCGAGGCGCTCGCCCTGCCGGCGCTGCCGCGCCGCATCGAGTGCGTGGACATCTCGACCCTGCAGGGCAGCGAGACGGTGGCCTCCGTGGTGGTCTGCGAGGACGGCCGCATGGCCCGGGGGGAGTACCGGAAGTACAGAATCCGGCAGGGAACAGGGACCAGGGCGCAGGGACCAGGGGATCACGCTGCGGTTGTGGCACATCCCCGGTCCCGGGTCCCCGGTGCCTACGGGTCGTCAGACAGATTCCTGAACGACTTCGCCGCCATGGCGCAGGTCGTGCACCGGCGGTTCACCCGGCTGGTGGAGGCGGGGGGACCGTTTCCGGACCTGCTCGTCATCGACGGCGGGCGGGGGCAACTGGATGCCGCGTATGGCGCCCTGGAGCGCCTCGGCCTGGCGAACCTGATGGCCGTCGGCCTGGCCAAGCAGGAGGAACTGGTGGTGACGCGGGACGCCGACGTGCCCGTGGCGTTCGATCGCGCCAGTCCGGCCCTCCGCCTGCTGCAGCACGTCCGCGACGAGGCGCACCGCTTCGCCGTCACCTTCCATCGGACCGCGCGCCGGCGGCGCGACCTGACCTCCGAGCTCGATGCGATCCCGGGCGTGGGGGCGCGGCGGCGCCGCGCTCTGCTGACGCGGTTCGGCAGCGTGGCGGGCGTGCGCCGGGCCACGCGCGAGGATCTCGTGCCAGTGGTGGGGCAGCGCTGCGCCGACGCCGTGCTCTCGTATTTCGCGCGCGCCGGCACGGCCGGGTGAGCCGCCGTCGGCCCCGACGGCTGTGGTACGCTTGAGCGCTTTGGCATCAGGGGATCTGCTGCAGATCGGGTTGTCCGTCGCCGTGCTCATCGCCTCGCTCTCGTTCCACGAGGCGGCGCACGCGTGGGCCGCCGACCGCCTGGGCGATCCCACCGCCCGCATGCTGGGGCGCCTCAGTCTGAATCCCCTCGTGCACATCGACCCGGTCGGCACGGTGCTCTTCCCGCTGCTCGCGATCGCCACGGGCCTGCCCCTCATCGGCTGGGCACGGCCCGTCCCCGTGAACCCCGCCCGCCTGGCCTCGCCCCGCCGCGACTTCGCGATCGTGGCGGCTGCCGGCCCGGCCAGCAACCTCGTGCTGGCCGTGGTGGCCGGCTTCGCGTTCCGGACGCTGGAGCAGGTGGTCGGCTTCGGCGGATCGTTCAGTCAGCCGACGGACGTCCTGGCCTACGCGGCCTACTTCGCCGTCGTCATCAACGTCTTGCTGGCCGTCTTCAATCTGATCCCCGTGCCTCCGCTCGACGGCGGGAACATCCTGGCCGGGATCGTGCCCGCGCCGGTCGCGGGCCTCATCGACCGCCTCCGGCCGTACGGCTTCATCCTCCTGTACGGCCTGATGCTCTCAGGCGCGTTGACGCGGGTCATCCTGCCCGTGCAGCGCGTGCTCCGGGGCTGGCTGCTGTGACGACCAAGCGCGTGGTGTCGGGGATGCGCCCGACGGGACGACTCCATCTCGGCCACCTCGTCGGGGCCCTCGACAACTGGGTCGCGCTCCAGCGCGACTACGAGACCTATTACTTCATCGCCGACTGGCACGCGCTCACGAGCCACTTCGCGGAGACGGAGGAGCTCGTCGCCAACGCGCTCGACAATGTCGCCGACTGGATCGGCTGCGGCATCGACCCGGAGACGAGCACGATCTTCGCGCAGTCGCTCGTGCCCGAGCACGCGGAGCTCTACCTGCTGCTGCAGATGGTCACGCCCATTCCCTGGCTGGAGCGCGTCCCGACCTACAAGGAGCTCACCGAGCAGCTCACCGACCGCGACCTGAGCAGCATCGGCTTCCTCGGGTATCCGCTGCTGCAGACCGCCGATGTCATCATCTACGACGCCAACGTCGTGCCCGTGGGCGAGGACCAGGTGCCGCACCTCGAGCTGTCCCGCGAGGTGGTGCGGCGCTTCAACAACTTCTACGGCGAGGTGTTCGTCGAACCCGCCGCGCTGCTCACGCCGACGCCGCGGCTGCCGGGACTCGACAACCGGAAGATGAGCAAGAGCTACGGGAACACGATCGACCTGTCGGACGACGCGGCCACCGTCGTGAAGAAGGTCCGCCAGATGTACACCGACCCGAAGCGCGTCCGCGCGGACATCCCCGGCACGGTCGAGGGCAATCCCGTCTTCATCTACCACGACGCGTTCAATCCCGATCGCGGCGAGGTGGACGACCTCAAGGCCAGGTACCGCGAGGGCAAGGTCGGCGACGTCGAGGTGAAGACGAAGCTGGCGGCCGCCGTGAACGCCCGCCTCGAGCCGATCCGCCAGCGGCGGGCCGAGGTGCTGGCGCGACCGGGCTACCTCCGCGAGGTGGTGATGGAGGGCTCGCGCAAGGCGCGGGCCCGCGCGATCGAGACGATGACGCGCGTGCGCGAGGCGGTGAGGCTTGTCTACTGACGGCGCCGCGCGCGATGCCGGGTTCGAGTCGCAGCTCGAGGCCATTCCGCTGCGCCTCGAGACGTTCGAGGGACCGCTCGACCTGCTGCTGCACCTCATCAAAAAGAACGAGGTCAGCATCTACGACATCCCGATCGTCCTCATCACCGCGCAGTACCTCGAGTACCTCGGGCTGATGCAGGAGCTGAACCTCGACATCGCCAGCGAGTTCCTGGTCACGGCGGCGACGCTCATCCACATCAAGAGCCGGCAGCTCCTGCCGCGGCCCGAGGCGGCGGTCGACGAGGATCTCGACGAGATCGATCCGCGTGACGCGCTCGTGCGCCGCCTCGTGGAGCACCAGCGCTTCAAGGCGGCGGCCGAGCTCCTGCACGAACGGGAGACCGTCCGGAGCGCGCAGTGGACGCGGCCGGACGCGCGCGTCGAGGCCATTGCCGGGGAGGACGCCGAGCCGGAGCTCGACGTCGACCTGTTCGGGCTGCTGGCGGCCTTCCGGCGGGTCCTCGAGCGGGCCCGGGAGCGCCCCGACGTCCCGCTCCCGCCCGAACAGGTGTCCATCGAGACGCGCATCGAGCAGCTGCTCGACCGCCTCTCGGCGACCGAGGCCTGCGGCTTCGAGGATCTCTTCGACGACGTCGCCTCGCGCGGCGACATCATCGTCACCTTCCTGGCGCTGCTCGAGATGATTCGCCTGAAGCTGGTGCGGGCGTTCCAGCAGGGCGGCGGCGCCATCCGCATCTACAAGCGGGCGCGTCCCACCGACGCGCCGCATCCCATCCACGATCCCGAGGACGAGTACCGGGCGCATCACGCGGCGTCCGGGAGCGAGATCCCGCCGCCGGCCGCCGACGCCCCCGAGGCCGAGCCGTCCGGAGGCGCCGAGGACCCTGACGAGGACGACGAGCGATGAGCGACGAGATCCGCGACGAGACGGCAGACGGGCCCGAGGCCCCGCCCGAGGCCGAAGCGCCGTCCGATCCGGCGCCCGCCGGGGAGGCCGAGGCGGCCGAGGCCGGCGAGCGGCCGGCCCTGGACCGATCGCAGCTCGAGGCGATCGTCGAGGCGCTGGTGTTCGCCTCGCCCGAGCCGCTGTCGCCGAAGATGCTGTTCAAGCTGCTGTCGGACGAGCCGAAGGAGGACGTGCAGGCCGCCATCGCGGCGCTCACCGCCCGCTACCAGGCGCCCGGCGGCCTCCACCTGGCCGAGGTCGCCGGCGGCCTCCAGATCACCACCCGGCCCGAGCTGCACGACTGGGTGCGGCGCCTCTTCCGGGAGCGAAGCGCGCACAAGCTGTCGGTGGCGGCGCTCGAGACGCTCTCCGTCGTCGCCTACCGCCAGCCCGTGACGGCGGCCGAGATCAACGAGATCCGGGGCGTGAACACGTCCGGCGTCGTCGCCACGCTGCTCGAACGTCACCTCGTGAAGATCGTCGGGCGGAAGAACGTCGTCGGCCGGCCGTTCCTCTACGGCACGACGCGGGACTTCCTGCTTCGCTTCGGCTTGAAGGACCTGGGCGACCTGCCGAAGATCGAGGACATGGTGGAGGCGCTGGGCTTCGAACCGCCGCCGCTCCTGCTCGAGAAGCCGGCCGTCGACGAGATGCTGCCGCTGGAGGACGAGGGAGACCCTGTCGAGGACGGGGGAGACGCCGCGGAGGGCGAGACCGCCGGCGGCGCGGAGACCGACGAGTAGGTCGGCTCAGCGCGTCGCGGCGCGCAGGGCCTCGACCTCGGCCGGCGTCAGGTCGCGCCAGGCGCCGCGAGGCAGGCCCCGCAGCGTGAGCGGGCCGTAGCGCACGCGCTGCAGCGTGCGCACCGGGTGCCCGATCCGGGCGCACATCTCGCGGACCTGCCGGTTGCGGCCCTCGCGCAGCGTGAGGACGAGCTTCGTCGTCAGCGTGTCGCCGGAGCGCACGGTGGCCCCGCGCGTCACGGTGGACTCGGCGGTCCGCCGGCCATCCAGGAACACGCCGTGCCGCAGCGCCTCCACGGCCTCGTCGTCCGGCACGCCGGTCACGATGGCCTCGTAGACGCGGGGCACCTCGTGCCGCGGATGGGTGAGGCGGGCCGCCAGGTCGCCGTCGCTGGTCAGCAGGAGCAGGCCCTCGGTGTCGTAGTCCAGGCGGCCGACGGGGTAGACGTAGCCGGCGACGCCCCGCAGCAGATCCATCACGGTCCGCCGCTTCTCCGGATCGCGGCGGGTGGTCACGTAGCCGCGCGGCTTGTTCAGCAGGATGTAGCGGAGCCGGCCCGGTCCCTTGATGCGCCGGTCGTCGAGCCGCACCTCGTCGACGCCGGGGATGGCCTTCGCGCCGAGCGTCGTCACCACCCGGCCGTTCACGGTCACGCGGCCGTCGGCGATGAGCTCTTCCGCCGCCCGCCGCGATGCCACGCCGGCGGCCGACAGCAGCTTCTGGAGGCGGACCGCGCCGTCCGCGGCCTCGACCGCCGGGCTGGCGCGTCTGGCCGGCGCGGCGGACCGCCGCGGGGCCGGGGACCGTTGAGCGGAGGGCGGACGGGCGGAGGGGCGTCGTCGCATCGTCAGAGTGCCAGCAGCGCGTGCCAGAAGCGGGTCAGGGCCCAGACGTCCGAGGGCGCGGCCGCGCGGTCGACTTCGGCATGGGTGATGAGGGTGCTGAGCAGCGCCCACACACGGGTGTGCGTGCGCAGGTGCTCGGCCAGGAACAGCGTCTCGACCGACGGAATCACCGTGTCCTCGCTGCCGTGCAGCAGGAAGACGGGCGCCGAGGGCGGCGGCACCCGCTCCGGCGACATGGCGCGCACGCCGTCCTGATCGGCGAGGCTCTCCACGACCGGGAGCAGCAGCGGCCCGAGCTCGTCCACGGCGCGATCGTTCACGTGGCGCATGAGCGTGCGCGACGGCTCCGGCAGCGTCTCGGCGAGATCGCGGGCGTGCTGGAATTCCGCCTCGGCCCGGCGCATGTCCACCAGCGTGAGCGACGACGCGGTGAGGTAGACGAGGATCGCGCTCCGGAGCGCGTCCACCTGCTCGGCCGGCACCACGCGATCCGCGAAGGTGAGGAGCACCACGGTGACGCCGTAATCGTGCGGCGGGGCGATGCGCAGCGTGTCGCCGCCGACGACCGTACCGCCGGCCGTGCGATCGGCGGGAGGCGCCGGCGTCCGGCCCGAGCAGAGATACCGCATCACCCGGGCGAGGTCGCCGTGGCCGCCGAACGACATCACGAAGGCCACGTCGTCGCGCAGGGCGTCGCGCCCCGCGGCCACCACCGAGAGACCGCCCGAGAAGGAGATGCCGATGAGGCCGACCTTGCCGTCCGGGGCGAGACTGGGCGTGGCCGCGATCCAGCGGGCGGCGTCCTCGATCACGTCGGTGTTGGCGGGCGTGATCTGGAACCGCCGCAGGTCGGGCGGCGCGACGGTGACGACCGCGATGCCGCTCTCGGCCAGGTCCTCGGCCATGCCGACGAGGCGGGTCTCGTCGATGCCGTCCATGTGCACGCCCGGCACGAGGAGCGCGGTGCGCGAGAAGCGCGCCGGCTGGTAGAGACGGGCCGGCACGGCGCCGTGGCGCGTGGCGATCGGCGGGAGATCGACGCGGGTCGTCTCGTGGGCGCGGAGCGCCGCGACGCGCGCGGCCACCCCGTCTTTGAGGCCCGCCGCCCGCACGACGAACGCGCCGGCATCGACGTAGGCGAGGAGCGTGCGCGCCAGCAGGACCAGGGCGATCGCGACGATCGCGGCGCGCTGCAGGCGGAAATGGACCACGGAATGCGCATGTTACACTGCCCGTTTGTGAAACGCGTCGTGATCGCCGTCGATGGGCCCTCGGGCGCGGGCAAGGGCACGGTGGCGCGCGCGGTGGCGCGCGCCCTCGGCTACCGGCACGTGGACACCGGCGCCATGTACCGCGCGGTGGCGTGGGCCGTGGTGCGGCGGGCCGGCGGCCCCGGCGAGGCCGCCAAGGTCGCGTCCGAGTCGACCATCGACATCGCCGACGGCCGGACGTCGATCGACGGCCAGGACGTCACCTCCGCCATCCGTACCCCCGAGATCGACCGCGCGTCGGCGGCCGTGGCTCGCGACCCCGACGTGCGCGCCGCGCTCGTGGCCCGTCAGCGCGCGCTCGGCGCCCAGGGCGGGGTGGTCATGGAAGGCCGCGACATCGGCACCGTCGTTTTTCCGCACGCGGAGGTCAAGGTCTACCTCGACGCGTCGCCCGAGGAGCGGGCGCGGCGTCGCGCCGCGGACCCCGCCCATTCGAGCGGGAAGGGCGGCGACGTCGCGCACGTGGCCGAAGACCTCGCGGCGCGCGACAAGTCGGACTCGACGCGCAGCGTGGCCCCGCTGACCCGGGCCGCCGACGCGGCGTACATCGACACGACCGGCATGCCGATCGAGGACGTGGTGGCGCGGGTGCTGGCGGTTGTCGCGAGCCGGGTAGGGACCAGGGACCAGGGACCAGGGCCCAGGGCGTAGCCCAAGGCGCGAGTCCGTTCCGGTTTGGGCCGGTACGTGGCTTCATGCGCCGTGTTTGGTTCCCCTGGTCCCGAGTCCCTGATCCCCGGTCCCCATCGGAATCGATCCCTCAGCGTTCGTCGAAGTCGTCCGACGAGGCGGGATCCAGCTCCCAGCGCTCGTGGTCCCGCGCGGCGATCTCGTCGCCGCCCTGAAGCTCCTCGTCGTCGTCGTACTCGACGCCCAGGGCCCGGCCGATTTCGTCGACCACGTCCTGATCGGGCGTCGGGTTGTCGCCGCCCGGCGCCTCGTCGCCGACCGAGCCCGCCGACTGCCAGTTGGCGTCCACGTCGCCGGCGGTGAGCACGGGACCATCGCCGCCGAACGTCGCCAGGCGCACCCGCATCTCCTCGGCGCCGCTGCTGGCGGCGCTGGCGTGGCCGCTCGGCACCAGGCTGGACGGGAGGCCCGGCATCGGCTCCCGCTCGCGGGTGATGCTCCGGCGCTCGCGGTCCAGGGCCGGCGCCTTGCGGGGCGGCGTGGCACTCCGGGCCGGTGCCGCGGCGCGACCGGACTTCGTCGCGGCCTTGGCCGGGCGGGCGACGGCCTTGGGGGCGGCCTTCACGGGCGCCTTCGCCGCAGCCTTTCCGGCCTTCTTCGCGGCGGCCTTCGCGGTCGTCTTCGGGGCCGCCTTCCTGGCGGAAGCCGCCTTGGCCGCCGGCCGACGTGCCGCCGCCGGTTTCGACGCGGGCTTCCGCTTCGCCTTGGCGGCGGCCCGCGTCCTGGTGGATCCGGCGGCCTTGCGAACGGGTGTGGCGGTCTTCTTGGCCTTCTTGGCCGGCGAGGCGGCCTTCTTCGCCGCCTTGGCGGCGGCCCGTGCGGGCTTGGCGGCGCGGCGCGAGGCGGCGGCCTTCACGCCGCGGACCTTCGACGCCGTCTTCGCCGTCTTGCGTGCAGTCTTCTTCGCCTTCTTCGCCATGGCGCGTCCCCTCGGATTCCTTGACAGTGCTACATAAGTAACGTAAATTCTGTTGGTTACGCTGTCACGGCGCCTCGGCGCCGCGGCGTGACACACACGCGGGGCGCCGGCCCCCGCTCACCCCGACCGGCAAATTCGTACGTCAGGAGGACGCGCACGTCAATGGCATCACAAGAAGAGCAGGCACAGGACGTTCAGGGAGCGTCGACCCCGGGAGCGTCCCAGCCCGCGGGTCGGCACACCCTCAGGACCACCTCACACACCCACGGCGGCTTCGATGAGGATATGGACCCGGCGGAATTTTCCCGCCTCTTGGACCTCTACGATAGCAGCTTCCGGAACATCGCAGAAGGCGAGGTCGTCAAGGGCACGGTCCTCAAGGTGACCGAGAACGAGGTCGTCGTCGATGTCGGCTACAAGTCCGAAGGCGTGATCTCGGTCAACGAGTTCCTCGACGAGAACGGCCAGGTGATGGTGCAGCCTGGGGACGTGGTCGACGTGCTGCTGGAGCGCACGGAGGACCGCGACGGCCACATCGTGCTCTCGCGCGAGAAGGCCGAGAAGATGAAGATCTGGGACGAGGTCGAGAAGGCCTTTGCGGAACGCAAGGTCGTCATCGGCCGCGTCATCGAGCGCATCAAGGGCGGCCTGGCGGTCGACATCGGCGTGCGGGCGTTCCTCCCCGGCAGCCAGATCGACGTGCGGCCCGTCCGCAACCTCGATGCCCTGCGCGGTCAGGAACTGCGCATGCGCGTCATCAAGGTCAACAAGAAGCGCGGCAACATCGTCCTCTCGCGCAAGGTCCTCCTCGAGGAGGAGAACGCCGAGAAGAAGAAGCACACGCTCGAGACGCTCGCCGAGGGCAAGGTGCTCACGGGCGTCGTCAAGAACATCACCGACTACGGCGCCTTCATCGACCTCGGCGGCATCGACGGCCTGCTGCACATCACCGACATGTCGTGGGGTCGCGTGGGGCACCCGTCGGAAGTGCTCAAGGTCAACGAGAACATCGAGGTCATCGTCCTCAAATACGACCAGGCCACCGAGCGCGTCTCGCTCGGCCACAAGCAGCTCGTGGCCGATCCGTGGACCACGGTCATGGACCGCTATCCGGCCGGTGCCCGCGTCAGCGGCAAGGCCGTCAGCCTGACCGACTACGGCGCCTTCATCGAGCTCGAGCCCGGCGTCGAGGGCCTGATCCACGTGAGCGAGATGTCGTGGAGCAAGCGCGTCAAGCACCCGTCGAAGATCCTCAACGTGGGCGACACGGTGGAGGCCATGGTGCTCGGCGTGGATCCGGCGGCGCGCCGCATCTCGCTCGGCCTCAAGCAGGTCGAGAGCAACCCCTGGCACGAGCTGGTGGAGAAGTACCCGGTCGGCACCAAGATCACGGGCAAGGTGCGCAACCTCACCGAGTTCGGCGCGTTCGTCGAGGTGGAGGAGGACATCGACGGCCTCATCCACATCTCGGACATGTCGTGGAGCAAGCGCATCAAGCACCCCAGCGAGGTGCTGAAGAAGGGCGATACGGTCGAGGCGATGGTGCTCAGCATCGACGCCGAGAACCAGCGCCTGTCGCTCGGCCTGAAGCAGCTGGCCACCGACATCTGGGAGGACTTCTTCTCCCGGCACAAGGTGGGCCAGACGATCGAGGGCCGCGTGGTCCGCATGACCAACTTCGGCGCGTTCGTCGAGCTCGACGAGGGCATCGAGGGCCTGATCCACGTCTCCGAGTTCGACGACTCGCAGGGCGGGGAGAAGGTGGACCTGCAGGTCGGCCAGGCCTACCCGATGAAGATCATCAAGCTGAGCCCGTCGGAGCGGAAGATCGGCCTCAGCATTCGTGCGCTGAAGTCCGACGAGTACCGCTCGGACTGGGAGAGCTACTCGGCGTCGCAGGGTGATGGAAGCGCGACGCTGGGGGATCACTTCCGCAACAAGTAACGTGTAGGGACCGGGGAGCGGGGGCCAGGGGGCAGGAAAGCGCGTGTCTTTCCCGAAACGCAGCGAGGTCGGCGCGGCCAGCGCCGGCCGGCCTGCGCCCTGGTCCCCGATCCCCGGTCCCCGGTCCCTGCCCTTATGACCAAGGCCGAACTCGTCGAGGAAGTCTCCCGCGTCTCGGAGCTCACGAAGAAGCATTCCGAGGTCATCGTCGAGACCGTGTTCCAGACCATCATCGACGCCCTGCACCGCGGCGAGAAGATCGAGTTGCGCGGGTTCGGCAGTTTCCGGCTGCGCAAGCGCGAGCCCCGGAAGGGCCGCAATCCGAAGACGGGCGACCGCGTGGACGTGCCGCCCAAGCGCGTGCCGTACTTCAAGCCCGGCAAGGAACTGAAGGACCTGATCAACCGCGAGGAGGACCTGGCGGCCGGCGACGGCCCGGCCGACGTGCCCGGGCCCGCGTCCGCGCTGTGATCGGGGGGAGCGAGACGCAATCGTGGAACGCCTCTGGTCCCCGTGGCGTCATGCGTACGTGACACGCGACGAGCGCACGTCGTCCGGGTGCGTGTTCTGCGAGGTCGACACTCCCGAGGCGCAGGCTCTCACGGTGCACACCGGCCGGACCTGCTTCGTCATCCTCAATCTGTACCCCTACAACGGCGGCCACGTGATGGTGGTGCCGAAGCGGCACGTGGCCACGCTCGCGACCCTCGCGGACGAGGAGCTCGTCGAGATGGCGCGCCTGACGCGCCTCACCCAGATGGCGCTCGACGAGGTGTACCGGCCGCAGGGCATGAACATCGGCGTGAACCTGGGCCGGCCGGCCGGGGCCGGCATCGTCGACCACGTGCACGTGCACCTCGTGCCGCGCTGGACGGGCGACACGAACTTCATGCCCGTCGTCGGCAACGTGCGCGTGCTGCCGGAAACGCTCGAGGCGACCGCGGCGCGCCTGCGCCCGGTGCTGGCCCGGCTGACGGGCGAAGGAATGGGGATCTCGTGACGTTCGACCTCGATGACAGCACCGCGGCCCGCCGCGCGGACGCCGAGCGGATCGCGCGCGACGTCGTCGCGCCCGCCGCGGACGCGCTCGATACCTCGCTGGCCCTGCGCGACGAGACGCGCGGCGCCATCGCCGCGGTCCTGCCGTCGCCCGGCGATCCGGCCATCGGCTGGGTCGTGGCCCTCGAGGCAGTGGCCGCCGCCTCCGCGGGGCTCGCGCTGGTGGCCGCGGCCGACCGGCTGGGGGTGCGCACGGCCGTCGGCGCGTCGGAGTGGAGCGGATGCCGGGGTGTCGACCTGGACGCGATGCGCGCCGCCCTCGCGGCCAGCCGGCCCTGGCAGCTCGCCGTGACGGCGACGCTGGTGGGCGCAGGACGCGCCGCCGTGGACGCCGCCGTCCTGGCGCTTCGAACCCGGCGCGAGGCCGGCGCCCCGGATCTGGCGGCGCAGCCGGCCGTCGCCGACGCCGCGACCGCGATCGACGCGTCGCGGCTGCTCCTGTGGGAGGCGGCCACCACCGGGGCCGCGGCCGCGGGGCACCTGGCGCGGCTGCACGTGCTGGACGCCCTCAAGACGGCGCTCTCCGCGGTGGAAGAGTCTGCGGGGTCCGACGCCTTCCGCAGCGGCACCCCGCTGGATCGCCTGCGCCGGGACGTCCTGACCGTGGCGACGGTCTTCGGGGAGGCGGCCGCCGCGCGCGAGGCGCTCGCCGCCGCGAGCCCGGCCTAGCGGCCGGCCGCCCGCGCTAACGGTCCACGCGGTAGCCGAGCGTCGTGATCTTGGCCTCGATGTCCGAGGCCGCCACCGACGCGGGGTCGAACGTGACCGTCACCTGGTTGTCGCGGTGCGACGCGCCGACCGCGCTCACGCCGGGCATGGCGCCGACCGCGCGCTTGACGGCGTTCTCGCAGCCGCCGCAGGTCATCCCGTGGACGGGCAGGGTCACCGTGGTGGACATCGCGTGCCTCGCTTTCCTCGCCGGCCCCGCCGCTAGGCGAGGCAGGCCTTGGCAATCGTCGCCAGCTGCATGTTCGACGTGCCTTCGTAGATCTGACCGATCTTCGCGTCGCGGTACAGCTTCTCGACCGGGTAGTCCTTCACGAAGCCGTTGCCGCCGAAGAGGTTGATGGCCATGGACGCCACCCGCTCGGCGACCTCGGACGTGACGAGCTTGCAGATCGCGGCCTCGTAGAGGAAGGGCTTGCCCTGATCCCGCAGCCGCGCGGCGTTGTAGGTGAGGAGGCGCGCCGTCTCGACGTCCGCCGCCATGCGCGCGATCTGGAACTGCACGGCCTGGAACTCGCCGAGCGCCTTGCCGAACTGCGACCGCTCCTTGACGTACCGCACCGCGTGATCGAGCGCGCCCTGCGCCAGGCCCAGCATCTGGGCGCCGATGCCGACGCGGCCCTCGTTCAGGGTCTCGATCGCCACCTTGTAACCCTTGCCGATGTCGCCCAGCACCCGCGCCTTCGGGACCACGCACTCCTCGAACGACAGCTCGCACGTGCTGCTGGCGCGGATGCCGAGCTTGTCCTCCTTGCGCCCCACGGTGAACCCTGGCGCGCCCCGGTCGACGACGAACGCGGTGATGCCCTTGTAGCCGGCCTCGGGATTGACGGTCGCGAAGACGATGAAGATGTCGGCCTCGTTGCCGTTGGTGATCCAGAGCTTCCGGCCCGTGAGCCGGAACCCGTCGCCCGCCTCGACCGCACGCGTCGTGAGCGCGAAGGCGTCGGAGCCCGACCCCGCCTCGGAGAGGCAGAAGGCGCCAACCGTGTCAGCCGCCAGGCGCGGCAGGTACTTCCGCTTCAGATCCCCGCTGCCCCAGCGCGTGAAGGCATTGACGACGAGCGTGTTCTGAACGTCCACGAGCACGCCGATCGACGGGTCCACCCGGGACAGCGACTCGACCGCGAGGACCGAGTGAAAGAGCGTCGCGCCCGCACCGCCGTACTCCTCCGGGATCTCGATGCCCATGATGCCCAGGTCGAAGAGCTTCGGCACGAGGCCGGGCGCGATCTTGGCGTGCTCGTCCATCTCGCGGACGAGCGGGCGGATCTCACGGTCAGCGAACTCCGACACGCTGTCGGCGAACAGCTGTTCGTCCTCTGACAGCTGGGTCAGGGCCGGGGTCGGGGCGATGGCGGGATCGGGCACGGGCAACCTGCTTGGGAGGGCCGCCGAGCCAGGCCGCGGCGGTCGAGCCGGTGGGGCTCCACGCGATGTTATCATCGGCCGAGCGCCCCACCTTCGACGATCGCGAGGATCGACCAGCATGTCCACACGCGTCCGCGTTGCCCTCGTCACGGCGCTGGTCGCCGGCGTGGCCGCCATGACCGGCGCGTCGGGGCAGGCCCGCCAGGCCCCGCAGGGCCAGGCGCAGACCGGCCAGGCGCCCCAGACGCCGCCGCAGCAGGCGCCGGCCCAGCCGCCCCCGTCCCAGGATGCGGGCGGCGCCGATCAGCCCGTGTTCCGCGCCGGCATCAACTTCGTCCGCGTCGACGCCATCGTCACCGACCGGCAGGGCAACCCGGTGACGGACCTGACCTCGGACGACTTCGAGATCGTCGAGGACGACGCGAAGCAGACCATCGAGACGTTCCGGCTGGTCAAGATCGACACGACGGCGCCGGTCGAGTCGGCGCGGCCGCTGCAGTCGCGCGACGACGAGGAACGGGCGGCCCAGAACGAGGACGCCCGCATCTTCGTGTTCTTCCTCGACGATTACCACGTGCGGCTCGGCAGCAGCATGGCCGCGCGCAAGCACCTCATCGAGTTCGTGCAGACGCAGCTCGGCCCGCGCGATCTCGTGTCGGTGATGTACCCCCTGAGTCCGCTCGACAGCGTCGTGCTGACGCGCGATCACGACCAGCTGGTCAACGCCATCGAGCGCTTCCAGGGCCGCAAGTTCGACTACACGCCGCGCAACGCCCTCGAAGACCGCTACGCCAACCAGCCCAGCGAAGTCGTGGAGCGGATCCGCCGCCAGGTCTCGCTGTCCGCCCTGACAGGCCTCGCCGTCAAGCTGGGGGCGCTGCGGGAGGGCCGCAAGGCCATCGTCCTCGTCAGCGAGGGCTACATCGCGCTCCTGCCGCCGCAGATGCGCAACGCCATGGCCACCATGCCGGGCCTTGGCAACCCGAACCGCCTCAACCCGTTCGCCGGCGAGAACAGCCAGATCGAGGACCGCGCCCGCTTCGCCGCCGAGCTGGACGTGCAGTCCGAGCTGCAGCGCGTGTTCGACGAGGCCAACCGCAGCAACACGTCCATCTACGCGGTGGACCCGCGCGGGCTGTCGAACGGCGAGTTCGACATCCAGGACAACATCTCCTCGCGCCTCAGCCAGGACACGTTGCGTCAGACGCAATCGACGCTGCAGGTGCTGGCCGAGAACACCGACGGCCGCGCCATCATCAACCGCAACGACCTGGCGCGCGGCATGCAGCAGATCGTCCGCGACTCCAGCGCGTACTACCTGCTCGGCTACAACTCCACGCAGTCGCGCAGCGACGGCAAGTTCCACCCCATCAAGGTGCGCGTGAAGCGGCCGGGCCTGCAGGTGCGCGCGCGCAAGGGCTACTGGGCGCTCACGGAGGCCGACACGGTCCGGGCCACCGCGCCGCCGAAGCCCGGACCGCCGCCGGCGGTCGCCCGCTCGCTGGCGGCCATCGCGTCGTTGACCGACCACCGGCTGATCCGCACCTGGATCGGCACCGCGCCGGCCGACGCGGGGAAGACCAGCCTGACCGTGGTCTGGGAAGAAGTGCCGCCGACGCCGGGCACCGACCGCGCCTCGGTCGGCCGCGTCGTGCTGACGGCAGCCTCGCCGTCGGGCGACAGCTACTTCAAGGGGCTGGTCGGGGACGCGGTGGCCGACGACAGCGCGCCGTCGGTGGCGCGCCGCGGCACCGTGACCTTCGACGTGCCGCCCGGGAAGGTCAACCTCCGGATGTCGATCGAGCAGAAGCCCGACGAGGTGCTCGACACCGACGATCGGACCATCGACGTGCCGGACTTCACCGAGCCGAAGGCCCACCTCATCACACCCCGGGTCTACGTGGCGCGCAACGCGCGGGAGTTCCGGGCCATCAAGGCCGACGCGGCCGCCCCGCCGACGGCCACCCGCGAGTTCCACCGGACCGAACGGCTGCTTCTGCGGCTGGCCGCCGCCGGCCCGGGCAGCGAGAAGGTCACCTACACGGCCCGCCTCCTCAACCGCCAGGGCGACAAGATGGCCGACCTGCCCGTCGCGGCGGCCGCCAACGGCGCCCCGGCGAGCGTCGACCTGCCGCTGGCGAACCTGCCCGCGGGCGAGTTCCTGATCGAGGTCGCGGCGTCCGGCGTCGACGGTCTCGACGAGAACGAGCTGGTCGCGTTCCGGATGGTGGGGTAGGGCGGGGGCAGGACGACCGCTGCGGACCCGGCTGCGGCGCGGGTACATCGTAAAGGGCGGGGAACTCCCCGCCCTTTGTCGTCGATGAGGCTCGCTGGAGCGTGACGTCCGCCCAGGGGCCGACCCTGGCCCGCGGTCCCGGCTCGGGCCCCGCGGTGGTCCTGCGGAGTACTACGCGTACATGCCCCGCATGCGCGTGACGGTTGCGACGCGGTTGATGGCCACGATGTAGGCGGCCGTCCGCATGTCCACGTCGTACTGCTTGGCGGTCGCCAGCACCGCGTCGAAGGCCTGCACCATCTTGGCTTCGAGTCGCTCGTTCACTTCCTTCTCGGACCAGAAGTACCCGTGGCGGTCCTGCACCCACTCGAAGTACGACGTGGTCACGCCGCCGGCGTTGGCGAGGATGTCGGGCACGACGAAGACGCCGCGTTCGTGCAGGGCCTTGTGGGCGTCGGGCGTCGTCGGCCCGTTGGCGCCTTCGATCACCATCTTCGCCTTGATGGCCCCGCAGTTCGCGGCCGTGATCTGGTTCTCCAGCGCGGCCGGCACCAGGATGTCAACGTCGAGCGCGAACAGCTGGTCGTTCGTGATGGGCTCGGAGCCGGGGAAGCCGGCGACCGTCTTGTGGGCGGCCGTCCATTCGAGCAGCTTGGGCATGTCCAGCCCCGCCGGATTGTAGACGCCGCCCTTCCAGTCGGTGGCCGCGATGATCTTCGCGCCCTGCGCATGCATGAGCTCGGCGCCGATCGACCCCACGTTGCCGAAGCCCTGCACGGCGGCGGTCGCGCCCTTCAGCTCGAAGCCGAGGTGGCGCGCGGACTCGCGCGCGATGATCATCACGCCGCGGCCCGTCGCCTCCCGCCGGCCCAGCGAGCCGCCCATCTCGACGGGCTTGCCGGTCACGACCGCCGTGGAGGTGTGCCCGACGTGCATCGAGTAGGTGTCCATGAACCACGCCATGATCTGGGCGTCGGTATTCACGTCCGGCGCGGGGACGTCCTTCTCGGGCCCGATCGCGTCGATGATCTCCGCCGTGTAGCGGCGCGTCAGCGCCTCGAGCTCGCGCTTCGACATCGTGGTCGGGTCGCAGATGACGCCGCCCTTGCCGCCGCCGAAGGGCACCTGCGCCACCGCGCACTTCCACGTCATCCACGCGGCCAGCGCCGTGACCTCGTCGAGCGTGACGCCGGGGTGATAGCGGATGCCCCCCTTCGCGGGGCCGAGGGTGATGTTGTATTGAACGCGGTACCCGGTGAAGACCTCGATCTGGCCGTTGTCGCGCTGGATCGGACACGAGACCGTGATCTGTCGCTTGGGGTGGGTCAGGATCTGCCAGATGCCGGGATCCAGGTCGAGGATGCGGGCGGCCCCTTCGAATTCTTCCAGCATCGCACTGAACACGCTGCCATGTATGGGCATGGTGAAGTCCTCGCGGCGCCTCCAGGCTCTCTCCGTCGGTCCGGCCGGGGCGAGCAAACGATCCAAACTAGCAAGGCCCCGAGACGATGTCAATTTCACATCCAGACCATGTTCTGCATGTATCGCCTGCCCGGCCGTGACGCCGCGCGCACCCCGCGGCATCGCGGCCCCTGGCCCCGGCGTCCCTGGGCCCATCTTCTATACTTGACGGGATGGCCACCACGCTGAAGCCCGCCGGAGAGAAGGCGCGCTGGGCGCGCGAGGTGCTCGACCCCGCACTCCGCCGCTCGCCCGAACGTCAGGGGCCCTTCACGACCGTCTCCGGGCGCCCCGTCGAACGCCTCTACACGGCCGAGGACGTGGCCGACATCGAGTACGCCCGGGATATCGGCAACCCGGGCGAGTTCCCGTACGTCCGGGGCATCCACCCGAGCGGCTACCGCGGCAAGGTCTGGACCATGCGGCAGTTCGCGGGGTTCGGCACCCCCGAGGAGACCAACGCCCGCTACAAGGAGCTCATCGCGGCGGGCGGCACCGGCCTGAGCGTGGCGTTCGACCTGCCCACGTTGATGGGCCGGGATCCGGACCATCCGCTGTGCCTGGGGGAAGTGGGCAAGTGCGGCGTGAACGTGACGTCGCTGGCCGACATGGAGCGCCTGTTCGACGGCATCTCGCTGGCGGACATCACGACGTCGATGACGATCAACTCGCCGGCGCCCATGATCTTCGCGATGTACCTGGCCGTGGCCGAGCAGCAGGGCGCGGACCTGGGGAAGATCTCGGGGACCATCCAGAACGACATCCTCAAGGAGTTCATCGCGCAGAAGGAGTTCATCTTCCCGCCGCGTCCCTCCATGCGGCTCATCACCGACATCTTCGGGTTCTGCAGCCGCCGCGTGCCCAAGTGGAACACGATCTCGGTGAGCGGCTACCACATCCGCGAAGCGGGATCGACGGCGCTCCAGGAACTGGCCTTCACGCTGCGCGACGGCCTGGAATACGTCCAGTACGGCGTGGACGCGGGCCTGCCGGTGGACAGCTTCGTGCCGCGCATCTCGTTCTTCTTCAACTCCCACAGCGACTTCTTCGAGGAGATCGCGAAGTTCCGGGCGGCCCGCAAGCTCTGGGCCGACGCCATGCGCGACCGCTTCGGCGCCCGCGATCCCCGGTCCTGGCAGCTGCGGTTCCACACGCAGACGGCCGGCGTCTCGCTCACGGCCCAGCAGCCCTACAACAACGTCGTCCGCACGGCGCTGCAGGCGCTGGCGGCGGTCCTGGGCGGCACCAACTCGCTGCACACCAACTCGCTCGACGAGGCCCTGGCGCTGCCGACCAAGGAAGCCGTCACCATCGCCCTCCGCACCCAGCAGGTGCTGGCCCATGAAAGCGGCGTCGCCAACGTCGTGGATCCGCTGGGCGGCTCCTACTTCGTCGAGGCGCTGACACGCGAGATGGAGCGGGAGACGCTGAAGTACTGGGACACCATCGACCGGATGGGCGGCATGGTTGAGGCGATCGAGCTCGGCTACCCGCAGAAGGAGATCGCCGAGGCGTCGTACCAGTTCCAGCAGGCCGTCGAGCGCCGGGAGAAGACCATCGTCGGCGTGAACGACTTCGTGCTCGAGAACGAGCCGCCGATCGAGATCCTGTACATCGACGACACCGCCGCCGACACCCAGCTGGCGCGCCTCGACGACCTGCGGCGCCGCCGGGACAACGCCGCCGTGGCCCGCACCCTGGACGCGCTGAAGCGCGCCGCCGCCGGGACCGACAACACCATGGAGCCGATGCTCGACTGCGTGCGCGCCTACGCAACCGTCGGCGAGATGTGCGACGCGTTGCGCGACGTCTGGGGCGAGTGGGAAGAGACGCCAATCATCTGATCCTCAGAGCGACCGGGGACCAGCGACCGGGGATCGCCTCCAGTCACACCATCCCGAGAACAGGACACGCAGCGTGGAACCACCAGTGAGTGCAACCGAGCCCTCCGAGAAGGGCGGCGCGACCGGCAAGGTCCGCGTGGTCATCGCCAAGCCGGGGCTCGACGGCCACGACCGGGGCGCGAAGGTCATCGCGCGGGCGCTGCGAGACGCCGGGATGGAAGTGATCTACACGGGGCTGCGCCAGACGCCCGAGATGATCGTGAGCGCGGCCCTGCAGGAAGACGCGGACGTCATTGGGCTGTCGATTTTGTCAGGCGCCCACATGCACATCTGTCCGCGCGTGGTCGAACTGCTCAAGAGCCAGGGGCTCGACGACGTGCTCGTGGTGGTGGGCGGCATCATCCCGGATCAGGACCTCCCGAAACTGCATGCCCTGGGCATCACGGGGGTGTTCATCCCCGGAACGCCGATGCAGGCGATCGTCGACTTCATCCAGGGCCACGTCCGCACGCGCTCCGACGCCTGAGCGGGCCCGGTCCTTGCACGGCCTCGGCACCGGAGGCTGCCCAATGACCGTCTCGACCCCCCGGGTGCTCGTCGTTTCCGAGAGCCGCATCACGCGGCGGGTGGTGGAAATGACATTCGCCGACCAGCCGGTCGAACTCGTCGTCGCCGCCGACGGCCGGACCGGCCTGGAGCAGTGGCAGGCGAAGCCGCCCGCGGTCCTCGTGGTCGACTTCACGATGGGGCCCCCCGACGGGCTCACGATGGCCCGCCAGGTCCGCGACGCCCAGGGCGACGGCGCGCCGCCCGTGATCCTGATGGCGGGGCAGGGCGAGTCCGTGGACGATGCCGTGCTGGCCTCGGCGGGCGTGCGCGGCGTGCTCCGGAAGCCCCTCGATTCCATGCAGCTCATCGACGCCGTCCGCGGCGCCATCCGCGACGGGCGTCGTACGGGCGCTGAGCCGGCGCCGTGGCGGCCGGCCCAGGACCCGCCGTCACCGGAGCTGGCCGGCGGACCGTCTCCGGTGGAGGTGACCGAGGCGCCATCGGCCGTCGCCGCGACCGAGGTGACCGAGGCGCCCGCCCCAGTGCAGGTCGAGCCATCGGCCGTCGGCGCGCTGCTGGCGGCGCTCGGATCCGGGGCGCCGGCGTCCGGGGCCGATGATCCGGCTGGCGACCTCCTCCGGGCCGTGGTGGATGCACCGGTCGTCTCCGAGCCGTCCGTCGCCGATGCCCTGGCGGCCGCCGCCGCGGCGCTGGAGCCCGCGCCCGAGGGTCCCGCGGCGGTGCCGGCTGACGCGCTCCTCGAGGCCCCGCTCGACCGGCCGCTCGCCGATGAGGACCTGCAGCGCGTGGCCGAGCGGGTCGCGGCCATCTGGAGCGGCGACGTGGCGCGGGAACGCCAGGTGTCGGAGCTGGTGGCCGAGCGGGTGGAGCGCGTGGCGCCGGCCGCGGCGAACGCCGCCGCCGAGCGCCTCGTCAGGGAACTGGCGCCCGCCGTCGTGGCGGAAGTGGCGCGCCTCGTCGTGGCCGACGTCTCCGAGCGCCTCGTGCGCGAAGAGATCGCGCGGATGCGGTCGGCGTCCGGCGCGCGGTAGCGTCCCGGCGCGGTTGCGCCGTCCGGGACCGAGCCGGTACGATGTGGCGTTTCCCGCCCCTCGGCCACCGCGACGTCCCATGTCCACACCGCACCCGCCCGCCGTCCCCGAGTCCCCGGCCCTCGAAGGCCTCGAAGCCAAGTTCTCCGAGCGCTGGGAGCAGCAGGGCACCTACCGCTTCGACCGATCGCGGACGCGCGACGAGGTCTACGCCATCGACACGCCGCCGCCGACGGTGAGCGGGTCGCTGCACGTGGGGCACGTCTTCTCCTACACGCACACGGACATCGTCGCGCGCTACATGCGGATGCGCGGCAAGGCCGTGTTCTACCCGATGGGCTGGGACGACAACGGCCTGCCCACCGAGCGCCGGGTCCAGAACTACTACGGGGTCCGGTGCGATCCGGCGCTCCCTTACGACCCGGCCTTCGAGCCGCCGTCCGCGCCCGGCAAGACGCCGATTTCCGTCTCCCGGCCCAACTTCATCGAGCTCTGCACGCGCCTGACGATCGAGGACGAGCGGGCCTTCGAGCAGTTGTGGCGTCATCTCGGGCTGTCGATCGACTGGTCGATGACCTACGCCACCATCGCGAAGCCCGCCCAGCGCGTGTCGCAGCTGGCGTTCCTCCGGCTGCTGGCCCGCGGCCAGGCGTACCAGATCGAGGCCCCGACGCTCTGGGACGTGGACTTCAAGACGGCGGTGGCCCAGGCCGAGCTCGAGGACCGCGAGATGCCGGGCGCGTACCACCGGCTGCGGTTCGGGCGGGACGACGGCGGCGCCGTCGAGATCGACACCACGCGGCCCGAACTGCTGCCGGCGTGCGTGGCGCTGGTCGCCCACCCCGACGACGTGCGCTACCAGCCGCTCTTCGGGCGCGTCGTGACGACGCCGCTCTTCAAGTCGCGCGTGCCCGTCGTGGCGCACGCGCTGGCAGACCCGGAGAAGGGCAGCGGCATCGCCATGATCTGCACCTTCGGCGATCTCACCGACGTCACCTGGTGGCGGGAACTGCGCCTGCCCGTCCGGGCCGTCATCCAGCCCAACGGCACCCTGGGGGCGGTGACGTGGGGCGCCGAGGGCTGGGAGAGCGACGACCCCTCGTCGGCGCAGGCCGCCTACGACCAGCTCGCCGGGCTGTCCGCCAAGAAGGCCCAGGCCAAGATCGTCGAGCTGCTGACGGCGTCGGGCGACCTCGTCGCGCCGCCCCGTCCGATCACCCATCACGTGAAGTTCTTCGAGAAGGGCGATCGGCCGCTCGAGATCGTGACGAGCCGCCAGTGGTTCTTCAAGACGATCGAACACCGTGACGGCCTGCTGGCGCGCGGGCGCGAGCTGCAGTGGCACCCGGAGTACATGCGGGCCCGCTACGAGAACTGGGTGAACGGCCTGAACGGCGACTGGTGCGTCAGCCGCCAGCGCTTCTTCGGCGTGCCGTTCCCGGTGTGGTACGCGGTGCATGCCGACGGCTCGGTGGACTACGCCAGGCGGCTGGTGCCCGACGAGTCCCGCCTGCCGATCGACCCCTCCACCGACGTGCCGGACGGCTACGACGAGACGCAGCGCGGACGCCCCGGGGGCTTCGTCGGCGACCCCGACGTGATGGACACGTGGGCGACGTCGTCGGTGTCCCCGCAGATCGCGTGCGGCTGGGATCACGATGCCGACCTGATGGCGCGGACGTTCCCGATGGACCTCCGCCCGCAGGCGCACGACATCATCCGGACGTGGCTCTTCTCGACCGTGCTCCGGGCGCACCTCGAGCACGACTCGCTGCCCTGGCGCCACGCGGCGATTTCGGGATGGGTCCTCGACCCGGACCGCAAGAAGATGTCGAAGTCCAAGGGCAACGTGGTGACGCCGATGGGACTGCTGCAGGAGTACGGCAGCGACGGCGTGCGCTACTGGGCGGCGCGCGGCGGTCCGGGCGTGGATACGGCCTTCGACGTGGGCCAGATGAAGATCGGGCGGCGGCTGGCCATCAAGCTGCTCAACGCCTCGAAGTTCGTCCTGGGCCGCGACGCCGAACTGGGCGCGATCACGGCGCCGCTGGACCGCGCGCTGCTCGCGTCGCTGGCGGCGCTCGTGGACGACGTCACGGCCGCGCTCGACCGCTACGAGTACACGCGCGCCCTCGATCGCACCGAGGCGTTCTTCTGGTCCTTCTGTGACGACTACCTCGAGCTGGTGAAGTCCCGGCGCTACGGGGACCACGGCGCCGAGGGAGCGCAGTCGGCCAACGCGGCGATGCGCGCGACGCTGTCGGTCCTGACCCGGCTCCTGGCGCCCTACCTGCCGTTCGTGGCCGACGAGGTGTGGTCGTGGTGGCAGCCCGGGTCCGTCCACCGCGCCGCGTGGCCGACCTCGTCCGAGATCGCGGCGCTCGTGCCGGGGCCGGCCGACGTGGCGCCGCTGGCGGTGGCCGTCGACGTCATCGCCGCCTTGCGGCGGGCCAAGTCCGAAGCCAAGGTGGGGATGAAGACGGCCATGTCACGGGCCGTCGTCCGGGACACCGAGGCGCGCCTGGCGGCGCTCGGCCTGGTGGCCGCGGACGTCCGCGCGGCCGGGAACGTCCGCGACCTCGTCCTCGAACCCGCCGAGGCGCTGTCGGTCGACGCCACGTTCGAGCCGGCGGCCGGGGCGACGGCATGACGGCGCTCGCGCCGCCTTCGTCCGAGACCTACCGCGACCTGGTCGCCCGCGCGCTCGCCGAGGACGTCCGGACGGGGGACGCCACGAGCCGCGCGGTGGTCGGGCCGGACGTCCGGGGCCGCGGCGTCCTGCTGGCCAAGGCGCCGCTCGTGGTGGCGGGCCTGGACGTGGCGGCCGAGGTGTTTCGCCAGTGCGATCCGGCGGCCCTGTTCGAGGTGCGGTGGGGCGACGGCGCCCGGGTGGAACCCGGCGAGGTCGTGGCCGTCGTCACCGGCCAGGCGCGGGCGCTGCTGACGGCCGAGCGCACCGCCCTGAACATCATCCAGCGCCTGTCCGGCGTGGCCACCCTCACGGCGGCCTACGTGGAGGCCGCGCGCGGACGCATCACGGTCCTCGACACGCGGAAGACCACGCCGCTCTGGCGCGCGCTGGAAAAGTACGCCGTGCGGTGCGGCGGCGGCACGAATCACCGGGCCGCCCTCGACGACGCTATCCTGATCAAGGACAACCACAAGCGGCTTGCCGGCGGCATCACGCCCGCGCTGACGCGAGCGCTCGCCGGCGCGAACGGCCTCCGCGTGGAAGTGGAAGTGGAGTCCCTGGCGGAGCTCGACGAGGCGCTCGCCGCGGGCGCCTCGGCGGTGCTGCTCGACAATTTTCCGACCTACGACGTCCGGCGGGCCGTGGAGGCCGTGGCCGGGCGCGCCCACGTCGAGGTGTCGGGCGGCGTGACCCTGGCCAGGATGACCGAGCTCTCGACCACCGGCGCCGACGCGGTGTCGATCGGGGCCTTGACGCATTCGGCGCCCGCCGTGGACCTCAGCCTCGAAATCGAGGCGGCCGCCGACTGATCGTGGAGGCATCGCCCCCCCTGCCTGCGCCGCTGGCGGACGCGGTGGCCCGTGTCAGGCCGCGCGTCGGCGGTCACGTCGGCGACGTCCGCTACGAACCGACAGTCGCCTCGACGATGGACGCGGTGGCGGCGCTGGGCGAGGCGGGGGCGCCCCACGGGCTGGTCCTCGTGGCCGGCGAGCAGACCGCGGGACGCGGGCGCCGGGGACACCTCTGGTCGTCGCCGGCGGGCGCGGGGTTGTATCTGTCGGTGCTGGTGCGGCCGCCCGTCGAAGCCCCCCCGGGTGAGACGCCGAGCGTCCTCGGCCTCCTGACGTTGACGGCCGGGCTGGCGGTGGCGGAGGGGATCGGGCAGGCGACGGGCCTCGAAGCCTCGCTGAAGTGGCCGAACGATCTGTTCTACGGCTACAAGCTGGCGGGTGTCCTCGCCGAAGCCCACCACGTGGGCTCGGCGGCGCAGTTCGTCGTGCTCGGCGTGGGCGTGAACGTGCGCGACGTGGTCTACGTGCCGGACGACGAGCGGGCGACGTCGCTCGAGCGCGAGCTCGGGGCGGTCCCGGACGTGGGAGCCGTGTTCGCCGAGATCCTGGCGGCCTGGGCGATGCGCTATCAGGACCTCCTGGACGGTCGCTTTCATCGGGTGGTCGATCGCTGGCGCCACCGCGCGGGCGGCATCGTCGGCCGGCCCGTGTGCTGGGTCGAGGCCGGCGTGGAGCAGGAAGGCACGACGCGTGGCGTGGATGCGAGCGGGGCGCTGCTCGTCGACACCGGCGAACGCGTGGCCCGGATCGTGTCGGGAGCGGTGCGGTGGCTCTGAACGACGGCGCCACGGGCAGGTATCGACCGTGATCGACGTCCATGCCTACTGCCGGGACGTGGAGGCCCATCTCTGCCGGCGCAACGACGGGCACCTGATTCGCATCGTCGGTCCGGCCTTCGAGCTCGTCAAGGGTTGGGCGGACACCGGCATCCCCCTGAGCGTGGTGCGCGACGGCATCGACCGGACGGTGGCGCGGGCCGCGCGCCGGACCACGGTGCGCCGGCGGCCGCTGCGCATCGAGTTCTGCGAGGCCGACGTCCTCGACGGCTTCGATCGGTGGCGGCGGGCCGTGGGTGTCGCCGCGGTCGCGGAGGGCGCCAGCCCGCGTCAGGCGGTCCCGAAGCGCGGCGCGCTCGCCGCCCACGTGGAGTCGGCCGCCGCGCACCTGACGGCGCTCCTCACGGCCGGTCGCGGTGGCCCGGCACTCCAGGCTGCGGCGGAGGGCGTGCTGACGGCGCTCGGGCCCATCATGGACGCCGCCGGTGCGGCGCGGGGCGCGGCCAGGGATGCCCTGATCGCCGAACTCGCCGCGCTTGACGCGCGGCTCCTCGAGGCGGCCGAGCGGGACTGTCCGGCCGGCCGACTGTCGGCGCATGCGGCCGAGGCCGCGCGCGAGCTCGAGCCGTTCCGCGGCCGCCTGACGGCCGAGCAGTGGACGGCCGCGGCGAGTGCCGCCCGCGCGCGCGCCCTGCGAAGGGACCTCGGCCTTCCCGACGTGAGGTTCGACTGATGGCGGTGTCGCCGGGGGACACGCTGACGCTCGAGGTCGAGCGGCCGGCCGTCGGCGGCCGCATGATCGCGCGGCACGACGGCGCGGTGGTCCTGGTCGCCGGGGCCATCCCCGGCGAGCGCGTCGTGGCCGCGGTCGAGCGGGTCCAGCGGCACACGGTGTTCGCACGCACCGTCGACGTGCTCGAGCCGTCCCCGGATCGCGTCGCGGCGGATCCCGCGCTGGCGTGCGGCGGCAACGTGCTGGCCCACGTCAGCGCTCCCCGCCAGGCCGCGCTCAAGGGCGAGATGCTCACCGACGCCTTCCGGCGGCTGGCGAGGACCGACGTCGGCCGTGTGCCCGTCGTCGCCGGGCCCGCCGACGGCTACCGCACCCGCGCCCGGGCCCACGTCCGACGGGGCCGTTGGGGGTTCTTCGAGGCGTCGACGCACGCGCTCTGTGCGATTGCCGGCACCCGCCAGCTGTCGGCGGACGGCGCCGCGCGGCTCGAGGCGATCTGTGCCGCCGTCGCCGGGGCCACGCCGCACGCGGCCGAAGTCGAGTGGGCGGAGTCGCTCGACGGCGCCCGGTTCGCGGCCCACGTCGACGTGGCCGGCCGGGTGCCCCGAGGCGGGATCGGGACGCGGTCCGACGTGCAGGGCCTCTCGTGGAGCGGCGACGGCCGCGAGTCGCGTGAGGGGTTTGGCGAGCCGTTCGTGGTCGATACCCTGCGCGGCGCCGACGGACGCGAGGTGACGATTCGCCACCACGTCCGATCGTTCTTCCAGGGCAACCGGTACCTGCTGCAGGTGCTGGTGGACGACGTCGCGGGCCGGGTCGACGCGGACGCCGCCGCGGACCTGTACGCGGGCGTCGGCCTGTTCAGCGTGCGGCTCGCCGCCGACGGGCGGACGGTCGCGGCCGTGGAGGCGGATCGGTACGCGGCTGGCGACCTCGCCGCGCACGCCCGCGACTGGCCGGCCCTCGTCGCCCATCACGCCACCGTCGAGGCGTTCGTCGCGGCCGGCGGACTCGACGCGGTGCCGGTGGTGGTGGTCGATCCGCCGCGCACGGGACTCGCGCCCGCCGTGGCCGCGGCCGTGGCGCGGTCGGCGGCCAGGCGAATCGTGTACGTCTCCTGCGATCCGGCCACGCTGGCCCGCGACGTCGGTCTGCTGATCGCCGACGGATTCGCGCTGGCCGACCTGCGGGCCTTCGACCTGTTCCCGCGCACCGCGCACGTCGAAGCGGTGGCGACGCTCGAACGCCCGGCGCGCTGACGCGATCAGCCCTGGCGGGCCTGGCGGCAGGCCTCGACGAAGCCCTCGAACAGCGGGCGGAACTCGCCGGTGCGCCAGAAGTTCTCGGGATGCCACTGCACGCCCAGGCAGAAGGGCCCGGGGCCCTGGACGGCTTCGATCACGCCGTCGGGCGCCGTCGCCACGACCTCCAGGGTGCGCCCGGGGTGCCGCACGGCCTGGTGATGGCGGCTGTTCACCTGGCAGCTCTCGCCGTCCACGAGCTTGTCGCGCATCAGCGTCGCGAAGAGCGATCCCTGCGTGGCCCACACCTCGTGGGCCAGGGCGTATCGCGGCTCCCGGACGTCGTGGTGGACGGCGCCGTTCACCTCGGTGGGGATGTCCTGGACGAGGTCGCCGCCGAGGGCGACGTTCAGCACCTGCATGCCCCGGCAGATCGCGAACACCGGCAGCCGGCGGGCCATCGCGGCCTCGACCAGCGCCACCTCGAACGCGTCGCGGCCCGGGTCGGCGGGGACGTGGGAGGCCTGGGCGGCCGCGCCGTACAGGGCGGGATCGATGTCCTCCCCGCCCGTGAGCAGCACGCCGTCCACGCGCGCCACGAGGTCGGCCGGCACGTCGGCGAGCGACACCTCGACGGGCGTCGCGCCGGCGCGGCGCACCGACTCCAGGTAGTCGGACATCTGCCGGCACGGCGTGATCGCGATGGTGGGCATGAGCCGAGTCTAATTCACATGCGGGCCGGAACGTCGATGCCCATCATGGCCAGCGCCGCCGTCATCTGCCGCCGGACGTAGCCGAGCGCCGCGGCCCTCCAGAGCCGCACGTCGCGCCGTTCCTCGTTGAGGATCGGCAGGGCGTGGTAGACGGCGTTGAAGGCCTGGGCGAGGCCGAACGCGTACTTGGCGAGCACGGCCAACTCGAGCGTGCGCACGGCCTGTTCCACCACGTCGTCGAGGCGTGCGGCATCGAGGACCAGCGACCAGAGGCGGTCGGCGCCGTCGTCGCCCGTGATCGCGGTCGGCGGCAGATCGGCCACGGCGCGGGCGACGTCGTCGTCGCCAAGGCCCTCCCGCTCCCTGAGCTTCTGGAAGATGTTGTTCGCGCGGACGACGGCGTACTGCAGGTAGGGACCGCTCTCGCCTTCGAAGCTGAGCGCCTCGTCGATGTCGAACGCGATGACCTTCGTCCGCGAGTACTTCACCATGAAGTACCGCACGGCGGCGACGCCGATGCGCTCCGCCGTGCGCCGCGCGTCCGCCGCGGGCAGATCGGGGTTCCTCCGGACGACCTCGCCGAGTGCCTTGTCGGTGATGCGGTCCAGGAGATCGTCGGCCTTGACCCCGAGCCCCTTCCGGCCGGAGACCTCGACGAACGGCTTGGCGGCCTCGTCGGATCCGTCGGCCGGGCCGAAGCCGAGCTCGCGGGCGGTGGCGTGGGAGAGCGCCACCATCTCGTAGGCGAAATGGGTGTGCAGCCGCGCGGCCTCGGGGTGGCCCGCAACCGCGAGGGCCTGCTTGAGCAGCTGCTGCAGGTAGGACTGCCGCACGTCGATGACGTTCACCGTGGCGCTCGCCGCCCCGAAGGCCGGGTGCGCCTCGACGGACTCGGCGGGGTCGCTCGTCGTGGCCCACAGGGGCGTGCCGTCCAGGCGCGTGGCGAAGCGTCGATAGCGGAAGTCCCGGCCCAGGACGCCGAGCTTCCAGAACTGCAGCGCCATGTCCTTGCCCACGTAGGTGACCGTGCCGTTGGACCGGACGATCACTTTCTCCCGCGGCTCCTCCTCGTCTGCCGCGGGCGCGTCGGGCGGCGGGGCGCCGGGGTTGCCGTCCGCGTCCTCGTCGATCCGCATCACCCAGCAGCCCGCGAGCTTGCCCTCGTGCTGCAGGAAGACGGCGCCGCTGGCCTTCAGGAGCTCGAAGGCACGCGCCCAGAACTGGAGGCGCAGGATGTCGCCCTCCCACGTCAGGAGGTCGTAATCGATGCCGAGCCGGCCCATGGTCACGAGGTGGGTCCGGACGATCCGCTCGGCGACGAAGGCGCCGATGGCGGCGGCGGGGGCGGCGCCGTGCTCGATGTCGTGGAGCGCGGCGGCCCGAAGCGTGAGGCGCGCCGGGTCGCCTTCGTACCACTCGGTCACGCGGGCGTACAGATCCCAGCAGTAGTGGTCGAAGCGGGTGCTGTCGGCCACGCGCCGCACGCCGTCGAGATCGAGGCCCTCGAGATGGCGGAGCCCGACGACCACGTCGGCCACCTGCACCCCCGTGTCGTCGATGTAGTTCTGGACCTCCACCGGCGTGCCCCGATAGCGGAGCGCGCGCACCAGCGTGTCGCCGAGGCACGCATTCCGGAGGTGCCCGATGTGGGCGGCCTTGTTCGGGTTGATCGCCGTGTGCTCGACGGCCGTCTTGCCGCGGGCGTCGGGCGCCGGGGGCAGGTCGCCGGCCAGCCGCGCGCGCAGGAACGCGGGGCGGTCGAGGAACAGGTTCAGGTAGCCGTTCGGGGCCGCGTTGATCGAGGCGACGCCCTCGATGGCGCCGAGGCTCTCGGCCAGGGCTTGCGCGATGGCGCGCGGCGCCGTCTTGAGCTGGCGGGCGAGCTCGAAGGCGATGGGGCACCCGACGTCGCCGAACGCGCGGTTCGGGGTGGCATCGAGGGGAATGGTGGCCGCGTCGCGCTGGAGATCGTAGCGCGTCGCGAGCGCCGCGGCGATCGCGGCGCGCAGACGGTCATACACAGGAAGCATCATCGGAGTCTGCAGATCCTAACGCGGGTCCGCCCGCCGCGGCGCCAATGCGGTCCCGGCACCGTGGTTGGACAGCCCCGCGCCGCCTGCGCTACGCTCCCAGCCCGCGTGGGCGACCGGTCATGGCTCCTGGACGGCGTGCTGGACGGCGCGCTGGTAGTCGTCGGGAGTGTTCACGTTCAGCAGCAGTCGGCCGTCGGGGTCGAACGGGGCCAGCACGTCGTCCTCCATCGCCTCGACGTGCAGGTCCTCCAGCAAGTCGGTGACGCGCCACAGCCCGCGCGCGAGCCGCGCCCCGGCCGCATCCGCCACCGTGCGGCGGTAGACGGCGCACAGCGGCTGCCAGCGGCCCGCCGGACGGGGCACGACGGCCTCGGCCGCGTGGCGGCGTTCGAGCAGGGCCGCGAGGAACGGGACGGTCAGGAACGGGAGATCGCCGGCGAGGACGAGCACGTGGGGCGTCGTGGCGTGCACCAGGGCCGCGTGCAGGCCCGCCAGCGCGCCGCCCTCCAGCAGATCGTGCACCACGGGAAACGGCCACGTGGTGGCCGCCCCTTCCCGCGCGGCCACCAGCGTGACCGCGCCGCCGAGCGCGGCGACGGCCGCCGCCTGGCGTTCCACCACCGTCCGCCCCCCGATGTCGAGCAGGGGCTTGGCGCGGCCGCCGAGGCGGCGGGCGCGTCCTCCGACGAGCACGGCGGCGGACCAGGTCGTCATCCGGATTCGTACGGTAGCAGAGGACACGGGGGACCGGCATGACGGGTGACGGGATCGGGCGGCTGCTCGTCGTGAGCCTCCATCAGAGCATCGGCGAGGTGCTGCCGGCGCGGCTCGAGTACTACGAGCACTGGCTCACGCCCATGGGGCTGAAGGACGGCCGGAGCGGGCTGGCGCCCCTCGGGGCCGTGCTGAGCTTCCTTCGCCGCGAGGGCGAGGCGTCCTACACTGCGGTGATGCGGACCGCCGGAGCCCTGTCGGCCGAGTGGCATCACGCCGACGAGCGGACCGGCGGCCGCCTTCTCGGGTGGCTGCCGCGGCGGATGCGGGCGCGCGTCGTGCTCAGGCGGTCGCGCGGGCTCCTCCGCGCGGCGTTCCAGCCGCTCGACGTCGCGGTGAGCAGCCGCCGGGGCGACGGCGTCGTGACGCTCACGCATTCGGTGTTCTGTACGCTGCGGGAGCCCTGGCCCTGGCCGACGTGCGCCTACGTCGCCGGGGCGCTGGAGAAATACTTCGCGCTGCACGGCCTGACCGCCGACGTCCAGCTCGCGGGGTGCGAGGCCCAGGGCGCCAGCCACTGCACGTTGACGGTGACACTGGCGTCCCCGGCCGCGGGCGAGATCGCATGAGACGGCTGATGCCCGCCACGGCCCTGGCCGTGGCGCTCGTCGCCCAGGCGATGGGGCAGGGCCGCGCCGACATCGTCCTCGTCGTGCCCTTCGAGCTCGACCGTTTCGATGCCCGGACGGGCTGGCTCAGCGAGGGCGCCGCGGTGGGGGTCACCGATGCGCTGGCCGCGCGCGGCGTGGCGGTCGTGGACCGGAACGCGCGGCTCGCCGTACTCGAGCGGCTGCAACTGCCGCCGGGCGCGATGCTGACGCGAGCGACGCTCATCAAGGTGGCGGCGCTGGTCGGCGCCACGCGGGCGGTGTTCGGCGAGGTGTCGGAGCGGGACGGCGTCGTGACGATCGCGCCGCGGGTGCTCGACGTCAGCGCGGCCTCGCTCACCGATCTGGCGCCGGCCGCGACGCCCGCGACGGCCCTGCTCGACGCCTTCGACCGCGTGGCCGCGGCGCTGGCCGGTCCCGGTCGCGTCACGAGGCCGGCGCGGGGCGCGCTGCCCGTGACCGCCTTCGAGCGCTACGTGCGGGGCCTGGTCGCACCGTCATCGGCGGCCGGAGAGCGGCTGTTGCGCCAGGCGCTCGACGAGGCGCCCACGTACTCGGCGGCGCGCGAGGCGCTCTGGGACGCGCAGACGACGCGCGGGGCGCACGCCGCGGCGCTGGCGACCGCGGGCGGCGTCGATGGCGGGAGCGTCCCTGGCGGGCGGACGCCCGGCTGGCGGGTGCGCGCCGCGGCGTCGCTGGTCCAGCTGCGCCGCTACGACGAGGCGTTCGAGCTGCTCTCGGCGCTGACGGTGCCGTCGACGGATGCACTGGTGCCGTCGTTCCTCGGCGTCATCCAGATCCGCCGCGGCGCGACGCCGCAGTCGGGGCGGGCGACGTACTTCTTCAACCAGGCCGCCGACCGGGCGCCGGCGAGCGCCGATGCCTGCTTCAACCTCGGGTACGCGTACTGGCTGGACAAGGACCCGTTGGCGGCCGCCTACTGGCTCCGTGAGGCGGTGCGGCGGAACCCCGCGGACGGCGACGCGCACTTCGTCCTGGCGGCCGCGCTCGCCACGACAGGCGCCGGCGCGGAAGCCGATCGGGAGCGCGAACTCGCGCGCCGGCTCTCCGAGCGGTGGGAGGCCGCGGCCCCAGGGGACCTCGTGCCGCGCGGTCTCGAACGACTGCCGGATCCCGACCGCCCGGCGCCGGACGTCCTCGAGTCCGCCATCACGGCCGATGCCGACCGCGATCAGCGGGCCCAGGCGGCGTTCCATGTCGGCGCGGCCCGCAGGGCCTACGATGCGGGTCGCGATCCCGAGGCGATCCGGGAGCTGCAGCGCGCTCTCTACCTGACGCCGTACGACGCCGACGCGCTGCTGCTGCTGGGGCGGGCGCAGGCGCGATCGGGTCTCGTGCAGGACGCGATCGGATCGCTGAAGATCGCGGTCTGGAGCGACGAGCCCGCCGAGGCCCACCTCGCGCTCGGCGAGGCCTACCTGCGGGCGCACGATTCCGCCGCGGCGCTGCGGGCGGCGGAACGCGCGCTGGCGCTCGAACCGAGCAACGCCGCCGCCGCCGATCTGGCGGCTCGCGCGAAGGCCCCGCCGGGCGGTGCGTGATACGATCGACGCCGTTCCCACGCACACTGCCATGGCCTCGTCCGACGACGGCGTTCGCGAGATCCAGTTGAGCGGCAAGCAGCTCGTCTTCCTCTTCATGGCGGTCACGGTCGTGTCCGTCGTGATCTTCCTCTGCGGCGTGCTCGTCGGGCGCGGCGTCGGGGAGCGCGCGGCGGCCGCCAGCGGCGTGGCGGCCGCGGCGGTCGACGACGCGGAGATGGATCCCACCGCCGCGTCACCGGCGCCCGCCGACACGGACGGTCCCACCAAGGCGACCGGGCTCGGCTATCAGGAGCGGCTCGAGGCGGAGGGACCGGCTCCCGAGACGCTGCTCACGCGTCCGGCGGCGGCGTCGACCGCCCCGACCCGGCCCGCTCCAGAGCCGGCGGCCGCGGCACCCCCGCCGGCGGCCAGTCAGGACACGAAGGCCGCGGCGCCGCCGTCTGCGGCCCCGCCAGCCGATGCGCCGCTGCCGGCGGCGCTCGCCGAGCCTCGCGGCGACGGGTTCGCCATCCAGGTCGCTGCGCTCAGCGGCCGCACGGAGGCCGAAGCGGTCGCGACCCGCCTGAAGGGCAAGGGTTACAGCGCCTACCTGATGCCGCCGCTTGCCGGGCAGCCGACGGTCTTCCGCGTGCGCGTCGGCAAGTACAAGGCGCGGGCCGAAGCCGAGGCGGTCGCTTCGAAGCTGCAGCGCGAAGAGCGATTCCAGCCCTGGATTACGCGCTAGCTCTTCTCTCGGGCGCCCTCCTGGCGCTGTCGTTCCCGCGCTACGGCCATCCGGTCGTCGCGCTCGTGGCCGTCGTCCCGCTCCTCGTGGCGCTGGCTGGCTGGCGCGGTCGCCCGGGGGTGTATCGCGGGCAGCCGTTCCGGCGCGGCGCCGCGCTGGGCGCCCTGGCCGGGCTCCTCTACTTCGGCGGGACCATCTACTGGACCGGCGCGGTCGTCGAGACCTTCGGCGGCCTGCCCGGCATCGTGGCGGTGCTGTGCGCGCTGGCCCTCGCGCTCTACATGTCGGCCTATACCGCCCTGGCGGGCGGCATCATCGGGGCGCTCGTCGCCAGGGTCGGGGCGCGCGGCCTGGTGCTGGCGCCGGCGGCCTGGGTCGCCGCCGAGTTCGCCCGCGGGCATGTCCTTGGCGGTTTTCCGTGGGTGCCGCTCGGCGCGGCCGTCGTCAGCCTGACCCCGATTGCCCAGCTGGCGAGCCTCGTCGGCGTCTACGGCCTGTCGGGCTATCTGGCCACGCTCGGCACGCTGCTGGCGATGGCGCTCACGACCGTCGGGCGGCCGCGTCTCACCGCGGCCGCGGCTGCCGTGGTGCTCCTGGCCGGGGTATCGGCCTGGGGCGCGGCGCGGGTCGGCGACGGCCGGCTCACGCGCGAGGGCACGCCCTTCGTCGTGGGCCTGATCCAGCCCAACATCTCCCAGCAGGACAAGTGGAACCGCGCCCTCGGGCCCGAGATCGCGAGCCGCTTCTCCCGTCTCACGCGCGAGGCGGTGGCGGATGGCGCGCAGGCCGTGCTCTGGCCGGAGTCCTCCACGCCGTACCTGTTCAACGAGGATCCGGTCCGCGCCGAGGCCGTTCGGGCGCTCGTGCGCGAGACAGGCGTCCCGCTGCTCTTCGGCACCGACGAGGTCGAGCGTGGCACGCCGGACCGGTACTACAATTCGGCCTTCGTGCTGGACCCCACCGGCGCCGTGGCGGCGGTCTACCGCAAGATGCAGCTGGTGCCGTTCGGGGAGTACGTGCCGCTCCGCCACCTGCTGTTCTTCGTCTCGCCGCTGGTGGAGGCCGTGTCCGATTTCGCTCCGGGCGAGCGCGTGACGATGATGCCGCTCGGCGAGCACATGGCCAGCACCGCCATCTGCTACGAGGTCGTGTATCCACACCTCATCCGGCAGGCCGTGCTGAACGGTTCGGAACTGCTCACGACCATCACCAACGACGCCTGGTACGGCGACAGCTCCGCGCCGTATCAGCACTTCGCGCTCGCGTCCATGCGCGCCATCGAGCAGGGGCGCTACCTGGCGCGCGCGGCCAACACCGGCATCTCCGGCGTCGTCGATCCGTACGGGCGCCCCGTCGTGGCGACCCGGGTGTTCGAGGAGGCCGTGGCCACGGCGGAGGTGCGCTTCCTGCAGGAGCGCACCCTGTATGCGACAATCGGTGACGCGGTCGCCGTGGTGTCCCTGGGATTGACGCTGGCGGCTGCGGCCTGGCTGGCGGCATCGCGGCCGGCTCGATGACCGACGGGTGAAGGAGCGATTTCGTGGCGCAGGCACTGGACGAATTGGTTCGACGCTCGGGGGATCTGCTCAAGCGGGCCAACGACCTGCGGAGCTATCTTTGACCGGGCGACAGCCACCGACGAACTCGCCACGCTCGAAGCCCGGATCTCCGATCCCGGCTTCTGGAACAACCCCCAGGACGCCCAGAAGGCCCTGCAGCGCCGCCGACGGCTCGCCGACGACGTCGAACTGCGCGACTCCCTGACCCGCCGCGTGGACGACCTCGGCGTGCTGCTCGAATGGGCGGGCAGCGGCGAGGACGTGGGCGCGGACCTGGCCCGGGGCCTCGACGAGCTCGAGGCGCAGGTGGAGGCGGCCGAGACCAAGAAGATGCTCTCGGGTGAGCACGACGCCGCGGCGGCCATCGTCACGATCCATCCGGGCGCCGGTGGCGTGGACTCGCAGGACTGGGCGGAGATGCTCCTCCGCATGTACCTGAAGTGGGCCGAGAAGCGCGGGTTCCGCCGCGAGCTGATCGACTACCAGCCCGGCGAGGAGGCCGGGCTCAAGAGCACCACCCTGATGCTGCAGGGCGAGAACGCCTTCGGGCTGATGTCCGCCGAGGCCGGCGTCCACCGCCTCGTCCGGATCTCGCCGTTCGACCAGCAGGCCCGGCGCCACACCGCGTTCGCCTCCGTCTACGTATGGCCCGAGATCGAGGACGACGTCGAGATCGACATCCCCGAGAAGGACCTACGCATCGACACCTACCGGTCGAGCGGCGCCGGCGGCCAGCACGTCAACGTCACCGACTCTGCGGTCCGCATCACGCACCTGCCCTCGGGCATCGTCGTGTCGTGCCAGAACGAGCGGTCGCAGCACAAGAATCGCGACGTCGCCATGAAGGTCCTCCGGGCCCGCCTGTACGACGCGAAGCTGAAGGAGCAGCAGGCGAGGCTCGAGCAGATCGGCGGCACGAAGAAGGAGATCGCCTTCGGCAGCCAGATCCGGAGCTACGTCCTGCAGCCGTACCAGATGGTCAAGGACCACCGGACGAAACTGCAGGTGGGCGACGTGCACCGGGTGCTCGACGGCGACCTCGACGGCTTCATCAAGTCGTACCTGATGGCCAAGGCGGGCGGCACGCTGGGGCAGACCTCGCCGGACGACGAGGACGCCTGATCTAGCGGCTCGGCTGCGTGCCGGAGATGAACGCCTCGCTGATGGCGTCGGGATCGTTCTCGTCGACGGGCTGGCCCGTGTGGCGATCGACGGGGACGAACACGATGTTGGCGGGGGCCTCGAACTCCGGCGGATGTTCGCGGTCGCGGCCATCGAGATACTCCCGCATGATGTCGATCCACACGGGCAGGGCGGCGGTGGTGCCGGTTTCGCCGTTGCCGATCGGCTTCTTCTCGTCGTAACCGATCCAGACCGCCAAAGTGATCTCGGGGTCGAAGCCGACGAACCAGGCATCGGTGTAGTCGTTCACCGTGCCGGTCTTGCCCGCCAGCGGCCACTTGAGCGACGCGGCGGACGCGGCCGTGCCTCGCTGGACGACGCCGCGCAGCAGGCTGGTCATCACGTAGGCGGTGTCGGCCCGGATGGCGTCGCGGGCCACCGGCGTGTGTTCCTCGAGCGTCACGCCCTCCCGGTCGGTCACCGAGAGGACGAGCGCCGGGTCCATCCGGACGCCGTGATTCGGGAAGGCCGAGTACGCGGACGCCAGCGCCACCAGCGTGGACTCGCCCGCGCCGAGCGCCGAGGACAGGTACGGCGGCATCGCGCCGGGCAGGCCGAACCGCGTCTGGTAGGGCGCCACCTGCGCCGGGCCCAGCATTTCCATGACCAGCACGGCCGGCACGTTGCGCGAGCGCTCGAGCGCGGTGCGAAGCGTCAGCGGGCCCTCGAACTTCAGGTCGTAGTTGCGGGGGCTGTAGGGCGGCTGGTCCGGTCCGACGTCGAACGAGTGGGGCTCGTCGACGAGCATCGTCGCGGGCGTGAGGCCGCGGTCGATCGCGGCCGTGTACAGGATGGGCTTGAACGTGGACCCGATCTGCCGGAGCGCCTGCGTCGCGCGGTTGAACTTGCTGCGCGCGAAGCTGTAGCCGCCGACCATCGCCAGCACGTGCCCCGTCGAGTTCTCGAGCGCGACGACGGCGCCCTCCACGAGCGGCGTCTGTTCGAGGCGGACGGTGGCCGTGTGCGCGTCGCTGTCGATGGCGAGGAGCTCGACGTCCACGAGATCTCCGACCGAGACCACCTGCGACGCGTGCGTGCGCCTCGTCCACCGGAACGACTCGCGGGTCAGCTCGGCGCGAAGCGGCCCGATGCGCAGATCCGCCTGGCCCGGCTGTACGCCAGGGGCGTCCACGCGCTCGACCAGAGCGGGGACGATGTCGCCGACCGCCAAGGGGCGGCCCCAGCGCTCGTGGCGGTAGGCGGCGAGATCCCCGCCGTCTTTCACCACCCGTACTTGCGCCCGCCGGAAGCCCGTGCGCCGCTTGTCGACACGGCGGAGCCCGGCGTCGAGCGCCCGTCCCGCGATGGCCTGAAGCCGCGGGTCGAGGGGCGTCTGCACGGTGAGGCCGCTCTCGTAGAGCTGCTGGGCGCCGTAGCGGGCCTCGAGGTGCTTGCGGACCTCCTCCACGTAGTACGGGGCGATGCTCGACTCGCGCGACGGATCTCCTCGGGTGACGATGGGCCGGGCCTTCGCGGCCTCGGCCTCCGCCTCCGAGATGTAGCCCTCCGCGGCCATGCGCCCGAGCGTGTAGTTCCGACGGCGGAGCGCGGCATCGGGATTCACGTACGGGCTCTGGCGGACGTTGCCCTGGAGGATGCCGGCGATGAGGGCGGCCTCCTCGACGGCGAGATCCTTCACCGGCTTGCCGAAGTAGAGCTGCGACGCGGCCTCGACCCCGTAGGCGCCGTGGCCGAAGTACATCTGGTTGCAGTAGAGGGTGAAGATCTCTTCCTTGGTGTAGCGCTTCTCGATCTGCAGCGCGAGCAGGAGCTCCTTCACCTTGCGCTCCCAGGTCTTCTCGTCGGTGAGGAACAGCTTGCGCGTCAGCTGCTGCGTGAGCGTGCTGGCGCCGCCGGCCTTGCGCATCTGGACCAGATTGGTGACGACGGCCCGGACGAGGCCCGTGATGCTGAACCCGAAGTGCGAGAAGAACCCGGCGTCTTCGGCCGACAGCACGGCCTGGCGCATGAGCGGCGGGATCTCGTCGTAGCGCAGCACCACCCGGCGTTCGGTCGCGAACTCCCCGACCACCGTGCCGTCGCGCCCGAGCACCCGCGTGATGGTGTCGGGCTTGTACTGGTCCAGCGCCGAGATGCCGGGGAGGTCGTCCGAATAGGCGAACAGCACGCCGCTCGCCGTGCCCGCGAGGGCGGCGCCGACGAACAGCAAGACGAGGCCCGCGTGCCGGGCAAGAGCGGGTAGGCGTGGCATGGAGGCGGCCCGCCGACGGGCAGCGTTCATTGTGCCATCACCCGTCACCTCGGCCGTCCGCTACCCGGGCCGCCGTCTCGATCCGCCGGCGCTGGTCGCGCCGCTGCCTCGACCGTCGCCGCGGCGGCCTCCGCCGGTTGCCCCGGTCCCGGATCGCCCGCCTTTCGCCGGCTGGCCCGCGCCGTGCGCGCCGGACTCCGTCCCAGCCGGGCCCGGTGCGCCTCGCGCGGCGTCGGCGCCGCCCCGGCGTCCGCTCCGGCCGCGATCGGCGGATGGTGCGTCGTCCGATGGCGCGGCGCCACGGCGAGCGCCGCTCGACGCGCCGTCGGGGGCGGTCCCGGGCCTGATGGGCGGGCCCACGGGCACGCGTCGGCGTCCCGCGGGCGCCTGGGCGCTCGGATCCGTCGACCATACGCGATCGAGCGGGCGCGCGATTGGGGATGTGCCGCCGTCGTCGCGCCATCGGGGCGGCGCGTCGACGGGCCGGTGCACGGGCGCGGCCGCCATGGACGGCGGCTCCGGGGCCGGGCGGGCCGCCGGTGCGGGATCCGCTCCCTGCGGCACGGCCAGCGTGTCCGGACGCGGGGACTCGCGCCATCGGGCGGGGCGGTCCGGCCGCACGGCGAACCGGTCGCGCTCCTGCGCGGGGCCTCGCGGGCCGATCAACTGGGACACGAAGCCGCCCAGGACCGGACCCGGCAGACGCCGCGGGTCTTCGAACCGTCCCCGGATCGCGCCGCCATCCAAGAAGTGGCGGCGCGGCACGATGGACCAGGACGACGCCCACAGTCCGGTCGGGCCCGTACGCGCGCCGACGGAGAAGTCCACCAGCGGGCGGGCGTTCCAGCCGAGCGGCGCCCAGGCCACGTGGTCCGCCGCGACGGCCCACCCGACCCACGCCGGTCCCCACTGGCGATGCGGAATCCAGTACCAGCCCCGCACGTCGTGATGCCCCCACCGGCCGTAATGATGGAGCGGCCACGTCCACCGGTCGGCGTCGATCCACGTCCAGCCGTAGCGCGTGTACCGCCAGGCGCCCGCGCCGAACGGCCGCCACGCCGGCCCCGCGGCGGGGAACCACACCGGGCCGTACGGCGCGAGCGACGACCAGCGGCCGTGCGATGCGAGATCGCCCGCCCACGGCTGGATTTCCGCCGGCAAGGCGGGGGTCCGGGCACGCTCCGCGTCGTCCGCCAGTGCCTGCGCCCATGCGTCGAACGCATCGGGCGGCCGCGGCCGCGCCCAGCGGGGGACCAGATCGCGCGGGTGCACGAGCAGGGCGCTGCCGGGTGCGACGGCGACGTCGCGGTCGCCCGCGCGCAGCACGGCGCGTCCGGCGTGCACGCTCACTTCGGTGTCGCCGGCCAGGTCGTGGGCGGCCAGGTCGTACGCCCCACGCGGTTCGAGGAGCACCTCGCCCGCGGGTGTCACCACCGTGAGGCCGTCATCGCCGGCTGGTGTTCGCAGGATGGCCCGACCCCTGACGAGACGGAGGACCACGCCGGGGTCGATCCGGAGGTCGGTGTCCCGATCGACGTGCGCCATGGCGCCGTCCGCGAAGACGAGTTCCACCCGCCCGGCATTGGTGACGAGGCGTTCGCCTTCGTCCAGCACGTCGGGCGCGCGGGCGGCCTCGACGCGACCGCCCCTGACGAGGTCCACCGCGCCGTCCGCGATGGTGATGGTGAGCGGAGGCGGGAGGAGCGCGGGCGGTGGGGCGGCCGGCCATGACTGGGCGGCCGCGTGAACGGCGGCGAGCAGGCCAGCGGCCGCGACCAGGAACCCGACACGACGAAGTCTCACGGCGACCTCCGGCGGACGATGGCGATCTTCCGCCGCTGACGACGAGCGGCGGATGCGGCTGGTGCCCGCAGTATAGCGCTCGCGTCACAGCGCGGCCGACGGCGCGACGGCGTTGAACTGGAGTCGGTCGAGGGGACGATCGGGCGCGGAAGAAGTTGACAATGAAAGACTCACATTCCATACTGACGGCGTATGGATTTCTACGTCGTGCTGGGTGTGCGACGTGGGGCCAGCGACGGCGACATTCGCCGCGCCTACCGGCGGCTGGCCCGGCAGTATCATCCGGACATCAACCCCGGCGACCGCGAGGCGGCGGCTCGCTTCCGCGACATCTCGGCCGCCTACGAGACGCTCGTCGACCCCGAGCGCCGGCGCCAGTACGATCGCGGCGAAGCGCCAGCGGCGGAGACGCCGGTCTCGGGCTTCGCGGGGTTCGACTTCTCGCCCGGGATTCACGCCGAGCCGAAAACGACCTTCGGCGATCTCTTCGCCGACGCCATTCTCGGATCGCCCGGCCAGCGGCCGATGCGCGGCGCCGACGTGCACGTGGCGGCCACGGTCTCGCTCGAGGATGTCTTCCACGGCGCCCGCCGCCGCATCGTCATCCACCGGCAGGCGCCGTGCCACGGCTGCGCGGGCTCGGGGACGACGCGGGCCCCGAGGACCGAGTGCCCGGCCTGCGAGGGCCGGGGCGTGCGGCGCGTCGCACGCGGACACATGGTGTTCACGCGTCCCTGCGACCGCTGCGGCGGCACCGGGCATCGCGAGCGCCGACCGTGCGGCACGTGCGGCGGCCGGGGCACCGAGCCGCGGGTGGAGACGGTGGACCTCGAGGTCCCGCCGGGCATCGCCGACGGCGCGCGCGTCACGCTCGAGGCGATGGGGCACGCGGGGGCGCACGGCGGGGGCCCCGGCGACGCGTACGTCGAGGTCGTGATCGAGCCCCATCCCCTGTACACGCGCAGCGGCGCCGACCTGCACGTGGAGGTCCCCGTGGCCGTGCACGAGGCGGCGCTCGGTACCCGGGTGGCGCTGCCGGGGGTCGACGGCAGCGTGGTGCGCCTGAAGGTGCCGCCGGGCACGCAGTCCGGCCAGCGGTTCCGGCTGCGCGAACGGGGGCTGCCGTCGGCGCGGGGCGGTACCCGCGGCGACCTCGTCGCCGAGGTCAGGGTGATGCTGCCAGCCGTGCTCGACGAGCGATCGAAGGAGCTGCTGCGCGAATTCGGCCGCCTGCAGCAGGAGAGCGTCCGGGACGCGCGCTTCCCGCCGCTCGGGGACGAACGGTGATGGCGAAGCGGGCCAGCGGCAAGTCGCTCTACATGATCAGCGTCGTCTCCCAGAAGTACGACATCCATCCGCAGACCCTGCGGCTCTACGAACGTGAAGGCCTGCTGACGCCGTCGCGCACCGACGGGAACACGCGCTTGTACTCCGACGAGGATCTCGCCCAGCTCGAGACGATCCTGACGCTCACGCGCGAGCTCGGCGTGAACCTGGCGGGGGTGGAGATCATCCTGAACATGCGCCGCAAGATGGAGCGCATGCAGGACGAGGTCAACGAGTTCATGGAGTACGTGAAGCACGAGATGGCGCGCGGCATCGGCGACTGGGAGCAGCGGCTCGGCACCGCGCTGGTGAAGTCGTCGCCGACGGATCTCGTCCGGCGCCCTGCACCGGCGGACGACGCGCCCGCCGGCGGGACGCGGCGCCCGAAGTGACGGCCCGGCGTTCGCGGCGGCGGTGTACAATCACCCCGCCATGCCGTGCGAACGCTGCCACGACACCACGTGGGTGATCGAGACCGTCGACGGCGTGGACCACGTGCGCCGCTGCGAGTGCTGGCGGACCGCGCTCGTCGATCGGCAGCTCGAGCACGCGCGCATCCCCAGGCGCTACCAGCACTGCGAGCTCGACAACTTCGAGCAGAACTACGACTCGCTGCGTGAGGCGCACCGGCGCGCGCGGGCCTTCGTCGAGGCGTTTCCCGTCGTCGATCGCGGCCTGCTGCTGCGGGGCCGGCATGGCGTGGGCAAGACCCACCTGGCCGTGGCGATCCTGAAGACGGTGATCCGTGAGAAGGGCGCGCGCGGGTTCTTCTACGAGACGCGCGAGCTGCTGAAGCTCGTGCGGGACAGCTACGCGAGCGGCGGCGAGATCACCGAGATGGAGGTGCTGCGCCCGGTGCTCGACGCCGACCTCCTCGTGCTCGACGACCTCGGCGCCGAGAAGACG
>JBFWXO010000037.1:0-60264 GCA_050187355.1 Vicinamibacterales bacterium
CGTCGGTCAGGGCCGACTCCAGCACGCGGTAGATGCGGTTGAACTCCCACATCACCCGCGTCACGGCGGCGTAGTAGCTGAAGGTGACGAAGATGGCCTCCAGAACGGCGCCGGACCCGCCGCGGGTCCAGAGCACCACCGTGAGGCCCAGCAGGTTGGTCAGCACGTACATCGGCGCCGTGACGATGTCGATGCGCAGGTTCTGGTAGTCCCAGGCGCGCAGCGTCTTGGCGGTGTAGTCGCGGACGTTGTCCGCGTGCACGGCGCCCTCGTCGGGCTCGCGGGCGAAGGCGCGGACCGTCTCGGCGTTCGCGATCGAGTCGGCCAGGTGGCCGGCCATCACGTTGGACGCCGCCTCGCGGGCGGTCACGAGCGCCTGGCGGCGGCGGATGCGCGGCACCACGAGGACGAGCGTGAGCGTCAGCATCGACAGCAGGACCGCCACGAGAAGCGGCGAGTAGCTCCACAGCACCGCGCCGACGAGCGACAGCGCCATCAGGTTGGCGATCACCGAGTAGGTCAGCGTGTCGAACACGTACTCGAACTGCCGGGCGAAGCCGAGCGCGCGCTTGGTGAGCGATCCGGCGAAGTTGTCGTGGAAGAACGCCACGTCCTTCGCCAGCAGCTCGTCCATCGCCTCGATGTACAGGGCCCTCATGCCCCGGACCTCGGCCCGCGCGATCGCGTAGCCGGCCGCGCGCCACACGGCCTCTCCGGCGGCCCAGAGTCCGGCGATGGTGGCGAGATACGGCCACACGGAGGCGGGCGTGACGGGCTCGCCGCGCGCCACGGCCGCGATCAGCCGGGCCACGACGAGGGGCGGGCCGTAGAGGAGCAGGAGGTTGCCCGCGCCGGGCAGCACGAAGGCGGCGGCGCTCAGCCAGGGGCGGCGCCGGACCTGCGACCAGTAGCGGCGCAGGACGAGCCGCAGCGCCGCGGCGGCCCGATCCCTGTCGCGCGAGGCCGCGTCGGCGGGCACGGCCGTCAGAACACCCGCCGCTGCAGCCGGTCCACGGTGAACTTCGCGGTGGACGCGATGGCCATCACCGTCATCACGCCCGCCTGGACGGGGTCGGTCACGACGAGATCGGCGGCCTCGGGGACGCTGCCCGCCATGTTCAGGCTGACGACGAGCAGCCCCTGCGCCCGCACCTCGCGCACGGCCTTCTCGATGTCGCCGCCCATGATCGACCCGGCCAGCACGAGCGCCTTCGCGCGCGGCAGGCGTGCCACGGCCCGGACGGCGTCGGCCAGCGGCTGCTCGCCCACGAGCGGAATCGTGTCGACCGAGATGCGCTCGCCGCGGATGTTGTGCCGGTCCGCCTCCGAGATGGCGCCGATGGCGACCTGGCCCACCTGCGCGCCGCCGCCCATGATGATGACGCGCTTCCCGTAGATGGTCTGGAGCGTGCCCACCCGCTGCACCTGGCGCACGATGGCCAGGGCCGCGAGCGCGTCCACGAGCGGCTGGGCGTCGGTGCCCAGATCCACCTCGAAGTAGACGCGGGCCTCCTCGCCGGCGGCGGTGACGATCTCGACCGACGCGATGTCGCCCTCGAAGCGGGCGATCACGCCCGTGAGCTGGGCGAGCACGCCCGGGCCGGGCGTGGCGTGCACCATCAGGCCGAATCGATCCATCCGTGGGTCTCCTGGAGGCCGGGGCTCCCGAGGAGCGCTCGGGCCGTGCAGGAAGCGTACTCGATCGCCCGGGGGTGAACGCTCCGCCGGTGCAAGGACCTCAGCGCGGAGAGGTGGGCTGCCGGGTCCGCACGCCCGCGCTCCGCGGCCGTGGCGCCGGCGGGTCGGCGCCGATCGCCGTGGCCAGTGCTGCCAGCGCCGCCTTCCACTGCTGCCGATGCTGCGCCACGGCGTCGAGCGAGCGGAGCCTGCCGTGCTGGACCGCGAGTCGTGTGCGTCCATCGGCCAGCGGCGTCAGCAGCACCTCGACGCTGCCGGTGCCCCAGGGGAACCGGCACGCCGTCTGCCCCTGCGAGCGGGGGACGAACCCGCGGCCCGAGCGGCTGGCGACGCCGTCGGCGAGCGCCCGCACGAGTCCCGCGTCGAGGCCGTCCGTCCAGCGGCGGATCCGCGGGTTCGCGAGCGTCGAGCGAACGTCCGCCACGGACGCCGCCAGGATCTTCGAGGCACCGAAGTCGTACGCGCCGTCCGGCCGCTGGTTGATCGAGCGCCCGCCTCGCGCCCGCTCGTAGGCCACGGTGATGCCCTGTGAGTACCAGCCCGGCACGTCATGCGCCTCGCGCAGGTGCCGCGCCATCGCGGTGTGCCCCGTGGGGATGCCGCCGAACCGGTCGAGAACCGCGAACCAATGCGCCAGGCCATGGCCGGTGCGCTCCACGATGCGGGCATCGGAGACCGCGCCGCGTGGATCGTCGGCGCCGGCGCCGCGCTTGCCGGCGGGCGCGGGCGAGGCGTCGGGCGCGGGCGCCTCGCGCGGCCCCCGAGTCCGCTGTGCGGCACCGGCGGAGGTCCGCGCCTGATCGGCGATCACGTGGCGGCGGGCGGTCGTGTACCGCTCGCCGGTCTTGGACATGCGGGCGCGAACCAGGGACTTGAACGTACGGTGGCGAGTCATGAGGCGGTCCTTCTCCGGCCGCACGATCCCCAGCCCCCGCCTGTCGACCGCGCGACCACGAAGAACCCGTGGAAACGGCCCGGGGTGCGAAACCCCTTTGCCTCGATGGCGAGCCTCGCGGGGGGAGGCCGGGTCGAGGTGCGGCGTCAGGCCAGCGCCACCCGGCACTCTGCCACCACCGACCGCGAGGGTCAAGATGGCGGCTCAGCCACCCGCGCCGGTCCTCGCGCGCGGCACGGTATCATCGGCCCTGCCGCCCAGGTGCCCCGCGCCAGGCGGGCTGTCCCAAGGAGTCCGTCAGTGACGAACCGTCTTCCCATCGCCCTCGGCCTCGGCGCCGTGCTCGCCCTGACCACCGCGTCGCACCCCACCGCACAGACGCCCCGCTGCGATCCCGACAACGGCGGCCTGACGCTGGCGCCGGGGTTCTGCGCGCAGGTGGTGGCCGACGACCTGGGCGCCGCGCGGAACCTCGTCGTGGCCGACAACGGCGACCTCTATGTCTCCATCCGCACCGGCCCCCGCGCCCCGGGGCAGCCGCCGCAACCCGGGTTCCTCCTGGGGCTGCGCGACGCCGACGGCGACGGCAAGTACGAAGTGCGCGAGAAGTTCGGCACCAACGGCGCCACGGGCCTCGTCCTCCGCAACGGCTACCTGTACTACGCCACCACGCGCTCGGTGGAGCGCTTCAAGCTGACGCCCGGCGAACTCGTGCCCAAAGCCCCGGCCGAGGTGGTGGTGGGCAACTTCCCGGACCAGCGCGGCCACCAGGACAAGGACATCGCGTTCGACGACAAGGGCAACCTCTTCGTCACGATCGGCCTGCCGTCCAACGCCTGCGCCCAGCCCGATCGCCAGCCCAACGCCAAGGGCCTGGATCCGTGCCCGCAGCTCGAGACGGGCGGCGGCGTGTGGAAGTACAAGGCCGACGTCGTCGGCCAGACGTTCTCGCCAAAGGAGCGCTACGCCACCGGCCTGCGGCAGGGCGTGGCCCTCGCGTGGCACGCGGGCTCGCTCTACCTCGCCATGAACAGCCGCGACTCGCTCGACACGATCTATCCCGACCTCTCACGCCGGAGGACAACCAGAACCGGCCGCTCGAGCCGCTGCTGGAACTGAAGGAGGGATCGGTCTTCGGCTGGCCCTACTGCTTCCTCGACGGCAAGACCAACCAGATGATCCTGGCGCCTGAGTACGGCGGCGACGGCAAGACGGTGGGCCGCTGCGCGCAGTTCGAGAAGCCCATCGCCGGCTACCCCGCCCACTCGGCGCCCGTGGACCTGCAGTTCTTCAGCCACCCCGGCCTGCCCGCGAAGTATCGCGGCGGCGCGTTCATCGTGATGCACGGCTCGTGGAACCGCGCGCCCGCGCCGATGGACGGCTACAACATCCTCTACCAGCCGTTCGCGGACGGAAAGCCGAGCGGCCGGCACGAGGTGTTCGCCGACGGCTTCGCCGGCAGGACGCCGCTGATGTCGCCGAGCGACGCCGTGTCGCGCGCCAACGGCATCGCCGTCGGGCCGAAGGGCGAGCTCTACATCACGGAGAGCGTGAAGGGAAAGACCTGGCGCGTCGTCTACCGCGGCGCGTAGCCGTCGCCTCCGGCGGCTCGACACGCCGGCGCGGATGTCAGCGAATCTCCTGAACTACGTCCTCTACCAGGCGGGGTGGTTCGCGACCGTCCTCGGCGCGGCTTCCGGGCACGCGCTGGCCGGCAGCCTCGTGGCGCTGGGCGGCGTCGGCCTGCACCTGGCGCTCTGCCGGTCGCGGCGGGCCGAGTGGCCGCTGGTCGTGGCGGCCGGGGCGCTCGGCCTCGTGGCGGACTCGGCCCAGACGGCGCTGGGCCTCCTGATCTTCCCGTCGGGCACCATCGTCGGCTGGATGTGCCCGCCGTGGATCGTCGTCATGTGGCTGCAGTTCGCGACGACGTTCCGGTTCGCCCTGTGGGGGCTGATCGCACGGCCGGCATGGACGGCGCTCGCCGGGGCCGTCGGAGGGCCGCTGGCGTACCTGGCGGGCGAGCGGTTGGGCGCCGTGGCCCTGGGCGAGCCACGGACCGTGGCGCTCGCCGTGCTGAGCGTGGTGTGGGCCCTGGCCCTGCCGGCACTGGGCGCGATGGCCCGGCGCCGGGGTCCAGGCGCGTACCGGGCGGGGGCCTAGTCGTTCGAGCCGCCGTCCGTGGACGCCTTCGCGTCCCTGGCGGCCGCCGCGGCGTCCTTGGCCGCCCGGCTGAGGCGCAGGTAGTGCGGGCTGAACTGCAGGCCGTAGGGCGAGGTCATCTTGTGGTTGGCCTTCTCCTTGAAGAAGGCCGCGATTGACGCGCTGAACGCCTTCTGCTCGTCGGCGGTGCCGTCGACGAGGTTGATGTCCTCGCGGGGCACGAACGCCACCTGGCCGATGGGCAGGGTGTGGCTCAGGCTCATGCCCTCCCCCGGCTGCAGCACGTAGCGGAACTCGGTCTGGTGCGCGAACCAGTCCGTCTCCACTCGGACGATGAGCATGGGCGCGACGGGCCGCTCGATCATGTTGAAGATCGGCGTGTAGACCGTGTCCCACCCCGGTGGCGTCTGGAAGTTCGTGGCGCCGCAGAGGGAAATCGCGCCGGGCGGCGTCCCCAGGTCCTCGGGCACGATGAACGCCTTCGACATGTTGATGGCGTTCTGATCGGTGATGACGGGCTTGCGGAACTCCACCGACTCGGCGATCGCGCCGATGCCGCCCACGGGCAGCTGGAACGCGACGGTGAAGACCTTGTCCCACTTGCCGCCGGCCAGCGCCAGGAAGTACGAGACCAGGTAGCGCCCCTCGCCTTCGTAGCCGATGTGCGCCGCCTCGTTCGGCTCGAGCGGCGGGAACACGAGGAAGCCGAGGGCGCTGCCGGCCTCGAGCACCGGGCAGTGGCGGGCGTGCTGCGGGAGGAGCGGCCGCTGGCCCTCGCGGCGGGGGCGCTGCCCCACGCCGGGCCGGCCGGCATTCGAGAAGAGACGGACGTCCATATCGGGGGTCAGTGTCTCACGTCGCACGGCACGCCGACGGTCGGCCCGACGCGCGCCGGCGGCACCTGCCGGCTCCGCAGAGAAGGGACGCCGGACGCCGCGGTATCCTGTGGGGTCCATCATGTCCGCGCCTGCCACACCGACGCCTCGCGTGCGCTTCGCGCCCTCGCCCACCGGCTACCTGCACGTCGGCGGGGCGCGCACCGCGCTCTTCAACTGGCTCTTCGCGCGCCGCGAGGGCGGCACGTTCGTCCTGCGGATCGAGGACACCGACGTGGAGCGGTCGTCCACCGACATGGTGACGGGCATCCTCGACGGGCTCCGGTGGCTGGGCCTCGACTGGGACGAGGGGCCCGGCGTGGGCGGACCGCACGGCCCGTATTTCCAGAGCGAGCGGCTCGACCAGTACCGGGACGCCGCCCGCGCCCTCGTGGCGGCCGGGCGCGCGTACTACGACTTCGGCGGCCCCGCGAAGCGGGGCGATGCCGCCGCGGAGGCCGACGGCACCTACGAGCGCCGGTACGATCGCGACGCCGCGCTGGCTGTGGCGCCCGAGGAGGTCCAGCGGCGCCTGTCCGCCGGCGAGCCGCACGCGATCCGCTTCCTGGTGCCGCCGGGCGACACGACGTTCCGGGACCTGGTGCACGGCGACGTGCGCTTCGACAACGCGCACATCGAGGACTTCGTCGTGCTGCGGTCCGATGGCTACCCCACCTACCACCTGTCGGTCGTGGTGGACGACATCGCCATGGAGATCACGCACGTGGTCCGCGGGGACGACCACGTGTCGAACACGCCGAAGCAGGTGCTGCTGTACCAGGCCTTCGGCAAGCCCGTCCCGCAGTTCGCGCACGTGCCCCTCATCATGGGGCCCGACAAGAAGCGGCTCAGCAAGCGCCACGGCGCCACGTCGGTCATGGAGTACGAGCGCCAGGGCTACCTGCCGGACGCCATGGTGAACTTCCTGGCGCTCCTGGGCTGGTCGCCCGGCAACGACGACGAGATGCTGTCGAAGGACGAGCTCGTCCGGCGCTTCAGCCTGGAGGGGATCAGCACGGGCAACGCGGTGTTCAACACCGACAAGCTGGACTGGTTCAACCACCAGTACCTGTCGGCGCTGCCCGACGACGCGCTGACGGGCGTGGTGCGGCCGTGGCTGGCGCGGGCGGGCCTGTGGACCGACGACCTGGCCGGCGACCGCGCGGCCTGGTTCCACGCCGTGCTCGCGCTGCTGCGCCCGCGCGCCAGGAAGCTGGGCGAACTCGTGGAGGGGGCGCGGCCGTTCCTGGCACGCCCGGAGGGCTACGACCCCGACGGGGCCGCGAAGCACCTGGCCGCGCCCGGGCTGAACGAGCACCTGGACGCCCTCCGCCAGGCCTTCGCCGCGGCGCAGCCGTACGACGAGGCCACGCTGGAGCAGGCACTCAGGCGGCTGGCCGAGCAGCGCGGCGTGAAGGCGGGCGTGCTCATCCACGCCACGCGGATGGCCATGACGGGCCGGACCGTGAGTCCGGGCCTCTTCGAGATGCTCCGGCTGCTCGGGCGCGACGAGGTGGACGCCCGGCTCGCGCTGGTGATGGCCCGGTCCTGAGACGCGCGCCGGACCGCCCGGCGCCCCTGACCGATCGCACGCTCCTGCACGCCGTGGCGCAGCACGTGTGCGGACCGATTCGCCCCGACGATCCCGCCGGTCGACACGGTGTGCTGGCTGGGGCCAGACATTGTTGCCGCCCGTCGCCCCCGGCCTGGAAACTCGAGGGCCGCGGGAAGTGCCACGTGAGGGGTTTTTCCACGGAACGTCGCAGATTCAGCTGATGGCCCGCGGATTGCTGAATAGGAGCGGCATGGAGACAACCTCCCGTCTCTATCTCGTCGTCGCGGTGGCGCTCGTCGTGGTCGCCTCCGCGCCGCTCGCAGCCCGCGAGGTCGTGGACCTCGGCGGCACGGCGCTCCGCGCCGTGACCACCCTGACCGAACCGGGCGCCATGCTGGTGTGGGGCACCGTACTGGCGGGCGCTGCCCGCATGCTCAACAGGCGCGGACGCTCCGCCTAGGAAAGTCGGGCTCCCCCCGGCGTTCCCCAACGCGCCGCGTCGAGAGACGCGGCGTTCTTTTTTCCCTGAAAGGTGGCGGGCCGCCGGCCGATCACGCCGGTTCGGCGGCGGCCATGACGTGCTCGGCCCGCGTCCTGAGCGGCAGTTCGGGCAGCAGCAGGTTCAGTGCGATCGACAGCGCCATCACGATCGACGCGAGGTCGAACACCCGCTGCATGCCGGCCGCCAGGCTCGCGCGCACGGCCGCGGACACCTCGGGCGCGAGGGCGCCGGCCGGCAGGGCCGGCATCGACGCGGCGTGCTCGCCGTTCATCTGGAGCGGGTTGTCGACGAGCTGGCGGACGGCGGCCGGCGTGCCGGGCGGCAAGGCCGTGGTGAGCCGCTGATGGTACACGCCCAGCAGCAGCGTCCCGAAGAGGGCAACGCCGATCGTGCTGCCAATCGACCGGAAGAACTGGCTCGTGGCCGTTGCGGCGCCGAGCTGCGCGCGCGGCGCGGCATTCTGCACGACGAGCGAGTAGACGGGCTGCGCCACGCCGAACCCGAGCCCGGCGACGACCAGGCACCAGACGATCACGCTCGCATTGCCCGAGGCGCCCAGCCGCGCCAGGAGCAGCATGCCGGTCGTGGCCAGCACGGCCCCGCCGATCGACAGGTACTTGTAGCGTCCGGTGCGGGAGACGAGCTGGCCGGAAACGACGCTGGCCGAGATCATGGCGAAGATCATGGGCACGAAGAGCATGCCCGACGCGGCCGCCGACATGCCGAGCACGCCCTGCAGGAAGAGCGGGAGGTACACGAACATCCCGAAGAGGGACATCCCCAGGACGAACACGCCGCACGAGGCCAGGGCGATCGTGCGGATGCCGAAGAGCGAGGGCGGCATCAGCGGTTCCTCGGCGTGCCACTCGGCCCAGACGAAGACGGCGAACGAGGCTGCCGCCGCCGTGAGGAGCGCGATTACGGTGGGATGCGACCAGCCGTCCGCGGTCACACGGCTCAGGGCCAGGAGCAGCGGGACGATCCAGCCGGCGAGCGAGACCAGACCCAGCCAGTCGATCGTGCGCTTGGTGCCGTGCGGCTCCACGTGCGGGAACGTCCGGTACAGGACGGACGCGGCCAGGATGCCGAGCGGTGCGTTGATGTAGAAGGCCCAGCGCCAGGAGAGGTGGTCCGTCACCCAGCCCCCGGTCAGCGGGCCGACGATCGAGGCCAGCCCGAACACCGCGCCGAACATGCCCTGGTAGCGCCCGCGCTCGGCCGGCGCGAAGAGGTCGCCGATGATGGTGAACGTGAGCCCCATCACCGCGCCGCCGCCGATGCCCTGGAGACCCCGGAACAGGATCAGCTGATTCATCCCGTCGAGCGGCAGCGGCACGTTGCCCGAAGCGCCGCACAGCCACGACGACACGACGAACACGATGAGCCCCGTCAGGTACAGCCACTTGCGGCCGAACAGGTCGGACAGCTTGGCGAAGACGGGCACCGAGATCGTGGACGTGAGCAGGTAGGACGTGGTGACCCAGGGATAGCGATCGAAGCCGTCCAGGCTGGCAACCACGCGCGGCATGGCGGTGCCGACGATGGTCTGGTCCATGGCCGCGAGCAGCAGGGTGAGCATCATGCCGCCCACGGTGGCCATGCGCTGGCGGTCGTCGAGATGGGCGTAGCTGGTGATCAGGCGCTCGGCCTGTGCCCGCGATCTCACGGCGTCGGACATCCGGTGCGTGGATCATAGCCGGTCGTCGCGGCCGTCCCGGCCGTCTCCTGCACGGTCTCGAAGGCGGCAGTCGCCGCGAGGGTGCCTGCGACACGGGGGTGCACGTCCCGCCCCCGATTGGCCCACTGGACGGGGCGCGGATTGGCTCTTCTCCGGGCGCGGCACGGGTCGTACGCTGCGCCACCATCATGGAGCACGACACGGACGCGGGACGATGGATCGAGCGCTACGCCGGCGTGGCGCTGGGCGCGGCGTTCCTGTCCGCCGTGGCCTCGCGCTTCGGCCTGTGGGACGGCCGGCCCTGGCAGACCGCCTTCGCCGCGTTCGTGGGCTACACGGGCGAGGTGAACGCGTTCATGCCGGCGGCAGTCATCCCGTGGCTGGCGTGGAGCGCCACGCTCGCCGAGACCGCGTTCGGCACGCTGCTGATCGCGGGCCTCCTGACCGAGTGGGCGGCCGCGGGGAGCGCCGTCCTGCTGGCCCTGTTCGGGACGGCCATGGCGGCGTCGCAGGGCCCGAAGTCGCCGTTGGACTACTCGGTGTTCTCGGCCTCGGCCGCCGCGCTGCTCCTGGCCGACCGGCTCTGGCGGCGCCGGCGTTCCGCGGCGCGGAACTAGCCTGGCGGCCGGCGGTGCCCGGCCCGAGGCGGGGACGGTGCCGAACTGACCGGGGCGACGTCGACGGACGCGGGCTGGCCCGCCGGCGCCGCGTGGTTGCCCGGGAGCCCCCGGTGTTCGTATAATTCGGGGTTCCTGCGGCTCACGGATGCGCGTCCGTAAGTGCAGGCCCTCCTGCTGGGAGGTCGTTCAACGGTAGGACACCGCGCTCTGGACGCGGGTATCGGGGTTCGAATCCCTGCCTCCCAGCCAATCACCTCATTTCGGCCGATCCTAGAACTTGGGCCCGCCTAGGTGGGCGCGTTGACGGTGGCGCCGCTGGCCTCGGCAAGGTACCAACGTCCGCTGTGACGAACGCGCCCCGGCTGCGCCGTGGCTGCAGCACCGTGGCATGGCATGCCAACGCGCAGTGCCCGATGGTGTTAGGGCGGTTGCGTAGGCGGCATGGCGTTCGTACGATGAATGGATGTCGAGGCACGCCATCGCCGCGTTCACTGTCGCCCTCGCCGCCGCCGTCGCGTCGTGCAGCAGCGTGACGCCGCCGCAGCCAGACACAGCCGAGGACCGCGCGCAGGTACTGGCGCTGGAGCGCGACGTGGCGCTCGTGCTGGCGAAGCAGGGATTTGACGCCTACGCCGCCCTGTTCCATGCGGACTACACCAACTGGTCTGGTGGCGACGCGGCGCTCGATCGGCAGACCTATCTCGATCGCGTCAAGACGTGGTATGACGCCGGCAACCACGCCGTCGCGGTGAACATCAGGCCGGTGTCGATCGAGATCATGGGAGACCTCGCGTTGTCGCGCTATGTCCTGCGCGAACAATTCTCCGACGGCACGGCATTCGTTGGCCAGTTCGCCAGCCTTGCCCGCAGGCACGAGCGGCGGTGGCTGCTCTATCGCACCTCGTTCTCGACGATTTTCCGGGGGCCGGTCGAGGATGCGCCTGGCCTCGCGCCGTAGCGGATGTCGGCGCGGATACGGCAGCGCTTCACGCGTTCTCCGAGGCGAACCGTGAACTCGCGAACGTCCGGCAGGGCTACCCCGCCGTCACCACCCAGTTGCGAAGTTCGTCCCAGACACCCAGCCACTGATTTCTTGCGGGCAGGTCTGCCCTAAACGCAAGAACGCCCCTTGCCGCTTGGATCTTGCGGCGCGCCTCCCGGCGACTTCGACTGTTGCCGCTCATTGAGGAACGGGACGCACCCCTGCTCGACGCACACTGACGAGGCTCGTAGACCCATGAAGGCGGCGGCCCCGGCGCTGGCGACGTTCGGGTGGCGCTGGGCGACCGAGCCGCGTGGCGGGACCAGGAAGCGCCAGGTAGACGAGGCGTTCGGCGCGAAGTAACCTGCGCGCCATGCTCAGCGACGAGAACAAGGCGCGTGTCCAGCGTCTCGTCAAGGCCGGCTACTGGCAGGCGTTCAGCGAGATGGTTCGGCGAATGAACGTCGCCTTCTGGTGGAGCGGCATCGTCGACGGCCAACTGCGCATCCTCAACAACGGCACCATGTGCTACCTGGACACGGGCACCGAGAAGCTCGGAATCACCGCCGACCACGTTTACGCCGGGTACCTTGCGCAGAAGGCGTCCGTCGAGGGCGTGGAGCTGCAGTTGGGCGGGAACACCATCAACGTCGAGCCGTACCTGGTTGACCGGGACCCGACGCTCGACCTGGCGACGTTCCGGATCCCGGAGGTGTTCGTGAGCGCGGGCACGTCGTTCTACCACGTGAACCGTGACTGGCCGCCTACGCCGCTCGAGCCGCGGGAGGTCGTCGCGCACGGCGGCTTCCCGCAGGTGCTGCGTGAGCCCGGCAACGGCAAGGTCGACTTCGGCTTCCAGTTCTTCGCCAGCGCGACGAGCGACGTCTCGGGGGACAAGATTGTCCTGGCACCGCCGGACGACGCCTACTGGCCGGAGCATCCCGACACGCCGATGAATCAGGACTTCGGAGGTCAGAGCGGCGGACCGGTCTACCGCATCATCGACGCGAACCTGAAGGACGGCGGCAGCGAGCCCGTTGACCGGCTGGAGCTGGTCGGCTTCATCTACAACAAGGTACTGGGCGCGGTGCTCGCGAGGCCCGCGTCGCTGGTGCGCCCGGACGGCACTCTCGCAAGATCCTAGATTGCCCGGGCAGAGCCAGGGCGCGACCTTCTTGCGGGCACGTCTCCCCTGGATGCAAGAACGCCTCTCCCCACCGAGATCTTACGGCGGGTTTCCAAGGCGATCTCGCCTCCCCCCGTCAAACTTAGGTCTCCGGGCACCTGCTGCGATCGGCATCTGCTCGCCCGGGCGATGCCCGGCTCACGCTACGCCGCCAGTTCGGTTCGTGCCACCTGAGGGCATTCTATCGATGGCGGCGGCGCCAGGCGGGGCGGGCGGCGGAGGAAGACATGCAGCGAATGCCATTGCTGACGGGTGACCGGGCGAGCGTCTACTGGGGACACGATCTCGCGGGCGACAACCAGCGCTTTCTTGAGGCGCTCGACCCCGGTTACTACTGGTTCGCCGCGCGTGAGGCGGCAGACCGACTCTCGGCCAAACCACCGCTGGAGCATGCGGACCAGCTGCGCGCGGCCATGGCTCTGCGTGTCACCTTCGGGCAAGGCGTCGAGACGCTTATGGCCCTACTGTGCGCGCTCGCGCAGGCGCCCCGGTTCCCGCTCGGGTGGATGTCGCGCTACAAGAACGAGGAGCTGCGCAAGGTCGTGGAGGCCATCGGCGGCGAGCGCGAGTTTCCCCATCAGCTCACGACAGACGCGGTGAGCTGGCACCTGCTGTCCGGGATGGTGCACAGCCACGTTCCCGAAGCTGCGGAACGGCTTGGGCTCGTCGACAAGTTTGCGACGTTCTGGGGCCGAATGGCGCACCAGCTGTTGTCCGACAGCCACCAGGACGAATACAACGCGCTCAAACACGGACTGCGCGTCATGCCGGGCGGCTTCTCGATCGCGGTCGGAATCGAGAAGGTCCGGGGACAGCGTGCCGCACCCGAGGACATGCAGTCGCTGGGCGGTTCGACGTTCGGGTCTTCGTTCACCGTGCCGCTGAGGATTGAGGGGGCGGAGAAGCATCACTTGCGGCTGTCGCACCGCTCGCGGAACTGGAGCTGGGAGGCGCTCGCGGTTGACCTTCAATTGATCTCGCAATCGATCGGCAACGTCGTGAGTTGCCTGCGCGTCATCGCGGGGGCGCCGCCAAGCACCGTGCGCTTCGGGTGGCCGGCTGAACACGAGGACGACGTCTTTACTCGCTACCAGCAGTTCCTGCTCAGCGTCCAGCACTTCGCCACCGCTGACAACGTCCAGGCGGCGGATATCGAGGCGTTGAGCGCGGAAGATGTACGGCGCCTCTATGACGGGGGCCGCCGGCGGTCGGCCGCTGGGAAACCGGGCCTTTGACCTAGTCAAGCGGCCCGCCCCGGCGGCGGCACCCCGAGCCGACGTGAGGAGGGTGGGCGAAGCCGCGGCTCCTAGAGCCAGCGCTTGAGCGCGGCTCTCAACGAAGCGACAGCGCGAAGCAGAAGCGAATCAGCTAGCTCAAAAGCAGAGCTGGCAGCTTCTCGACCAGTTCATGAGCGATTCTCTATGAACTGCTAGAGTTTCTGGTATGAACTTGCCACCTAGTGGAAACATGGCCAAATTTAGGCGCTATTTGACGTGTTCCGCGCATCCATTAGAGCTGAGCGTCGTGTATTGTCCGTGTCGAGCTACTACGGTCGTCCGGACTTCGACCAAGCCATCAAGGCGGTCGTCGATCGCGTCGGCTTCGTGTACGTGGCGGGCTGGCGTGAGCGCCCAGGCTACGGCGACGCGGACGTCTTCGTGATCAAACTCTCGCCAGACGGCTCCCGCGTTGTGTACGAAACGATCTTGGCCGGCAGCGGCTACGACTCAGTCTTCGGCCTCGCCGTCGATCCGTTCGGAGGCATCTTTGTCGCCGGGAGCACTGCCTCGGATGACTTCCCGATCCGGAGAGCATTTCAGCCCGAGCTCAATGGCAACAGCGACGCCTGGGTGGCGAAACTCGACAGTCGCGGGGAGATCGTATGGGCCAGCTATTTCGGGGGAACTGCGGGCGACGGCGTTATGGCGATGACCACGAACGCCAAGGGTGATGTGTTTCTCACGGGTAGCACAGACTCGATCGATCTGCCTGGTGCGACGAAGGGCGCGCAGCCGAGGCACGCTGGCGGCTACTTCGATGCGTACGTTGCGAAGCTGCGAGGCGACGGACGGGGCGTCGTGTTCGCGAGTTACTTGGGTGGAACGGCAGACGAGACCGGCTGGAGCGTCGCGGTCGATCGCGCGGATGACGTCTACGTCGTTGGCATGACGGGATCGGTGGACTTCCCGACCGTTCTGGCGCTCCAGCCAACCTTCGGCGGCAGTTACTCGGATGCCTTCGTCACGAAGTTCTCGTCGGATGGACGGACTCTCAGGTACTCCACCTATCTTGGCGGCACCGACTTCGACTACGCCAGAAGCGCCGCCCTCGACTCGCAGGGCTTCGTGTATGTCACTGGCGCAACGAGTTCATCCGACTTCCCGACCCGGCGCGCGCACAAGGCGATCCTGGAGGGGGGTGATGCGTTCGTGGCCAAACTGCCCGGCGACGGCCAGTCGCTCGTGTATTCAACTTTTCTCGGTGGGTCGCAGTACGAAGGTGGCCTGGCCGTGGCAGTGGACTCGGCAGGGCACGTTGCGGTCAGCGGAGTGACGGCATCGGCCGACTTCCCTGATGTGGGCGGTCTGGGTCGTCGCCCAGTGGAGTTCGACGGGTTCGTGACGTTGTTCTCGAACGACGGGCAGGATGTCCTGAGCTCCACCGCGATCGGCGGCTCCGATTCGGACGATGTGTTCTCTCTGGCGCCTGACTCCACGGGGAGCGTCTGGATCGCCGGTCGGACGTGGTCGACGGACTATCCCACCGTCAACGCGCTTCAACCCTCGAATGCGGGCGGCGGCGATGCGTTCTTCAGCCGAATACGATTCGGTCCGACGATCGGCGCGGTGACCGCCGTGCCGAGCGTGTTGTCACCGGCCAATCGGCGTATGGTCGAAGTCGGCGTCGAAGTCACGGTCGGAGATGCGTGGCACAACGAGGCTCGGTGCCGTATCGTCAGCGTCGCCAGCAGTGACCCGACTGGCGGCGACGGCGACAAGCGTCGAGACTGGGAGATCTTCGGCGATCTCCAACTGCGGCTGCGTGCCGCGCGCACGCACCCGTCGTTGGGGCGCGTGTATGCGATCACAGTCGAGTGCAATGACCCGACCGGGCTCACGGCGCGCGACGTCGCGTACGTGACTGTGCCGAGAAGGGCTCAGCGGCTCACAGCCACACCCGACGACAGGCGATGACTGAAGGAAGCCCGTGGCACGAGTTCATATGTCGGCGTGAGACGAACGGAAAGCGCCGTAACCGCATCGGCCTTCAACTACTTGCGGCCGATCGACACTGGAAATGAAGGGCTGTTGGACCTGAACACGCCAATTGGAACCGTGTGGCCTCGTGGCTCAGGCGGCGTAGTGGCCCGTGCGAAGGGGAAAGGGAGCGGCGGGGAGCCTGCGGGGCCTCAGGGTCGGATGACCGTCGTTCCGTCAACCACCCCTCCAAATGTCGGCTAAGTTACGGGACAGAACATCCGGGGGGACGGCGGCCTCACGCGCGGGGTCTGAGAGCGGGCGCGGACGGCTCTTGAAGTCGAAGCGCAGGACCTCTCCTGCCGTCCCGATCGGATGGAGGCGGACGCCCGTGCCCCCGTCCAGCCACGCGGTCCCGCCGACGTCGATCGGACGGGTCGACCCTCCTGACGGCTCGATACCGGTCGGTACCAGGGCCACGAGCAGCGCCGGCTGGTCGTGTGACGCCGTGAGCTCCATGGCTTCGCCGGCCATCAGGACCCGCGTGATGCGCACCTGGGCATTCTCGAACTGCGTCCGCCGCGCCGACGCCGTCGGCCCCGTCTCGTCGCGAAAGAACTTCCCCTTCAGCAACGCGTCCTCGAGCGGCTCGGTCTTGAATTCCACACGCAGGAACTCATTGCGGATCGCCGTCGGATTCTCGACCGAGTGGACCTCCGCGAGCCCCTTGTACACACGAAAGCTGCCGGCCCGGGTGGCCGGTCGTGTGACGACCGAGTACGGCAGGTTCTCGTGCCTGAACAGGATCGGACCACCGTCGTTCAGGTAAACGTAGGCGGAGGCCCGCTCGGTGTGAAAGTGCGGCGCGATGACGACGTGCGGGCCATAGACGACCCGCACTACCTTCACCCAGTCGTTTTCGAACTCGAGGCGATACGCGTCTGGACTGACGGCGAGCGGGTCCTGCGTGGCACGCGCCGCGACGGTGAGGCCGAGGCACAGCGAGACAACGGCAGCGGCAGGGAGCGATCTACTCATGGGACCTCCTCGTTCGGGTCAGCCCGCGTTCTGGCGCGGCCCGCGCATCCATGGACGACGGCGCGCCGCGAGGGACGCAGCGACGGGGGCTCAGCAGCAGGTAGAACGCGCACCCACCGAAGTCACCGGCGCCGGCGCAGGCGTCCCGGATCCGCAGCCGGCGCCGACGGCCGCCTTGGCGGTGGCGTCGTGGAGGCAGCAGGCATCGGCGCCTTGAGGCGCTGGCCCGCCGCAGCAGCCGGCGGCAGTTGGCGCGGAAGGGGTCGTGATGGAGGATGTGCGCGTGGACTCGGGGCTCGACATGGCGATCTCCTCAGCAGGGGGCCGCGTGTCCGTCGCGGGCCTCACTCCTGAAGACGGCCGCCTGCCTCGACGGACGCATCGACCGGCGCCGGCGCGCACGGTTCCGGGCGGCACGGGCCGGTGGTCGAGACCGCAGCCGGTCCACCGCACCCTCCCGGCTGGCGCGGGTGGAAGTCCGCCACGCCGCCTCGCGCGTCCACCGCGATGGCACAGCACGCCACGAGCATTTGACGCAACTGTCCGCGCCCGCGCTGCACCCGCGATTTCATCCCCGAGACGGAGAGCCCGATCCGGCGTGCCGCCTCGGTCTGCGTCACGCCCTCGAGCGACGTGAGGGTGATCGCAGTGCGATAGGGCTCGGCCAGACGGCTGACCATGGCCGTCAGGCACGGCGCTAGCTCGGCCTCCGCAGCGCGATCAGGGGCCGCGTCCACTTCGGCGGGCAGGTCGCCCTCCAAGGTGTCCGTGCGCCCCTCCCGGCGGAACCTGGCGCGAAGAGCATCGCGCAGCGCGTTGCGCGCGATCTGGTAGAGCCAGGCTTCGGGTCGGTCGGCGCTGCGCAGGCTGCCCAGGCTGCGGATCACACGCAGGAATACCTCCTGCACGAGGTCATCGGCGTCGACGCCGGCCGGCACGCGCCGCGCCAGGAACTGTCGCAGCGGCGGGCCGAAGTCCTCCCACAGTCGCCCAGCGTCCGGGGGCAGCGCGCCTCCGGGCTCATCCTGGACGAGTGGACTGGACGGCGACATGACGACTCCCGGCACCTTACACCTCCTGCCCTGCCAGGGATAGACGCCGGAGGCGCGGGATGGACGCAGGCGTCTGGACGGTCGGGGTCGGACGTGGCCGCGATCCACATCACATCGCGTGGCGGATCGGAGGCAGGTCGAGGAACAGCGCCAGCCCCGGCGCGGCCCGCCCGCCGTAGCGGGGCGCGCGCCGGCGGGAACAGGCTGAGCGAAGCCGTCGCACCGATCCCGGGGATCAGCCCCCGCGCCGACCCAAGATCTGCCCGAATCGGCAAGTTGTCACCGTGGAACCTGGCGACCTCAAGCTGCCGTGACAATCCAGTTGCGAAGTTCGTCCCAGATACCCAGCCACAACCTTTCAAGCCGTTGGAATCCCGCCCACCCCGTTCACACGGGGAGCATCCTCTCAATCGAGATTCATCGACAGCTACGAGGTTATCGTCACGCGTCTGACGTCGAGGATTGTGTTCGCTTGTGGTTGCAGCGAGAATCTGCCCACGGGGAGATCCACAAAATGAGGCGCGTTGGATGTTCGAGGCTTCGACGATCGGTCAGCGACCGATTCGCGGCGCGCAGCCGATGGCTGACCGTGGCGGCGGTGGCATTGGCCGCCGTTGGGTTGAGCGCGGTTCGTGCGCAGACCGGCCCAACGTTGCGAGTCAGCGGCGGAATGATTCGCGGGCTCCTGACCGACGGTGGAGGCGCAGCGTTCAAGGGGATACCGTACGCCCAACCGCCCGTTGGGGACCTGCGCTGGCGCGAACCAGTTCCCGCTCCCGGGTGGACGGGCACTCGCGATGCCACTCAGTTCGGCGCGATCTGCCCGCAGAATCCCAGCGCGACGATTCCAAACGCCGTCGAGATTGCGAAGGAGGATTGCCTGTTCCTGAACGTATGGATTCCCGCGTGGCCGATCAGGGGCAACCGTCCCGTGCTGTTTTGGATTCCAGGAGGAGGAAACATCAACGGCGGCACGTCTGAGGCGCGGCATGACGGCTCGTTGCTGGCGCGCCGCGGCGTCGTTGTGGTCACGATCAACTATCGCCTGGGATCCTTCGGCTTCTTCTCACATCCGGCGTTGACCACCGAGTCTCTTCATCGGACATCCGGCAATCAGGGGTTGCTCGATCAGGTGGCCGCACTCGACTGGGTACGTGCCAACATCTTGCGGTTCGGCGGCGATCCCAACGCCATCACTATCGGGGGAGTGTCGGCGGGAGGCGTTGACACGACCGCGTTGATGACATCACCGCTGACCAGGGGCAAGTTCCGAGCAGCCATTGTGCAAAGCGGTCCGGCTCGCAGCGTGCTCGGCGATCCCTTGCGCCGAGAGGAAGCCGAACGACGGGGCGTAGCTCACACGGCATCATGGAACGCCGCCGCCGACGCGTCACTGCAGGCGCTTCGGGCCATACCGATGGCGACGATTTTGAAGGCACAACCGTTACGTCCCACTCCACACCTGAACCTTACCGTAGATGGCTACGCTCTCCCAGCGGCGCCCGCGGATGTCTTCGCGAGCGGCCGTCAGCACGGAGTGCCAACGATCATGGGCAGCGCCGTGCGCGACTTCACTCCTGGCGCCCCGCCGCCGACGGGCTTGGGCAGTCTCATCGACGACTACTACGGACCTCTCGCTGCGCGCGCGAAGGCGCTTTACACGGGGGCGGATCCGCGCGACGGCACTCCGGAAGTCCAATGGGCGACTGATACCGCTTTTCGCTGCGGCACCGTTCTCCAACTCATCCAGCACACGGGCGCCGGCAATCGAGCTTACGCTTACCAGTTCTCGCGACTGACGACACCGGACATCCAGCCGGGCGGGAACATTCATGGCCTCGACGGCGGGTACGTCTTGGGCACGTTCGCGGCCAGGGACACAGGGACGAAGCTGGCACCAATCCAGTTTGCACCGAGCGATCACACGCTCTCCGACCTGATGCAGCAGTACTGGGTCAACTTCATCAGGAGCGGCAACCCAAATGGTCCCGGCCTCCCCGCGTGGCCAGCGTTCCGCAGCCCGTCTGGTGGGTTCATGCACTTTCTCTCTGAGGGCCCGGCGGCCGAGGAAGGACTGCGGCGTGCCCAATGCGGAATCTATATGGAAAACGTGACTCGGTTGAGCCGAGGGCGCTAAACGAGACACGCTGCCGCCCCGGCATCGTGGCCAGCGCCAGCGCTGAGCGTGTTCAGGACATCAATACGTCACGCCGCCGTGACCAACGTTTTGCGTCAGGCTTCGACCAGCTCGCTCGTGCTCGCTGCTCTCGGCACGGATCCCTGCCTCCCAGCCACGGCATTTGCTCCGTGTTTCGACGGTCTTCCGCCATGGCCTGCGTTCATCAGTACGACCAGACAGTACCTCCACCGAGGCAGGCACGGTTACACGGCAACCTCTGTCGCGCGCAGTGCGACGGGTACGTCGAGAATGAGGAAAGGTGGCGAAAGTCACGCTGATGCCTCACCGTGCATCAACTCCGACGCGTCGCGAGTCGTGGGCGTCTCGAACGATCAGCGCGGCGGACCGGCTGCCGAGTCACTGTTCCAGATGAAGTACGCGATCTTCCAGTCGTTGCCTACGCGCTTGTACACACGCGAGTACTTTTCGTTCAGAACGAGCCCCGTCTTCCATTTCATGACACGCGTGCCGACCTCGTATCCGCGATCTCCGACAATGGCAGACTCCATCGGTGTCAGGAGCATCGTCGCCGGGTCGTCGTCCAGATTGCGACGAAGAGTAGCGACGATTGCGGCTCGTCCCTTGACCATCGGACGATTCGGCGGCATCGAGACGGCGTCCTCTGCATAGAACGATGTCATCTGATCCGCGTGGCCACGATTGTATGCAGCCTGAAATTCAGCAGCGAGTCGATCCAGGCGTGGCTCGGTCTTGGTCTGTGCCGAAATGACGACACAGCTGGCGGCGAGCGTTGATGCGAGGAGCACGAAGGCCAGCTTAAGCATGTTGGGAACTGTAAACATAGGTGTTGATGCGGACAAGGGGGCTGGTCCGCATCCGAGGCCGAGTTAGAGTCCCAGGACGTGGTGGAAATTCGGTAGGGCGATCGGCGTAGACAGCCGAGCCGCCATCGCGCATCGTTCCGTGAGTTCTCTCTGGCCGGAGAAGGACGACACGGAGGTGATGACGCGATGGCGAAGCCGCGCTGGCCGTTCCGGGCCCTGTTCGCCTACTACGTCCTGAAGCACGCGATTGCGACGCCCGTGGCGGCCAGTCCCGCCTTCCAGCGCTTCTGCGAGTGGTACGCGCACCTGTGACGGCCGTCCCGTCACATCGTGGACCCGCCTACGGCACGTCGTAATACCAGAGCAGCAGCCGCGCCACGACAAGTCCGCCCAGCAGCAGGACGGCGATGAGACCGGAACGGCGCCGCATCTCGGTCTGATCGCGAGTGGTCCATACCCGGTCGTGATTCGCCCGCTCGAAGGCCTCGGCGAACCCCTGGTTCCGGAAGCCGTAGATGTGGCGGTGCCTCGAGAACAGACCCCCGACATCGTGGCTGACATCGCAGGCCAGGGACGTCTCGGTACGCGGTTCGAACCTGTCGGGCCGCGAGATCAGCCACGTCGTTCCGACCGTCCAGGCGATACCGAAGACGAAAATCGCCGGCAGCCCCCAGGCGATCGTGGCGGCCGTACCGTGGGCCGACATTCCGGCCACGGCCGGAAGCGTGCCCCACAGGGCCACCAGGCACCCCACCGTCGCGATGTGCGCGGGGTTCAGCAGGAACGTGCGATGTCTCCGCAGCCACGACACCTCGGGCAGCGAGGCGCGATGGCGCGAGGCGCAGGCGGGACAGAGCGGCACGTCGATCGACACCACCCGGTATCCGAGAAACCCGTGGTAAAGCCGGCCCCGACCGCGACGGAAGAACGCCTTCTGCACCCGCAGGCGCCCGCTGGTCGTGGCGGTGCAGTTCGCGCACACGTCCGGCCAGACGATCGACCGGGTCGGACCGCGCACCTCGACCCGGTGCGGGTAGGCCGCGAGATCGTCGTCCGCGAAGCGCTGCTCCCAGTCGCGGTCCGTCGCGGCCGTCGGCGTCGAACGGTTCGGCAGGGGACGATGGGTCACGGACGAACGCAGAGCGTTCGTCATCATACCGGGCCAGACGGCATCGCCACGCCCTCGCCCCTGGAGACCAGGCGGGCGCGGGCGGCAAGCCCGTGGCGCTCTTCCCGGTAGTATGTGGCTGGGTCACGACGGCATGCCGCTGTCGAGATCAACGCCGGGGCGGTCGGCTGGGCAGAGACGGAAGACCCTGGACAGCCATCCGCCGTCGAGCGATCGCGACTGGCCAGTCTAACGACGGCGCGCGGCGGTGGCGAGGGCGGCCTCGAGCCGCTGCAACCGGGCCTCCAGGGCGGCGATGGTTTCCCGCTGCGCCCGGACCTCGGCCTCGAGGGTCTCCACCTTCCGCGGCACGGCGCCGGGGCCGATCGTGCCGCCGCCGGTCGTGACTTGCGGGCCCAGGATGCCGAGCTGCCCGTTGGCGTCGACGAACACGGCTTGCGCCGGCGCCGTGAGCTGCGTGCCGAAGATGCCGGCCATGAACGCCCGGGTCTGCACGTTCCCGATGCGCGTGGTGAGATCCTCCGCCGCCGCGCCCGACACGTCCGCCCCGAGATAGATGTTCTGCTGACCGTCTGTCAGCAGGCCCCCCGCCTGGCTGCCGACCGCGGTGTTCTTGCCGCCGCCCGCCGTATAGGCGTTGAGCGCGCCTTCTCCGATCGCCACGTTCGCACTCTCCGTGGTGTTGCTGTAGAGCGCACGGCGGCCGCTGGCGGTATTGGCGCTGCCGGTGGTATTGGCCAGCAGCGCTTCGGACCCACTGGCGGTGTTGTCGTACCCCGTACTGTTGCTGACGAGCGCGGTGGCGCCGCTGGCCGTGTTGTTGACGCCCAGCGTGTTGCTGAACAGGGCCGAGAAGCCAGTGGCCGTGTTGTTGACGCCGGAGGTGTTGGTGTAGAGCGCGCCCTGCCCGCCAGCGGTATTGTAGCTGCCGCTCGTGTTGCCGTAGAGCGCGCTCTGTCCGCTGGCGGTGTTGGCGGCGCCTGTCGTGTTGCTGAAGAGCGCGTGGGACCCGCTGGCGGTGTTGTCCCTGCCGATCGTGTTGCTCGTGAGCGCGTGGGACCCGCTGGCGGTGTTGTCCCTGCCGATCGTGTTGCTCGTGAGCGCCCGGTTCCCGCTGGCGGTGTTGGCGAGGCCGGTCGTGTTCTTGTAGAGCGCCTCGGATCCGCTGGCGGTGTTGTCGCCGCCGGTCGTGTTGAAGGAGAGCGCGTTGTATCCGTTCGCGGTGTTGAAGCTGCCCGTGGTGGTGCGGTAGAGCGCCGCCTGGCCGGTGGCGGTGTTGGCGGCGCCGGTCGTGTTCGCGTAGAGGGCACCATGCCCGCTGGCCGTGTTCGCGCTGCCCGAGGTGTTGCTGGCGAGCGCCGTGGCACCGGCGGCCACGTTGTAGCTGCCCGTGGCGTTCAGCTTGAGCGCGTCCACACCGAGCGCCACGTTGTAGAAGCCCGCGGTCACGGAGACGAGGGCTCCCTGGCCCAGGGCGGTGTTGGTGGAGCCTTCGACCACGTTCGGCGACAGGCGGCCGTCGCCGGCCGGTGCGAATCGCTCGGCCGCGGCCGTGCGACGGGCGCGCCTGGCCGGCGCGCTCGTCGCCGCGGCGCCGTCGGCCGGCATTCCACCGCTCGCCAGCACGCCGCTCGAAGCATTCACCACCACGAACGCATCGCCCAGCTGACGCGCCGGGTCCACCACGGTCACTCGATACGCACCCGCCGCCGTCAGCACCGTGGTCGGGGCCTGCACCTCGACCCGGGTGGCCGTCGCCCCCTCCAGCGTCACCACCGGGCCGTCCACGGTCACGAACAGATCGGGCCCCAGCCCGGTCCCGCTGATGGTCAGGATCCCGGTGTCCACCTGCAGCGTCACACGCTGGATCGCCGGGACCGCCCCCGGTTGCGCCGCGGCCGGCGGGACAGGGGCGAAGGCCGCCCACAGGATCAGGGCACCACTGGCGAGGACGACGAACGGGGCGCGCGGCATGACGCTCTCCTTCTGACGGCGACGCGTCGGAGGGGGCGGAGGGCGGATCACCTGCGGGGGTGCAGAGCGACACCGCCGGCCGGATGCCCGAGACTAGTCGGCCGCGGGCCGGGCGGTCAACGCCGCATTCGGCGTTCGTGGACCGGCATCGGCTGGCAGATGGTCTCGCCGGCACCGTCGTGCTGGAGATCCGGGCGGTCGGGAGTCGGGTCGCCGTTCGCCTGCACGATGTCGATCACGATAGTCGCGATGAACGGACCCCGGGGGTCACGGAACAAGTGACGTCGTCCCAGATGAACACGACAGCGGAACAGTAGAGCAGGGTCGCTTCGAGGTCCCCGACTCCCTCGTGTACGGCACGGGGACGTGCGCGCGCTCGTCCTGCCACCCGAGGGGCCGACCGTCGGGGCTCTTCAGCGGATCGGCCGGTGCGCTGTTGGCGATCTCGGTCAGATGCGCGGCCGCCCGTGGCAGACCATGTACTGCCGCGCTGGCGACCACATACCGTAGCTGTCCTCCCACGCCACGCCTGATTGACAGGTGTCGCCGTCACCGGCAGTTGCGGGTGCCGCACCTGGCGACCCGCAACGCCCACGCGGTGTTGTCGGCGTGGCTGATCACGGGCAAGCCGTCGCTCCCGATCGCGTTCGACGAATGACTGCCCACGAAGGTGGCGGGGTCGTCGACGTTGGTGGACACGTTGCCCGCCGTGCAGGCGGGATTCCCGCAGTGGGTCACCCGGAGTTCGGAGGCGGTCCGCCCGAGCGCCATCGCGCTCGCCAGGACGCTCCTCCAGCGCCTTCGCTGAGAGGGTCCACGGGACGGCAGGTCACCACGACGCCGGGTGGAGCGATCACCATCCCGACGTGCCAGGGTCGCCCTTGAACTGTCCCACGACGTCGTTCGTGATCCAGCCGCCGTAGAAGTCGCCGGTTTGCGAGCGGACCCGCTCGCCATCCACGAAGCACTCGATCCGGCCGGCGTAGAAGGCGACGAGGTCCCGGATCGCCGCGAAGGCTGGGAGCGGCGCCGCATAGCTCCAGGCGACGCGCTCGTGGCGCCCGGCCGGCGTGACCACCGACCAGTAGCGCGCCTGCCCCTTCCATTCGCAATGGGACGTACCGGCGGCCGGCACGAGCGCACCGGCCGTCACGTCGTCCACCGGAACATAGAAGGTGGGCGGACTCGCGGTCTCGAGCACGCGAACGGCCCGGGTGGTGCGGGCCACCACGTATGCGCCCGCCTTGACGACGACCTCACGTCCGTCGGGTACGATCCGTGGCGGACGCGGATAGTCCCAGACCGACTCCTGGCCCGGTCCCGGCGCCACCGCAAACGGCGGTCGGGTGCGGCCGACGTGCGGCCAGCCGAAGGTCTCCTCGTCACTGCTCATGCTGAGACCTATGACGCCGCACGGGGTCCCTTCGTTGCGAACGGCCCCCGCTCGGCAGTCCGGCGTCGGTCGATGTCGCCGGCTGGAGCGGCGCTTCGCGATGGCGCCACGTCCGGCCGGTCGATGCGTCGGATCGTGCTCCATGCGGTGGAGCAGCCACTGTCGCCGCGCGCCGCGGGGATTGACGTGGCGTTGGCCGCGTTCGGCGTCGGCAAGGGCAGCGGGCGTTTCGGCAACCGCCTCGGCTGGCTGTCGCCTTGTATCTTCAGCGAGGTGTCGGCTCGCGACGGCCGCCCACGTAACTATCGTCGTTGGGCGCGGCGGCGTTCGCCAGCGCGCACGAACAGGCCGAGAGCGGTCCAGTAGCCAAGGACGCCGACCCACAACAGCCCGTAGGTGCGGAGTCGCGATGTCATCGATTCGAAGGTGCCCGGCGTGTCCGGAATCAGGATCTGCTCTCGAGCGAGGAGCGTGCGGCGCATCGCCGGGTTGTACCAGACGTCCACGGCGAGGCTGACCGGGGTGCGGCCGTCGAAGCGTGGACGCCGGTGTCGCGGTCATGCTCGGGAGGACATGGGCAGGTCGGCGAGGCCGGCCGGCGCTATCGCCGGTGGGATAGCAGGTCCTGAGGGCGGAACACTCGCCCGCCCTTCACGACGATGGTGATGGCGCGCGCGTTGGCGATGTCCGTGTGAGGATCCGCGCTCAAGACGACCAGGTCGGCGAGCTTTCCGGCCTCGAGGCTGCCAAGTCGGTCTGAGATGCCCAGCGCCAGCAGCGTCTCGAGCGCGTCACGCTGCTCGTCGCCCTCGTAGCTTCCCGGGTGCGTGTGGAGATCCATGAGGCCAGGAATCACCCACTGCCCGGATGCGTCGATCGCCTCGATGCCGGGTTCCTCGGGGAGGGCGACCTCGCCTCGTTCGCCGACGTGGACGATCGTGTCGCCGGCCACCAGCACCACGCCGTCTTCCAGCGGAGCCGTCGAGGACATCGAGACGACCGTACCGCCCGTGATCACCAGCGTGACGCCGGGCGGCGGTGCCGGGGGGACGGGCCGCGTCCCGCACCCGCTGCCCACAAGGGCCAGTACAGCGGCGGCCCGGAGAGCGATGGTCGGGCCCGCAGCGCGCACGCATCATCGGCAGAGCATATCGAAGCCCCTGCCTCAGGCCGACCAGGAGTTGGCGAGCACGGGACGCTATGACGCCGACGCCAGCCCGGCCATTGGACGCTCGATGGCCCGGATGACGACGATCGCATATAGTGGCGCGCCACCCACGCGCCCGCATTCGCGGGGCGTGATGCCAGCGCGGCTAGCTGTCGGCGGAGGAGGCACGTGGCACGCATCGTCGCCGACCAACCTGGCGTGCGTCTGGCGCTCGACGATCCGCGCTGGAGCCTTCGTATCGATCGCCCGGGCGGCGTGCTCGACTGCGCCCAGCAGCCCCTGATCGGCCGCGCCCGCGAACGCCGTCTCGACCTCGACCGCATTCGCGCCGTCGAATGCGAGGTGCCAGACCTGCCGCCCATCTCGCTCGACGTGGTGACGGATCTCTTCAAGCGCCTGATCTCGACGCCGAACCCGGCGGCCCGAGATCCGCACGAGACGCTGTCGCAGCTGCCCAGAACGGCCCTCGTCCGGATTTTCGAGGACGGGGCCCGCGGCCGCGATTGTCTGGAGCTTCGCGTGACGCTGGAACAGCCGTCGCCGACCGCGAGCCCCGATGCGGCGACCGCTGCCTACGTGCGTCTCGCCTTCCACCTCGCCGCCGCCATCGGGCTGCCCTACGCCGCCGTGAGCGTCCTCCCGCACATCGGCACCTACGTCGACCTCACGCGCGAGCGGTCCAGGGACGCCGTGGACGTGCCCGCCGGCGAGGAGGCATCCGGCGGTGGGCTGGAACGCGCCGCCGAAGCCGCGCGCCGCCTGGCGCGCGTACCCCCCTTCGACCCTGGCCGCTTCTCGGCCGACCATCGCGTCGTGACCTGGAAGCCGTCATCGCGTGTCGAGTTCCACCGGCGGTTGTCAATCCTGGCCTGGTTCGTCCTGCCGTTCACGCTGCTGGTCCTCACGGGGCCCGTCCTCCTCGGCATCAGCACGTACACGGGGTTGCCACTCGACGGCCTCTGGCTGGCCGGTGGCAGCGTGTTCGGCCTGGCTTCGGGCGGTGTCGCTCTACTGCTGCTCTCGTTCCTGATGCCGCGCTCTCTGGTGGTGGACTGGACCGCCGGCACGATTGCCATCCGGTCCTGGCCGCGTGCGGAGTCCATCGCGATGACCGATCTGGTGCGCCTGGACCTGGAAGGCGAACACCACACGTCGTCCGGCGGCGAATCGGGCACGGACTCGACGACCTACCGGTGCACGCTGTTCGCCGTGCACCGGGGCCCAGACGGGAACGTTCGACGGCAGGAGCTCGTCGCCACCACCTCGATGACCGATGTCAACGAACCGTATCGGCAGGCCGTCCCGCTCGTCACGGACCTCGCCGGCGCCCTGCACGTCGAAGGCCGGGTGCTCGAGTACGCGTTCCGGCGCAAGGCCACCTGAGGGCCTCGGTCGTCGCCATCTTGAAGGACGCGCGGACAGGCATCGACGCAAATCGCTCGAACTCAACTCGACACCGGACCTGCGGTCGAAAGGCCGGGGCGTTCAGCCAGAAAGAGACACTCATGCCACATGCCCTGCCCGGTGCCCGACCAGACTCAGCGGAACACTCGACAAGGGCAACCGCCGATCGCTGGATGTCCAGGCGCAGTGCGCTCTCGCTGTTGGGGGCAGGGGCCCTCGTGCCGCTGCAGGCATGTTCCGCGCCTTCGACGTCGCCGCCCGGCGCCGCGGGCGCCGCCACCGGAGACGCACGTCACTACATGAGCCTCGAGGACATCGGTCGGCTCATTGCCTCGCGTGACGTGTCGCCGGTTGAGCTCACGCAGCACATGCTGGACCGGATCGCAAAGGTTGACGCCACCTTGAAGAGCTACGCCACGGTGATGGCCGAACAGGCCCTCACCGCCGCGCGGTCGGCCGAACAGGAGATCCAGGCGGGCACGTATCGCGGCCCGTTGCACGGTGTGCCGATTGCGGTCAAGGACCTCTGTTACACAAGAGGCGTCCGCACGATGGGCGGGACAGCGGTGTTCAGGGGATTCGTACCGGACATCGATGCCACGGTCGTCTCACGGCTACGCGACGCCGGCGCCGTGCTGCTGGGCAAGCTGAATCTCACGGAAGGCGCGATGGGCGGCTATCACCCCGATTTCGACGTGCCCCTCAATCCCTGGGATCGGAGCCGGTGGCCGGGTGCGTCGTCGAGCGGGTCGGGTGTGGCCGCAGCGGCGGGCCTCTGTTTTGGCGCGCTGGGCACCGACACGCTCGGGTCGATCCGCTACCCGTCGTCGGCCAATGGCATCGTGGGATTGAAGCCCACCTATGGACGCGTGAGCCGCTTCGGGGTGCTGCCGCTGGCCGAGTCACTCGATCACGTGGGGCCGATGGCGCGACGGGTCGCCGACGTGGCCATCATGTTCGACGCCATCGCGGGCGTCGATCCCCGGGATCCAACGTCCCTTCGACAGCCGGGACCGGACGCGTATGGCGACATCGGGCGAGGGGTCGCGGGCCTGCGGATCGGCCTCGATCGTGAGTCCGCCCTTGCGGGTGTCGACCGCGGCGAGGCGGCCTCGATCGAGGAAGCGTTGACGGTGCTGACTGGCCTGGGCGCCCGCGTCGTCGAGGTTCAGGTGGCCGATCTCGGTGGCGTCATCGACGCCGCCTACCTGCTGTGTGCCTCGGAGGCCGTTGCCGCGCATGCGGCGCACTATCCGTCGCGGGCCGCGGAGTATGGTCCGTACTTCCGTGAGTTCCTGGAGGGTGGCGCGCGAGCGACCGAGGCGCAGGTCGCGGACGCGCGGAAGGTCCGGGCGGACTTCACGTTGCGGATGCAGACGGTGCTGGCCGACGTGGATGCCCTGGCCTGTCCGGGCGGCGGCGCTCCGGCGTTCCCGATCAGCCAGGCGGCACAGTACGGCTCCATGACAGCCTTCAATGCGGCCGTGGCTGCGACCGGCACCTCGCCGACCAAGAGCGGACGATTCTTCACCGCGCCGATGGACATGGCAGGCACGCCGGCCATCTGTCTCCCGTCTGGCTTTTCGCCAGAGGGACTGCCGTACAGTGTCCAGTTCGTCGGCCGCCACCTCAGTGAACCGGTGCTCTGCCGTATCGCGCATGCCTACGAGCAGGCCACGAGCTGGCACACACGGCATCCCGACGTCGACACGCTGTGAGCGGTCAGATAAGGGCGGTGCCATGCCGAGGGTCTCTTGACTGAGTGCCGCACAGGTACTCTCGAGAGTTTCACGGCCGCCGGAGGACGACTTCTACTCGACCACCAACCACCTGACGCGGGCGTCGCCGGCGGCCAGTGGGTGACCGTCGCGTCGCAGCGCATGGACGCGGCGATCGTGGCCCCGGGCGCTGGCCGCGCTCGGCTACGCGCGATTCGCGGATCGCCCACGGCCGCCACCATGGCCGGGGACCGCCGATCACGAGGGCCGCCGACGGAGGGACGCCACGGCCATCGGCTATAGTCGCGGCGTTGGAGGGAGTCCGTACCCCATGCTCGAACAGGTCGAGATCGTCTGCCCCCGCTGTGGGAAGGCAACCCTCATCTCGGTCTCGCGATCGGAGGGCGAGGAGCGAGCGTTCGCGACGACGACGTGCCGGGAGTGCCGGGCGCGCTTCATCGCGATGACCCAGGCCGACGGTCGCGTGCTGCTGTTCGATGGGACGCACCCCGTCGAAGGCGCGGCCCCTGAACTGCTGGGCGTCATTCAGCCGCCGGCCGGTCCGTCCGGCTACCGCGTGACGCCGCCGGAGCATCTGGGACTCTTCGACCGCGGACTCCCGCTCCAGAGCGACCCGCCCGGTGTGTCCGATGACGAGTTGCAGTCCAACGTGGTCGCACTCGATCGGATTCTCCACCGGCCCGATGGATCGCGACGCGACCCCGCCGACGCCGCACGGTACGTGGGCTGGCGGACGGTGTGGATCGCGCAGCTCAACGAGGCATTGACCCGGCGCCTGGGCGGCCCGCCGCCGTTGTCGTTTCCTCCGGGGATCTTCGTCTCGTACCGCTGGGGCACGGACGACCAGAACGACTGGGTCGCGCGGCTGGCCCGCGGGCTCAAGGCGCGCGGCTACCCCGTGACGTTCGACCGCGACGAACCCGCGAATCCCGACTCTACCGTGGATGTGCCCGAGCTCGTCTCGCGCGTGGCGGACGCCCGCTACTTCCTCGCCATCCTCGACACGGGCTACGCCGAGCGCATCGGCACACCCGGCGAGGACCGGATCCGGGACGGGTGGGTTTTCGACGAGTACAACGTCGCGGCGCACCTCTCGAACGCGCGCCAGTTGCGCATCGTCGGGTTGCTGCGGGAGGACATCCCGCTGCCGCGCGGCTTCCGCCTGCCGGTGCCGGGCACGCCCGGGAACACCATCGACGTTCGCGACGGCGCCGACCTCGAGCGCGTCCTGGCCGACCTGTTCCCGGCCATCGGCGTGGCGCCCGACGAGGCCACGGTCCGCGAGGCGCGCGCGTTGCTGGCCCGGTCGTACGAGGCCCTGTGCGCGGGCGACCACGACCAGGCGATGGCCGCGTCCGCCGACCTGACGGCGCTCCTGCCCGGGACCGTCGATGGACTTGCCCAGACGATACGCATCGCCCTCAGGGCGAGCGTACCGGACGTCGGCCTCCGGGCCGCGGAGGAGGCGTTGACGCTGGCTCCGCGGTCGCGCGAGCTGCTGCGGGCGGCGGGCACGTTCGCCGTCACCGTCGGGGAGCCGGCACGGGCGGCCCGGCATCTCGGCGTGTTTCTCGAGACGTACGGCGGGGACGAGCCGGCCGAGACGGCGCAGGCGCATTACGCCCTCGGTTCGGCGCTCGACGACCTCGACCAGGTGCACGCCGGGCTCGCGCACCTCGAGATCGCGCGGCAGTCGTCGCCCGAGAGCCCCGCGCTGCTGAACACGCTCGGGCACGTCTACCGGCGGGCGGGCGATGTCGTGCGCGCGCTGGAGTGTCTCTCGGCCGGCCTCGTCGCTGATCCCGAGCGGCCGGATCTGCTGCTCAACGCGGCCGCCGCGCTGATCGAATCGGGCCGGTATCCGGAGGCCGAAGCGATGGTCGATCGGCTGGCCGCCGTCGCCCCGGAGGCGTCCCAGGTGGAGGGGCTTCGCGACCTCACCGCGCAAGGCGCGGCCGGCATGTGGCGCGAGCCGCCGTCGCTCGTGCGGGTCGTGCGCGTCGATGCGTCGCGGATCGTGACGTGCGACGCCTGCCCCGCACGGGTGCCGATCGGCGACCACCAGACCTGCTGCGCGCGGTGCGGCAGCGTGGTGCCCATTCAGCCAGGCGGCTGCGCGAGTTGCGGGTCGGAGGGACGCGTGGTGCTGGTGCCGGGGCTGGCGGCGCAGTGCCCGTACTGCCGCCGCGGACGCGTCTCCGCCGCCTGAGGCTGGAGGTGCCCCGGCCTCGGACGCCCATCAGACCGACGGCGCCCACGCCGAGTACGGCACGACGCCTGCCTCGGGCCGCGCGGGGCCTGGCCGCATTGCGAGGAACCCGAACAGGTGCCACGGGGCGTCGCACTCGACGGCTGCGCATCCTTTTGTCGATTGTCGAATCGAATGGACAGACACCGCTGGTGACCGCTGCGCCTTCTTGGGGGGGGGACGCACCACCATGAACGTCCACCAAGCCAGGACACGCATCGGATTCGAGCGACTCAGCAAGGTAAGGCCAGAGGACATCATCGATCTCATGAACCATCCAGCCGTACGACGGCACCTTCCACTCGCTCGGGTTCAGTTCGGGCGTGCGGAGTGCGACAGGTTCGTCGCCGGCAAGGAACGCTTCTGGGAGGACCACGGGTACGGGCCTTGGGCATTCGTGGCTCACGACGCATTCATCGGGTGGGGTGGGCTGCAGCCGCAAGGTGATGACGTAGAGATCGGATTGGTCCTGCGCCCGAGCCATTGGGGCGCCGGCCTGGGCCTGTGCCTGGAAGACGGGCAGTTCGTCGCCGCATTCGCCTTTTCAACCCCGGCACATGCGGGCACGCATATGGACGCGCCCTATCACTTCAACGCCACGGGCGATACCGCCGACAAGGTTCCACTGTCGCGGCTGGTCGCCCCGGTTGTTGTCATTGATGCACGTGCCGAGGCCGCGAACGGCGGCGACTGTTGCCTCACCCTCGAGGCGATCGCAGCCCATGAAGCGGCACGCGGCACAATCGCCGAAGGCTCGCTCGTGTTGATGATGACGGGCTGGAGCACGCGCTGGCCGGACGCGCTCGCATACCTCGGTGGAACGGATCCCACCAATTTGCACTTTCCGAGTCTTGGCGTCGACGCCGCCCGGATGCTGATCGAATCGCGCGGCGCAGCGGCCCTCGGCGTTGATGCGGCCTCGACCGACTGCGGCGAGGCGACGGCACTGCCCGTGCATCGCTTGCTCGGCGCGGCGAATGTTCCGGGACTTGAAAATCTCGACGGCCTCGATCGCCTGCCTCCGACCGGCGCCTGGCTCATCGCGCTGCCCGTCAAGATCGGCGGCGGTTCCGGTGGGCCCACACGCGTTGTGGCGCTTCTTCCGCCCTGAGTCCGAGGGACGGCGCGCTGAGACCCGCGCAGTTCCCGACGCGGACACGGACGTCGTAGGTACCGGTCCGCACGTTGTTGCTCGGCCCGACGCGGCCGCGGCGCCGCCGGCCGCTGGCACGGCGCCCGGTCAGCTCTCGCGAAGGGCCGCCATCGGGTCGTCGCGGGTCGTGGTGCGCGCCGGCAGGTAGCAGGCCGCCAGCGACGCCGCCAGCAGCACCGCCGCGGCCGCCGCGAAGACGCTGATGTCCCTGGCGCCGACGCCGAAGAGCAGGCTCTCCATGAAGCGCGACAGCACCACCGCGCTGATCAGCCCGAGCGCGACGCCGATCGCCGCCGTGCGCAGGCCCTGCCCGAGCACCATCCGCACGATCGTCGAGCCATCGGCGCCGAGCGCCTGGCGGATGCCGAACTCGCGCACGCGCTGGGTCACGCCGTAGGCGACCACGCCGTAAATGCCGATGCCCGAGAGCAGCAGGGCCACGGCGCCGAACAGCGCCAGCAGCAGCGTCGGCGCCCGCCGCGTCGACAGCGACCGCCCGATCCACTGGTCCATGGTGCGCACGTCGGCCATCGGCTGGCCGGGGTCGATGCCCTGCAGCGCCGCGCGCAGCGGCGTCACGATCGCCTGCGGGTCGAGCGTGGTCTTGACCACGAGCGCCATGTTCGCCAGCGGCGCCTGGGTGACGGGGTAGTAGAGGCGTTCCTTCGTCACCGGCTCGCTCAGATCGATGCTGTTGATGGTGCCGACGACACCGACGATCGTGAACGGGGGCGAATCGGACGAATCCGGTCCGCCGCGCCGGATCTGCTGCCCGATCGGGTCCTTGTCGCGGAAGTAGCGGTTCACCAGGTACTCGTCGACGATGACGACCGGCGGGCTGTCCGGGCCGTCGCCGGCGTTGAACGTGCGCCCCTTCACGAGGGGGATCTGCATGGCCCGGAAGTAGTCGCCGCCGACGACCTCCTGGCGGCCGTGCGGCGCCGCTTCGGTGGGGCCCGGCGTGTAGCCCACGATGCTGTACGAGCCCGAGCCGACCATCCCGTTGAAGGGCACGTTGCTCGTGAGGCCGGCCGCCGTGACCCCGGGAAGTCGGCCCGCGGCCTCCACCAGGCGGGCCCAGAACCCCCGCCGCGCCGCCTCGTCCGGGTAGGTCGTGGCCGGCAGCGCGAGCTGCGCGGTGAGAACGTTGTCGGCCGAGAAACCGGGCTGCACGTCCTGCAGGTGGGCGTAGCTCTTGCCGAGCAGCCCGGCGCCGACCAGCAGCATCACCGCCAGCGCCACTTCCGCCACCACCAGGCTGGCACGGGTGACGCCGGTGCCGCGCGACGCGGTGCCGCGCGCGCTGTCGTCACGCAGCACCAGGTTGACGTTGGTGCGGCGGGTGGCCAGCGCCGGCACCAGGCCGAACACCACCCCGGTGAGCGCGGCCATGAGCAGGGCGAAGCCGAGCATCGGCACGTTAAGCGACAGCTGCGGCGTGCCGGGCAGCTGGGTGCCGATGAGCTGCGCCAGCCCGCGGACGCCGGCGACGCCGAGCGCCAGGCCCGCCACCGCGCCCACCCCCGACAGGACCAGGCCCTCGGTGAGCATCTGGCGCACCAGGTCGCCGCGTCCGGCGCCGATGGCGGTGCGGATGGCGACCTCGCGATGACGGCCGGTGGCGCGCATCAGCAGCAGGTTGGCGACATTCGCGCAGGCGATGAGCAGCACCAGCACCACGCCGGCCTGCAGGACGAGGAGCGGCGTGCGCACGTTGCCGACCAGCTGGTCGCGGATCGGCACCGAGTAGCCGGTGAAGCCGCTGCGCTCGGCGAAGCCCCGGAACTGCGGCAGCCGATCGAGGTTGCGCGCGATGATCGTCTTCATCTGCGCGTCGAGCTGTTCGCGGGTGGCACCCGGCGCCAGCCGGCCGATCATGGCGCTGAACTCGTTGCCGCGGCCCTGGTCGCTCATCTGCTGCGGCGTGAACGAGAAGGGCACGAGCAGCGCGATGTCGCGGGCGGGCAGGTCGAAGTCGGGCGGCAGGACACCGACGACGCGGTAGCCGAGGCCATCGACGCGGATGTCGCGGCCGATGACGGCCGGGTCGCCGGCGAACCGTGCGTTCCAGAGCCCGGCAGTGAGGATGGCGAAGCGGTCGGCGCCGTCGGTCGCATCGGCGTCGGTGAAGGCGCGGCCCAGCATTGGCGCCCGCCCCAGCGTGCTGAAGAACGACGGCGTGACCCGCAGTGCCCGCACCTGCTCGGGCGAGCCCCCCTCGGCCACGCTGACGCTGCGCTGCGCGAAGATCGTGGCGTCCTCGAGCGCGGGCGCCTGGCTGCGGCGGTCGAGGTAGTCGGGAATCGAGACACTGGCCTGGGGCAGGCCGCCGAGCGGGTAGCTGTTCCAGATGAACACCAGCCGGTCGGCGTTCGCGTAGGGCAGCGGCCGCAGCAGCACCTGGTAGAGCAGGCTGAAGATGGCCGTGTTGGCGCCGATGCCGACCGCCAGCGTCAGCACCGCCACCAGCGTGAAGAGCGGCTGGCGGCGCAGTCCGCGCAGCGCGTAGCGGAGGTCTCGCATTGGCGGTTGGACGAGGACGGGGGTGGCAAGGTTGCCCCGGGTGCCCTCATCACTCGCGGTGGTGACTGACGGCGGCCGCGACAGGCGGACTCCGACAGTGATCCAGCACAAGCCCTGCGCAGCACGAAGTGCGCGAATCGGGATGCGTTCCACGCGTCCGTCCGCGTCGCTATACGTGGCGCAGCGCGACGGCCGGATCCACGCGCGCCGCCCGGCGGCTCGGCACCCAGGAGGCCACGCCAACCACGGCCAGCAACGCCACGACCGCGATGCCGAACGACACCGGGTCGAGCGGCGCGATGCCGTGCAGTCCCGTGCGCACCGCCGCCGCCAGCCCGGCGGCAAGAAGAACCCCGGCGAGCACGCCAGGCCCGACGCTCGCACATGCCTCGGCCACCACGAGGCGGACGAGATCCACGGGCCGTGCGCCCAGCGCAATCCGCACGCCGATCTCACGGTGCCTCTGCTCGACCGTCCACGCGACCAGTCCGTAGAGCCCTGCGGCGCTGAGCAGCAGGGCCAGCGACCCGAGCAGCGACGCGGCGGCCGCGGCCGCCCGCGTTGGCAACAGTTCGATCTCGAGATGATCGTCGAGGGTGCGCGGGAAGAACCCGGTGACCCCCGGTCCCACGCCGTCGAGCGCCGCCTGCAGAGCCAGGAGCGCCTCCCGAGGGTCGCCGGCGCCGCGGGCCAGCAGCGTCGCGCCAAAGCCCGGAGGGGTGGGACGATAAAGGTGCATCCGCCCGGTCTCGGCCATCGAGCGATACTTCGAGTCACGGGCGACGCCGATCACGCGCAATTCACGCTGGTCGGTACCCACCACGAGCGATCGGCCCACGGCATCGTCGCCCGGCCACAACGCACCGACCAGGGTCTCGTTGACGACGACCACGTCCGCACCACGGTCGCATTCCTCTTGTGTGAACGCTCGTCCCGCCACGAGCGGCAGTCCCACGGTGACGAAGTAGCCTTCGGTCACCAGGTTGACGCTGACGTCGCCCACGAGCGCCGCCCCCCGGCCAGGCCGCACCGCCACGGTCGGCGTCGAGGGGTCGATGGGAGCCCGGTTCGACATCGCCGTCGCCAGCACCCCCGGCACGGCCGCCGTCCGGCGTAGAACCTCGCGGGCGAGCCGCCCCCGCCCCTCGACGGCCGGGCCCGTCGGCTCGAGGTCGAAATCCATCGCCACCAGTCCCGCGCGGGGGAATCCGACGTCCTCGGCGGCGAGCGATTCGAGACTCCTCGAAAACAGCGCCGCCCCCACCACGCGCACGGTCGACACCGCCACCTGCGCCGACACCAGCAGTCGTCGCGTGCGCGACCTGGCGCCGATCACGCTACGCGAACCTCCGGCCAGGGCCGCCACCGTGTCGATGGTGCTCGCCCGTACTGCGGGCGCCACCGCCAGCAGGGCTCCGGCGACGACGGCGGCGACCCACGCCGCTGCCAGCCCTGCGGTGCTCAGAGGCAGGTCGAGCCGGAACGACAGTGTCGGCAGGAGGGCCACTTCTTCGAGATAGCGGCGCATCCACACGTAGAGCCCGAGGGCCAGCGCTCCGCCGATCCAGCCGAGCGCTGCTCCCTCGAAGACCAGGCGTCTCGCCACGGCGACGCGTCCGGCCCCCATCGACAGGTGGATGGCCGTCTGGACCCGCGCCGCTGCCGCCCTCGCCGTCAGCGCTCCGCCGACGCCGGCGGCCCCCGCCCCCAGTATCAGCAAGGACAGGCCGCCCAGGGTCCAGAGCAGCGTGGTCACGCGAGCGCGATCGCGGCCCACGAGCACGCTGCCGTCGCGGGCGACCAGGGTCCGATCGCGCCAGCGTTCGGGCTGGCGCCTGGCCAGTTCCGCGGCGGCGGCGGCCAGGCGGGCATCGATCTCGGCGACCGAGCGCGCGGGCAGGACGAATCCGGCGAACCAGCGGGCGTCCTGGTCGGTCCGCCAGCCCGGATTGAGGACGGCGTCGGCGTGCGCCAGCGGTGTCCACGCGTCGACGCCCGAGCCGATCACGCTGGCCGAGCCCGAGGCCGCGATGATGCCGACGACGGTGAACGCCGCTCCGTTCACCCGGATCGCGCGGCCCAGCAGCGACCTGTCGGCACCGAAGCGCCGGTGCCAGAGAGCCTCGCTCACCACCGCCACCGGCGGCGCCGCGGCCCGGTCGTCGGTGGCCATCAACCCGCGGCCTGCCACCATGCGCGTGCCGACGAGGTCGAAGTACGCGCCGTCCACGGCTTCGATCATCGTCTGCGTGTCCGCGCCATCGGCGCGCAGCACGACGGGCTGCAGGTTCGCGGACGAGATCCTGCCGGCGTCGCCGACGTGCTCGCGAATCACCTCGAGCTCGACGAACGACAGGCGGTAGCCATCACCGCCGCGGGCATCGACGGTGGCCAGTCTCCGGAGCTCGAAACCGTACGTCGACGACACGGGACGCAGGAGCAGCGTCTCGGTCAGGCCGACGGTAATCATGACGGCGAGAAAGCCAATCGCGAGCGTGGCCGCGGCGCCCAGCATCGCCACCGGCGCTCTCCGCAGCCCTCGGGTCATGAGCTGCGCATCTCGATACCAGAGCGGGGCGACGGATCTCAGGCGCCCTGGCGCCGCCAGGGCAAAGGCCACCGTGAGCTTCACGGCTTCCCACACGAGCCAGCCGTCCGCGATCACCCGCCACTGACGACGGCGGATTCGGGCGTAGTCGCTGCCGAGCTCGGCGAGCACGTCGGCCAGATGCCGCCCTGGAACCACCCACACCAGGAGCGCGACGACGGCCCGTGGCATGGGCGGGGTCACGACGTCTCCAGCAGCCGATCGAGGCCCTCGCGCATCCGCTCCACCGACCGCAGCGCTTCCCGAACGGCGCGCAGGCCACGAGGCGCCACCCGGTAGAAGCGCCGCGGCCGGCCGGCATCGTCGCCACCTGGCGGCGCCAGCCGCGAGGCCAGCAGCCGCTTGGCTTCCAGCCGGTCGAGGGTGACGTAGACAGCGCCGCGCGACACGCGTCGGCCGGTGCGGCTCTCGATGGCGGCCCTGACCGCCGGCGGGTAGGCGGCGTCGCCCAGGTGCAGCACAGCCATCAGCACCAGCACTTCGAACTCACCGAGTGGAGTTTGCGTCACGACGACGACAATGTAAGCATCGGCGTCCCGCAGTGTCAACAATGTCGGCATGGACGAGCCGCCAGGTCGGCGCGGCGCCGGAGTCGCTCGTCGATGGCGGGCCTCGTCCCGGGCTGATGGTCACAGTCGCCCTGGCGGCGTCCTCCGCGGGCCTCCTGCTCCTGGTCGCCACGCTGTGCCGGACGATCCGGCAGTCACACACGGTGTCAAACGTCCTGGTGCTCGTCCTGTCGGCCGTCGGCGGGTCGATGGTGCCGCGCTTCCTGATGCCGCCGTGGCTGCAGCAGGCCGGCGGGCGCGCCGCCCAGGTGGACGCCCTCGATCGCTACGGCGCAGAGATCGGGCTGGCGTTCCAGATCGTCGACGACATTCTCGACGTGCAGGGGACGACCGAAGACATCGGGAAGACGGCCGGGAAGGACGCGGCGCTGAAGAAGGTCCCCTACGCGACGATGTACGGGACCGAGCGTTCGGCGGAGATGGCTCGCGCCGCCGTGGGCCGCGCCCGGCGCACGTTGTGCGACGCGGAGTTGCCCGACGACCGCCTCATGGCCATCGCCCGCTGGGTCGTCGAGCGGAGCTGCTGAACCGGCGCCCGGGCCCCGGCGAGCGCCGCCCCGCGGCCAGAGCGCGAGGGGTTGCCGCGACAAGGACGGCCACACCTGATCGGCATGGGCGCGATCGCAACGCCGCGCCATGCCACGCGGACGCTGCTCGCGAGCCTGCGGGCCATCTCTCCGGCGCGGCTGCACTTGGACACCGCGCTGGGCGATTGGTATGCGAACCGCGTCGGCGTGGATCGGCATCCGTTGCTCTTGCTGGTGAGCGCGACATCGCCGCTGGCGATCGTCGTGCCGGCCCGGGACTTGCGCGGACCGTCAGGACGCCTCGCCGTTCTCGTGGAAGACGTGCCTGAGCGCGTGGGCGGTGGCACCGCGGCGGAGAACACGACGGCGACAGAGCGGCCGTCGTTGAGTGCAGGCCAGTGGCGTGTTGTCGACGTCTCCACTGCCGACCAGTCCCGATGCGAACGGAGTTACCCGGCCTGTTCGATCTCGATGTACCGCACCGGTGAGGTCACGATGTGATGGCCGCGGCAGCGGAGATCGATTCGGAGTCCAACGCCGATCCAGCCGCTCTTCACCGGGCCGCCGGGGACGTCACATGCGCCGACCAACCAGGCCACTTCGGGTCGCGGGAAGAACGCGCCGCCCTGGATTCGCAGCTCCGGCGGTCGGGCGATCTCGACACGGTAGCTCGTGTTGGCCGTTCGCACGACCAGGCGCGTGCACGGAGCGCAGTCGTAGAGCGACAGCCCGTCCCGGGCCTCGAGGACTTCTGACAGACCGACGACGATCACGTGCCCGGCCACGTGGCATCACCTCACGGTCACCTTGCCGACCATCCCGGGATGGATGCTGCAGTGGTACGTGAACGTTCCGGCGGTCCTGAGGGTCAGCGCGAACGTCGCCCGCGGCGCCAGAATCCCCGAGTTCCACCCCGGCACATCCGACGTCGAGGTGTGGGCCACCGAGTCGTCGTTGGTCCACGCGATCGTCGTGCCGGCGTCGACCGTCAGATCGGGCGGAGCAAAGGCGCGACTGCCTAGCGACTCGGCACCCTGCAGGATCGCGATCGCCGAGGTCGGGCCGCCGGACGTGGGATCGGGTGCAGACGACGGCGCCGTTGGCGCAGCCGAGTAGTCGGTGCCGCAGGCGGCGAGCAGCACGGCCACCGAGACGGCCGCGAGGTGCAATGAGCGCATATCGTTCTCCACGTGTGGCGCATCAACGCCGAGCCGCGATGCACGTGTGCGGCGCGTCCATGGACGTGCCGGCGCCGGACGGCGTCCACGCACGAGACGACTCTTTCCGGCGGACGGTTATTCCCGGCCCGGCCGCTGAAATGTCCCGCGACCTCGAAGCGTCTTGCGGAGCGATCGAGGTGATCGCGCTCATGCACATCGTTGGACTCTGCGGAAGTCTCCGCCAGGACTCGTACAACCGCCGCCTCCTCCTGGCAGCGTCGGCGGCGCTGCCCGACGACGCGACGTTCCTGATGGTCGAGGACCTCGCAACGCTTCCCGCGTTCAACGCGGACCGCGACACTCGCGACGCGCCGCCGGCCGTCGTCACGTTTCGGCGTACCATGCGCGCCGCCAGTGGGCTTCTGGTCACGACGCCGGAGTACAACGGCTCGGTGCCTGGGTGGCTGAAGAACGCCATCGACTGGGTTTCACGGCCCTATCCTGGCAACGCGCTCCGCGGAAAGCCCGTTCTTGTGGCCGGGGCCTCGGTGTCGCCGCACGGCGCGGTGCGAGCGCAGGCCGACCTCCGCCGGGTGCTCGAGGCGGCTGGCGCAAGCGTCCTCGACACGGGACTCGCCGTCCCGGAGGCGCACGAGGCGTTCGCGATGGACGGCGAGTTACTGAACAGGGAGCTCGGCCTGACACTGGTGCGGTTGGTCGGGGCCTTTGTGGCCCGCATCGCGGAGCAGACCCACCCCGTCGCCGGCCGGCCGGTCGGCTGATGGGATCGGCGATCGACCCGTCAACGCCGTGGTCACGCACCGGCGATCATGTCGATCCACCAGTCCGGCAGGTGCGTCAGCACCATCGCCTCGACGAGTTTGTCGGTCCCCGACACCACGGATACGCCGACCACGAGGAGCAGCACGCCGAAGGCGAGCCGGCCTCGCTCCCCCGCCCGCAGCAGGGCTCCGCGCTGGCCGATCACCGCGCGCGACCCGTATCCCGCGGCCAGCAGCAGCGCCGCCGAGCCGAGTCCGAAGGCCGCCATGATCGCGGCCGCTCGAGCCGCCGTGTCGCTCCGGGCCGCCAGGCCCAACGCGGCGCCGAGGGTCGGCCCGACACACGGGCTCCAGACGCCGCCGAGCGTGGCGCCGATGAGGAACTGGCCCCCCGCGCCCCGCCCTGCGTGAGGCGAGACTCTTGCGCTGGCCGACGCCAGCGGCGAGAGCCATCGGCCGGCGAGGTCGTGCAGGCGGCGACTGAGCATCGACGCGCCGGCCGCCATCAACAGCACCGCCGAGGCGTTCCGGACGAAGGTGTCGCTGAGCCCCAAGGCCGGTCCCACCGAGGCCAGAAGGAGACCGACCGCGGTGAAGGTCGTGACGAAGCCCGCTGCGAGCGCGACGGGGCCGTAACGGCTGCTGGCCGCACTGCCCATCACGAGCGGCAGCACCGGCAGGACGCATGGGGACAGCGCCGTCAGCAGCCCGGCCACGAACGCCGTCGCGAGCGCAACGAGCCCCATCGCCTACCGCGCCCCGTGCATCATCGTCGCGTGGCTGAAGAACTCCGCAATCGATGCATCGTCGCTCTTGTAGCTCAGGCGGGCGATTTCCGCCTTCCCGTGGAACAGGATCAACGTGGATTGCCTCTCGACCTGCAGTTCGGTGCGGAGCACCACATTCGAGTCGTAGTCGACCCTGAACGCCACGATGTCCCTGTGTCGGCCGTTCAGATGCGACCTCACTTTCGGTTCCTGCGCCTTGCACACAGGACACCATGGCGCGTGGAAGAAGAGCAGGATCGTCTTCCCCTCCTGCATCGCCGCCTGCACGCCCTCGGGCGTGTACGGCCTGAAGTCGTTCTGTTCCATGCGCTCCATGCGTCCTCGCTGGTCGGCGTGCGACGGCGCACTTGTGGTCACCGTGGCGATGCCGGCCAGCGCCAGCGCGAAATACACACTCCGTGTCATGAACACTCCCCCTCCGAGGCGCCGCGCCGATTCGGGCGCCTGTGCTGACGTCTTCGCTCGACCCCGCCGAAGGGTTACGCCCTGTGAACCCGTTGCCGGCACGCGCGCGAGACGCCGCACGCGCCGCCGGCGTCCAACCGGGCAGTGACACAGACGCAGGAGATCCACGCGGCCGCGCTCATGCAGCGCGCCCGGCACGGCGACGAGGACGCGTACGCGGAACTGCTGGTCCTCCTGGCCGATGCCACTCGCGCGTACATCCGCGCCCGCGTGGGCCCGCTGCCGCCATGGACCGACGACGCCATGCAGGAGACGCTCGTGGCCGTACACCGTGCGCGACACACGTTCGACGCAGGTCGGCCGTTCGCACCGTGGTTCTATGCCATCGCCCGCAATCGCTTCGTGGACGTGCTTCGGCGGGAGTCTCGCGTCAGGCGCCATGAGCTGCACGGCTATCCCGCGTCGGCGGTGACCGGCTCGACGGTCGGGCTCGAGGGCCGCGTCGACATGGACGCCGTCCGGCGGGCGCTCGCCTCGCTGCCGCCGCGCCAGCGCGAGATCGTGGAGGCGCTCAAGCTGCGCGACGAGACCGTGCGTGATATCGCGGGTCGACTGGACATGACGGTGGCCGCCGTCAAAGTGACGGCGCATCGCGGATATCGGACGCTGAGACGCCTCCTCGGCATGGACGTCCGCGTGCGACGACCTCGTCGGATGGCCCGGGAATAGACGGCGCGTCCACGCGGTCCCTGCGTGGAGATGGCACTCGTCCCCGCCTGGTGCAGAGCCTCGCCGATGGCACACGCGGCCCGCCCGTCTCGTCTTGCGTGGCCGCGGTCCTCGAGCGCACCGTGGCTCTCCCGGCACGCGCCGGGCGCTGCGCCGGGACGTCGACATGCCGCCGGTGGCCCCGGGGCACGGAGCGACCGGCACTCGCGGCCTGGCGGCGACGATGTCCGCACACGCCTGTTGCGACACGACGACGTCGACGCCGTGCGCGATCTCTTTCGCCGGGCGAGCCCGCGCTCGCGCTATCTCCGGTTCCTCTCGGCGATGTCGGAGCTCCCGCCCTCCTACGAACGCCTCATCATGGACGTCGGTACGCACCGGCGGTTCGGGCTGCTCGCCGAAGCGGGCGCTCACGACGCACCCGAGGCCGTGGCGCTGAGCGAGTGCGTCGCCATCGGCGACGGCGAGGCTGAAGTCGCGATCGTCGTGCGTGACGACTGGCACCGCCGGGGGCTCGGGGCGGCGGTGGCCGCTGAGACGCTGCTCGCGGCCGAGGCCCGCGGATACCAACGGTTCGTGGCACGGGTGCTATTCGCCAACGTCGCAGGGCGGCGCCTGCTCAGCCGGGTGGGTGTCGTGGTGTCCACGACGGTCGAGAGCGGGGTCTCGGAAATCACCTTCGTGCGGCGGCGCGACGAGTCGGGCGCCCATGATGCGGCGGCGTCCTGGAGTGCCGGGCGGGAGGCGACATGAGGGCACTGGCCGTGGGTGGCCGCCCGGGCGAGCGTGGCGCTCATCGCCGTCGACGGGAGCCCCAGATCGCGGCCGCCCTCGTCAGGGCGCTGGTCGCGGTGGGCCGGCGCCCCGGATCGATCGACCCCGCCGCCAGCGGACGCTCGTTCCCGGCCGGCGGAGACGGCAGCAGGAGGCGATCGTGAGAGTGTTCGTGGCAGGGGGATCCGGCACCATCGGCCTGCCGCTGGTCCGGGCGCTCGTCGAGGCGGGTCACGAGGTGACGGCCCTGACTCGATCTCCGGAGAAGCAGACGGTGCTGCGGGCGCTCGGCGCGCTGCCTGCCGTGGCGAACGCCCTGGATGCCGCGGCGCTCCGGCGGGTGGTGGAGGCCGCGCGGCCGACGCACGTCATCCACCAGCTCACGGCGCTGCCCCGGGAGGGCGTGAGGCGCCCCCGCGATCTGGCGCCGACCAACCGGCTGCGCATCGACGGCACCCGGCACCTGCTCGACGCGGCGGTGTCAGCCGGGGTAACGCGCCTCATCGTTGGCTCGTTCGCACCGCTGCACGGCATCGGCCCGGACGCGCCGGCGGGCGCACGCGAGGCGGCGGCGGCCGTCCGTTCCATGGAGGCGCAAGTGCTCGATGCGAGCCGAGCGGCCAGGATCGAGGGCGTGGTGCTCCGGTACGGGCTCTTTTACGGCGCCGACGTCCCGGGCCTGGTCTCGATGATGGCCATGGCTCGCCGCCGCCGGCTTCCAGTCGTTCGAGGCGACCGCGGCCTGCTGCCCAACGTTCACCTCGCCGATGCCGTCACGGCCACGGTGGCGGCCCTGGATCGCGGTGTGCCGTCGCGGGTGTACGAGATCGTCGACGATCATCCCGCCAGCATCTCGGACATCGTTCGTGCCATCGCGCAGCACGTCGGTGCTCCACCGCCCTTCACAGTGCCTGCGTGGCTGCCGCGGCTGCTCTCCCCTTTCATGAGCAGCATGGCGGAGGTTCGTCTACGGTCGTCGAACGGTTCGGCACGAGCGGAACTGGGCTGGCGCCCGCAGTTCGGTTCCTGTCGCCAGTGGCTGGCCGATGCCGGCGGTTCTGCGTAGCGGGCTCCGGCGAGGGCCGGCCCATCTCGGACGCGCCTGCGCGGTCCTCGAGTGCCCTGCGCAGGGCCCGTCGAGCGCGTGAGAGCCCGGACATCACGGTCCCGATGGGCACGGCCAGCACGTCCGCCAGTTCCTGATACGACAGCCCTTCCAGTTCTCGAAGGACGAGCAGCTCCCGGAATCGGTCCGGGAGCGTCGTCAATGCCTGCTCGATCGCCGCGGCGCTGTCAGCCTGCAGGAGCAGGACTTCGGGGTCCATGGCCGGCTGCGGCCCGCTGTGCAGGTCCTCGTCGAATTCGTCGCTCGGGCGTCCGGCGTGGCTGCGGTGCCGGCTCCAGCACGTGGTGCGGATGATCCGGAGGAACCAGGCGCGAGCGTTACGGCCGGAGAACGTCCGGAAGTACTTGAGCGCCCGCAGCGAGGCGTCCTGCACGATGTCCTCGGCATCGTGCTCGTTCCCGGCCATCCAGCGCGCCAGCCGATATGCGGCGCCGAGATGGGGCAGGACGACATCCTCGAAGGTCGTGGGACCCTCGGTGACCTCGGCGGACTCATTCGTAGAGGATCCGGAATACATGCTCGACTCCCAGGTCGACGGTCGGGTACTCGAATCGAAAGCCAAGCCCCCGCAGTCGGATGTTCGCGAACACCGCATCCCTCTCCGGACAGCACCACTGGTCCAGTCCGACGACGAGCCGGGACGCGATCGGCGGGACGCGCCACGCGCGCAGGGGCCGGCGCGCGAGCCGGGCGAAGGTGCTCGCGAGCTGGTAAATCCGGACCGGGTCGCTGTTGGCGATGAAGTAGCGGTGCCCGGGGCTGCCGAGGGAGGCGAGGTGCACCAGGGCGCGGACGCAGTCGTGGACGTGCACGGGTGAGACGAGGGGGCCGCGCGCGCCGAGGTGGAGCACCCGACGCCCGGCCATGACGGGCTCGGCGATGCGCTCCTGGAACCATCCGCCGTGGCCGTAGACGCACCCGGGAATGGCGACCACGATCGGCAGGCCCGCGAGGGCGCAGCTCTCGAGACGTTCGATGACCGGGAGCAGCCAGCGTCCTGAGCGGGTGGGCCGGGGTTCGTCCTCGGTGACGGGATACGGCCCGGCCGCCCCGTAGAGCCCGGCCTCGGCCACGTAGACGACTTGTCGCGTCGGACCCGCAGAAACCGCGTCGAGCAGATGCGCATCCAACGTCAGGCGGTGGTGCGCCATGGTTGTCGCAGGCCTGATGTTCGAAAGGACGCGCGCGCGCCTGACTGACGGCAGATGGAAGACCCAGTCGGCCGCGGCCTCGTCCTGCCATCTCCCCGGCCGCGTCAGGTCGCCCGGGACCGGTGTGGCGCCGGCGCGCCGGAGCCGCTCCGCGGCTTCGACCGAACTCGCGAGAGCCGCCACCTGGTGGCCAAGGGCGACCAGGCGCTGGACCAGTTCACCGCCCAGAAATCCGTCGGCGCCCGTCACGAAGGCCGTCGGCCGCGAGGTGAGCCTCATGCGGCCAGTGTGGAGTCCCCGCCGTTGCCCCACCACTCACGACACCCACACAGCCCCCCCACAATGCCCCTACAGCAGCAGCGGGATGTGCGGGGCATGAGGCACCCGGGCTCGTTCGGCGCACGGCTGAAGGCGCTCCGCGAAGCGGCCGGGTTCACACAGGACGAACTGGCGACGATTGCGGGCCTGTCGGTCCAGGCGATCGGCGCCCTGGAGCGCGGCGCGCGCCGTCGACCTCACCTCGACACGGTCAGAGCGCTCTCGGCGGCCCTGGATCTGGACCAGGACGTCCGCGCCTCCCTGATAGCGAGCGCGCGGGGCCACGCCCACGACGCGGCGAGCGATGAGCTGAGCCGCGTCGCGCTTCCGGTGCCGCCGACAGCACTCATAGGACGTGAGGACGAGGTGCGGTCGCTGCGCCTGTCGCTCGAAGACGCAGGAACGCGGCTCGTCACGCTCGTGGGAGCCGGGGGCGTCGGCAAGACCCGGCTTGCCCTGGAAGTCGCGTCGGCGCTCGCCTCCGTCGGCGCATCCCGGGTGATGTTCGTGGAGCTCGCGACCATTCGGGATCCGGGCTTCGTGGCCCTGGCCATCGGCGACGCCCTGGGCCTGTCGAACGTGACGGCCGCCACTCTCGCACAACAGGTGAGGGCCTCGGGCGTAAGGACCCCGCGCGTCCTGCTGGTGCTGGACAACTGCGAACACCTTCCGGGCATCGCACCGCTCATCGCCGACCTGCTCGGCGCCTCGGCCTCGCTGCGGGTGCTGGCCACGAGCCGCTCGCCGCTGCGTGTGCGCGGCGAGCGGCTCCACACCGTGGAGCCGTTGTGGCTGCCGCTGGATGCGGATACGGCATCCCTCGCGGAGATGATCGGCATTCCGGCCCTCCGGCTCTTCGTCGAGCGGGCTCGTGACGTGCATCCGGCGTTCCGGCTCACGTCCAGGAACGTCGCGACCGTGGTTGCGATCTGCCGGCGCCTGGACGCGCTTCCCCTCGCGCTGGAGCTGGCGGCCAGCCGCCTGAACGTCCTCACGCTCGACGAACTCCTGCACCGGTTGGACCGCGACGCCCTTCGGTCCACGATCGGGCCGCAGGATCTCCCCGAACGCCAGCAGACGGTGACGGCCACCGTCGCCTGGAGCTACCAGCTCCTCGACCCCGAGTTGCGGTGCGCCTTCCGCCTCCTCGCCGCTTTGCCGGGCCGGTTCCCCATGGCTGCCGCCGCCGCAGTCCTCGGCAGCAGCGGCGGTGGGCCGACGACCACCGATTGGGCCGCAAGCGCGATCGCGGGGCTGATGGAACGCAGCCTTCTCCGGCGTATCGACATCGACGGCGACTGGCCGTGCTACCAGATGCTCGAAACCGTCCGAAGCTACGGCCTGACGGAGCTCGGCGCCTCCGGCCAGCTCGACGACGCGCTCAGCAGACTCCTGGCGTACGCGCGTGATCGGGCGTCATCGGCCGCGGTCGGCCTCGTCGGTCCTCAGCAAGTCGTGTGGGTGCACCGCGTGCGAGACGACCTGCCCACGTATCGTGCGGCCCTGAAGCTGCTGATCGCTCGGGGGCGAGCCGTCGAGGCGGCCGAGATTCTCTCGCGGCTGAACTTCTTCTGGCTGATCCGGGGCCACACCGCTGAGGGCCTGGCATGGTCGGAGCAACTGCTCGGGACGCCCGCTGCCGTCCCCGCGGTCGAGTCCCGTGCCCTGACCACGGCCGGGATCGCGTGGTATGCCCGCGGTGAGCTCATGCGTGCTCGCGGGGCGTTCGCGCGGGTGCTCGACCTGGCCGAACGCGAGGGGGACGTGGATATGTGCGCGAGGGCCGAGCACATGCTGGGCCGGATCGCACACGGCCTGGGCGATGTCGTCGAAGCGCGCACGCGCTTCGCCGGCAGCCTCGACCGCTTCCGGGCACTCTCGACTCCGTGGGGCATGGGCGCGGCATTGAGCGGTCTCGCCTGGGTGGCGTTCGCGGGTGGCCGGGTCGGTGACACCGCGCGCCTGCTGGACGAGGCCACCCGGCACCTTCACGGGGCCGGTCCGTGGTTCGTGTCGTCTGTGTCGTATCTACGCGCGATCGTCGAGGTGCAGCGCGGTCGCGCCGACGAGGCGATCGCGCTGGTTCGGACGACGATGGCGCACATTCGCGAGCTGCACGACAAATTCGCGTTCGTCCACCTCATGGTCCCGCTCGCGGCGGCCGCCGTCATCAAGGGCGACCACGCCTGGGCGGCGCGCGTGCTCGGCGCGCTGGCCGCCGTCACCGATCGCACGCGAACCACGGTCGTCGAGAGGGCCGTGGCGGTCCTGCTCGAGACAACGACGCGAACGACACAGGCGCGCCTCGGTCCGGACCGATGGGAACGGGCGTTTTCGGCCGGCCGTGAGGCCTCGATCGATGCCCTCCTGAAAGAAGCAGGGCCGTGCCCTGTGACCGTGCCGGCGCAACCCTGATCGGCGCCTCCCGACCCACACCCTGCAGCTCCCTCCGGAATAGCCACGGGTCGTCGCGGGTCTCTGCAGATGGACTGCACGGACCTCCACGCCGCTGGGGGCGTTGCCGGAACCGAGGCCGTGCCAGTCGTCGGCCCGGCCGGTCGTTCGTGCCGTCGTGGGGAGGCCTGTTCGGTGGGTGTGAAGCAAGGGGCGGCCCGACGCGGGCCCGTCGGGGCTCGAGCCCTGTGTGCGCTGCTGAGCGGGCTGCTCGCCGGCAGCATCGCCTCGGCTGACGCGCGGGGGATGCGGACCGATACCGGCGGCGGGCAGGCGCTCGACTCGCCGATGCATGCGCCGTCGCCTCGAATGGCCATCGCCATCCTGGCCCGTCCAGGCATTCGCGACTCCCTCGTGGACCGGGTCTGTGCCGAAGTCGACGCCATCTGGACGCCTGCGGGTATCACGTTCGAATGGCACCGCGTCACCGGCGGAGGCGACCCGGCGCCCCGGCTCGAGGTCACCATCGACGACCACGACGACCGGCCGCATCACGGGCGCGAATGGCTGGGACGGATCGGCTTCGACGGCGACCGGCCGCGGCGGGTCATTCGGCTGTCGCTCGCGAACGCAGAGGCGCTGCTCCGCCGGACGCCTTCGGTCAAGGACGTGACGCCGGCGACCCATGAGACCTACCTCGGGCGCGCACTGGGCCGGGCGCTTTCCCATGAACTCGGCCACTACTGCCTGGGATCGCGCGTGCACGCGCCCCATGGGTTGATGCGGGCCATCCGGCCTTCCGAGGAGTTCTTCGGCCTGCGCCGGCGGGGCTGTGAGTTGAGTGCCGACTAGCGCGCCGCTGCGGCGCGCTGCGCGCCCCCGCACAACCAGACGGCGGGCGATTCGTGACGTGGTGCCCGACAATGCATGACTTCGACCTCCTGATCACGAGTGATCCGGCCCTTGAAGTGGTCCAGGCGCTGGAGGACCGCATCTACGAGTTCAACGAAGGCGCGACCGGGATCACCGGCGGCCGGTGGCTGGCAATCCTCGTCCGGGATGAAGGCGACCGACTGATTGGCGGATTGTGCGGGAGCACATGGGGCGGCTGCCTCGAGATTCGACAGCTCTGGGTGGAGTCGTCCCGCCGGCGGCGTGGCCTCGGAACGCGGCTGCTTGGTGCCGCGGAACGCGAGGCCCGGCGACGGGGCTGCGAGCGGATCGTGCTCATGACGTTCACGTTTCAGGCCCCGGCGTTCTACGCCAGGCACGGCTTCGAGATCGTGGCCGTGGTCGACGACCATCCGCATGGCCACCAGAACGTGCTGATGCGCAAGCTCCTCGTGCCCGCGGCGCCCCGCGGAGTGCGAGCATGCGAGAGCGGCCGGTGATGTCGACCCGCAGAACGGCGGCCTGGCTCACAGGCGGGGCCCTCGCCATCGCCGGGGCCGCCGCCGTTCCACGCACGTGGCAGGCGGCGGCAACCCCCTCCGTGTCGGCGTGGCTGAACGGCGCGGCCGAGGCCATGGGAGGAGAGGCGTCGCTGCGGAGCCTGACCGCCGTCGAAACGAGCGGGATCACGGTCTGGTACCACCGCGAGCAGTCTGAACGCCCCGAAGGCCCCTGGCTCCTGACCGTCACCGATTTCACCGACGTGCGGCACTTCGGCGCCGACACCGTCCTCCGGACATCCCGCGCCCGAGGCTTCTCGACGAACGACTGGGTGGACAGTCGTGACTGGACGGCGGCGGCGTCCCTGCTGGTGACGTCGGGGCTCGCCGTCGGAGGTGCCGGCTCTGCGGGCACGGCCACGGGGACGCCACCCGACCTGGAGGCGCTGCCGGTGGGACTCGCCCCGGAGCGACTCGTCCTCGCGGCGCGCGATGCGGCCGACGGGCGGGCAGAGGCCGACGAATGGCTCGACGGTTCGCCGCATCACGTCGTTGGATTCACGGTCGACGGCGCTCGCGTGCGCCTGTTCCTGCAGGCAGCCACGCTCCTGCCGAAGGCCGTGGAGATCACTCGCCCGCATCCATACGATCTGGCCCTGGCGCCGTGGGGCGATGTCACTCAACGGGTGACCTTCGGCATGTGGACGCTCGAACCGAGCGGGCTGCGGTATCCACGGCTCTGGTCGTACACGACCGGCGGCGCACCCGACGGCTCGACCAGCGTGACGAGGGTCCGGGTGAATCCGCCGGCGCCGGACGCCGCACCGACATCGTCCGCAGCCGGGCGCCTCGCGCACCGACCGCGAATCGCCGACCTGCCGTTCGGGCTGGCGGGCCAAACGCCTCGGATCGTCGGTCCGGGCATCGTGGTCGTGCCTGGCCGGTTTGGCGTCGTCGAAGTCAGGCAGGACGACGGTGTGGTGATCGTCGATGCGCCGCTGTCCTCCGAGTACTCGGCGAGGGCCATCGCCGACGCTCGGGCGCGCTTCGGGTCCGCCCCGGTCAAGGCCGTGATCACGACGTCCGACGCATGGCCCCACATCGGCGGCATTCGCGAGTACGTCGCGCGGGGAATCCCCATCTTCGCGCTGGACGTGAACATCCCGATTCTCACGCGATTGATCGCCGCACCGTACCGATCGTGGCCGGACGCCCTCGCGGCCAGGCCCAGGGAGCCAGACTTCAGGCCCGTCATGGGACCGACGACTCTGGGCACCGGGGAGACTCGCCTCGAGATGCATCCCTTCAGGACCGCGACGGGCGAACGCCAGATGATGATCTACTGGCCGACGCAGCGGCTGCTGTACTCGAGCGACCTGTTCACGCTCAGGGACGACTTCGTCTTCCTGCCACAGCAGGTCAGCGAAGCCGTCGCCGCCGTCGCGCGCGAGCACCTGGACGTCGTGTCGGCGTTCGGCATGCACTACGGCGTGACGCCGTGGGCCGCGGTGGTTGCCGCCGCGGCGCCGCCCGGATCCCCGCGCTGACGTCCGCGCGGCGAGCGGATCGGCGGCGCGGAGCCTGGTGCCCTGGGCGGAAGCGCCCGTGTCAGCGGATTGTGGACACCTGCGGCGATCGCTCGCGGCCCGCGTGGGCGGCGCAGCCGCGGCGCATCGCCACCCGGCGCGCGGGGTCGAGCCCCCGCCGGGCTTCGTCCCGGAGGACCATCTGCAGGGCCGCGCTCAGCGCCTCGGGCGGAATGACCTCGAATCCCAAGCGGCTGTAGAACGGGCCGTTGAAGGGGACGTCGCGGAACGTCGTCAGCGTGACCGCCCGGAAGGCGCTCGCCTCGGCCCATTCGCACACGGCCGTGACGAGCCTCGTGCCGAGGCCGCGCCGCCCGTGTTCGGGGAGGACGTCGAGCTCCTCGAGATGCGCAATCGTCGGCTCGAGCACTTCGACGTGCGCGAACCCGACGGGGATGTCCCTGCAGAGGGCCACCCAGAGGTGGCCGCGGACGTGCGCGGCGTCCAGTACGGCGGGAGCCGTCGTCTCGGCGAGGACGGTTTCGGGCGCCTGGCCGACCAGCAGTGTCGCCGCGGCGACTTCGATGGCGGGCAGCCACTGCAGGTCCGTCCGTCGCGCCCGTGTGATCGTGTAGTCGCCGCTCAAGGCCTGGCCTCGGGTGAGCGGCGAACGCGCCGGTCAGGCGCGGAGGGCTGGCCCTGCACGAACGCGAGGAGGCCGTCCAGGTTCGCGACCGTCCGGTCCGGACGAACGCCCAGTTCCTCTTCGGGCTGACTGAGCCGGTTGACCCAGACGGTCGGGTAGCCAAAGGCCTTGGCTCCGGCAGCATCCCACGCGGCGAACGCCGCGAACACGATTTCGTGCCTCGCGAGGCCGAGGCGGTCGAGGACAAGCTGATAGGCGCGCGGGTCGGGCTTGTAGGTGTGATTGTCGTCGGTGCTGACGAGCGCGTCGAACAATCCCAGTATTCCGGCACGTTCCGCACTGGCACGCTGCATCACGGGCGTGAAGTTCGAGATCGTGACGACCTGAATCCCCAACTGGCGCAGCCGCCTGAGGCCATCGACGGCGTCCGGCCACGGCGCGAGGTGCAGATACGCCGCCAACAGGTGCGACCTTTGCGATCCGGTGATCTCCAGGCCCATCGCGCGCGCAGTGTACACCAGGGCATCTTCCGTCACGGCCCGGAAGTCGACGTATCGCCGGGAGCTCGATCGGAGCCACGTGTACTCGAACTGCCGCGTGCGCCACAGGCCGGCGAACTCCCGCCCCTTCCCGGGGACGATCGCGTCGACGTCGGCCACGATCGAGTCGGGGTCGAAGAGCGCCAGATAGTCGAACGCGACCGCCTTGACCCCCGGCGTCACCGCCGTCCCGCGATCCGTGATCGATGCCGCCGGGCTCGTCGGGCCCGCCGCCACGCCGAGCGCCAGGGCCAGGACAGCCGCCAACACCCGCGCCACGTCAGGCCCCCGGCAGCTTCGCGGCCACGGTGTCCATCTGCTCGATGACGGGCGGCGCGGCGAGGAGTTCCCCCGCTCGCGCGGCGAGTGCCGCCGCGACCCGCCCCGCCAGGTGCGCCCGCCGGCCGTCGTCGTCCGGGAAGGCGTCGAAGATCCCGAACGACGATGGACCGAATTGGAGTGCGAACCAGACCGTCGTCGCGGCCTCCTCTTGCACCAGCGGGAGAGCCGCCCGCAGGAAGTCGCGAACCGTGTCTTCCATCCCTGCCTTGGCTTCCAGCCGAACGAACAGACCAACACGAGCCATCTCGATCACCGCCTTTCATGCGAAGACCACTGAACACCTGGACGCCGTCGGTCTTCGGCGACGCCCACGGGAGAGCGTCGAAGGAGCCGGTCCGTCGCGGCGGCCGGCTCCTTCGACGGCACGCACGACGCGCTACTCCTCGACGACGACGACGCCGTTGGCGGGACTCGCGATGGCGGTACCCGCCGTCTCAGTGAGATTGCCGTCCTGGTCCACGCGGTACTGGGTGAGGCGCGACGCACCATTCCCGCTCGACTCGACCACCGCGAGCAGGTTGCCGGCCGAGGCGACGTCGATGGGAGCGCCGCCCGTCTGAGCGGCCACGGGCGCGTCGAGCGCGATCAGGCGCCCTCCGGCGATCAGCCGTGAGATGCTGTGGCTCGGCGAGTTGGTCGTGAAGAGGTACGGGCCCACCAGCGCCGCCCAGCATGGCGAGTGCTGCCCGCCGCCGCCCGGGGTGCCGGTACTCGCGAACGCCGTGACGGCGTCGCCCTTCAGGACGGCGGCCGCGTCCGACCCGGCAAACGTGACATAGGCGGTGCTGCCTCTGACCGCGAAGCCGAAGGGCGTCACACTTGCGCCATCCGGGAGGGCGACGGGCACCGGGCTGGCGGCCACCGCACCACCGCGGAGGCGCACGCGCTCGACGACGCCGCTCTTCTCCGTCAGAAGGAGCTGATCGCCGACGACGCCCACCTGCGCCGCCGATCCGTCAGCGGCCAGCAGGGTGGCGATACCGTCGTAGACGTCTTCGACCCCACCGCTTCCGATGCGGTGGGACTCCACGGTGGTCCCGCCCAGCACGTACAGATGATCCTTTCCGAACGCCACGCTCACCGGCCGTGATGCCACCGGCAGCACCTGGCGCAACGCCAACCCGGTGGTCGCGCGCGCGAACACCGACACGGTGTTGGACCCTGCGTTGACCACGGCGATCCACCCGTCGTTGGCGGCCACACCTCCCGCATTCGCGCCCACTCCGCCCTGTCCGCCGGTCGGCAGGGACTCGAGCAATCCGCCATCCGCGCCGAACACGAGCAACTGGTTGTCGGCGCCGTTGGAAGCCGTCAGGACGAGCGGCCGGCGATCTCCGGCGGCTGCCGTCACACTGACGGTCAGCAGCAGAGTTGTTGCTGTGAGAGCTATCGACTTCATCATGCGCATCCTCTTGGCCTCACTTCCGAGCGCCGTTCGCAGTCTCGGGACCGGCGCACCAGGCCTGCCGTGTCATCGAGTCAGACCGGGACCGGGCCTGGATTATTCCGAGCCGCGATCAGGCAGGGGCGACACGCGCGCGCCTTGCAGGATGTACGAGCCCCCCACCAGCACGAGGCCGACCGTTGGCGCGATCCAGATGCCGGGCGGATCGCCGATCGACAGATGGGAGTACAGGGCTCCGAGCAGATCGAACACGAGGCCGGCGTACGCCCACTCCTTGAGCCGGGGCACTCCGGGCACGAGCACCACCGCCGCGCCGAGAAGCTTCGCCGCGCCCAGGAACGGCAGAAGGTACGCGGGGTACCCGAGATGCGCGAAGATCATTGCCGCCTGGGGGTTCCGCTGCACGTCCGGCACGGCCGATACCGCCATCAGCGTCACGGCCAGGCCCGTGACACACCAGTAGATGCGTCTCGCGCTTTTCACGGTCTCGACCCCGCCCCCTCGATTCTCGATGCCAGCGGCACGTCGGTGATCGCGATCGGGTGATCGACGCCGCGTATCGAGACCCGGGACAGGCCCAGGAGTGTTCGCAGCCGGCCGTCGGCGACCGTCAGTGGACCGGGTGAGGCCGCGGCGCCCGGCGCCGGCTGCGGGAACGCCGTCGACATCGCCGTATGGAACGTGACGTGGCTTTCCACCTTCTGCATGACCTGGTGGACGTGTCCGTTGAGTACCGAAACCGAACCGAACCGCTTCAGCAGCGACAAGGCCCGCTCGCCGTCGTCGGTGCCCCATCCCCACTCCGGGTACACCGCCCACAGGGGAATATGGGCGAACACCACGATCGGCGTGCTGCTCGAGAGCGGCTTCAGGTCGCGCTCGAGCCATTCGAGCTGAGTGGCGCCGAGTGCGCCAAGGCCGCCGGCCTTGCGATCGAGGACGTTCACGAGGGCGATGAAATGGGTGCCCGTGTGATCGAAGCTGTACCATCCGGCGCCCAGGGTGCCCCTTCCGAAGCGCGCCAGGTACCCCTTGCCTCCGTCCTCGAGCACGTCATGCTCACCCGGCACATAGAAGACTGGAACGGTCAGCTCGGACAGCACCTGCTCGAGCGTGTCGAATTCCGAGGGTCTCGAGAGGTGCGTGAGATCGCCTGTGTGCAGCACGAAGGCCGGCGCTGCCGGCGATGCCGCGATCCGCGCCACGGTCTCCCGCAGAGTGGCGGTCACATCGGTGTTCGCCGGCCTGCTGAACCCGATGTGGCTGTCGCTGATCTGGATGAAGCGGAGCGAGGCGTCCGGCGCGGCCGCGACCGCCGCGCGTGGCAGCACGTCCAACGGCAGGCCCTTCAGCACGCCCCCAGACGACGCCCAGACGGCACCCGTTCCCAGCCATGCCATGCATTTCAGAACGTCCCGTCGATCGAGTCCTGCCTCGCTATCCGTATGTGACACCACGACCTCCTCGGCGCATGCGCGGTCGCCCTAGTGCCAAACGCGCCGCACGCCGTAGGAGACCGCTACGCTGCCTGCGGTATTCCCCCGGGCCCGCACGACAGGCGCGTGACGCCTCGGCGGCCCGCCGCGGGCTCGCCGACGTCCGGGACTGCAGTGAGACGGCCGGGACGCCCGTCGGGGCGGCGCTCGCCCGCCGCGTGGAATAGGCGCGGGGGGCCTTCGGTCTTCCAGCCGCCGGCGGGGCGTGTGTCGCCCTCCGCCGCGTTGGGAGGGGCAGGGGCTCATGACGGACCGCCGATTGACGGAACTCGCAGAAATCCTCCGGGTCCGGCAGCGCGAGCTGCAGCGGGCCCTCGGCGTGAGGCTGCACGACGTGCGCGAGAGCCACGGGCACCTCGGGCAGGTCGTCAACGCCCTCGACATGGCGGACGCGTCCAATGCCGAACTGCAGCAGGACATCGGCATTGCCATGACCGAACTGGCGGCGGACGCCCTGGCACGGGTCGACGAGGCCCTGACCCGTCTCGCCAGTGGCGCCTATGGACGATGTCTCGACTGCGAGGGCGAGATCGCCGAGATACGACTGGCGGCCCTGCCCTTCGCGGTGCGCTGTCGCGAGTGCGAGGAGTTGAAGGAAGTCTACGAGGCGCGAACGCGCTCGGAGCCGACGCGACGTCACGGGCCGTTGGTGGGGCTCGGCGGAGGCGGGCGAGACTGACCGTCCTGCCGGCGGATGACGCACTGATGCGGAGGGCTTGCTTCGCGCCGAAGACGGCGAGGCCGCACCTCCCAGAGGGCGGCGACTGACGGCGATGAAATCGAGACGAACGGCTACGTCCCGGAGCGCTGGAATCCGTCGGCCACGGGCGCGAGTCGTACCGGGCTCACGCGACCTGCTGCGGCGTCGCCGCAGCGTCGCCGGGCTTCGTCAGGACGAACCACACGTACCCGGCCAGGAACTCGCGAAGCATGGGCACGGCAAGCAACGGTCGCGTCCAGCGCGCGTACCGCGACCCGAACGGCACCAGATGCGTCTCGTGCCTCAGACCGGATGCTCGGAAGTCGCGCTCGAAGTCGCGAATCAGATACTTGTTCAGGTAGTCGGTGGAAATCGACGTGTGTGTGTACTTGTCGGGACGGCGGCGGCCCTCATCGTCGAAATCGTGCATCGTCGGCTGATACCAGTTGCTCAGGTAGACGCGGCGGCAGGCCTTGAGGACGGTCCGTTCCGAGAAGACGACGTGCGCCCACGGCACGGGCATGGCCGAGAACAGGTGGGGGGCGAAAGGATGCCACCACCCCCACGTGCCGATGAGCACGGTCCCCCCGGGCGTCAGTACCCGCTCGAGCTCGCGCAGGATGGTGGAAATCCGTGACACGTGCTCGAAGACGTCGTAGCTCACCACGACATCAACGCACCGGTCCGGCAGCGGGATGGTCGAGACGGTGCCGGTTTCGAAGGTCAATCGCGGGTCGGTGAAGTTCGTGCGCGCCCGCTTGATGGCCGCGGCGTCGATGTCCACGCCGTAGACGTGAGTGGCGCCCTCGTCGAGATAGACCTGTGAGATCGCGCCGTCGAAACAGCCGAGATCGAGCACGCGGCGCCCGCGCACGCTCACGTCGTAACGCGCGGCGGCCTCGAAGATGTGTTGGCGGGCCTTGCTTTCACGAAATCCCGCATAGGCGTCCGCGTCCTTGAGCGACGCCTTCATGTCAGAGGTGTGAGCGACTTCGGTACGCGACAACCGCCGCGCCAACTCGCAAAGCACCAGTTCTCCCAGCACCATGGCGTGGTCCACCCCGACCGCAATCAAGACAAGAGGGGCACGGCCGCACCCGCAGTGGGCCCTCCCCTCGATCCTGAGCTTCGAATTCGCGTCCCGGCTGCAACGTGCGGTATCAGCGCCACAGTCGCCGACGCCAGCACGAGAGCTGGAACGGCAGCGGAGGGCCGCCCCGTCACAGCGCTCCCGAGGTCCCGGACACGGGCGGAGGGCTCGCGGCGACGCCCTCTGCGCCGTCGATCATAGCCTCACAGACTCCCTGGAGGCGCTCCGCGCTGCACGGGGGTGGCGCCAACTCGCGGAACTGTGGATTCCCGAGCAGTCGATTCCGGTTGAGGCGCCGGCGGGCGTGGGAGAGCGCGGGGGCGCCAGGCCCCGTCCACGCGCACGGTCAGTCGTAGTGCTTCAGCTCCGGCCACAGGTCGCCCAGCGGCTGGAGGAGTCCACGACAGACGTAGATGCCAATCCCGTTCTCGTAGGGCATGCAGTCGCCGCACGCCGTCCGGCCGACGAGCTCCACGTTGGTGAACAGCCGCTCGAGTCGGTCGGCGCGCGTGCTCAGCACGATCAGGACGTCGCCCGTCCGGCCCGACGGCCCCCACATCCAGTACGAGTTGTGCCCGCTGATGGCCGCCATGCCGCGGGAGGCGCCGAGCGTCTCGATCGCGCCGGCTTCGCCGTAGTTCCCGGCCAGCACGGCCGCCGACCGGCGCTCGTCCGGCGTCAGGCGGTCCCATGCGGTGGCCACCTCGCCGACGAACGCGTCCCATCCCTGGCGGTCGGCGAAGAACTGCGGCAGCCGGCCGACGTCCTTCTTTTCCTCGGTCGCTGGCCGGACGCCGAGACGTCCGCTGTAGCGAACGTACTGGTCGACCGGCAGCACGGGAACCGCCAGGGGCGCGGTGGCGGCGCCGGCCGCCACCAGGACCACCAGCGCGGCGACCCGCCAGGCCGGCCGCCGCAGCCACGACTCCCACATCACGGCGCCGGCGGCCACGAGCGGCGGATAGGCCGGCAGCAGGTAGCCGCTGCGGCTGGTGCTGTTGACGATCAGGATCAGCGCCACCGTGAGGTAGACGACCGCCAGGGCCCGGTAGCGGCGCAGCCGTGGCGCCCAGAGGAGCCCGGCCAGCCCCGCGCCCCAGACCACCACCGCCAACGGGTGCATGTTCACGATCTGCTCGCCCATGAACGCCCATGGCGTCTTCTCGAGCATCTTCTGGCTGCTGGCGCGCTGGATGAACTCGAGCGTCGGCCACTCGTTCGCCATCTGCCACACCACGTGCGGAAGGAACAGCAGGCCGGCAATAGCGGCCGCCACATAGGGCCCCGGAGTCCGGAGAAGTTGACGCGACGCGATCAGAAGCGCCGCGCCGATGCCGGCCCCAAGCCACAGCACGCTGATCTTGTTCAGCATGCCGAGGCCGAGCAGCACGCCGAAGGCCGCCCAGCGACCCGTGGAAGCGCCGTCGATCAGGTCGAGGAACAACCCGAGCGCCGCGGTCCACAGCAGCACGTCGAAGACGTTCATCGAATAGAAGCTGCCGACCGCGAGGAAGGCCGGCGCGACGGCGATGGCGACCATCGCCAGCACCTCGCCAAATACCCCGGCGCCGAGGCGCCGGGCAATCCGGCCCGTCAGCCAGACGCTGACAGCGAGCGCGAGCGCCGCCACCAGGCGCAGCACGAGGAGCGACTCACCCGCCACCTGCCGCACGACCCAGAGGACCGCGATCGACAACGGCGGGTGATCCACGTACCCCCAGGCGAGGCGGTGCGTGCAGGCGAGATAGTAGAACTCGTCGCGAAAGTAGTGGTCGCCGGCCGCCGCGATCACCAGGAGCACGACGACGGACGCCGGAACGAGCGCGCGGGCAAGTCGCATCTGGTTCCGTATTATTCGCGATGCTGCCGACGCGCTCTCCTCTGGCAGGGTCTCGCCCGACCGGCGGACTGGACGAATGACGGGCGCGCGATCCGGCGACCCGGCGCGCTAGCGGACGCGGATGCTCCCCGAATTCGTGCGGATGTGCAGCAGCGGCCCGCCGCCGTTGACGGGGCCGCGGAGCGACCGCCGCTCGATGGTGCCAGACACGGCCACGGGATAGTCCGTCTCGATTCGGCCGCCCCCCGTGCGCGCGTCGAGCGTGAACTTGGGCTGGCCCGCGAGTTCCACCACGATGCCGCCGGACGAGCTCGCCAGCTCCCAGGCCGCCGTCTGCTGGCCGGCGACGCGGACCGTCCCGCTGGCGGTCGAGGCCTGCACGCCGCCGCGCACGCCGGACAGCACGATCGAGCCCGAGCCCGACGTCGCCGAGACGTCGCCGGCGCCATCCTGCGAGACCTCGATGCTGCCGCTGCCGGTGTGCGCCGTGATCGCGCCCGCCACGCCCGTCCCACGGATCGAGCCGCTGCCCGACCGGCCCGCGAAGGCGCCGCCGATGCGCTCGGCCGTGATCGATCCCGACCCGGTCTCGGCGGTCACGTCGCCTCCGGCGTCGCGAATCCGGATGGAGCCCGACCCCGAGTGGGCGTCCACGTCGCGGCGCAGCCCCTCGATCTCGATCGAGCCGGATCCGGTGCGCGAGTCGACGGCGGTGTCGGGGGGCACGCTGTTGGTGTAGCTGATGGAGACGTTCCGCAGCAGGTCGTCGTCCTCGAGCACGCCGATGCGGACGGGATTGCCGGTCTGGGTCACCGGGGGATTGGC
>JBFWXO010000038.1:0-60062 GCA_050187355.1 Vicinamibacterales bacterium
GCGCTCGCGGCCGCGGCGTGCCAGGGCAATTCCACGCCACCGCCGGCCGACACCGCCGCGCCGCCGGTGGACCCGGCCGTGGCCGCGCGCGAGAAGCTCATCGCGCGCGGTAAGTCCCTGGAGCTGCCGACGCCCTACGAACCGCCGCCCGGCGACGCCCTGTCCCACAACACGTCGGGCTACGCCAAGACGGTCTGCTCGGCGGTGTTCCTCACCGGCTACGACCCGGAGTTCGCGGCCGAGCACGTGGGGTACTTCACCGGGCCCTACGAAGAACGCGCGAAGGTCGGGCGCCCCGTGGTGGACCGGGTGAAGAAGACCGTGAGCATCACGCTGCCGAACGGCGTGGTCAGGACGGCCGTCTTCACGGGCAGCCAGGGCTGCGTCACCTATCCCGAGGGCACCACCACCCTGCACTTCACGCCGAAGACCGTGAAGCCGAACCTCCCGCCGGCTGGCAGCCAGGACTGGCCCATGGGCGATCGGATGGCCAGCGGGTTCCCGGCCGAGCTCGACGAGGCCAAGATCAAGGCGGCGGTGGACGCCGCCTTCGGAACGCCCGAGGCCGAGACCACGGCGTTCGTCGTGACGTGGAAGGGGCGGCTCATCGGCGAGCGCTACGGCGACGGCATCACCATGACCACGCCGCTCGAGAGCTGGTCGATGGGCAAGAGCGTGACCGCCACCATCATGGGCACGCTCATCGAGAAGGGCGTCTACACCCTCGAGCAGCCGGCGCCGATTCCCGAATGGCAGGGCGACGGCGACCCGCGCAAGGAGATCCGCATCCAGGACATCCTGCACATGTCGAGCGGGATCCGGATCAAGGCGCCCAGCGACCCCGACTTCGACCCCAACGGGACCTACCCCGATCATCTGTATCTCTACACGGGGGGCGTGGACTCCTTCAAATACGCCGCGACCCGGCCGCAGCAGTGGAAGCCGAACACGGTGGGCCGCTACCGCAACACCGATCCGGTGCTGACGAACTACCTGAACCGGCTCGGCATCGAGAAGCTGAAGCTCGACTACCTCTCGTACCCGCAGCGGCAGCTCTGGGACAAGATCGGCGTGCGGTCGATGGTGATGGAGACCGACCCGTACGGCAACTTCCTGACGCAGGGCTACGAGCTGATGTCGGGACGCGACTGGGCCCGTCTGGGCAACCTGTACCTGAACGACGGCGTCGCTCCGGGCGGCGAACGCATCCTGCCCGAGGGCTACGCGAAGTTCGTGAGCACGCTGGCGCCGGCCTGGCTGGCGGACGAGCGTCCGATCTACGGCGGCTTCTTCTGGATCAACGGCGACGGCGCGCGGCCGATTCCCAAGGAGTCCTACTCGATGCAGGGCGCCGGCGGGCAGTCGGTGTGGATCATCCCCTCGCACGACCTCGTCGTGGTGCGCATCGGGAACTACCGGGGACAGCGGCAGGCCGGACCCACGCTGGACAAGGCGCTGTCGATGCTGATGGAGGCGGTCCCCGAGCACTGAGACGCGGAGCGCAGGCATCCGCCGGGCAGGCCGACGGCCTGGCGCGCGGCCGAACGCGCGGCCGGAGGCGCGTGCTCGCCGGCGCTCCCGACGGCGGCCGCTACTCGATGCGAAGCGCCTCGAGGGGGTCCACGCGGGTGGCCCGCATCGCCGGCACCAGGCTCGCGACGAACGCCACCAGGGCGAGCACGACCGGCAGCGACAGGAACGTGAGCGGGTCGGTCGCGCTCACGCCGAAGAGCAGCCCCTGGAGGGCGCGCGTGAACACGAGCGCCGCCCCCAGGCCCACCACCAGGCCGGCCGCCACGGGCTTGAGCGCGTCGACGAGCACGAGGCGCAGGATCTCCTGCTGGGTCGCGCCCAGCGCCACGCGGATGCCAATCTCGTTGGCGCGCTGCGCGACGGCGTACGACACCGTGCCGTAGATCCCGGCCAGGGCCAGGACGAGCGCGATCGCGGCGAAGGCCGCCAGGACGGACACGTTGAAGCGGCGCTGCGTGAGCGAGGCGCCGACGACGGCGTCGAGCGTCCGCGCCTGCGAGACGGGCAGCGAGGCGTCGAGCGCCTGCAGCGCGGCGCGCAGCGGCGCCGCCAGCCCGGAGGGCGCGCCGGCCGAGCGGACGATCACGTACTGGGCCGCCCGCGCCGCCCCGGTGTGCACGCCGTACGCCATCGGCACCGGGGCCTCGTCCGCCCGGTCGTGGCGCACGTCGGCGACCACGCCCACGATCTCCGACCAGATCGGCTGACCGCGCTCGTCGGAGTCGAAGCTGAAGCGCCGGCCGATGGGGTCGAGCCCGTCGAACTCGCGGCGGGCCATCGACTCGCTGATCACGATGACGCGCGGCTGTTCGACCGCGTCGGCCTCGGTGAACTCGCGCCCGCGGACCACGGGAATCCCCAGGGTCGCGAAGTACCCGGGGGAGACGTCGAGCCAGCGCGCCAGCGGCTGCTGGTTCAGGGGCACTTCGGGCGTGCCTTCCACGTTGAACGCGATGACGGTGCGGCCGCCGCTCATGGGCAGCGAGGTGGTGAGCGCGGCCGCCTCCACGCCGGGCAGGGCGCGCACGCTGGCCAGCACGCGATCCCAGTAGGCGACGAACTGTCCGGGCGAGCGGTAGTTCTCGCCCGTGGGCGCGACCTGCACGGTGAGGATCCGGTCGGTGGTGAAGCCGAGCGGCACGTCGACGAGCGTCATGAGGCTCCGGAACAGCAGGCCGGCGCCGACGAGCAGGACCAGTGACAGGGACACCTCGGCCAGCACCAGGCCGGCCCGGGCGAAGCGGCGGTGCCCGTCCGCGGTGGTCCCCCGCGCGCTCTCCTTCAGCGCGGACTGCAGGTCCGGCTGCGAGGCCTGCCAGGCCGGCACCAGGCCGAACAGGATGCCCGTGACCACCGACACGACGAACGCGAAGGCCAGCGCCGCCCCGTCCACGCCAATCGGCGCCACGCGCGGCACGTCGCCGGGGTCGAGCGCGAGGATGGCGTCCACGCTCCAGAACGCGAGCACCACGCCCAGGCCGCCGCCCACGAGCGCCAGGAGCACGCTCTCGGTCAGGAGCTGACGGACGATCATCCGGCGATGGGCTCCAACCGCCGCGCGGATCGCCAGTTCCCGCGTCCGCGCGGTGGCCCGCGCCATCAGCAGGTTGGCCACGTTCGCCACCACGATGAGCAGCACGCAGGCCACCGCGCCGAGGAGCACGAGGAGGGGCGTGCGCGCGGATCGCACGAGCTGGTCCTGCAGCGGCCGGGCGAAGGCGATGAAGTTCGCCGACTCGGCGGGATACGCGGCCGCCAGGCGGTCCGAGATGGTGGCGAGCTCGGCGTTCGCCGTGTCGATGGCCACGCCGGCCTTCAGCCGGCCGATCGCCCGCAGGAAGTGCATGTCGCGGATGCCGCGGGGATCGGGGACGCCCGGCGATGGCACGTCGTAGGCGGCCGGCACCCACAGCTCGGCGCCTTGCGGAAAGTTCACGGTGGCCGGCATCACGCCGATCACGGTGTGGGGCGTGCCGTTCAGGCGAACCACCTGGTGGATGGCGTCCGGGGAGCCCGCGAAGCGGCGCTGCCAGAACCCGAAGCTCAGGACCACGCTCTGGCCCTGCCCGGGTTCGGCGTCGGCCCGCGTGAACGACCGGCCGAGGACCGGCGGCACGCCGATGACGTCGAAGAAGGTGGACGAGGTGACGGCGCCCTGCAGGCGTTCGGGCTCGCCGGCCGCGAGCGCGACGTTGAAGCTGCGGCGCCAGTACGCGCTCAGCGCATCGAAGCTCGTCGCCGTCTGCTGCCAGTCCACGAAGGTGGCGGGCGCGATGGCGCCGGGCCCCCGGTCGCGGCGCTCGACCTCGTTCACGTCCACGAGGCGCGACGGATCGGGGAACGGGAGTCCGCTCAGCAGCACGCCGTCGACGATGCTGAACATGGCAGTGTTGGCGCCAATGCCCACGGCCAGCGTGAAGACGACGACGAGGCTGAAGCCCGGCGTCTTGAGCAGCACACGGACGGCGTGGCGCAGGTCCTGGAGCAGTCGATCCATGGGGCCGTCCAGAGTGCAGGATTGGGGCCAGGCGCGCGCGTGGGCGGAGGCCCTTGGGAATCAGTGGATTGCGGAACGGACGCCCGCCGCGACATGCGCCGGCCTGTTCGCTTCCGGGACGGCCGTGCGCCGTGCCCGCGCAGCCGAACCGGCCCTAGAGCAGCGCGTGCACGTTCGCGGTCAGCTCGGCCGGGCTGTACGGCTTCTGCAGGAACGAGGTACGGGCCGGAAGCGAACGCAGCAGATTCGGGTCACCGGGATACCCGGACACGAGCAGCACGCCCACGTTCGGTTGGCCGTCCCTGATCCGCCGCAGCAGGTCCAAGCCACCCATCCTGGGCATCACCATGTCCGTGACCAGCACCCGCAACGGCTCGCCAGATGCGCGCGCGAGCCCTTCGATTCCGTCGCGCGCCTCGATGACGCGGAAGCCGGCGGACTGGAGCGCCATCACTCCGACGCGCCTCACCTGGGGGTCGTCCTCGACCACCAGGACGGCCTCGCCCCGCGCGGAGGCGATCTCCTTGGCGACCGTGTCGACCGTGGGCGCCTTCTGGCACTCCTCAGGCAGGTGCACCACGAATGTCGCGCCCTGTCCGGGCATGCTGGCCACGGTGATGAATCCGCCGGACTGCCTGATGATCCCGTAGCTCGTCGCCAGCCCGAGCCCGGTGCCCTCGCCGACGACCTTGGTGGTGAAGAAGGGCTCGAACAAGTAGGGGCGCACGTGATCGGGGATGCCGGTACCGGTGTCGCGAACGGCAATCGTCACGTAGCGACCGGGGGCAGCGTCGGCCCGGTTCTGGGGCGTGATATCGGCGTCGCCGATCGTGACTTCGATCACGCCGGGCCCGACGATGGCATCGCGGGCATTGACGACCAGGTTCATGACCACCTGTTCGACCTGGCCGGGGTCCGCGGACACGACGTGCGGGCCGCCGCGCTCGACCACGTGGAACTCGATGGTCTCGGGGAGCAGGCGTTCGGCCATCCGGCCAACGCGACGCACGGCCTCCGTGACGTCGAACGCCACCGGCGCCACGACCTGCCTTCGCGCGAACGAGAGCAGGCCTCGAGTCAGGTCGGCGGCACGGGCGCTCGCGTTCGTGATTTCCCCGAAGGCCTGGCGAACGGACGGATCGCCGCAGTCGGCCTGCCCCAGTTCGGCGGTGCCGCAAATCACGGTGAGGATGTTGTTGAGGTCATGGGCCACACCGCCAGCCAGACGCCCCACGCACTCGAGCTTTTGCGCTTCGCGCACCGTCGCCTCTAGTCGATCGCGTTCGGCGAGATCACGGGCGTTGACGATGATGACCCGCTCGCCGCCATCATCGTGAACCCGGGTCGCGACGGCCTCCAGTCGGAGCCAGTTCCCATCACGCGCGCGGAAGCGGAAGACGAAGGGGGTGCTGCCCGATCCCGGCCGGTCGGCCAGCGCCTGCAGCGTCGCGCGGTCGTCGGCGTGGACGTAGCGCAGCACGCGCTCACCGGCCAACTCCTGCTCGTCCCACCCGAGGATCCGACGCGCCGAGGGACTGACGTAGCGAACGACGAGCTCCTCGCTCACCACCGTCACGATATCGTTCGAATGCTCGATCATCCGCCTGAACTGGGCTTCCTGGCGGCGCAGCGCCGCGGACGCGGCCTCGCGCTGGTCGGCGAGCGCCATGCCCGCCATCGTCGCCACGATGGCGACCATCCACAGCAGGTCCAGCAGCGTGAAGACGCCGAGGCCGTAGCCAGGGCGGTATCCGAGGGCGGCGCTGGACATGTAGGCGACGAGGTGCAGTTGCGACAGCCCGAACCCCGCGAGTGCCATGGCCAGGAACCGGCCGGAGCGGTCGAGCGCGGACCGCGCCTGCCAGAGGATGACGGCAGAGACCAGGAACGCGCCGGCGGTCAGTCCGCCGTGATAGAGCTGGCGAAAGAGGCGGAGGTCCGTGAACTGCGCAACGGCCGCAACACCCAGACCCAGGAGTGCCCCGGCGGCGATCAGGCCACTGAGGACACGGCGATCGGGTGAGGCGCCGCGGACATAGCCGCGCGCACCAAGCACCAGCAGGAGGCAGCCGACCGTGCTGCACGACTGGGTTGCCGCGGACAGCGCGTAACGCCACGGAGGCGCCGTCGGGCCGAGTAGGCCGACGGCGAACGACGCCGCGCCGATCAGGTAGTAGCCGGCCAAGGCGAACCACGCTGCCGTCCACAGCCGGTAGTGTGAAGGCCCGCCGGGCGACGAGAACCAACGGAGCAGGCCGGCCAGCATGCCGGTGAGGGCACCTGACAGAACGAGTCCGACGAGATTGAGCGTGGCGTCTAGCGGCACTGCAGCGGGCAACGGTCTGCGATGTCGGAATTATCGGCCGGCGAAGCTCCGGCTCAAGCGTTCCTTGCGATCCGTGTGCAGAACGAGGCCGTCACGCGCTCCGGTGGCGTGGCGGGAGAAACGGGCGCCTGGGCGCCGGTCCGCTTCAGCGGCGGGCCTTCCACGCGGCCAGGATCGCGCGCTCCTGCTCCGGCGTCATCACGTAGCGAGGCCTGGTTCGAAGGGCCTCGGGCGCCGCCTCCGACTGCCGCCACGCGAGCGTGTCCCGCGCGGTCGCGAGGAGGGCGCGATACGTCAGGCCCGTGCCGACCGCCTTCGCGTTGGCGATTCGCATGTGCCCCAGTTCGTCGCCGTCGGCCATCACCCAGGGAATGGCCTCGACGAGCCCGCCGGGATCGTCCGCCGTCTTCGGCCGGAGCGGGTACGCCTTCAGCCACGCGTAGTCGCCGATCCAGGTGTACGACGTGCCCGGCGCCGCCAGCGGCGCCAGGCCGTCGATGAAGCCGCCGAGGGTCTGGGGCGAGGCGGGACCGACGGCGTTGAACGTGCCGGCCGCCCGGGCCTCCATCAGCCGCACCATCCACTCGGCCAGGTCGCGCACGTCGATGTACTGCACGCAGTCCGCGGCCCGTCCGGGCACGAGCACCTCGCCCCCGCGCGCCACGCGCACCGGCCAATACGTGAATCGATCGCTCGGATCGCCGGGGCCGACGATGTAGCCCGGACGAATCACGAGGTGCGCGGCGGGAAAGGCGTCGCGGACGGCCTGTTCGCTCTGCGCCTTCATCACGCCGAAGCTCGGCGGGTCCTGCGGCGGGACGTCCTCCATGCGGACGGGACCGGACTCGGGAATCTCCACCGTGCGGTACGGCCAGAAGACGCCGGTGGACGACACGTAGAGGTAGCGGCCCGCGCGTCCGCTCAGCGCCGCCGCCGCCGCGCGCGTCCACGGCACGCTGTTGGCCGTGTCCACCACGACGTCCCAGCGCCGGTCCGTGACGGCGTCGTAAGCGTCGGGCCGGGTCCGGTCGCCGCGCAGCGCCTCCACCCTGGCGAAGTCGTCCCCGTGCTGGTTCGGCGCGCGCCGGCCGCGATTCAGCATCGACACGCGGTGGCCGCGCGCGAGCGCGGCGTGCACGATCTGGGGCCCGATGAAACCGGTGCCGCCGAGCATGAGGATGCCCAGCGGCGCCTGCGCCCCGAACGTCGGCCCTGGCAGCAGGCCCGAGGCCAGGGCCGCCGCGCCGGCCTTCAGCACATGACGTCGCGTCGTCATGCGCGCGAGCGTAGCACCGGCGGTCCTGGTGGGACGATGTACGTGACGGCCGGCGCTACTGCCGAGACGTGGTCGTCCGCGAATCGGCCTTCCCCGCGTCCAGATCGTTCCAGTTCATGATGGCGTTGAAGCCCAGGCTGAACGTGCCCTGCGTCTGCCAGCGCCAGAACGGCCGGATGGCGAACATCACGACGTGGCCCTTGCCGAGCGCGGCATCGACGAGCGCGGCCTTGCCCGTGAGGCCCTGCGCGCCGGCCAGCGTCCCCGACAGCAGCAGGTCGCTGGGATTGGAGGAGAACGAGACGACGACGCGCGGACGCGTGTCGTCGATCGTGATGCCGAACTGCGCCGCCATCGCCCGCATCTGCGCCATCTCGTCTGCGGGAGGCGTCCCGGGCCCGCGGCCGTTCGACGCGCCGCCTTCCAGGGGCTGGATGCGCAGGGGCTGCGCGTTCGGCGTGATGTTCTGGCCCAGCCCGCCGTTCACGGGCCCGCCGCCGAAACCGCCGAAGCCCCGGAAGCCGCCGCCCACGGCGAGCACCGGGTCCTGGTTGAAGTAGACGGGCAGGTCCTTCGCGTCGAAGCCGTACGCGAGAGGGCTCTTGAGGTCCGCCATCTTGCCGCGGACGATCGACCCGCGGACGAAGAGCTGCGCCGGACTCTCCACGGTGATGCCCGACGTGACCCCGTACTCGGGAAGAATCGTCGACGTCGATCCCTCGGTGATGAGCGTGCCGCCCTCCTGGACGAACTTCACCAGGTTGAGCAGCCCCTCGATCCCCATGCCCCCGCGGATGTCCTCGCTCGAATCCACGTAGGCGAGATTGGGCGTCTTGTCGGTCTTCTGGTACGGCAGCGGCGCCGTGCCGGTCATGGCCATGCCGTTGACCTGGGAGGTGGGCGTGCCGCCGACGTGCGGGAAGACGATCACGTCGTACTTCGCCCGGAGGTTCCCCTCCCTCAGCTTCTGGTCGGCGAAGTAGGTGTAGGGCACGCCGTAGGTGTCGAGCGCCGCCCGCACCCAGCCCTCGTCCTGGGTCCGCGTCCAGCTGTGCACGTAGCCGATGCGGGGGATGTCCAGGTCGTGGGTCTTCACGGCCGGCGCCGCGTCCACGGCCCACGCGGAGAGTCCGAGGTCCTTCAGCACCGGCTCGAGCGCCGCGCGGTCGGCGTTCGGCGCGACGATCGCGCCGGCGCGGAACCGGTGGCCGGCCAGCTCGAAGTCCTCCTCGGCCGCCGCCATCTTCACCGACGGGTTCCTGAAGCGGAAGGTGACGAGGTTGTTGTCGGCCGTGTGGTCCACGACCAGCGTCGCCCCCGTGCCCTCGATCCCCCCGGGCGCCTTCACGGGCCCGGTCACGGGCGTCATCGCGGCCGACAGCACTCCCGCGTCCTTCACCTCGGTGATCGTGATGTCGCGCATGTACTGGAACGTCCAGCCGGTGTCGTCGTACGGCCGCGGATTCTGCGGCGGGTAGTTCTGGACGGAGAAGTACATGTCCGCGAGCGTCCGGTACGGCTGGTCGCCGCGGACGATGAAGTCGCCGGCCGCCACGCTGACGCCACCGGCCGTGAACGCGCCCGACGCGCGCTGGATCTCCAAGCCCTGCCGCAGCAGCTCGTTCACGGCATCGGCCGTGTCGGCCTTCCGGCGCTGGTTCGCCGGGATGTGCCAGGCGTAGACGGGCCCGTTCCTCCCCTTCTCCACCGACCGCTTGTTCTTCATCCAGTAGTTCTCGAGGAACGTCGTCCGGTGCTCGGCCACGTAGTGCATCGAGAGCAGCAGCGCCGACTCCTGGATGTTCGTGTTGTTCCGGGGGCCCCACTTGATCTCGGGCAGCGGCGGGTTCGGGCGGAACCACTCCCTGCTGGTCGTGGTGGCGCCCGCGCGGGCGGTGTAGTTGTCGGGGCCGTAGCTCTGCACCTCGTAGAACCGGCCGATGGCGTTGTGCGAGTGCGCGATGAAGAACATGTAGTTCGGCACCCACCCGTCGTAGAACCCGTAGGTGAAGACGCCGGGCACGCCGCGCTTGGCCATCTCCATCACGTCGGTCTGGGCCAGCAGCCACCACTCGCTGATGGTGATCGGGTCCAGCGCGTCGTTGTACGGCCCCGTGCCCGTCGACGAGTAGAGGTAGGTCTGCGCCTCGTGCAGGTCGTGCATGATCGTGGGCGTCCACTGCAGCTGCATCCGGGTGACCGCCTTCGTCAGCTCCAGGAACTGGCCCATGCCGTCGCGGTTGTTGTCGTGCTGGACGTACTTGCCCCAGTACATGAGCGGCAGCCGGGCGTCGCCCTGCGCGCGCGTCTTGTTGAAGTAGTAGGTGTCCACCTGCTTCTCGCGGCCGTCCACCTCGATGACGGGCGTGATGAGGGTGATGACGTTGGTCCGGATCGACTGGATGAACGGCGTCTCCTCGACGATCAGGCGGTAGGCCAGCTCGATGAGCATCTCCGGGCCGCCGTTCTCGGGCGAGTGGATGCCGCTGAGAACGTAGTAAATGGGCTTGGCCGTCTTGAGCAGCGCGGCGGCCTGCGCGTCGGTCGTCTTCCGCGGGTCGGTCAGCGCGTTCAGCTGGCCGCGGTAGCTCTCGAGGTTCTTGATCGTGGCCTCGTCCGCGATGGCCAGCGCGACGATGTCACGCCCTTCCTCGGTCGTGCCGATCTTCCAGTACTTCGCGCGCGGCGACACCCGCGCCAGCTCCTGGTAGTACCGCGCGATGTCCTTGGCGTAGGTGAGCTCGCCCGGCTGGCCGACGAACCGGCCCAGGAACTTGAGCGGCGTCGGCACGGTGTCCGAGGCCGGCAGGTGATCGACGAGCTCGGTCGTGATGCGCGGGTCCTGCAGGGCCTCGCGGATCTTCGCGGTGTAGTCGGCGTCCTGCCGCTGGGCCGGGGGCGTCGTCGACCCGCGGGCCGCCTGCTGCGCCGAGGCGCCGGCCCCGAGCACCAGCGCCAGGACGGCGGCGGCGGCGGCCGCGAGGGAAGGGAATCGAGGGTACGACCGCATGTGTGTGACCTCCAGGCGAACTGTTGGAGTATGGTCCCGCCGCGGCCCGAAGGTGTAACGGAGCGTCTCGCGCGACGCGGGTGCGCGGCGGCGCGTCACCCCCTGGCGGCGGCGCGGTCCGAGGCGGCGAAGACGCGTGCGAGGAGCGCCAGCCCGGCATCGATCCGGGCGGCCGGGATCGCGCCGAAGCCCAGCACGATGCCGTTCATGGCCGGCGGCCGGACGGCGAAGTCGGCCAGGGCGTGGAGCCGCAGGCCCCGGCGCGCGGCCGCGTCCACGACGTCGGCCGCCTGGACGGCCACGCCCCGGTGCACGAGCGCGGCGACGTGCATGCCCGCCGACGACGGCACGACGGCGAGCCACCGGGCCAGGTGGCGGTCGATGCCGGCGGCGATGCGGGCGTAGCGGTCCGCGTAGACCCGCGTGACGACGCGGATGTGGCGGGCCAGCCGGCCGCTGTCGATGAAGCGCGCCAGCGCCGCCTGTGTCGTGACATCGCCGTGCCAGTCGGTGAGCTGCCGCGCGGCCTGCAGCGCCGGCTGCAGGCTCGCCGGCGCCACGAGGAAGCCCTGGCGCAGGCCCGGCAGCAGCACCTTCGAGAAGGAGCCCACGTACACGACCCGGCCGGACCGATCGAGGCTCTGCAGCGGATCGAGCGGCCGCCCGCCGAACCGGAACTCCGTGTCGTAGTCGTCCTCGACGATCACGGCCCCGGCTCGATCGGCCCAGTCCAGCAGCGCCATGCGACGCCGCAGCGACATGATGACGCCCGTCGGAAACTGGTGCGACGGCGTCACGTAGACGAGCCGGGCCGACGGCGGCAGCCGGTCGACCCTGAGACCCTCGTCGTCCACGGGCACGCCCGCGATCCGGGCGCCGAGCGACTCGAAGAGCAGGCGGGGGCGTGTGTACCCCGGGTCCTCGACCGCCACGCGGAGGCCGGGCGAGATGAGCACGCGGCCCACGAGATCGAACGCCTGCTGCGCGCCGTCAGTCAGCACGACGTCGTCGGCCGACGCCCGGACGGCGCGCGAGACGCCGGCGTGACGGGCCACCGCGGCCCGAAGCGCCGGATGGCCGGCGGGATGGCGGTAGGTCGAGTAGTCCTCGGCGCTGCCGCGCAGGGCCGCGGCGACGAACCGCCGCCACACGGTCAACGGGAAGAGCGCGTGATCGGGCGTCCCGATGCCGAAGTCGAACCGCACGTCGACCGGGGGCGGCTGGCGCACGACGGGCAGCGCCTTGAAGGCCGCGCGCGGCGCGACGACGCCCGACGGGGCGCGGCCCGCCGGACGCGCGGGCAGCGGCCCGGGAATCACGAACGATCCGGCCCCGACCCTGCCTTCGATCACGCCCTCGGCCGCGAGCCGCTCGTAGGCGACGCCGACCGTGTTGCGCGACACCGAGAGCCGGGCGGCCAGCGCCCGCGACGGCGGCAGCCGTTCCCCGGGCCGCAGCCGGCCGTCGAGGATGGCCTCCAGCACCTGGCGGAAGATCTGTTCGGCCAGGTCGCCCCGTCCCCCGAGCCGGACGTGCAGGTCCATGGCCGCCACGATCGATTGGCCCAGCGCGTTTTGTCAATATTGGCTCTTTGACCGTGCCAATTCAGGCGGTAGATTTGGAGGCGCCGACGCCGATGCCCTCGATACCCGTGTCCCTGCCGCGCGTGCCGGCCCTCCGCGAGTCCCAGGCGCTCGCGGACTGGGCGCTCCTGGCCACGCCGGGCCTCATCTGGGGCGCGTCGTTCCTCTTCATCGCCGAGGGCCTGGATGCTCTGCCCCCCGACGGCGTGACGTTCCTCCGGTTCGTGATCGGCTTTGCCACCCTGTCGCTGGTGCCCGCGGCCCGGCGGCCGGTACGACGCGAGGACCGCGCCGCGATTGCGGGCCTCGGCGTCATCTGGATGGCCTTCCCGATGAGCCTCTTCCCGCACGCCGAGCAGCACGTCTCGTCGGCGCTCACGGGCATGCTGAATGGCGCGATCCCGCTCCTGGCCGCGGCCGCCGGGGTGGTCATCACGCGCGCGTTCCCGTCGCGGGCGGTGGTGGTCGCCCTGGCCGTGGGCTTCGCGGGAGCCGTGGTGATGGCGCTGCCCGATCTCGGGCACGGCGGCAGCAGCGCCCGCGGCGTGGCCCTCATCTCGCTGGCGCTGGTGGCCTACGGCATCTCGATCCACATCGCCCGGCCGCTGCAGCAGCGAAACGGCGCGCTGCCGGTCGTGTGGCGGGCGCTCGCGATGTCGATGATCGTGACGGCCCCGCTCGGCCTGCCGGCCCTGGGCCAGGCGCGCTGGGTGCCGCACGCATTCGCGGCCGTGGCGGCGCTGGGCGCGTTCGGCACGGCGATGGCCAACGTGATCCTGGCGTCCGCCGCCGGCCGGCTGGGCGCCACCCGCGCCTCCGGCACCGCATTCATCATCCCGGTGGTCGCGCTCGTGCTGGGCGTGGCCGTCCGCGGCGAGCACGTGGCGGCCGTCTCGGTCGGCGGCGGCGCCTTGTGCCTGGCCGGCGCGTGGCTGCTGCGCCGTGCCACGGTGCCATCCGTGCCGTCTCCGTCCGTGTCGCGCACCCGTGGAGAACGAGGTCTCCGATGAACTTCAGACACGCCCCGTCCCTGGCCGCCGCCGTGCTGGCGCTGACGGCGCTCCCCGCCGTCGCGCAGGCGCCGGCCCCCGCCGTCCCGCCCGCTCCCGCCCGCCTGACCGTGCCCGCCGGCTTCACGGCGTCGGTCTTCGCGTCGGGCCTGCAGGGAGCGCGCCTGATGGCCGTGAGTCCGGAAGGCGTGCTCGTGGTCGCAAAGCGCGCCGAGGTGGTGGCGCTGCCCGACGCCAACCACGACGGCGTCGCCGAACCGCGCGTGCTGCTGCGCGACATGCCCTACGCGCACAGCCTCGCCTTCCACGACGGCTACCTCTACATCGGCACGACACCCGCCGTGGTCCGCGTGAAGTGGGAGCGCGGCGACGTGGTCGGCACGCCGGAGCCCTACGTGACGCTGCCCTCGTCCACGCCGGCCATGCACACCTCGCGGACGATCGCCTTCGGTCCCGACGGCCGCCTGTACGTGGGCATCGGGTCGTCGTGCAACGTGTGCGTCGAAGGCGACGCCCGCCGGACCACGATCCAAGTGTTCGACGGTCCGGGCTCGCCGGGCCGCACGTTCGCGGCCGGTCTCCACAACCCGGTCGGCTTCGACTGGGATCCGGCCACCGGACGCCTGTGGTCGGCCGACACCGGCCAGGAGAAGCTGGGCGACGATTATCCGCCCGACGAGATCAACCTCATCGAGGACGGCCGCCACTATGGCTTCCCGTTCTTCATCGGCAGGAACGTGGCGAGCACGGTGCCGGAGCTGGACGGCGTGCCGCGCACGCTGCAGGCGAGCGCCGCCGTGCCGCCGGCCTTCGAACTCCCGGCGCACGCCTCGCCGCTGGGCCTCGCCTTCTACCGGGGCACCGCGTTCCCCGAGCCGTACCGCAGCTCGATGTATGTCGCGATCCACGGCTCCACGCAGCGTCCCGGCGGGAAGATCGGCTACTCGGTCGTGCGCGTGTCGATGAAGGACGGCCGCCCGGCGGCGAGCGAGGACTTCGCCACCGGCTGGCTCGACGGCGAGAACGTGTCGGGACGTCCCGCCGGCCTCGTGACCGGGGCCGACGGCGCCCTCTATGTGTCGGACGACAACAAGGGCTTCATCTACCGCATCGCGGCCGCGGCCGGCGCGGCCGGCCAGAAGCCGCCGGACGCGGTGGCGCGCGAGGTCTTCTCACGCGCCCTGCCGCCCCTGGGCGGCGCGGCGCTCAGCGCCCGCCTGAGCGAGGTGACCTATCCGCCCGGCGGCGTGTCGTCTCCGCACCGCCACCCGTGCCCCGTCGTCGGCTACGTCCTGGAGGGCGCCATCCGCTTCGCCGTCAACGGCGAGTCGGCGCGCGTGGTCGAGGCCGGTGAGACCTTCTTCGAGACGCTGGGCGACGAGCACACGGTGTCGGCCAACGCCAGTGCGACCGCGCCGGCGCGCTTTCTCGCGTTCCTGGTCTGCGACACGAAGGCGCAGAAGTAGCGCGTCACGGCACCACCAGCCGCACTTCCTGGCTCGCGCCAGGCGTGGAAGACGCCGGATGGCGCTATCACGGGGACGTCGCGGGCGCGGCGGGCCGGGCGAGTGAGCGAAGCTCGAGGCTCAGGTCTTCGTCGATCTCGTCGTCGAAGTAGACCTTCACCGCGCTGAACACGCCTGGCGTCCAGCCCGCGTCCTGGGCGAGCAGCCAACGCTCCACGAACTCGCCAATGGTGCGCCGCGACGCTTCCCGCGCCAGGGCCACGCGGCGCTCGTCGGCCGCGCGCGTGGCGAGATCCGCCGACAGCCCGCGCCGGAGGTCGTCGAGCTGCGCCTGCTTGTCGAACCGCGCCCACCCGCTCTCGGTCTTCTCCCGCCACGTGCTGGTGTCCACGGCCACGGGCAGGCTTGGACGCAGCACGGGCGCCACGACCACGGCTGTCTGGCCGCGCGTGGCCACCCGCCAGGCCCCGTCGTCGAGCGGCACGCCGTAGCGATACACGGCGGCGACCTGGATGTGCGACACCGTGTTGCCCAGGTAGAGCCCCCACCACGTGCGCGCGTCGGACTTGTAGAAGTCCTCTCCCATCCGCATCGTCGCCGTCTCGAGGAGCCCGCCCGGCAGCGTCTCCACGACCGGCGGATCGGACCGCCACTCGGCCGTCCAGTCGTGGGGCGCCGGCGTGAGCCCGCTGCGCGGGAGCATCCGGTACACGACGACGCCCGCGGCGACGAACACCAGCACCACGATGGCGGCCGACGCGGCCGCGATCCGGCCGATGGGTGACTGGGCCATGCGCCATCGTACCGCGGTCTCCGGTCGCCGCCTGGACTCGGCGGCGTTGCGTCGATGCCCGGATCCGCGGCCTGTTGTAGTGTCACGGGATGGGGACGCGCGGGGCGCGTGGATGGGCTGGGTTGCTCGTCCTGAGCGGCATCATCGCGGCGCGGCATCCAGACCACGCCCAGCAGTTCCGGGCGGGCGTGACGCTGCGCGTCCTCGACGTCGTCGTGACGGCTGCCGACGGACAGCCGGCACGCAATCTGGAGCGGGACGACTTCGAGATCATCGACGACGGCGCGCCCGTCGCGATTCGATACGTCACGCCCGTGGAGACTCCGGCGCCCACCGGGCGCGACGACACCGTCTTTGGCCACGACCCCGCCGTGTGGACGAACGCCGGCACCGCGACCAGGCGCGTGTTCGCCGTGGTGCTCGACGACCTGAACACGAGGGCCGGCGATACGGACCGGGCGCGGTCGATCGCTCGGTCGTTCGTCGAGCGCCTGCCGCCGGGCGATCTCGCGGCAATCGTTTACACGGGCCAGCAGACGGGCGCTCAGGAGTTCACCGCCGACAAGGCGCACCTGGCGCGATCGCTGGAGCACTACGTGGGCCGCCACCCGGTTCCGGACCTGGATCTCGTGACGGACGGCGCAGCCGGCAGCCTGGCGGCGACGATGCGCGGGACGCTGGGGGGCGAGGTGCGCGCCAACTACGAACGCACGATGCAAACCTTGCTGAATGTGACGCAGTGGCTGTCGGCGATCGAGGGGCGCCGGAAGTCGATCCTCTTCGTGACGGCGGCGCTCGATCCGGCGCTGGCGCAGGCGTTTCTCGGCGGCGTGGACGGCAAGGACGCCGGAGGCGCCGGGATGAGCGCGTTGTTCGCGCGGCTCGTCGGAGCGGCGGCGACGGCCAACGTCGCCATCTACCCCCTCGACTATCAGGGCCTCTCGGGACCAATGAGCCGGGATCTGCCGACCCCCCGGGCGGGGGGCCTGAACCCGCTGACGGTACTGGCCGATGAGACCGGCGGCGTCGCCAGCGTGAACACCAATGTTCCCGGACGCCTGTTCGATCGCATGATTCAGGACGCCAGCGCCTACTACCTCGTGGGCTACGAGGCGCCTGCCGACGGCCGCCGGGACACGCGGCGGCGCGCCCGACAGGTGCGGGTCCGAGTCCGCTCGAACGAACTGACGGCGCGGGCCCGGCGGACCTACCTCGTCGGCCGCGAGGACCCGGTGAGTCCGCGCACGGCGGCGGCGCTGCTGTCCAGTCCGGTCCCGGGGGGTGCGCTGACCCTGGACGTCCAGGTGAGCCCGTTTCCACGCGCCAACGGCAAAGCGCGTGCCCTGATCGTGCTGGAGGTGGCGGGCGATGCCCTTGAGCGGAGCCTCTCCACGCCCGGCAAGGACGTCTCGGTCGACTACCGCGTGACGGCCGCCGATGTCGAGGGCCGTATCCGGGCGGCCGAGGCCCGCACGGTGACGATTCGCCTGTCGCAGCAACGGCTGGCGCAACGCCAGCCACGACGCCTGCGGATCTTCGCACACGTCGAACTGGATCCCGGATCGTATCGTCTGCGCGCCGCTGTCGTGACCGGTGACGCCCACGGCACGGTCGCGGGCGACGTGGACATTCCCGACGTCCGACACCTGCGGCTGGCCGTGAGTCCGCCCCTGCTCGCGTCGAGCGCTGCGGCAACGATCCCCGTGCGGCGAGAGGACTACGAGCCGTTCCGCGGCCGCCTCTCGGCCGCGCCGACGACCGGACGAGTCTTCGACGCCGGCGACTCGATCGAGGCGTATCTCGAGGTCTGGGCCGGGCGGGACGGGACTGGGGCGGAAGGCCCTGCGGCGCACGCCGTGATCGTGGACGCGGCCGGGACCGAAGTCGCGGACGTGCCCACCTTCGTCGGTGCGGCCGGCCGCGGCCTGGCCGGCGGGCTAGTCTTCCCGGTGAAGGTGAACCCGTCACTTGCCGGCTTGCGCGACGGGCGCTACGAGCTGCGCGTGGTGGTCGCCTCCAGCGGCGGGCCCCCGGTGACGCGCCGCCTGCCGTTCGTGCTCCGACCGTAGCGTGGACGCGTCGACGGGGCGGCCGGCTATGGCAGAATCCGCGGACGCCCGCATGCCGTCGCAGAACCGACAGCTCCTTCGCAGCGCCGCCGTCGCCTCGCTCGGCAGCTTCCTGTTCGGGTTCGACACCGCGGTCATCTCCGGCGCCACCGAGGCGCTGCGCGGGCACTACGGCCTCGACGCGCAGCAGCTCGGCTTCACGGTGGCCAGCGCCCTCCTGGGCACGATCGTGGGATCGCTGGCGGTCGGCGGCCCGCTCGAATCCAGGGGCCGGCGGTTCGTGCTGCGCGCGCTCGCCGTGCTCTACGTGGTGTCGGCGGCCGGGTGCGGCCTGGCCTGGAGCTGGCCGGTGCTGCTGGCGGCCCGCTTCCTCGGAGGCATCGCCATCGGCGCCTCGTCGGTGGCCGCGCCGATGTACATCGCCGAGATCGCGCCGCCCGAGGCCCGCGGACGCCTCGTGGCGCTCAGTCAGCTGAACATCGTCGTCGGCATCCTGGCCGCGTACGTGTCGAACTCCGCGGTCGAGCTCGCCATCGGCGGCCCCGCCACCGTCGGCTGGCGGGTGATGCTGGGCGCGCCGGTGGTGCCGGCCCTCGTCTTCTACGCGCTCACGCTGGGCATGCCCGAGAGCCCGCGGTGGCTCGTGGCGCAGGGCCGCCGCGACGAGGCGGAGGCCGTGTTCCGGGCCGTCGGGGCGGATCGCCCGGCCGACGTGGTCGCCGACGTGGCCGCCTCGCTCCACGGCGAGACGGCGGCCGCCGCCGAGGCGTTCTTCACCGCCAAGTACGGGCGGCCGATCCTGCTCGCCCTCATGGTCGCGACGTTCAACCAGCTCTCGGGCATCAACGCCCTCATCTACTACACGGCCGACATCTTCGCCATGGCCGGCGCCGCGCGGACGAGCGCCCTGGCGCAGTCGGTCGTCATCGGCCTCACGAACCTCGTCTTCACCCTGGCGGCCATGAGCCTCATCGACCGCGTGGGCCGGAAGCGCCTGCTGCTCATCGGGTCCCTCGGGCTCGCCGTCTGCCTGTTCGTGGCCGCCTGGGCGCTCGAGACGCGCGCGGGCGGCGTGCTGGTCCTGGGCAGCCTCATCGGGTACATCGCCTTCTTCGCCTTCTCGCAGGGCGCCGTGATCTGGGTGTATCTGTCGGAGATCTTCCCCAACCGCGTGCGGGCGCGGGGCCAGGCGCTCGGCAGCTTCACGCACTGGGTGTGGGCGGCCGCCGTCAGCTGGACCTTCCCGATCGTCGCCGAGGCGTCGGGCGGCCTGCCGTTTCTCGTCTTCGGAATGGTGATGCTGGTGCAGTTCGTGGCCGTCCTCGTGCTGCTCCCCGAGACCAAGGGCGTGTCGCTCGAGGCCATCCAGCGGCAGCTCGGCATCGAGTGACGATGCTGGGCGCGATCGAGCTCGGCGGCACGAAGTGCCTCGCGGTGGTGGGCACCGGTCCCGACGACGTCCGCGCCGAGGCGCGCGTGCCGACGACGTCGCCGTCCGCGACGCTCGGCGCGCTCGTGGCGTTCTTCGTGGCCGCGCGCGACCGGCTGGGGCCGATCGCGGCGCTCGGCATCGGGTCGTTCGGCCCCGTGGACCTCGCGCCGGCGTCCGCCACCTGGGGCGCGATCACGACGACGCCGAAGGCGGGATGGGGCAACACGGACGTGACGGGCCCCTTCCGCGCCGCCCTCGGGATGCCGATCGCGTTCGACACCGACGTGAACGCGGCCGCGCTGGGCGAGGCGCGCCACGGCGCCGGCCGGGGCGTCGGCTCGCTGCTCTACCTCACGGTGGGCACCGGCATCGGCGGCGGGGCCATCGTGCACGGCCGGCCGATCCACGGCCTGACGCACCCCGAGATGGGCCACGTCCCGGTGCCGCGCGATCCGGGCCGCGATCCGTTCCCCGGGAACTGTCCCTTCCACGGCGACTGCCTCGAAGGGCTCGCGAGCGGTCCGGCGATCCACGCGCGGTGGGGCCAGCCGGCGGAGACGCTTCCGCCGCATCATCCGGCCTGGGAGCTGGAGGCACGCTATCTCGCGCTGGCCCTGCAGGGGTTCGTCTGCACGCTGTCGCCGGAGCGGATCGTGATGGGCGGCGGCGTGATGTCGCATCCGGGGCTGCTGCCCCTCATCAGGTGTGAGCTCACCACGCTCCTGAACGCGTACATCCCGTCACCAGCGCTCGGGCGCGACATCGACCGCTATGTCGTCGGCCCGGCGCTCGGTCACCGATCGGGCGTGGCCGGGGCGCTCGCGCTCGCCGCCGACGCCGCTCAGGGCGCCCGCAGCGTGTAGGGCGCAGGCGCCTCAGACGGCCCTCCTCCGGCCGGTCACCCGGGCCGTGCTACCCTCGCGAACTCGGCGTTTCCACCGTCCCGGAGGCCTGTGATGCGCTGCACCCGTGCCCTCGTCCTCGTCCTGCTCGCCGCCACCCCCGCTTTCGCGCAGTCCATCGACGACCTGATCGGACTGAAACGCGTGACCGGCACGCCCGCCATCTCGCCCGACGGGCGATGGGTGGCCTATCAGGTGCGGGAGACCAACTGGGACGAGAACGCCTACGAGACCGAGATCTGGCTCGCCGACGCGCGCGCGGCCGGCAGCGGCCGCCAGCTCACCAACGCGAAGAAGTCCAGCACGCAGCCCGCCTTCTCGCCCGACGGGCGCTGGCTCGCCTTCCTCTCGGATCGCGGCGGCACGCGCCAGCTGTACCGGATGGCGCTCGACGGCGGCGAAGCCGAGGCGCTCACGAGCGGCGAGGAAGGCGTCTCGTCGTTCGCGTGGTCACCGGACGGCACCCGCATCGCCTACACGATGACGGACCCGGTGACGCCCGCCATGAAGGAGCGCACGGAGAAGTACGGCGAGTTCACGCACGAGGACCACGACGCCCGCATGGCGAACCTCCACCTGCTGACGGTGGCCACGAAAGCCACCGAGGCGCTCACCTCCGGGGCGTTCGTCGTCGGCGGCTTCGACTGGTCGCCGGACGGGACGCGCATCGCGTTCGACCACCGCGTCAGCAGCGACGCCGGGCAGAGCGGCACGGCCGACATCTCGGTGGTGGAGGTGGCCGGCAAGCGCGTGACGCCCCTCGTGACCCAGGCGGGGCCCGACACCGATCCCCACTGGTCGCCCGACGGGCGGCGGATCGCCTTCGAGTCGGCCATGGCCAAGCCGTTCTACTTCTTCCAGAACGGCGAGCTGGCCGTGGTGGACGCGAGCGGCGGTGCGCCCCGGTCGATCACGGCCGCGTTCGACGAGAACCCGGCCCTCGTGGCGTGGACGGCGGCCGGCATCTACTTCGGCGCGTCCGACCACACGTGGGCGTACCTCTATCGCATGGACCCCGCCGGCGGTCAGGCGGCGCCGTTCAAGGCCGGGATCGACTGGATCGGGCAGTCGTTCGCCGTGACGCCGGACGGGGCGACGGCCGCCTTCGTGGCCAGCGGTCCCACGAACTTCGCCGACGTCTACGTGGCGCCCGTGGCGGCCACGCTCTCGCCCACCAGGCTCAGCGACCTCGGCGCGCAGGTCGCGGCCTGGCCGCGGCACGCCCGCGACGTGGTCCGGTGGAAGAGCCAGGACGGCGCCGACATCGAGGGGGTGCTGCACAAGCCGGCGGACTTCCAGGCCGGACGCCGCTACCCGCTCCTGGTCGTGATCCACGGCGGGCCGACGGGCGTCTCGCGGCCGGTGCCGTACGGGAGCACCACCACCTACCCGATCGATCTCTGGCTGGCGAAGGGCGCGCTGGTGCTCGAGCCGAACTACCGGGGCAGCGCGGGGTACGGGGAGGCGTTTCGATCGCTGAACGTGCGGAACCTCGGTATCGGCGACGCGTGGGACGTACTGAGCGGCATCGACGCCCTGGTGGCGCAGGGTCTCGTGGACAAGGACCGCGTGGGCGCGATGGGCTGGAGCCAGGGCGGTTACATCTCGGCCTTCCTCACCACGAAGCACGCGGATCGCTTCAAGGCCCTGTCGGTCGGCGCGGGCATCTCCAACTGGGTCACCTACTACGTCAACACCGACATCCATCCCTTCACACGGCAGTACCTGAAGGCCACGCCGTGGGACGACCCCAGGATCTACGCCGACACCTCGCCGATGACCTACATCAAGAGCGCGAAGGCGCCCACGCTCATCCAGCACGGCGACAGGGATCAGCGCGTGCCGATTCCCAACGCCTTCGAGCTGTACCAGGGCCTGCAGGACCAGCAGGTGCCGGTGGAGCTGATGATCTTCCGGGGGTTCGGCCACGGCATCGACAAGCCGAAGGCCAACCGCGCGCTGATGCAGCAGAACTGGGACTGGTTTGGGCGGTACCTCTGGCCAGGCGAGAAGAGCTCCGAGGCCAGAGGCCGGTAGGGACTGGGGACCAGGAACCGGGGGGCGGCGACGACGGCGAGGGCGGCCATGACGCAGCGCTTCAGCTCGAAGGTGGACGCGTGGATCCTGGTCCTCTGCTTCGGCCCGCTCCTGGCGCTGTTCGTCGCGCGGCTGGCCGGCCTGCCCCTGGGCCGCCCGACCGGCGGTGTGCCGGTCGCGCTCCTGGTCGTCATGACGTCGCTGCTGGCCCTGGTGGCGACGACGTCCTACGTCGTCACCGACGACGCCATCACCGTGTGGTTCGGACCGATTCGGCGCCGGCGCGCGCTGGCGGACATCACGGGGCTCGGCGCATCGCGCCGCGCCGAGTCCTCGCCTGCCTGGTCGCTGGACCGCGTGGAGATCTTCACTGCCCGGGGGTTTTGGCTGCTGGTGTCGCCCGCCGACAAGGCCGGCTTCGTGCGCGCCGTGCTGGAGCGCGCCCCGCACGTGCAGATCGACGACGCGCTGACGCGGCTCGTCGCGTCGGACCTGACGCCGGATGCGCGCAAGCGCGCCTGACGTCCTGCGCTTACGCATCGACGGGCGTGCGCCGTCGATAACCGATCGCGTTCCGCACCTTGCCGGTCGGCGCGATCACGCCAGCCGCGCGCAGGCAGTACGCCATCTTCTGTGCGAGGTCGCGGTCCACGCCGAGGCCGCGCGCCAGGTCCCCGGTGGTGAACACCGGCGGCAGGTCGGGCGGCAGGAAGACCGAGAGGTCGTCCGGGCGCCGGAAGACATGCCGGCTGACGACGTCGATGAGGCGCCGCTCCACGACGACCCAGCCCTTGCGATGCCACGCGCGCCCTGGCGAATGGCGGCGCACTTCGTCCTCGCGCGTCAGGAGGATCTCGAATGAGAACGCCGGATGCGCGAGGAGCGCCGGCAGGCTCACGAGTTCCCTGAATGCCTGCTCCAGCCGGCCGCGGCGCGGCGATCGCCGCCGGCCGAGGACGCGGGCCCGGCCGTCGACGCGCACGATCCAGGTCTCGGCGGGCACGGGGTAGACGAGGCGCACCCGGTGGGTCTGGACGAGAGCCGTGAGCTTCCGGCGGATCGCGGCGAAGCTCCCCGTCTGGATCTCGATGAGCAGGTCGCCGCGTACGAGATCGATCTGGCGGCCGGCCACGGGCACCTCGTGGCGGTCGCCAGGTTCGGCGTACCAGGTCTTCAGCGCCGCGTGGAGCGGGCCCTCCTGCAGGGTGGCGATGTGGCGCACCGGCGAGGAGCGGACGGGCGTCGAGGCATCGGGCGCGTCGAGCATGACGTCTGGCGCGACCTACTTCACCACACCGCGCGCCCGGGGCCGCGTCGCACGCACGGCCGCGGCACGGGCGCCGGTGCCCCCAGACGCCTCGCCGCAAGCGCCCACAGCTCGTCCGTGGCGGACCCGCCGCGGACGCGGCGTCGGATCTGACACCGAATTAATCGCGACGGGATGCGTTTCCGCCGTCGCGGCGCGGTGCGGGGTGCTAAGCTCCGGCCGATCCGGGCAACGGAGGCCCCCTCTCCTGCTGACATCCGGCGCCCCCCTCGCGCTCATCGTCATCACGCTCGTCGCGCTCGGCTTGACGGGCAATCTCCTGTCGCGATCGCTGCCGGTGATCGCGGTGCAACTGGCCGCCGTGGCGCTCAACCTGTGGGCGCGCGCGTCGTTTGCGAAGGGCGCGTTTCGCGTGGGCGCCGCACCGGCCGGCTCGTCGCTGATGCGCGGCGGACCGTATCGCCTGGTGCGCCATCCCATGTACGCGGCGGTGCTGCTCTTCCTGTGGGCGGGCGTGGCGGCTCACGCGTCGGCGCTGACGATGGCCGCCGGGCTCGTCGTCACGGTCGTCGTCGTGGCCCGCGTCTTCGCGGAGGAACGGCTCCTGAGCCTGCGGTATCCCGACTATCGCGCCTACGCCAGGGCCACGTGGGCCCTGGTCCCGTTCGTGTTCTGATCCCCGGGAGGACAGATGGACCACGCGCAGTCGATTCGACACTTCTACGATCTCATCAGCGCCGGCGACATCGACGGCTTCGGCCGCCTGATCGCCGAGGACTTCGCGGAGCGCGAGCCCCTGCCCGGGTTCCCGCCCACCAAGGCGGGCGTCCTCGACTACTTCAAGATGCTGGTCGCGGCCTTTCCGGACATGCGCATGACGCCGGACGACGTGATTGTCGACGGGGACAAGGCCGTGGCGCGCGTGCGGGTGACGGGCACCCACCGGGGCGACTTCATGGGCATTCCGGCCTCCGGCCGGAAGGTGGACGTCCAGTTGATCGACATCATCCGCTTCGGCGCCGACGGGCGCGCGCGCGAACACTGGGGCGTCGTGGACCAGCTCGCGATGATGCAGCAGCTGGGCGCCATCCCCTCCGGACCTCCGGCCTAGCGGGACGCGCGCACCGGCCGCCGGACGCCACGGCTGCCGGCAGCCCGACCGGGGGATGGCTGCGTCCCGATCTATAAATTTTCTGGTCTCACGTTCGGTTGATTATCTATTTCTCAACCGGCCCGGCCGGGCGCTACCGTGCGGACACAAGGAGGACGACACCAATGCACACCTCAATCCTTCGTGTTCTCGCGGCCGCGGCCTTCATCGCGGCAGTTCCGATGGCGGGCGCCGCGTCGACCGCCATCGACCAGGTCGTCGCCGACGCCCAGAAGGTCCGCGCCGAGGCCCAGGACGTGAAGCAGCTCCTGAAGCCGCGGAGCGCGGATCCGGCCGCGGTACAGGAGCGCCTGACCGTCATCGAGGCCCACGCCCAGTCGCTCAGGGCCGCCATCGCCGGCGTCCGGGCTTCGGAGACCGCCCTCACGGCAAAGCAGCTCGCGGCGCTCGAGCGCGCGGACATGGCCGCCGAGACGCTCGTGGTGATGTTGGCCAACAAGGCGGCGATCGTGGCCGACTCCACGCGGTTCGACAAGGAGCGTCGACTGCTGCGGGCGAAGGCGGATGGCATCGCGCAGCGCGCGGCGCTCGTCGAGAAGCAGATGGAACACGTTCGCGGCTAGGCCGCCGGCCGGCGTCGAGGCCGGCGCCAGACACCACTCGCCGGGCGACCGGGTCCGCGTATGTCGGACCGGCCGCCCGGCGCCCGCACGAACCCCGCCTCCGTTCGCGCCGCCAGGCGCGCGCCCTCTTCCCCGCGCACGCAGTTCGCTCACCGGCCAGCCCTGTCCGGCAAGCGCGCAGTTCACGCGGTCCACGACCGGCGCGCCATGCCTCCCGGAGTGGCTCGAGGACTACTACGGGCTCAGAGCCCTGGAACCCCCTCGCAACCTCCCTATTCCCGCGCGCGTCGTTCTGGCAGCGGCCTCGGTGTGAGGTCGACTGACTCGAGTGCGCGCGGGTCCGCACGGCCGACGCCCGCAGCGTGTATCCACTGGAGGTTTGTCATGCGTCTCGTTTCGTCCCTGGCTCTTGCGCTGCTGCTCTCGTTCTCCGCGTCGGCGGCCGAGGCCGCGCGCGTGTTCATCATTCACGGCATCCCCGGCGTGACCGTGGACGTCTACGCCTCGCTCGCCGGCGCCCCGATTCCGGCGACGCCCACCATCGCCGGCTTCCAGCCGAAGCAGATCGTGGACGTCGCGGGCGGGCCGGCCACGGTGGACATCCGCATCTTCGCGCAGGGCGCCGACCCGCAGACGGCGACGCCGGTGATTGCCGTCCTGGGCGCCGCCGTGCCGGGCACGGGCGAAATCAGCGTGCTGGCGCACCTCGACAACGCGGGTGCACCGACGGCCACCATCTACACCAACGACAACTCCGCGCCGCTGCCAGGGGCCGCGCGCGTGAGCGTGCGGCACGCGGCGCAGGCCCCGGCCGTGCAGCTGGCTGCCGGCGGCGTGCCCAAGCTGGCACTGGCCAATCCGTACTTCGGCGACCTCGAGGTGCCCGGCGGCGTGCCGATTCCGCTGCAGCTGCAGGTGCCCTTCACGGGCGCGGCGGTGACGCCCACGGCGTCGGTGGCCTTCACCCCCGGCATGCGCTACTTCGTCTACGCCATCGGGTCGCTGTCCGGCGGGACGTTCGACTTCATCGTGCAGGCGGTACGGTAAGCCCGGCCGCGCTGGAGCGACGGGGTGCGCAGGCGCGCCGGTCCGCGGCGATGGCCGCGTGGCTGCGCCCCCGTGGCCCGGCGGGGCGACACGGCCCCACCGCCCTGAGGAATAATCTCGCCCATGATCCCGCCGACTGCCGCGCGAGGCGCGACCACTCCGAGGCGACGTCTCACGACCGTGGCGCGCCCCCTGGCTGTTCCTCTTGTCCTCTCGTGGCTCGCGGCTGGCTGCGCCTCCGAGCCACCGCCTCCGCCCGCCGAGCTGCTGCTCGTCAACGCCAGGGTCTACACGATGGCGTGGGCCGATCCGGCGCTGGACGGCACACCCGCCCCTGGTGCACCTCACGACGCCGCCGGCTGGCGGCCCGACGCCGACGCCGTGGCGGTCAGGGCTGGCCGCATCCTGCTGGCGGGCACCCGCGCGGACGCGGAGGCACGCCGGGGACCGGAAACACGGGTCCTCGACCTGGGCGGCGCCACGCTCCTCCCCGGGCTCGTGGACTCGCACTCGCACATCCTCGAGCTGGGCGCGAAGCTCGACGCCGTGGATCTGGTTGGCGTCGACAGCGAGGCCGACGCGGTGGCGAGGGTCGCCAAGGCCGCGGCCGCCACGCCGAAGGGCCAGTGGATCACGGGCCGCGGGTGGGACGAAGGCGCCTGGGCGAACCGGTATCCCGACTGGCGCCTGCTGACCGAGCAGGTGCCGGACCACCCCGTGGTGCTCTTCTCGCTGCACGGCTTCGCCGTCTGGGCCAACCGCCCGGCCCTCGAGGCCGCGAAGATCACGCGGGCGACGCAGGCGCCGGTCGGCGGCGAGATCCGCAGGGACGGTCGCGGCGAGCCCACGGGCATCTTCCTGAATCGCGCCACCACACTCATGGCCGACGCCGTGCCGGCGCCGTCACCCGAGCAGGTCCAGCGTCAGCTGCTGGCCGGCCTCACCGAGATGGCGCGCTCGGGCTACACGGCAGTGCACGACGCGGGCGTGGACCGCGTGACGCTCGACGGCTACCTGGCGCTGGCCCGTACGAGCCAGCTGCCGATTCGCGTGTACGTGATGCTGTCGGCGCGCGATCCCGGGCTGTGCCGGGAGTGGGAGGCCAAGGGTCCCCAGGGGACGCCCTCGGACATGCTGGTCGTGCGGGCCGTCAAGGCGTACTACGACGGCGCCCTGGGCTCCCGCGGGGCACGGATGCTGGAGGACTACAACGACCAGCCTGGTCACCGCGGCATCAGCGGCGCCGGCTACGGCTTCGACCAGGAGGTCGTGGCGGCGATGATGCGCGCCGGCTTCCAGGTGGGCATCCATGCCATCGGCGATGCCGGCAACCGTGAGTCCCTCGACTTCCTGGACGGCGTGCTGTCGACGAGCGAACGCGCGCGCCAGGGACGCCATCGCATCGAACACGCGCAGATCCTGGCCCCGGCCGACGTGCCGCGCTTTGCGGCGCTCGGGGTCATCGCGTCGATGGAGCCGCCGCACGCCGTCGAGGACAAGGGCTGGGCCGAGGCGCGTGTCGGGCCGGAGCGCATCAAGGGCGGCTACGCGTGGCGCACGCTGCGGACGGCCGGCGCGCGCCTGATCTTCAACTCGGACCTCACCGGGTCGGACCACGACATCTTCTACGGGCTGCATTCCGCCGTCACCAGGCAGGACCGGAACCATCGGCCGGCCGGAGGGTGGCATCCGGAGCAGCGCATGACGCCGGAGGAGGCCGTCCGCGGCTACAGCACCTGGGCGGCGTACGCGGCGTTCGCGGAGCAGGAGCGTGGCGCGATTGTCGCCGGGCGGCTGGCCGATCTCACCGCCCTGTCACTCGATCCGCTCGCGGTGGGCACGTCGGACCCGGGTGCGCTCCTCGACGGACGCGTCCGCCTCACCGTGGTTGGCGGTCGCGTGGTGTTCGAGGGGAAATAGCCACAGCCCGCCCCTCGACGCGCGTTCGCGACGAACGCCCGGAGCCCCGCCAGCCCGGGTCGGCACTGGGACGAACGCGGGGACGGACGCCCGCTGAAACGGTCTGGAATGCCGTCTAATCGGGCGCATGGCGGTCGATGTCACCACGCGGACGACCATCGCCCGGCCCAGGGACGAGGTGGCGGCGTTCGCGTGCGACCCCGACCGTGTGCCGCTGTGGTACCAGAACATCAAGACGGTCGAGTGGAAGACGGCGCCGCCGCTCGCCGTCGGCACGAAGCTCGCGTTCGTCGCCCTGTTCCTGGGCCGGCGCCTCGCCTACACCTACGAAGTCGTGGAGCACGCGCCCGGCGAGCGCTTCGTCATGCGGACCGCGGAAGGTCCGTTCCCGATGGAGACGACCTATACGTGGCAGTCCACGCCGGACGGCCGCACCGAGATGACGCTCCGGAACCGCGGCACGCCGAGCGGGTTCTCGTCCCTCGTCGCGCCCTTCATGGCGATGGCCATGCGGCGGGCGAACACGAAGGACCTGGCGCTGCTCAAGGCCATCCTCGAGCGCCGCGCCGGACGGCGGCCAGTGGCCTGACCCGCCGCGCGCCATCGCCGGGTCGCGGGACCACCCGAGTCCGCGGGCCGCGGCTGGCCCGTGGCATCATCGCCGCGGCGGACGGGCTCGGGGCCCCGGCCCGCACGTCAGGCGACATCCCCACACAGGAGCGGGCGCGATGAAGGCAGTGGTGATCGGTGAGGCTTCGGGCGCCGCCATGGACGACGTGATGAAGGTCTACCCGCGGCACAAGGCCGTCGTGGACGCATTCGTCGAACGCGGCGACGTCATCGGCATCGGCCCCTTCGCCACCGGAGGCAACATGGCGATCTTCCGAAGCCGCGACGCCGCCGAGGCCTTTGTGGCGCAGGACCCTTTCATCCTGGAAGGCCTGGTGAAGTCCTACGTGATCCGCGACTGGCTCGACCGGATGCTGGAGTAGGGGACAGCGCCGGCGGAGAACCCGGGTGCCCGCCGCGCGACGCCGGAAGGCGTGTGCCGCGGGCACCGGGAACGGCGAGGCTGGCTCACGAGAGGCGTTCCGCGGTCGCGGTGACCGGGACGCCCTTGGTCAGGGTGTCGAACACGGGCGAGAACTTCGGGCCCAGCTCGAAGAGTTCCTGCAGCTGCGCGTCGGACACGTCCGCCTTGATCTTGAAATGCATCCGGATGCGCGTGAACCCGTTGCGGACGGAGGGGTCGAGTCCGAGGAAGCCGCGAAGGTCCGCGTCCCCCTCGACCGCGGACTCGATCTTCTCGATCGTCACGCCGCGCGCCGTCGCGTGATAGACGATCGAGCCGGTCACGCACGCGGCCAGCGCGTGCAGCAGCAACTCGCCGGCGCTGGGGCTGGAGTCCGTGCCGAGCAGGACGTGCGACTCGTCGGCGCCGAGTACGAACGGCGAGTCGTGCTCGCGCTGCTGGCCCGCGCCGAAGAAGCCGCGGATCGTGGAGCGGCTGCGGCTGCCGCCCAGCCACTGATGATCCAGGCGGAACTGGAACCTGGCCAGGTCGCTGTCGGCCTGGATGAGGCCGACGGTCTGGAGCAGTCCTTCCCTGTCCAGTCCGTTGACCGGGGAAGCCGTCTGTGTGGTCGTTGCCATCGGAGCATCTCCCTTCCCGAAGTGCTGGTCGCGACCTCGCGACCGCTTCCACTCTGGCGCGGGCGACGGCGCGGTGCTTGTCCGGGCGTCCGGGCCACTTTGCCGCCGCGAGGTATCATCGACTTCGCTTGCCAGCGCGTCCGGCAGGCTTAGCCTCGCGTCCGCGTGAAGGGCCACAGCGCATGGATGTCCTCTCCGAGGTCCTGGCGGCCGTCAAGCTCAGGGGCGCGTTCTACTTCAACGGCGAGTTCACGGCGCCCTGGGCGGTCCGCACGCCGCCATCGACCGTGCTGGCGCCGCACATCGGACGCGGCGACGGGCACGTCGTCATCTTTCACCTCGTGATCGACGGGCAGGGGGTCGCCGGACTGGAGCGCGGCCCCCTCGTGCCGGTCTCGGCGGGCGACGTGATCGTCTTCCCGCACGGGGACGCGCACGTCGTGGGCAGCGGCGCCGGCAGCCGGACGGTGGACTACGAAGGCGAGCTGCATCGCATTCTCGGGGAGGGCCTGCGCATGACTCGCGCCGGCGGCGGCGGCGCCGTCACGCGGTTCGTCTGCGGCTACCTGTCCTGCGACCCGCGCCTCAGCCGGACCTTTCTCTCGGGCCTTCCGCCGATGTTCACGGTCAACGTCCGCCAGGACGAGTCGGGCCGGTGGCTGGAACAGGCCATCCGGAGCTCGGTCGCGGACGGCCAGGCCGCGAGTGCCGGAGGCGAAGCGGTGCTGGCGCGGCTCGCCGAGGCGCTGTTCATCGAGACGCTGCGGCGTCATGTCGCCGCCTTGCCCGCCGGGCACCGCAGCTGGCTCGCCGGCGCGCGCGACCCGGAGGTGGGCAAGGCGCTGGCGCTGATGCACGCGGCGCCGGCAAGACCCTGGACGCTGGCGCGGCTGGCCAGCGCAGCCGGCGTGTCGCGCTCCGTCCTGGCGGAACGCTTCCATCAGCTGCTGGGCGAACCGCCGATGACGTACCTGACGCGATGGCGACTGGAGCTCGGCGCGCAGCTGTTGCAGTCCACCAGTCGCCGGGTCGCCGACATCGCCGCCGAGGTGGGCTACGATTCGGAACCGGGCTTCAACCGCGCCTTCAGGCGCGAGCATGGGACGCCGCCGGCGCGCTTCCGCAACGCGTTCCGGAACGTCCGCGAACGGTCGCGCGTCCCGGCGCGCCGAACCCGCGGGTCGGGCTGACGCGCGCGCCACCGTGCCCGCCGGTCCCGGCCGCGCGGCCCCGGCCGGGTGGGTCGGCGAGGCGCGAGGGCTGGCGGCTCAGCGCGCGAGATGCAGCGGGAACGGGGTCCGCGCCACGAACGCGTTCACGGCGTCGAGCAGGCCCGTGCTCCCGTCGCGCACCACGAACACCGACTCCTCGCGCTGGCCGGGGTTCAGATCGTGGTGGTCGATGAGGGCCAGCTCCGGCCCGTAGGACGGAATCACCCGGCCGTCGAGCGTGAAGTACTCGGCCTGGGCGACGGCGTCCAGTTCGCCTCTGTCGAACATCGTGTAGAGCTCGGGAAACGTGCCGGCGGCCACCACCTGCACGCCCTCGGGCGCCCGCTTCAGCAGATCGCGATGTGCGGCCATGCCCGTGACCGCGCCCACCTTCTTCCCCGTGAAGTCCTCGATCGTGCGATACCGCTCGCGGTCGGCCGCGCGGATTCTCAGCGCGCGCTGCTCGTAGAGGAAGGGCGTCGAGAAGGTGCCGCCGGGGCTCACGCGATCCGGAAAGCTCGCCAGGTTCGTCGCCACCAGGTCCACGACGTCCTTCCCCGCCAGCTCCCACGACTTGTCGAAGGGCACGACCTTCCACTCGGCCCGCAGGCCGAGGTCCCTCGCGAGCCGCTCGGCATAGCGGTTCATCCACGCTTCGGGATCGAGCTCGTCGGTGGCCGTGCCCGTGATCGCGATGGTGAGCGTTCCGGGCGTCAGCGTGCGCAGGGCCGGCGGCGCGCTCCCCGGACCGCCGCACGCGATCGCGGCAGACGCAAGCGTCAAGACGGCAATCCCCAGGCGACGACCCACCGTGCCCCTCCCCGCGTGCCGGCCGGCGGCCGCACGCGGTGGTAGCATACCCGTCCTTTCATGGCCGACCCGAACGCGCCGTTCTCCGCCACGCTCGCCCGCTGCTGGCACCCGGTGGCCTACGGGCACGAGGTGACGGCCGCGCCGGTGGCCGCCACCCTGCTCGGCGAGGCCGTGGTCGTGTGGCGGACGGCCGACGGCCGGGCCCACGCCATGCGCGACCTGTGCATCCATCGCGGCACCGCGCTGTCATTGGGCTGGATCGAGGACGACTGCCTGGTGTGCCCGTACCACGCGTGGCGCTACGACCGGTCCGGGGCGTGCGTCCGGATCCCGCAATCGGCCCACGCCTCGATTCCGCTGAAGGCGAGGACGCCCGTCTACCAGTGCCAGGAGCGGTACGGCCTCGTGTGGGTCTGCCTGGCCGGCGGCGACCCCGCGTATCCCCTGCCCGAGGTCCCGGAGCTCGAGTCCGGCGCCTTCAAGGTGGTGAACACCGGCCCCTTCGCGTGGAAGGCCGATGCCTCGCGGCAGGTGGAGAACTTCACGGACTTCGGGCATTTCCCGTGGGTGCATCCGGGCCTGCTCGGCGATCCGTCGCGGCCGGTGGTGCCCGAGCACGCCGTGGAGACGCGCGGCCACGTCCTGCACTACACCATCGTCAGGCCCGAGGCGCCCAACAGCGACGAGTTCCCGGTGTTCGCGAACGAGGCGACGGCGGCGCCCGAGCGCCGCAGCCGCTACGAGCTGCACCTGCCTTATACGATCGTGCTCCGCCTGGGCTGGGGCGGCGAGAAAGGCATGGTCTACTTCTTCGCCTCGCAGCCCGAACGGGCCGACCGGTGCCGCGGATACTGCATCATCGGCCGGAACTACGACCTGGCCGATCCGGACAGCACGCTCCAGGAGTTCGAGCGGGTGATCTTCGGGCAGGATCAGCGCATCGTGGAGTCGCAGCGTCCCGAACAGGTGCCGTTCGATCTCGCCGACGAACTGCACCTGACGTTCGACGCCGTGGCCATCGCCTACCGGCGGGCGATGCGCGCGGAAGGAATCGGCTGACGACCGGCGCCGCGTGACAGCCGGGCACCAGCCTTCGGGAAGGGCGCCGCGCACGTGAACCCGTGGGCGCCTCGTCCCGTCTGTCTCCGCATGAAGCACCTCGCGCTGGCGGGCGCGCTGGCGATGCTCGGCGTCGCCGGCGGCGGCGCCCAGACCCCCTCGCTCGACGACACGCTGGCGTCGGTGCGGCGGCCGATCGCGCTCCGGGACGGCCGTCTCGAAGGCGCCGGCGCCGACCTGCTGCGCGTCGCGCTGCAGTCCACCCCGTACGTGTTGATCGGCGAGGACCACGGCCTCGCCGAGATTCCGGCGTTCTCGGCGGCGATCTTCCGCGACCTCGCCGGCCGGGGCGTGCGCGACCTCGTGCTGGAAGTGGGGCCGGAAGCCGGACGCCGCCTCACCCGCGCGGTCGGCGCCGCCGACCCGGAGGCCGAGGTCCGGGACTGGGTGCGGCAGTATCCGTTCAGCCTGGCCTTCTACGACCTGGTCCAGGAGTTCGAGTTCCTGCGCCAGGCGCGCGCCGCCGCCGGGCCCGGCCTGCGCATCACGGGCGTGGACCAGGAACTGATGGGCGCGTCGCGGATGCTGCTCGAGTCCGTGGCGTCGAAGGACGACGCGATCCCCGGCCTGCTGTCGCTCGAGCGGCAGGCGTACGAGCGGGCCGTGGCCAGCGGCAATCCGCTCGATCTCTTCATGCTCACCGGGCCGGCCGATGCCCTCGCGGCCCTGCGCGACCGCCTGGCGCGCGGGAGTGCCCCACGCGATGCGGCCCTCGTCGCGTCGATTCTCGACAGCCGCGGGATCTACGCCCTCAACGCGCAGTCGGGCTACCAGAGCAACCTCACCCGCGCCGCGTTGATGAAGCGCTCCTACGTGGACCAGATCCCGCCGGACCTGCGCGCCGCCCCGCCGCCGGCGCTGTTCAAGTTCGGGGCATACCACGTGATGAAGGGCCTGAACCTGCTCGAAAGCCGCGAAATCGGCAACTACGTGGCCGAGATGGCGGACGGGCGCGGCACCCCGTCGCTGCACCTCCTCGTCATGGCGGTGAAGGGCCGGCAGCGGCGCTTCGCCGGCGTGGGCACACCCTACGTCGCCGCGCCGGTGGACCAGGTGGGGCCCGGCGTGTCGGACTTCCCCTTCGCCAAGCCGGTCTTCGAGCGGGCGCTCGCCGAGCACGGATGGTCGCTCTTCGACTTCCGCGAGATGCGCCGCTGGGCCATCCGGCAGACGGACCTCGACCCCCGCCTGCTGCGCATGGTGAACGGATTCGACCTCGCCGTGCTGATTCCCGAGGGCACGCCGAGCGATCAGATTCGATGACCGGCGGCGGCTACTCGGGCAGGGCCTCGAGCGCCGCGCGTCCCTCCTGCGCGGTCCGACTGTCGTCCCGCCCCGCCGCGGCGAGGTGGGCGAGCGCCGTCTCCACCTCACGGCGTCCTTCGGCGACCCGGCCCAGCGCCGCCAGCGCGCGGCCGCGCCCGATTCTGGCTTCGGCCGTCTGCAGGTGCGTCTCGCCGAACTGCGCCGCGCGGACGGCCATCGCCCTGTCGAACGACGCGAGCGCCTCGGCCGCCCGGCCCAGGCCCAGCTCGGCGCGGCCGCGGGCCACGAGCGTGATGCCCACCATCACGTGGCCGTCCGGATAGGCGCGTTCGAAGGCGCCGAGCGCCGTGTCGGCGAGCCGGCGCGCCTCGGCGTAGCGCTTCTGCCGGAGCAGCACCTGGCCGAGGTTCGAGATCGCCTCGGCGGTCTCGGCGTGGTCGGGGCCGTAGATCCGCTGCCTGGCCGCCACCACGTCCCGGAGCACGCGCTCGGCCTCGTCGAGGCGGCCGGCGGCCTGCAGCGCCATCGCCAGGTTGTTCGTGGTCGCCCAGGTGTCGGGATGGTCCGGCCCGACCGTCGCCCCGAACACGCCGGCGAGCTCCCGGAACCGGTCGGCGGCCTCGTCGTAGCGGCTGCGCATGTACTCCAGCACGGCGTAGTTGTTCAGGGTGGCGGCGACGGCGTGGTGCGCCTCTCCGAAGGCCGCGCGAAGGATGGCGAGCGCCTCCACGTACTCCTGCTCGGCCGCCTCGTACTGGTTCATCTGCACGTGGACCTGCGCCATGTTGTTCAGGGCGTCCCCGACGTCGGGGTGGCGGTCGCCGAGGAGTTGCCGGCGGCCCGCCACGCAGCGCGTGAAGAGCGCCAGTGCCTCGGCGTACTGCGTGGCCTGGTGGCGGGCCTCGGCCAGGTTGCATTCCGTGCGGACCACGTCGGTGTGGAGGTCGCCGTAGGTGGCACGCGCCAGCGCCAGTGCCTCGTCGAACGCGGGCTCGGCGTCGAGCGGCCGCTTGGCCGTGGTCAGCAGGAGGCCGAGCGCGTTCAGCGTGTCCACGAGGCCCGGGACGTCGCCCTGCTCGCGCCGGATCGCCAGCGCCTCGCGGAGCAGGCCCTCGCCCTCGGCGTAGGCGGCGCGAAGCCGCCGCACCTCCGCCAGTCCCGAGAGGGCATCGGCCACGCGGCCGCCGCGTGGCCCCTCGGCGGCACGGGCCAGCCTGAGCGCCTCCTGGAACTGGCGCTCCGCCGTGTCCCCGTCGTCCTGCCGAGCCCGGACCCGGCCCAGCGCCGTGAGCCGATCGGCCAGCGTGGCCGGATCCGAGACCTGCGCCCGGGCCGCCGCGACGGCGGCCTCCATGTGCGGAGCGGCGCGATCGTAGAGGCCGAGCCGCGCGTACAGCCCGCCGAGCACGCCGCGCATCTCGGCTTGCAGGCCGGGATCCGCCGTGAGCGACCGCTCCACGCGGTCGCTGCCCCGGTCGAGCAGTTCACGCGCCGTCACGGCCTGCCCGCGGGCCCGATCCGGATCGGACACCTCGAAGACGCTCAGGAGGAAGTCGCGAATCTCGGCCGCGCGCCGTCCTTCGCGGGCCGCCGCCCGCGCCTGGACGAGCGCGGTGGCGCCGCCGGCCGCGGCGGTCAGCACGGCCAGGACGCCCGCGGCGACGGCCAGGCGATGGCGCCGCAGGAACTTCGACGCCCGGTAGCGCATGGTGGCCGGACGCGCCGCGACCGGCAGGCCGCCGCGGTACCGCTCGATGTCGTCCCTGAACGCCGCCACCGACGCGTACCGGCGATGGGGCTCGCGCCGGAGCGCCGTGGTCACGATGTTGTCGAGATCGCCGGCCAGCTCGCGCGCCAGCGCGTCCACGGTGGTGGCCCGGGCGGCGGCGCGCGCGGCCGCCGGACCGCGGGGGCCGTCACGCCGGCAGGCCTGGCTCGGCGGCTCCACGGTGCCGTCGAGCACACGGCGCTCGAGCGCGGCGAGCGACGCTTCGTCCTCCTCCCACGGCCGGCGCCCGGTCAGCAGCTCGTAAAGGACGACGCCGGCGGCATACACGTCGGCGGCGGTGGTCACGGGCTCGCCCAGATACTGCTCCGGGCTCGCGTACTCGGGCGTCATGAGCCGCGCGCCGGACCTGGTGGCCGGGGCGTCTCCACCGCCGTCGCCCTTCTCGAGCAGCTTGGCGACGCCGAAATCGAGGAGCTTCACGGCGCCCTCGGCCGTCACCAGGATGTTGGCCGGTTTCAGGTCCCGGTGCACGACGAGGTGCCGGTGCGCGCGGTCCACTGCGTCGCACACCTGGAGGAACAGGGCGAGCCGTAGGTCGACCGTCAGGCGCCGCGCGTCGGCGTGCCGGTCGATGGGCTGGCCCTGCACGAACTCCATCACCAGGTACGGCCGCCCGTCGTCGGTGACGCCGCCGTCGAAGAGCCGCGCGATGTGCGGGTGATCGACCGTCGCCAGGACCTGCCGCTCGACGCGAAAGCGGTGCAAGAGATCCCCGCCCAGCCCCTCGCGGACGATCTTCACGGCCACTTCGCGCGTGAACTCGTCGTCGGCCCTCGCCGCCAGGTACACGTCGGCCATGCCGCCGCGGCCGATCGGCTGGATCAGGCGGTAGGCGCCCACCGTGTACCCGGGCGGATGGGTGGGCCCGGAGGCGGCGGCCTGCATCAGGTCGGACGCCAGCTCGACCGCCGGACGGTCGAGGAAGGCGCCGACCCGCTGGGCCGCCGCGAGTACCCGCCTGGCGGAAGCGAGGCGCGCGGGGTCCGCGCCGCACTGCGCCTCGAGCCACCGGACACGGTCGGTCTCGGGCAGCTCGAGCGCGCGCTCCACGAGCTCGCCCACGTCGTCCCAGTCGTTCAACGAGACGTCCGTCATGCCTCCTCCGCGGCGGACCGGGCGGAGCCGCACGCTATGATGCCCGGACCACGCGTTCGCCGATGTCCGACGCCCCGGCTCCCACTCCCGGACAGGTCACCGAGATCCTGCAGCGCGCCAGCGCGGGCGACCGGCAGGCGCTCGACGCCCTGTTCCCGCTCGTCTACCAGGAGCTGCGCCGCATCGCGCGCCGCCAGCGCGCGGGCCAGCCGCCGGGCCGCACCATGACCACCACGGTGCTCATCCACGAGGTGTACCTGCGACTCATCGACCAGACGCAGGCGAAGTTCGAGGATCGCGTCCGATTCTATGCCTACGCCGCGCGCGTCATGCGCACCGTGCTGGTCGACGAGGCACGGGCACGCGGCGCGCGGAAGCGGGGCGGCGGGTGGACGGCGGTGGAGTTGGACGAGCGGCACCTGGCCGTGCAGGACCAGGCGGACCTGGTGCTGGCGATCGACGAAGCGCTGACGCGGCTCGCCGACGAGGACGCGCACCTCGCACGCCTCGTGGAGTGCCGCTTCTTCGGCGGGATGACCGACGAGGAAGTGGCGCGCGATCTCGGCGTGTCGGACCGCACGGTGCGTCGCGACTGGCTCAAGGCCCGCACGTGGCTGTACGCCCAGCTCGCGGCGGCCGACCCGTCCTAGCCCTGGACTCACGCACATCCTCGCAGTTCTCCGCTGCTGCCGAGAACGAAATCGGCGCCCTACGGCGGACACACGGGCGGCGTCCGGCGGGCAGATCCGATTGGCCGGGCGCCGCAGCCGTTTCCGTTTCCTCGAGTGGGGCCCGCCACCGGCGCCGGGCCGGACTGGGGGACACGATGATGGCAGCAGCGGGTCGGGCGGCGGAGCGAATGGTGTCGTGGACGGCGGGGCTGCTGGGCCTGGGGGCGGCGCTGGGGACCCCGGCCGGCGCGCAGGTCTTGGGGACGTTCTCGTGGCAGCTCCAGCCGTACTGCAATGTCGTCACGGTCCAGATCACGCAGCAGGGCGCGCTCTACGGCCTCGACGGCTTCGACGACCAGTGCGGCGCGGGCCAGCGCGCCACGCTCGTCGGCACCGCCACGCCCAATCCCGACGGCACCATCGGGTTCGGCCTCCACCTGGTCACGGCGCCGGGAGGCCGCGGCCTGGACATCGACGCCCGGATCTCGCCGGCCACGCTTGGCGGTCCCTGGACCGACGGCGCCGGCCACAGCGGTACGTTCGCGTTCGGCGCCCACACGGGCGGCAGCCCGCGGCCGGCGCCGCCTGCACCCGGCGGCGGGCTCACGGCCGGTTCGGTCATGGCCGTCCACCTCGCGGCCGGCGCCGTCACGTCCGCGGCGCTGGCGCCGGCGGCGGTCGGTGCGGCGCAGATCAACCAGAGCCAAGTGCAGGCGCGGGTCGCCGGCACGTGTCCGAAGGGTCAGGCCCTTCGCGGGGTCAATGGCAATGGGACGGTCGTCTGCTCGGATGCGCTGACCAGCGTGGCGTCCGGAACGGAGGCGGCCGTCGCCATCGGCAGCGACGGGCTGCCGATCGTGGCGTTTCGCAAGGAGGGCAGCCAGGTCCTGGGGGTCGTGCACTGCGGCAATCCGGCCTGCACGCTCGGCAACGACATCGTGTTCCCGCCGGCCGGAAACTCCGGGGGTAACCAGCCCTCCATCGCAATCGGCGCCGACGGATTCCCCCTCATCAGCCATCTGGACGACGTCGCCCTCACGCTTCTCGTAACGCATTGCCAGAACGTCCGGTGCACGGCGTCCACGACCACGACTCCGGATCTCTCGACCAACTCGGTTGGCGGCTATTCGTCGATTGCCATCGGCACCGACGGCCTGCCGATCATCAGCTACAACGACTTCACCGCTCTCGCGGGCACGCTTCGGGTGACGCACTGCGGGAACACCGCGTGCACCGGCCGCAACACCTCGACCACGGTGGACGCCCCGGCGACAGGGAAGTCCGGGTACTACACGTCGATCGCCATCGGGACGGACGGACTGCCCATCATCAGCCACGAGCTGGTGACCGGTACCGTCGGAGCCCTGCGAGTCACGCACTGCGGCAACATCCTGTGCTCGGCTGGCAATATCTCGACCACGGTGGACAACCCAGGCACACACGCCGGGACCGAGACCTCGCTCGCGATCGGCGCTGACGGCCGTCCAATCGTCGTACACGGCGATGAGTCGCCCTGGGCGTTGCGCGTGACGCATTGCACTGACGTCCCCTGCACCAGCGCTACGACGACCGTCATGCCAGACGCCCGGTTGCCGGCGATCGTCATCGGCCCCGACGGTCTGCCGCTCATCAGCGCTCAAGACACCCAGCTGTGGGCCCTTCGAGTGACGCACTGCGGGAACGTCACCTGCACGGCAGGCAACGTCGGATCGCTCGTCGACGACGCCTCTTTCGAAACGGGCTATACCCCGTCGATCGCGGTGGCACCGGACGGCCTGCCGATCGTCGCCTACCACGACCTGGCGCACGAAGTACGAGCGGCCAAGTGCGGGACGGCGACCTGCCAGTAGCCGGCGGAGGAGGCGCGCAATATTTCGCGCAGCTCCATTGTGAGCCAGGGCGGCGGCGGGAACACCCCTCCGCGCAACCCCGGCGCGCAGCCACGCCGGCAGCGCGGCCGACGTCTGCCGCGCGGTCGTGCAGGCGTACATCGATCGCGCGAAAGCCCATCACGGCGTCTGCACCGCGCTCGTCACGACAGACGGCGCCGACATCCCCCCCGCCACGGACGATCGGGGCGGTGGATCCGTGTCTCCGCGCCTCGGATACCGAGGGTCACCAGTCGCGGCCGGCGGCCCTGACGGTGCCCGAGAGCAGCGCGTTCCGCACGTCGTCGATCGAGCGCAGATCGCGAGGGGCCACGCCGCCGGCGACGGCCGTCGTTCCGGTCGGTGTCCAGTGGAACAGCACGGCGCGCCACGTGTGGGCGAATCCGCCGCGCTCGTAGTACACGACACAGTGGTCCGGGCCGCAGCCGGCCAGCACGAGGCGCCGGGCCGGCAGCCCGGGGTCCTCCACGACATCGGTGGCCTGGAACCGAGCGCCGGGCTCCGCGATGGCGAGCGTGCTGGCGCCGAAGAGCGCCTGCAGCGCGTCGCGCACGCCGAGCGGCAGGCCGCGGACCGAGGTGACGTCCTGGAGCCGCTCGGCCCGAAGATGCCCCTGCAGGGACGCCGGCATCGCCGCGGGCACGGGCGCCTGCGCGAGGGCGGCCGCGCCGAACGCCCACGCGAAGAGGAGCGGGCCGGCCGTCATCCCGCCGGTCAGGTGCCATCGTCGTCGCACGGTCGGGACCTCCGTGTCGGAGTGGGCCGCGCCGTCAGGCGGCCTCGGCGCCACCGACGCCGTAGTGCAGCAGGACGCGGCGCACCGTGAGCCCCTGCACGAGGATCGAGAAGACGACGACGGCGTAGGTGGCGGCCAGGAGGTACCCGCGCGCGGGGAACGGCGGCAGCGACAGCACCATGGCCACCGAGATGCCGCCGCGCAGGCCGCTCCACGTCAACACCGGCACGATCCCCGGCAGGTAGCGCCCCCGGAGGCTCATGGCCGCGAGGGGCAGCGAGACCGACACGAGCCGGGACAGGAGCGCGACGGGCACGGCCACCAGGCCGACGAGCACCGGGGTGAGCCCGGCCGGCACAGCGAACACCTCGATGCCGAGCAGCAGGAAGAGCACGGCGTTCAGGATCTCGTCGAGCATCTGCCAGAAGGCGTCGACGTGCTCGCGCGTGCGCTCGCTCATCGCGAAGCGGCGCCCCGGGTTGCCGATGAGCAGGCCTTCGAGCACGACCGCAATCGGGCCCGAGACGTGCACCCAGAAGGACAGCGAGTAGGTGAACATCACGAGCGCCAGCGTGATGAGCAGCTCCAGCGAGTGATCGTTGAGGCTCTTGAGCGCGTGGTAGCCCACGTAGCCGAGGCCCAGGCCGAGCGCCGCGCCGCCGAGCACCTCGCGCAGGAAGAACGCCGTCAGGCCGGCGGCACTCACGGTGATGGTCTCCACCTCGACGCTGTGCAGGCCCGCCACCGAGACGAGGGCGAAGAACACCACTACCGCCACGCCGTCGTTGAAGAGCGACTCGCCCGCGATCTGCGCCTCGAGGCTTCGCGGGGCCTTCATCTCCTTCAGCAGCCCCATCACGGCGATGGGGTCGGTGGGCGAGATGAGGGCGCCGAACACGAAGCAGATGACCAGCGGCACGTCCACACCCAGCAGGCCGAACGCGACGGACATCAGCCAGCCGACCGCCACGGTCGACACCACCACGCCCACGGTCGCGAGCGTCCCGATGGTCCATTTGTTCCGGAAGAGGTCGTCCAGGTCGATGTGGAGGGCGCCGGCGAAGAGGAGGAAGCTCAGCATGCCGTGCATGAGCGCCTCGTTGAAGTCGATCTCCCGCAGGAACTCGGAGACCGTGGTCCGCAGCCCCCACGACGGCGCCACCTGGTCCACGGCGACGAGCAGGAACGAGCTCACGAGCGCCACGGCGAGGGTGCCAGTGGTGGCCGGCAGCTTCAGGATGCGGTGATTGAAGTAGCCGGAGAGCGCGGCCACGGCAATCAGCACCGCGGCGGTGTCGAATGCGTTCATGTCGGAGTGCGCCGGGGCCGGCGTGCGGCGCCTCCGCATGACGTCTGCAGAGGCCGCAGGCGCCGCGGCACGTCATGCTCCTCCGGACCTCGGCACCGGGTCAACCGCACGCTGCGGTCGAGCCGGCGTGACGACGCGTCTCAACGCCCGGCCTGGCGGGCCTCGCGCGCCTGGTCGAGCGCGCGTCCGATCTCGGCAGCCAGCCACTGTGCTTCCGCCTGCGACCCGCCGCGATAGACGAACCAGGGCGGCTCGTCGCCGCGGTGCAGCCACACGTCGGTCGCAACGGGCATCACCGGGGGCATGGCGCGCACCTCGGCCCGTCGCACCGAGAGGACGTGGGCGCGCTTTCGGCGGCGCGTACCACGGGACAGCTCGATGCCGCCGGGCTGCACGACGAGGCGCCCGGGGGCGAGCAGCATCAGGAGCGGCACGCCGTTGACCAGCGCGGGCACCGCGAGCGCGACCACGAGGTTGCCGGGCCAGTCGCGTGGATCGTTCCAGGCGAGCCACGGGAGCACGACCCACATCGGAATCGTCACGACCCCCCAGACCAGCAACGACCGCCACCCGGAGGGCATGGGCAGCGCGACGTCGATGCCGTCCGCGGCAGGACGCACGGCCACCCGTGAGTGAGCGGGACGAGACGGCGCCGCGACGGGGGGGGCTTCCGCAGGGAGTCGATCGGGCACGACGACCGGCCCCGTGGCCGCGGGCCGGACGGCCACGACGAAATCGGGCAGCACGGGGCCGTTCGGCAGCACCGCGACTGCCAGCGTCCAGACCACGAGGCGTTCACCGCGCGGCGCGACCTCGTAGACCCCCGACGGCGGCGCCTCGGGGGGCAGCGGCATCGCGACGGGCACCCGGGTCTCGAGGCCAGGCTGGCACGCCGCGGCGTCCACGGTCTGTTCCCGGACGAACCGGTGGGACACGGCCCAGCCGTCGGTGCCGTCGCTCGAGACAGTACAGGTCAACACCGCGCGGACCGACTCGTCGGCGGCGAGACGCCACGACAGGTGCAGCGTGCCGTTGACGCCGCTGCCTGCACCTGCGCCGCCCTCGAGACTGAGCGTGGCCGTTCGCACGGGCCTGCCGCCCGCGAGTGCGACGACCAGCCGACGTACCGCCCCCACCACGACGGTGGCGAGCGCCAGCAGCACCAGGCTCCCGAGCGTCACCAGCACGCTGCCCGCCAGGAGCGCATTCGGCGTGATCCAGAGGCGCGACAGCACGAACAGCAGGGGTCCGGCCACGGCCAGCGCCACCAGCGGCAGCGCAATGCCGCCGGCCGAGGACACGAGGGACTCCGCCGTGGTGGGGACGAACTTCACCACCGCCGGACCCGGCGTCCGCGGCGCGGGCCCTGGGGCCGGCGTTGCGCCGGCGTGGGAGTGGGTGTCGCGCCCGGGGAATGTCATCGGTTTGTAACAACGGAATCGCGCGCGGGCCCCGGACACGCGATGAAGAGCGCGAAGGTCGAGGGGTATACTTTGCGCGCTTTCGCCCGGACACGGGGCTCGACGTGTCGCGCTTCGAGGAGATCGACGATGACCATCCGCCTGATGCTGTCCACCACCCTGGCGTTCAGCCTGGCCGCGTGCTCGACTCCGCCCGGAAGTCCGGCCGCGGGCACGTCCCCTGGCGCGCAGCCGGGCGCTCCGGCCGGCGCCCCCGCGGCGGCGCCCGCCGGCGGCGGGCTGGCCGGTACCGCCGAACAGCGCGCCAGGCAGGAGGAACTGGAGAAGGCCACGCCGCAGCTCAAGGTCACCGAACAGGTGTTGAACCTCTCCGTGCCGGGGCAGACGATCGGCGAGACCGTCGGCGTGGCGAAGAACGCAGCCGGCAGCCTGTTCGTGTTCTCGCGCACCGGGAAGACGGCGCAGGTGAAGGGAAGCGCGGCCTCCATGCTGTTCGAGTTCGATCCGTCGCTACGGTACGTCAAGGAATGGGGCCCGAACAGCTACGGCGCCGGCTTCGCTCACACGGTCCGCGTGGACAAGGACCAGAACGTGTGGGTCGTCGACGAAGGCTCGAACATGGTCATCAAGTACCGGCCGGACGCGAGCGTCGCCATGGTGCTCGGCCGGAAGGAGGAGCCGCTCGACTGGCTCGAGCGGTTCACCGAGGAGGGCGATCACCTCGAGGGCACCCCGAACCCGCGGCCCGGCGTCTTCAACCGGCCCACCGACGTGACCTGGGACAACGACGGCAACATCTTCGTGTCCGACGGCTACAACAACTCGCGCGTGGCGAAGTTCACGAAGGACGGCACCTGGGTGAAGGCGATCGGCGAACGCGGCGCCGCGCCCAACCAGTTCAACACCCCGCACGGGATCACGTCCGACGCGACGGGCAACATCTACGTGGCCGACCGCGGCAACCGCCGCGTGCAGGTGTTCAATCCCGACCTGGAGCCCGTGCGCATCATCGAGGGCATGGGCGCGCCGTGGTCCGTGTGCGTGTCGCCCGGCGCCACCCAGTACCTGTTCAGCGGCGACGGCAACGGCAAGATCTACAAGTTCAGCCTGGACGGAACGCTCGTGGGCTGGGCGCAGACGAGCCTCGGCCACGGGCAGAGCGGCTGCCTCGTGCACGAGCTGCACTGCGAGTCCGACACCGTCCTCTACAAGGGCGACTGCTCCACCTGGACGGTGGAGAAGATCACCATCGCGCCGTAGTCCGGCCACCCGCCGTCGACGCCCCGCCGGTCCCCGTTCCGGGGCCGGCGGACGAATTTACTTTACGACGCAAAGAACTTTGATCTAGAGTCCCGATCGTGCGCTCGACCGATCTCGAGGACCGTGCCGCCGACTCGCTGGAGTTCATCCGCGCCACCATGGCGCGCAGCGCGTCGTTCACCGTGGTGCCCGGGTGGGGCGGCGTGGGGATGGGCGTCGTGGGCCTGATGGCGGCGGCCGGCGCCAGCCGTGCGCCGGACCGGCGGGCGTGGCTGACGATCTGGCTGCTGGCGGCCGTCGCCGCCGGCAGCGTCGGACTGGTCACCCTGCACCGGAAGGCGCGGCGTCACCACGTCGCGATCTGGTCGGCCTCGGGCCGCCGGTTCCTGCAGGGTTTTCTCCCGGCGCTGGTCGCCGGCGCGATCCTGACCGCCGCCCTCGTCAGGATGGGAGCCTTCGACGCCCTCCCGCCAGCCTGGCTGCTGCTCTACGGCGCCGGGGTGCTGGCCGGGGCGACGTCGAGCGTGCCGGTCCTGACCTGGCTCGGCATCGCGCTGATGGGGCTGGGCGGCGCGGCCTCGCTCGTCAACGGATTCGGCGACCTGTGGCTGGGCGCGGGCTTCGGCGCGCTCCACGTGGTGTTCGGCAGCCTGGTGGCGAGGCGGCATGGCGGCTGAGCGCGGCGCCACCCGCCGCCGCGAGGCCGACCCGCCGCGGGCGGCAGCGCCCGTCCGCCGCGCGGTTCCCGCCGCGGCGCCCGCGGACCTGGACCGCCTGATCCACGACCGCACGCGGCTGGCCATCGTGAGCGCCCTGGCCGCGCAGGCGCCCATGAGCTTCACCGATCTCAAGGTGGCCACCGAGACGTCGGACGGCAACCTGAGCGTCCACGCGCGAAAGCTCGAGGAGGCGGGCTACCTGGCCTGCACGAAGAGCTTCGAGGGCCGGATGCCTCGCACCGAGTACCAGTTGACGGCGCGGGGACGGCAGGCGCTGCAGAAGTACCTCGATCACATGGAGGCCATCATCCGCCACGCGCGGAAGGCCCGATAGGCGGCGGACACGACGGAACGCGAGGCACGACACCGACGTGCACCGCGTTCGGGAGGCAGCATGGTGAAGAACGCGCGGGTCAACCGGATCAGCACCGTCGTCCTGCTCGTGCTGTCGCTGACGGCGTCGGTCGTGCCCTGGTTCCTGGCGTGGCTGAAGGGCCTCGACCGGCCGCCATCGGCCGACGAGGAGGCGCCCGCCCACATCTTCCAGCTCTCGATCGCCCTGATGGTCCCGGCGATGCTGGCCTACCTGGCGACGGCCGACTGGTCCCGCCCGTGGCCGCTCGTGCGGCGCGTGGCGCTGCCAGTCACGCTGACGGCGCTGTCGATTGCGGCGCTCTTCTACTACGAGCACGTCTATGTCCCGGCACACTTCCAGTAGCCGCCCGGCCGCGGGGGCCTAGGTGACGACATGGCCATGCGGTGTGCCACGCTCGTCGCCGCCCTGCTCTGCGCGTCCTGCGGAGCGTTCTCGCCGTCGGCCGACGATCTGCGACTCGACCCGCACGGCCATCTCGTGTGGGCGGCGCGGACGGGCGACCTCGCGGCCATCCGCGCGCTGGCGGCAGCCGGGGTCGACCTGGACGCCTCGACGGCCACCGCCCGCGTCTTCGTGTTTCCCGACCTCGATCACCGCGGCTGGACGGCCTTGCAGCACGCCGTGCAGAAGGAACGGATCGACGTCGTGCGCCTCCTCCTCGAATGCGGCGCCCATCCCGATGCCCGCGAGACCGGCACCGCGACGACGCCGCTCGTCATCGCGGCCGGCCACGAGGATCCGGCGATCGCGAAGCTGCTGCTCGATGCCGGCGCCGACGTGGCCCTGGGCCGGACGGCCTTGACGCAGGAGGCGCCAGGCGGGCCGTTGTGGCACGTCGTCGAGCGCATCGGGGAGCATGTCAGCGGAGGCTGGTCGCGGGCGCTGGCCCTGCAACGCCTGGGCGTAGCACGACCGCCCCAGCGCTGATTCGGGGCGGTGCTGGGCAAGCCGCCCAGGGACGGACCGCCTGAGCACCGTCGCCGCCCGCTTCGAGGACACGACGTTTCCGGCGTGCGACCTCCTCAACGCGAGCTTCGCGCTTCCCTTCTGCGCGCCGCTCCACCTGCCGGGGTTATGGGCCCGCATCGTGGCCGCCATCCGCCCCGGGGGACGTTTCGCGGGTCAGTTCTTCGGCGATCGCGATTCGTGGGCGTCACGGCCGGACCGCACGCATCACACACGGGACGAGATCGAGGCGTTGCTCGCCGGATTCGACATCGAGATGCTGCGGGTCGAGGAACGCGACGATCCGCCCGACCTGCGGGAGCCCAAACACTGGCACCTCTTTCACATCGTCGCGCGCAAGCGCGGTCTCGCCTCCTCGTAGCCGGCGCGGCGGGAGCGCCCCGGCGTCGGCGACGTCCCGCCCTCGCGCGGATGAAGACCCCGCGTGGCTCGACGACCTGACCGGCACGCACATGCAGGTCCACGAGCCCGGCCGTCCGCGACATCTTCATGGACGAGCCCACGCTCGGCGTGAAGGCGCTGGGCCTGGTGCAGGAGCGGCGCGTCACGCACGTGAGGCTCTGAGAGCACCGCATGACTACCCTGAAGAACGCTGAGCTGTAGCTCCCGCCAGCCGCGACGGGTCGGCCCGCGCCTGTTCAGCGGGCACGGTAGGATCGGGAAGCCCGCCGTGTTCCTTCGCTGCACGTCCAGCGGGTAGCCGATGCCATTTCGAGGAGATCCCTGTGTCGCCTGATCCCGACCGTCCACAGTTGCGCCGCAAGTCCGGCATCAGCACCTTGAACGTGGGACTGTGGGCACTTCTGGGCGTGCTGCTCTTCCCTCCGCTCGCGCACGCGGCACACGACAAGGCGCGTGCGAATTCGTACGACGACGCGTGGCAGAGCGGCCCCAACGGCTGGGTCGCCAATGCCAAGGCGATCCTGGCCGGCGGCACGAACAAGACGCCGGGATTCACGTTGCTCCTGGGGGATTCGCTGACCCGCGGCTATGGACTGACGAAGTGGGCCCAGGAGGGCGCCGGGAAGACGGCCGAGGACGTGATGATCACGCAGTGGCTCCATGCCAGCTCCGCAATCGCCGACCTCAACAGCAAGGACGGGTTTGGCCTGTCCAACCCGTACATCTGCTCAGCGCGCAGTTTCACCGTCGGTGACGGGCTGGGGGCGTGGGATCTCCTGGGGGGCGGGATGCCTCGAGATGACACCTACTCGACCGCGCGTCAGAAGCTGCTCGACTGTGTGTCCTACCCGAACGCACTCAACATTCACACGATTCTCGCGGCCTTTCCGGATGCCCAGTTCGCGGTTCCCGAGTACAACCTGGACGCGAACTCCCAGGGCTTCGACATTTCGGCCTTCACGACGCTCGTCGACGCCCTGATCGCCAGGCACGTGGTCCCGATCATCATCACCTACACCTATCGAGACCTCATCCCGAAAGGACACCCCTTCAACCAGTGGGTCGACAACTACAACGGCGCCCTCGTCCAGCTCGCCCAAACGCGCAAGCTGCCGCTCATCGACTTGAACGCCGAGATGCTCGCACGGCGTCCGTTCTCGAACTGGCTGTACCACTTCCTGTCGAGTGATGGCGTCCACTACACCAACGACAGCATCGCCTATCCCGCCGGAAGCGATCCGTACAAGGACGGCGGGGACCCCGCGACGCACACGACCGGCAATGCCCTCATGGACAGCGGCTACGGACTCAAGGGCTGGCTCATCGTCCAGAAGATGAAGGAGATCAAGCAGTTCGTGATCGATTCCGGTACTCCGCCGCTGCCGCCGACGGGCCTCCGAGTGACGAGTGCCCAAGGGCGCCTGGTGACGTTCGCCTGGACGCCTCCCGTGTCTGGCCCGGCGCCCACGGGCTTTCAGATCGAGGGGGGACTCAACCCGGGTGAAGTGCTTGGCACGATCCCGGTGCAGACGATTCCCAGGGTCTCGCTGAGTCTCCCCCGGGGGTCGTTCTTTCTTCGCGTGCGCACGCTGTCCGGAGTCGAGGCGAGTGGGCCTTCGATCGAAGTCCGGGCGAATGTCATGGTGCCTGCGGCTCCGTCGCCGCCGGAGAACCTTCTGGGCCTGGCGGACGGCGACCACCTGCACCTGACGTGGCGCAACACGTTCGAGGGCGGGGAGCCCACGGGCGCCATCCTTGACGTGACTGGGGCCGTCACGGCGTCAGTCCCCCTTGGACTCACCGAGAGCTTGTCGTTCGCCGGCGTACCGCCGGGCCAGTACACCCTGGCCATCCGGACCACCAACGCGAGCGGCACGAGCGCACCCTCCAACGCGCGGACGTTGACGTTCCCGGGGGCGTGCAGCGGCGGGCCGTTCACGCCGGTCAACTTCGTGGCGGCCAGCGCCGGCCCCCGGGTCTCCCTCAGTTGGGATGCCGCTGCCGGCGGGTCGGCGCCGTCGGCCTTCCTGGTCACCGTGACCGGGACATTCGCTGCCACCATAAGGGCGACCGGCCGCGCGTTCGAGGCCGCCGCACCACCTGGCAGCTACGTCGTCAGCGTGGCGGCCGAAAACGCCTGTGGGACAAGTGCGCCCACGGCGGCACGGCTGCTTCAGGTGCCTTGATGACGCACCGAAGGCGCAGTGCACGGCCCTCCGGGCCGTCCACTTCCTCACGCAAGACAGCGCCAGGAGCGAGCCGGGAGGAGGCTCCGCCCCGACTGCCGCGACGCGCTACCGCCGCAGCGCCGCGCGGGCAATAGCCGTTTCCGGCAGATCCCGGTCCGCGTCCTTCCACAAGTCCAGGAAGCGCCGGTACTCGACGCGCGCCGCCTCGGTGTCGCCCGCCTTCTCCAGTTGCTGCGCCAGCGCCAGCACGTAGCGCGGCTCGAGCACCGCGGTATACGGCTGGCCGGGCCCCGACCGCAGCAGGCCGCGATAGAGCTCGGCCGCCTCTGCGGCCTTGCCTTGCGCGGCCGCGACGCGCGCCGGCAGGTCGCGCAGGATCAGGTTGTTGGCCAGCACCGAGTGCGTGAAGAAGTAGAGATGCCGGTTGAAGAAGAGTCGCGTGGCCGGCACGCCGGCCGTGAACGCGCGCCTGGCGCCCTCCAGGTCGTTCTGCGCCAGCAGCACCTCGCCTTCGAGCGCGGCGACCCACCACGCTTCGAGCGGCGCCTGCGCGCGGTGAACTTGCCTCGCATGATCCAGGCGGCGCCGTGCCTCGTCGTGCTGTCCACTACGGGCGGCGCAGGTGCCGGCGAGGACGTCCGCATAGACGAGCCAGGACGTCGACGTCGCCGGCGGGGCCGACGCCAGCAGGGGTTCCGCGGCGGCGATATCGCGAGCGGCATCCTCACACCGGCCACGTTCCAGCGCGTGGGTGGCTCGGATCAGTTCGATCGACGCCATGCCTTCCACCCAGCCGTTCGATTCGTAGACGCGCCGCGACGCCGCCAGCGACTCGGCCGCCTCGGCGAACCTCCCCAGTCGCGACAGCACGAGGGCGCGCAACACGCCGCCCAGCCTCGAGGGATCCTGCAGCACGTCGTCGTAACGGCCCAGGATGGCCTGGACCAGGGCCACCCCTCCCGACGCGCCGGCGTACCCGCGCCTGATGGCGGTGTCGAACGTGGCGAGCGCGTCGTCGACGCGGCCCGCCGCCAGTTGGCCTTCGGCCAGGCTGTCGAGGGCGTTGGCCTCCGATGGACGCATCCTCACGTAGTCCTCGAACGACCGGAGCGCCTCGTCGTATCGGCCGTTGACGGACTGGGCGTAGCCGAGCATGTTCCGGATGCCCGGGGATTGCGGCAGCGCCGCGGCGGCTCGCTCGAAGACGGTCAGCGCGCGAGGGAGGTCGGTGGCGAACGCCCAGAACCCCAAGGTGAGCCACACCGGCTCCGCGTCGGGATACCGGGCCGCGAGATCATCCAGGAGCCGCTCGGACTCGTCGGTCCGCCCCATCGTCCGCACCAGGGTGGCGCGCACCAGCACGGCGTCCCGCTCGGGCATGCGCTCCAGGTGCGCGGCCGCCTGCTGCAGCCAGTCGCGGCTCTCCCTGGCCCGGCCCTGGAACTCGGCCACGGTGGACAAGTGGGAATAGGCCAGCCCGAACCCGGGATCCAGGGCCGTCGCCTCCTGGAACTCGCGGCGGGCATCCGCCAGCCGGTAGTTGACCATGGCGTCGACGCCCGCGAGATAGGCGCGGTAGGCGTCGACCGACGCCGTCGACATCTCGGCCACCGGCCGCACCGCGCCCGGTGCCGCCCGCACGTCGAGGCCGCGGCGGACGCGGGCCGCCAGGTCGTCGGCCAGCGTCAGGGCATCGGCGCCACGCACCGACTCGGCAAGGCGCACGGCGCCGCTCTCGAGGTCTTCGACGCGCGCGTCGATGCGCAGATCGCCGCCCGCCCGCACGATGCTCCCCACCAGGATGAACCGCGCGCCCGATCGACGGGCCAGATCCGCCAGCCGCCCGCGGTCCACGGCGTCGAGTCCGGCCGCGCCGAGCTGCCGGGCCGCATCCCCCAAGCGCTCGTTGCCAATCACCTCGATGTCGGGCGTCTGCGCGAGGCCCGTGATCAACATCGAGGGCAGCCCCTTGCCGAGCCACGCGGCGTCGGCGTCGCCCCCCATCACTTCGAAGGGCAGGACGGCCACGGCCGGACGGGCCGAGGCGCCGGCTGGGGTGCCGCCCGGGGTTGATGGCCGACCGCGGGCCACCCACGTCAGCACCGCCGCCGCCACGAGGAACGCCGCACCCGCGGCCGCCAGCACCGGCCAGCGCATGCCAGCGGGCGGGGCAGCGGCCTCGCCGGCTGGCCGCGCCACCGAGTCGGCGCTGGCCAGGGTGTGTCGCAGATCGCGAAGGTCCACCAGCAGATCGCGCATGCCCTGGTAACGCGAGGCGGCGTCCTTGGCCAGACACTTGCGCACGATGCGCTGCAGCTCGGCGGCGGCCCCCAGGTCGTCCACCTGCGGCGGCGGCGGCATCTCGTTGAGGATGGCGCTGATGGTCTCGGCCGCGCTCCGCTTCTGGAACGGCGCCGTGCCCGTGACCATTTCATAGACCACGGCGCCGAACGAGAAGATGTCGCTGCGTGCGTCCACCACGTCGCCACGCACCTGCTCCGGCGACATGTAACCGACCGTGCCGAGCACCACGCCGTCGGCCGTGCGCACGCCGCCGTCACCGACGGTCACGGCGTCCGCCAGTCCGCTCTGCGCGAGCGGATCCGCCAGCTTGGCCAGCCCGAAGTCGATCACCTTCAGGTAGCCGTCGTTGGCGACGAGCAGGTTGTCGGGCTTGAGGTCGCGGTGGATCACGCCGCGCTCGTGCACCTTGGCCAGGGCGTCGCCGGCTTCGATGGCGTAGTCGAGGGCGCGCCGCACCTTCAGCGGACCTGTCTGGAGGACCTGCCGCAGCGACCGGCCTTCCACGTACTCCATGACCAGGAACGTGCGGCCGTCGTGCTCGCCCACCTCGTGGATGGCGGCGATGTGCGGGTGGTCGATGGAGGCGGCCAGGCGCGCTTCCTGCACGAACCGGTGGCGCCGCGACTCGTCGCGGATGAGCGACGGGCTGATCAGCTTCAGGGCGGCGCGGCGCTGGAGGCGGGTGTCTTCGACGAGATACACCTCCCCCATGCCACCTTCGCCGAGGCGCTCGAGAACCCGGTAGTGGCCGACGAGAGTCCCGATCAAGGCGGGAGCGAGCCCTTCCTCAGTTGAACGTCTTCCGGCTCTCGAGGTTCGCCTCGATGTCCTTGCGGTCCCGCCACATCGGCCGTAGTTCCTTGCGTGACGCCAGCGGCAGCTGGTCGTCGATGTGCTTCGAGCCCTTTTTGGACCAGTTGCCGTAGTTCAGCAGGACCTCGCCGCGCTGCGGTGTGGAGAACTCGATCACGCCGTAGAAGGTGTCGCCCGAGATCGCCTCCAACTTGCCGTCCTTGAAATCGCTGACGTTGATCGTGCGGATGGCCCCGAGCTGCGAGGGCGCGCCGTTGCCGGGCACGTCGGCGTTGCCGCGGCGGAAGCGGAGCACGTCGCCCCACTTCACGGCCAGGGAACCGTATTCCTTCTCCACCTCGCCGGCCACCGTGTCGAGCAGGGCCATCGCCTTGGCCGGGTCCTTGAACCCGCGGGGGGTCTCCAGCGGACGCGCGTCGTCGGTGGGCACCTTGTAGCCGCCGATGTTCGAGAAGTTCGGCCCGGCCGCGGTCATGAACTTGTAGAAGAGCAGCATCCCGTCGCTGTCCACCTCGGCCTGACGGTCCCATGTCGCCAGCACGTCGGCCGCCTTCCTGGCCCGTGCCGTGCCGCGCGCCTTCGCCGTGGCCACGATCTCATCCACGAAGTCGTCGGCCGTCTCCACGCGCGTGGAGAGCTTCCCCTCCTTGATGAACTCGAAGCTGATCTTCTCCGGGGCGGTGCTGAGGATGCGGGTCCCGCGCTGGGCGCGCTGCGTGATGCCCTGGGGCGCCGCGAAGCCGGCCGCGAAGTCCTTCGGGTCCAGCGACCGCGGGTAGGTGGACGTCCACGGCATGTCGTTGGAGTTCTGGATCCAGCCCTGGGGCGGATCGATCACTTTCGGAATCCGGTCGTAGGGGACGATCTCGTTGGAGATGAGATCCGAGCGGTCGCCGGGCACGACGCCCTGCCAGAAGCGGTAGTCGCCGGTGGCGTGCACGGGCAGCGTGGCGTTGTAGACGTAGGCGATGTGGCCGTCGCGGTCGGCGTAGGCGGTGTTGAAGAGCGGGAGCTGCTGCATCCGCATCGCGTCCTGCCACTCGTCGAGGTTCTTCGCCAGGCCCATGCGCCAGAACTGCTCGAAGAGCCGGGGCCGATCCAGCGCCACGACCTTCATCGCGATGGACATGCCCTTGCGCTCGGCCACGACCGGGCCGTGCACCGTGCGCCGCACCGTCAGCGTCTCTTCCTTCATCGATCCGTCGGCCTGGCGGACCTTGATGATCTCGTCGTGGGTGTCGAACGGCTTCACCTGCCCGTCCAGCACGTAGCCGCCGTCCTTCTCCACGATGCCGTAGAGGTCCGATTCGTCGGGGGCGTTGGTGGTCTGCGTCCAGCCGACGAACTCCGTGAAGCACTGCCGCAGCACCGGGAAGCCCACCCACACCGCGCCGTAGGACGTCACGCCCGGCGCCGTGAGCTGCACCTCGAAGTAGGTGTGGATATCGCCCCACTGGAGGTGGGAGTTGCTCATGAGCAGCGCGTGACCCGACGCCGAGCGCGACGCCGAGACCGCCCACTCGTTGGACCCGTGGACCTCGTCCTCCCAGCGCGTCAGGCGCGTCTCGAGCCGGCGGGGGCTGACGATCCAGTCGTAGTGGATGGTCCGCAGGCCGTGCGCGTAGACGTCCACGGCCGAGAGCGGCAGGACGCGCTGGGCCTCTGGGCTCAGCTCGGCCTTGTGCTCGTCGGCCCACTGGTTCAGGCCGCGGGCGAAGGCCTCGATGAGGGGCGCGAACTCGGGGCTCTGGCCGGCCGCCCACTGCTTCGCCGTCTCGGGCAGCCCGTTGGTGCGCACCCACCGGTCCGAGTCGAGATACTCCGGCCCGTAGAACTCGGCGCCGCGTCCGCGGGCTTGGGCGTACAGCCGGATGAGGAGCTCGGAATGCGCCTCCATCTGGGCGTAGGCGTAGGCCTGGAACAAGCTGGCGTGGTCGGGCGCGAAGATATGGGGGACGCCGTAGCGGTCCCAGAGAATCTCGGTGCCGGCGGCGGGCCCGGCCTGCGGCTGGGCCGCGGGAGCGGACGATTGACAGGCGGCGACGGCCGTGGCCAGGACGGCCGTGGCCAGCAGGAGGCGGGCGCGGTGCACGTGCATGGAATCCCCTTCAGGCGCGGAGTGTAGCAGCCCCGGGCGGCCCGGTTGGCGGGATTCCGCCGGCCTCCGGTCTGCACCGTGCGGCACGCGGCGTCCACGGATCCGCCGCCCGTGAAGGCTGAGGCGGCATCGATGCGGGGATTTCGACCGACATTGCGCTAGTAGTAGCGGGCCCGTGTTGGACGCGGACCCCGGGGTGATGGCGGGCACGGGGCCGGCGCCATCGGGATCAAGGAGCCACGAGATGAGGATCGCGAAGTCGGCGGGCATGACCCTGGCGGCGGTACTGGCGGCGACGGCCGCGCAGGCGGACGTGAAGGGCAAGGTGAGCCTGAAGGGCGCCAGCTTCACGGTGGCCGACGCGGTGGCCTACAAGGCCGACGACGGCGTGGAAGTGGCGTTCCTCCCGGCGGCCTTCGACCGGAAGGCCGCGGCCCGCGACAGCAAGATCGACAGCTTCGACGTGATGCGCATGGGCACCGCCCACGTCACGCTCCGGATCGACGCCGACGGCTCCTTCAACTGCATCGACTACTCCACGGGCCAGGGCGGCGGCTCGTCGTGCAACAGCGACTACACCAAGGGCCTCGCGCTCACGGCGCGCACGGCCGATCGCGTGGCCGGGACGTTCCGGCTGAAGAACGGCGGCGACACGGCCGACGTCACCTTCGACCTGAAGGTGGAATCGGCGGCCGCCAGGAGCGGCACGGCGCTCCCGGCCGACGGCGGCGATCCGGGCAAGGCGGCCCTGGCGCACTTCGCGGCCATCGAGAAGAACGACCTGAACGCGCTCATCGCCACGGCGCCCCCCGAGGAGCAGGAGATGATGCGCGCCTCGGTGAAGTCCGGCGAAGCCAAGGAGATGTTCCAGATGATGCGGGCCATGACGCCCCGCAAGATCAAGCTGCTGGGCGGCACGGTGGACGGCGACGAGGCCCTGGTGGACTTCGAAGGCGTGGCCGACGGCAAGCCGGTGAAGGGCGTGGCCACGGTGGTGCGCCTGGGCGGCAAGTGGTACCTGAAGGGCACCAGCATGCAGTGAGGCCGGGCCGGGGGGCCGGCGTTACGCGTCGCCGGCCACCATCGCGACGGTCTTGTCCACCAGCCGCAGGAACGCTTCGATTGTCACCTCGAGATCGCCTTCGGGCGTGTCCTCCTCCTTGCAGTGGGACAGGCCGCGCAGGGACTTCGCGAACATCATCACCGACGGCATGATGCGGCCCATCTCCACGGCGTCGTGGAGGGGGCCGGACGGCAGCCGGGGCGCGTGCCCGGTGACCTCCTGCACCGCCTCGGCGCAGAGATCGACCAGCCGCGGGTCGAACCGGCACGGGTCGATGCGCCACACGTGACGCCATTCCACCGAGACGCCGTTGGCCTCGGCGGCCGCCGCGGCAGCGGCCCGCGCGTCGGCGAGCGCCTGCTGCAGCACGTCCTTCTCGAACGCCCGCTGATCGAGCGCAATCTCGCACACGCCCGGCACGGCCGTCACGATCGCGGGTTCGACCCGCACCGTGCCGACCGTGCACACCATGCCGAGCTCCGGTCGGGAGTGCTTTCGAGCGATGTCCCGGCAGGCCAGCGCCGTCTCGGCGGCCGCCAGGAACGCGTCGTGTCGCATGGCAATGGGCGTGGAGCCCGAATGCGCGGCCTGGCCCACGAAGCGCAGCACGTGCCTTTCGACACCGTAGGTGCCGATGACGGCGGCCGCGGGCCGGCCCATGGCCTCGAGCACCGGCCCCTGTTCGATGTGCAGTTCGAGGTACGCGCGCGGGTCGCGGGCCATGAGCGCGGCGTGGGCCCCCGTCATCCGGTCCAGATCGATGCCGTTCTCGGCGAGGGCATCCACGAGACGGACGCCGTGGCGGTCGGTGAGGTGCCGCGCGGCATCGGGCACCAGGCTCCCGCTGGCGCCGGACGACCCCAGGAGGCTGCGCGAGAACCGCGCGCCCTCCTCGTCGGCGAAGTCCACGACCGCCAGGGTCACGGGAGGCGTCGTCCCGGCGCGCCGGTAGCGGCGGATCGCCTCCAGGCCCGCCAGGGTCCCGAGCGGGCCGTCCAGCCAGCCACCGTTGGGCACCGAGTCCAGGTGGCCGCCGACGATCACGGTCCGCGGCAACGCGCCGGGCAGCGTCACCCACCGGTTCCCGGCCGCGTCGGTCTCGGCCGTGAAGCCGTCGGCCGCGAGCAGCTCGTCGAACCACCTCCGCGCCTCGCGCCACATCGGGCCCCAGGCCACGCGCTGGGCGCCATGTTCGTCGCTGGTGCGCGCCGCCAGGGCGCGCAGGTCGGTAATGACGTCGCGAGCGCTCACAAGACCTCCTCGATCGCTCCCTCATGGAGTGGCCGCCCGGACGATCCCTTCGTCCGGCGGAGCTGATCGTACAGCGTCAGTCGGCGAAGCCGGAGGAAGGGATCGTCCGGGCGGCCCCTCCGTGCTCCGCTGGCGATGGTCGCACAGCCCCTGTCGACGGGACAGCCGGCGACTGCGGTCGGACGCGGATGGACGTCACGCAGTCGTTCAGCCCGTCGTGCGGGCAGTCGTGCTGCGTGACGAGCTGCAGGTTCGGGACGTCCTCGGTGATGTCGAGGGCATCGTCGCGGTAGTGGTCGTCCCGGTACAACGTGGCCCGCCAGCCCGGCGCCACCCTCACCGACGAGATGCAGTCGTTCCAGTCGTAGTAGTAGTAGCCGCTGCCGGCCGTCCCGCCGGTCTCGTAGTGCTCGCAGGGGCCGCGGACGTCGCGCAGGTCGGCGATGTCGGTCGTGATGTGCGCCGACTGCCCCTGGAAATTGGCGTGCTCGTAGATCACGATGCCCGTCGCCAGATCCGACGGGGCCGTGGGCAACCGCTTGTTGTCGCAGGCCGCACCGCTGGCGAGCCCCACCAGCACGGCCAGGGCCGCCGCCTGACGTCGCCGCACGTCCGCCTCCCGTCCCAGTTATCCCACGTTTTGGCGCGTCGCGGGGGCCCCGGGTCCGCTCCCGCGCCGCCCGCGGCCGCCGAACGCTGCGCCCTGAGGGCACGGTGCTACCATCGCGTCGTTCAGGGGGCCGTCAATGCGTTTCCTTCGCGCAATCGTCCTTGCGGCCGTCGCCGTGCTCGTCACCGCGGCCGCGCCGCCGTCGTCCACCCTCACCGCCGCCCAGGCCATCCCGTCGCCGGAACAGTTCTTCGGCTTCACGATCGGCGCCGACGGCGAGCTGGCCCGCTATCCGAAGATCCTCGAGTACTTCCAGCTCCTGGCGAAGCAGACCGACCGGGTGAAGTACGAAGAGCTGGGCAAGACCACGATGGGCAACAGCTATCCGCTCTTGCGCATCAGCTCGCCGCAGAACCTGGCGAAGTTCGACCGCCTGGTGGAGATCAACCGGCGGCTGGCCGACCCGCGCGGCCTGTCGGACGCGGAAGCCAGGAAGCTGGCGCTCGAGGGCAAGCCGTTCTACTTCCTCTACGCCACGATCCACTCCACCGAGGTCAGCAACGGGCAGGCCATCATCAGGATCGTCCACCGGCTGGCCACCGACGGCTCGCCGGAGATTCGCCAGATTCTCGACAACGCGGTCGTGCTGATGGTGCCGTCGCAGAACCCCGACGGCCAGGTGCTGGTGATCGACCACTGGTACAAGACCAAGGGCACGCCGTTCCAGCGCGTGTACCCGGACTTGTACCACAAGTACGTCGGGCACGACGACAACCGCGACTGGTTCATGTTCACGCAGAAGGAAACGCGCATGAACGTGGAACTGGTGCAGAACAAGTACAAGCCCATCATCACGCACGACATGCACCAGCAGGGCGGCAACGGCGCGCGCATCTTCGTGCCGCCGTTCACCGAGCCGTTCGATCCGAACATGCACCCGCTGCTGCGCATGGGGCAGTCCACCGTGGGCCAGGCCATGGCGTCCGCGCTCCTCGCGGAGGGCAAGGAAGGCGTGGCGTGGGAGGACAACTACGACATGTGGTCGCCCGCGCGGCAGTACATGGTCTACCACGGCCAGCCGCGCATCCTCACCGAGATCGCCAACGCGAACCTGGCGGACCCGGTGAAGAGTCCCGACGGCCGGCCGCTCGGCTGGCAGGACTCGCGCGCGCACTTCCCGGTGCCGTACTCGAAGGACACGTGGACGCTCGCGCAGCAGGTGGACTACGGCGTCACGGTGGCGTTCGCCGGCATGTCGCACGTGGCCCGCTACGGCAAGGAGTGGCTCTACAACTTCTACCAAGTGCACCGCGACTGGGTGAACTTCACCGGCGGCCCGTATGCCTACGTGGTGCCGGCCACCCAGCGCGATCCCTACGGCGCCTACGAGATGCTCGACCTCCTGCAGTTCGGGGCCGTCGAGATCCAGCGCGCGACGGCGCCCTTCACCGCAGGCGGCAAGTCGTACGCCGCCGGCTCGTACGTGATCAAGACGGCGCAGCCCTACGGCGGCTACGCGCGCACGATGCTCTCGCGGCAGGACTACCCAGATCTCCGCCTCTTCCCCGGCGGCCCCCCCGAGCCGCCCTACGACGTCACGGGCCACACCCTGTGGATGCTCACGGGCGCGGCCGTGGACGCGGTGGAGCAGCCGTTCGAGGCGTCGCTCGAGCCCGTGAAGACCGTGACGCCGGCGCCGTCCACGGCCCCGGCACGGCCGGCTGGCGCGTATCTGATCGGCCCGGAGAGCTACGGCACGTTCAAGATGGTTGCGGAGCTGCAGAAGGCCGGCGCGGCCGTGTATCGGGCCTCGAGGCCGTTCGACGGCCACGCACCCGGCACCTGGGTGATCCCGGGCTCGTCCCAGTCGCAGCCGATCGTCGAGAAGTACGCCAAGGCGCTCGGCGTTCCCGTGATGGCCACGGAGCGTCCGCCCGCGGTGGACGGCGAGCGGCTGAAACCGAACACCCGCGTGGGCCTGTACCGGGCCGCCAACAACATGCCCGGCGGCTGGTCCATGTGGATGCTGGAGCAGTACGGCATCAATCACGCCGTCATGTCGGCCGAGGACTTCAAGGGCGACCTCAACGCCAAGTACGACGTGATCCTGCTGCCGTCGGGCACCACGAAGGGACGCATGCTGCAGGGCCTCGACCCGAAGCGGAACGATCCGGCGGAGTGGGCCTGGGCGTTCGGCATCGGCGAGGCGGGCTGGGCGCGCCTGCGGTCGTTCGTCCAGAACGGCGGGACGCTGCTGGCCGTCGGGTCGGCCGTGGAGACCGCCCGCGACCTGCTGGATCTGCCCATCGAACGGGCGCTGCCGCAGGCGCCCCCCCGCTTCGGCCCAGGAGCGGCGCCGCCGACGGCCTCCCGGGACGAGGACGCGACGGCCGTGCTCCGCGACGCCTTCAGCAGCCCGGCGCGCCTGATGCAGACGCTGCGGGACCGGGTGACGCCGGCGCAGGCCCTGTTCTACTGCCCGGGCTCGCTCCTGAACAACGAGTTCGACCCGAATCACCCGGTGGCGTGGGGCATGCCCGCGTCGTGGCCGGTGTTCTTCGACGACGACCAGGCCTACCGGCTGCGTCCGGGCTTCGGCGTGGAGGCGGAAGTGGTGTCCCGCTACCCGCGCCAGCACGTGCTCGCCAGCGGCTGGCTGCTCGGCGAGGAGTACCTGAAGGACCAGGCGAACATCCTCGCGTTTGCCATCGGCAAGGGCCGCGTGGTCACGTTCGGCAGTCAGATCGACTTCCGCGCCCAGCCGCGCGCCACTTACAAGCTGATCTTCAATGCCATCTTCCACGGCCCGGCCACGCCGGTGTCGGCGGCGGAAATGGGACGGGAGCCGTCGTCGGCCGCAGGTCAGGTGCGATAGCGCCGCCCGAGTGTCCCTCACCTGCACCGACAAGTCGTTGTCAGTCAGTGGGTTGCCGCCTGAGGCGAACCTGCCTTGCCTGGCGGGTGGGCCTGCGGCCATAACCGCGGCCGGAGGGTCGACGCATGTCAGCGCAATGGTCTCGTCGTTCGTTCTTCAGGTGGGCGCCAGGCCTCCCGGCCCTCGGCATTTCCCTGCGGGCCGCCACGGCCTGGGGACAGGCACCGGCCGCCGGCCGGCCGGCCGCCACTGACACCTTCCC